>NZ_JBYSVW010000001.1:0-134568 GCF_058986625.1 Pseudomonas sp. GW821-FHT07G06
GAGCACCGCGGGGTGTCAGGCTCCCCGCATCATCGTTGACCTCCATCGCGAGCAAGCTCGCTCCTACAGTTATCGGTATTCCCCGCAATTGCGTGAACAACCTTTTTTATGCCCGTTGATCGGTGCAGGTCTGGATAAATCTCGCCAAGGTCGCTATCGGGACAGTGCGCGCGGCAGAATCGGGCAAGATGGACTCGACCGGTTTTCTGCCGTGTGGCAAAAAACGGTCATATTTTTGTCATGACAGATCCGCAAGCTCGGTGCTGTCCGTCGAAAACAGGTTGATAACAACAAGGACGACCACATGCCAACGCAAAACCCGCACCGCATCGTCGGTCTGTGCACCTCCAGCAAGGTGTACAACGCACTGACCGAACTCAAGCACCTGGAAGGTCATCGCAGCGCCAAGTTTCTCTCGCTGCTGACGCAAAACCTGGTGCGCAAGGGCCTGCTCAACGAGCAGGAAGTGGTGAACATGCTCGATCAGGTGGTCAACTGACCGACCAACGGTCGTTTGCCCCCGCTGGCATCAATGACCACTATCGAAAGCGTTGATTACTCCTCGAGGCACCCGGACTTTAAAGTAGCTCCACAGATTGATGGAGGTACTTTTCATGTCCCAGGTTCAGATCATGTCCGTTATCGGCAGCGCCGTCCCCGCACAGCTCAGAGAGCTGGGCATGCTCGCCTGCTGGTATCTGGTGCAGGACGGTGTGCAGATCAGCGGCCCGCTCACTTCGCTGCCCGCCGCCCGCGAGCTGTCGCAACGCATCGGCTCCGGCCAGTCCGGCAGGCTCAGCGCCTAAGGCAGCTGCACCCGCGGTTTGGTTTCGATGAAAATGTCCCAGCTGGACATGAACAGGGCCGCGATCAACGGGCCGATGACAAAGCCGTTCAGCCCGAAAATCGCCAGGCCGCCGAGGGTCGAGATCAGGATCATGTAATCCGGCATCCGGGTGTCCTTGCCCACGAGAATCGGTCGAAGCACGTTATCCACCAGGCCGATCACGAAGATCCCGAACAATCCCAGCACCACGCCCTGCCAGATCGCCCCGGTGAGCAGGAAAAACGCCGCCACCGGCACCCAGACAATCCCCGCCCCCACCGCCGGCAACAGCGACAGAAACGCCATCAACACCGCCCAGAGCAATATGCTGGGAATGTCCAGGAACCAGAAAATCAGGCCACCCAGCGCGCCTTGTGTGATCGCCACCACCAGGTTGCCCTTCACCGTGGCCCGTACCACACGATTGAACTTGAGCTGCAAACGACGTTTCTGCTGTTCCTCCAACGGCACCGCCGCACGCACCTTGCGCGCCAGTTCCGCGCCGTCGCGCAGGAAGAAGAACAGCAGGTACAGCATGATGAAGAAACTGACGATGAACTCGAACGTGCCCTGGCCAAAAATGAAGGCCTGGGCGGCCAGTTCCTGCCCGCCGGTCATCGCACTCTTGACGATTTTCTCTCGCAGCCCGTTCAGCTCGCCCATGCCGAAGCGGTCCAGCAGGTTCTGGAAATACGGCGGCAGGCTGTGCTTGAACTGCGCCACGTACCCGGCGATGTCCAGTTCGCCGCTCTCGATGCTCTTGTAGAGCGCGGCCCCCTCCTGGACCAGGAAGATGCCGAGGACTATCACTGGCAGGATCGCGACCAACAGGCAGATGCTCAGCGTGAGCAGTGACGTGAGGTTGCGCTCCCAGCCGAACTTCAGCTGCAGCCGTCGTTGCAGCGGAGCAAAGAGGATGGCGAGGATTACCGCCCAGAACACAGCGCCGTAGAACGGCAGCAGGATCCAGATGAAGGCGACGCTCACCAGGGCCAGAAGGACGGTCAGCGATCTGTCTTTAAGGGTTTCTTCGTTCATATCCGGTCCATGCCCGCCGGGACGAAACACTTCCGCCCTGATGTTTAGTCCGCTACGGCTCGCGCGAGTGCCATCTCTTTGTTGATCAGACATGGATCCAGGTCAATAAACGCTCGGCACGGGGCGTTTACCCTGCGCGGCTTTTGCGATCGACACCGCCATGAACCTCACCGCGCCAGAACTGCTCGCCCCCGCCGGCACCCTGAAAAACATGCGTTATGCCTTCGCCTACGGCGCCGATGCCGTGTACGCCGGCCAGCCGCGCTACAGCCTGCGGGTGCGCAACAACGAATTCGACCACGCCAACCTCGCCCTCGGCATTCGCGAGGCCCAGGCGCAGGGCAAGCGCTTCTACGTGGTGGTGAACATCACGCCGCACAACGCCAAGCTCAAGACCTTCCTCAAGGACCTTGAACCGGTGATCGCCATGGCCCCCGATGCGCTGATCATGTCCGACCCCGGCCTGATCATGCTGGTGCGCCGGCACTACCCGCAGATGCCGGTCCACCTTTCGGTGCAGGCCAATACGGTGAACTGGGCAAGCGTCGAGTTCTGGCAGCAGCAAGGCTTGAGCCGGATCATCCTGTCGCGGGAGCTGTCGCTGGAAGAGATCGCCGAGATCCGCGGGCAAGTGCCTGCCATGGAACTGGAAGTGTTCGTGCATGGCGCGTTGTGCATGGCCTATTCCGGGCGCTGCCTGCTGTCGGGGTACATGAACCGGCGCGATGCCAATCAGGGCTCCTGCACCAACGCCTGTCGCTGGAAATACACAGCGCAACCGGCCACGGAAAACCAGCTGGGCGAGATCGTGCAGGCATTCGATCCCGAACCGACCCTGGGCATCGGCGCGCCCACGGATCAGGTGTTCCTGTTGCAGGAAGCCAATCGTCCCGGCGAACAGATGCCCGCCTTCGAAGACGAACACGGCACGTACATCATGAACGCCAAGGATCTGCGTGCCGTGCAGCACGTCGAACGCCTGACGCAGATGGGCGTGCACTCGCTGAAAATCGAAGGCCGGACCAAATCGCACTTTTATTGCGCGCGCACTACCCAGGTTTATCGCCGGGCCATCGACGACGCGGTGGCGGGCCGGGCCTTCGACCGCGGCCTGATGACCGACCTGGAGTCCCTCGCCCAGCGCGGCTACACCGAAGGTTTTCTGCGTCGGCATGTGCATGACGAATACCAGAACTACCAGAACGGCAGCTCGGTGTCGGAACGGCAACAGTTTGTCGGTGAGCTGACCGGACAGCGCCGGGATCGCCTGGCCGAGGTCAAGGTGAAAAACCGCTTCGGCGTGGGTGACCACATGGAGCTGATGACGCCCAAGGGCAACTTCCACTTCGATCTGCATCAGTTGCAGAACGCCAAGTGCGAAGCGATCGACGTTGCACCGGGGGATGGGCATACGGTGTATTTGCCGATTCCGGATGCGGTGGATCTGCAGTTTGGTTTGCTGATGCGGGACGTAGGTGTGAACTGACCTTCAAATACACACAAAACCCTGTGGGAGCGAGCTTGCTCGCGATAGCGGTGTATCAGTCAATCTTGTTGGCGACTGACACTCCGTCATCGCGAGCAAGCTCGTTCCCACAGGCTCTCCCACAGGTACTGCCTCAGGCAAACTCCTCGCGCAACATCGCCACGAACGCCTCGCGCGCCGGGTGCACCCCGGCGTTTTCGTGCCAGTAAAACAGGTTGTCGACGCCGGTCAGCTCAGGGAACTCAAACCCCGCGCACCCCGCACCTTTGGCGTATTGGTCGAAGATCCCCTTGGGCACCAGCGCCACGCCGGCCCCGGCGCTGACGCAACCGACAATCGCGCCATAACTGGCCAGGCTGACAATCGGCAGTGCCTGCCCCTGTCGCAGCAACCAATGCTCCAGCGCCGCCCGGTACGGACAACCCTGGGGCCACATGAACACGGTCTGGTCCTGCAAATCGCTGATGTCGCGCAACGGCCCCAGTGACGTCGAGGCGATCAGCAGCAACTCTTCGCGGTACATCGGCGTGCGCTTGAGGTGCGAACGTTCGACATCCACTGCCACGATGGCGCCGTCGAGCTTGTGATTGAGCGTGTCATCGAGCAGTTGCCCCCAGGCACCGGTGGTCAGCTCCAGCGCCACCTGCGGGAAACGCTTGTGGAATTTCGCCAGCAGGCGCGGCAATCGCCCGGTGGCCGACGACTCGATGGCGCCGATGCGCAACGGCCCTGAGGGTTCGGCCGAAGGATCGACCGCGCGCTTGGCCTCGGCGGTCAGGGCGAGAATTTTCGAGGCGTAGGCCAGGAAGGTCTGCCCCGACGGGCTGATGCGCAGCCCTCGGCCTTCGCGCAGGAACAGCGCGACACCCAGCTCCGCCTCGAGGGCCTTGATCCGTGCCGTGATGTTGGACGGCACGCAATGCAGCAGTTCGGCCGCGCGGGCAATGCTGCCGACGTCGGCCACGGTCTTGAACATGCGAATCTGTGCCAGCTCCATACATCACCCATAGTGAATGGTCAGCGCAGTATAAGTCAGTTGTGGCGAACGATGCGCTTTCTGATACTCCGTGCATCAGCCCACAGGTGCACGACCATGACGCCGCTCACACCCTCCCCCGCTTCACCCTGGAAAATCATTCTGGCCATGGCGTTTGTCGTGGCGTGCTGGGGATACTCCCCGACCGGCATTCATATCGGTTTGCAGGCCTACGACCCCGTGCACCTGGCCCTGCTGCGCTTCCTGCTGGCCTCCGTGTTCATGGCCGTGGTCGCGGTCATCAAAGGCATCCGCCTGCCCAACCTGCGAGACTTGCCGCTGATGTTCGGCCTGGGTTTCTTTGCCGTGAGCCTGCATCACGTGGCGATCAACTTCGGGCAGCAGGGAGTCAGCGCTGGCGCTTCGAGCGTCCTGGCCCAGACCACGCCGCTGTTCAGCACGTTGATCGCGCGCTTCGTGTTCAAGGATCAGGTGAGTCTGTGGCGCTGGGGTTGTGTGCTGCTCGGGTTGTTTGGCGTGGTGATAGTGGTGGCGGGCGATCATGGCCTGGGCAGCCTTGACGCCCATGGCTTGCTGATCCTGCTGGCGGCGGTGTCCTGGAGTCTCTACTTTGCCCTGCAAAAACATCACACCGGGCGTTACGACGGGCTGACGCTGGTGTGCTACACGGTGTGGTCCGGTACGGTGCTGCTGTTGATTTTTCTGCCCGGCCTGGTGGATCAAGTCGCCCTGGCGCCGCTGCGCGTGCAGTGGGCAGTGATTGCCCTGGGGATATTCCCCAGTGCCCTGGCGTACCTGGCCTGGGCCTATGTGCTGGCGCATGTCGATTTGAGCCGGGCGACCATGACGCTGTATTTGACGCCGCCGACGGCGATGGTGATTGCATCCTGTGCGCTCGGCGAACGGCCGACGTTGATGATCGTGGTCGGCGGGCTGGTGGTGTTGGCAAGTGTGCTGGCGTTGAATCTGGAGCGGCGGGCTGTGGTTGTTCAGGTTGCTCGGGTCTGATCCATGTTTTGCGCCGTCTGGTCGGGCGCCTTCGCGGGCAAGCCCGCTCCCACAGGGTTTTATTTTTGCCGCAGCATTTGAGCACGACTCAAAACCTGTGGGAGCGGGCTTGCTCGCGAAGAACGATGACTCGGTGTCACTGACTATCAACTGGGCGAAAACCGGTCACGACTGTTAGTCAGGTGCAACCACATCGCTGCCCGCGCCGCGTCCGGGTCCTGGCGCTTGATGGCATTGAGGATCGCCTCGTGCTCAAGATTGGCCAGCTCGCCGAGCTTGCTCAAGTCCACGGCCCCCCGCTCGGCGGCATTAACCCGGGTGCGCGGGATCATGGCGCTGCCCAGGTGCTGCATGATTTCGGTGAAGCAGACGTTGCCGGTGGCTTCGGCGATCAGCAGATGAAAACGCCGGTCCGCTTCGACACAGCTGTCGTTGTTGGCCAGCAGGTTTTGATAGTCGTCCAGCGCTTCACGCATCTGCGCCAGTTGCAGATCGGTGCGGCGAGTTGCCGCCAGCGCCGCCGCCTGGGTTTCCAGGCCCATGCGCAATTCCAGAATGCTGCGCACCCCCAACGCCGTGTCGACATTCAGCCGCAGCCCCTGCTCCGGTGCGCGCTCGATCACGAACGTGCCAATGCCATGCCGGGTTTCCACCAGCCCCGAGGCCTGCAACTTCGAGATCGCCTCGCGCACCACCGTGCGACTGACCCCGTGTTCCTGAACGATGGTGTTTTCCGACGGCAGCTTGTCGCCGGGCAACATCTGGCCGAGCAGGATGCGCTGGGTCAGTTTCTCCACCAGGTCATGGGCCAGGTTGTGGCTGCGCTTGCGGGCGGGTGCTTCGAGGTCTTCTTGCATGAAGGTGTCCGGAAATCAGGGCTATCGAATCGTAGCACCGCGATGGGCGGGAATCCTGAAAAATCTCGCTCAACTTGTATGACAACACTCAACAACAAGCCCATTTTGATTCGTTTTAAAGACCACCCGCCACCACCATCGGAATAAAAAACTTCTAATACAGCGCCATTTCATTGGACAAAGGCGGTTGCAAGATCAAAAAACCTAGTTGTATGATGTCTATCAACAACGCAGCACTCAGCTTCACCCCGCATAAAAATAACGAGTGGGAGAAAACGCAGTGAATACATCCGTCTCCGGGATGCACGACGACGCCAATTCAGCGCTGAAGTCCGCCATCGCCAAAGTCAAACGTCACGTCTTGCCGCTGTTCGTCATCATGTTCATCGTCAATTACATCGATCGAGTGAACATCGGTTTCGTCCGCGCCCACATGGAACACGACCTGGGCATTGGCGCTGCCGCCTACGGCCTGGGTGCCGGCCTGTTCTTCATCGGTTATGCGCTGTTCGAAGTGCCCTCCAACATCCTTCTGCAAAAAGTCGGCGCGCGTATCTGGCTGACTCGGATCATGCTGACCTGGGGCCTGGTCGCCGCGGGGATGGCGTTCATCCAGAACGAAACCCACTTCTATATCCTTCGATTTCTGCTGGGCGTGGCCGAGGCCGGATTCTTTCCCGGGGTGATCTACTACTTCACCCGCTGGCTACCTGGCGTGGAGCGCGGCAAGGCGATTGCGATTTTCCTCAGCGGCTCGGCGATTGCCTCGCTGATCTCCGGTCCCCTGTCCGGTTTGCTGCTGCAGATCAGTGGATTCGGGATGCATGGCTGGCAATGGATGTACTTCATCGAAGGTATGTTCTCGGTGGGTCTGTGTGTTTTTGTCTGGTTCTGGCTCGACTCCAAACCCCATGATGCCAAATGGCTGAACCGCGACGAGCAGGACGCACTGGTCAAGGCCATCGACGACGAACAACTGGCCCGCGAAGCTGCCACACCGATCAAGCCGTCACTGGGCAAATTGCTCAAGGACCGCCAGATCATCCTGTTCTGCGTGATCTACTTCTTTATCCAGCTGACCATCTACGCCGCGACCTTCTGGCTGCCGAGCATCATCAAGAAGATGGGCGACCTCAGCGACTTCCAGGTCGGAATGTTCAACTCGATTCCGTGGCTGCTGTCGATTGTCGGCATGTATGCCTTCGCCTCGTTGTCGGCCAAGTGGAAGCATCAGCAAGCCTGGGTCGCCGCGGCCCTGCTGATCGCCGCGGCCGGGATGTTCATGTCCACCACCGGCGGGCCGGTCTTCGCCTTCGTCGCGATCTGCTTTGCGGCGCTGGGTTTCAAATCGGCCTCGTCGCTGTTCTGGCCGATTCCCCAGGCTTATCTGGACGCACGCATCGCCGCCGGTGTCATCGCGCTGATCAACTCGGTGGGCAACCTCGGCGGTTTTGTCGCGCCGACCACCTTCGGTCTGCTGGAGGAACGCACCGGCTCCATCCAGGGCGGACTCTACGGCTTGGCCGCGACCTCGATCATCGCCGCGATCATCGTCTTTGCCGCACGCAACAAACCCAAGGTCGCCCCCGTCACCGCACCGGGCAAACCAGCGCCCCACCACGCCTGAATCATTGGTTTAAAAGGATAACAACATGACCGCACACGACATCGCCAAAGCCCCGATCATCACCAGCATGCAGGTTGTTCCGGTGGCCGGCCACGACGGCATGCTGCTCAATCTCAGCGGCGCCCACGGCCCGTTTTTCACCCGCAACATCGTGATCCTCAAGGACAACGCCGGCCACACCGGCGTCGGCGAAGTGCCGGGTGGCGAGCGCATTCGCCAGACCCTGGAAGACGCACGCAGCCTGGTGGTCGGCAGCCCGATCGGCACTTACCAGAAGATTCTCAACCAGGTACGCCAGACCTTTGCCGACCGCGATGCCGGCGGTCGCGGATTGCAGACCTTCGACCTGCGCATCACCATTCACGCCGTCACCGGCCTGGAAGCCGCGTTGCTCGATCTGCTTGGCCAGCACCTGGACGTGCCGGTCGCCGCCCTGCTCGGCGAAGGCCAGCAGCGCAATGAAGTGAAGATGCTTGGCTATCTGTTTTATGTCGGTGATCGCAACGAAACAGACCTCGCCTATCGCAGCGAGCCAGACGCCGACAACGACTGGTTCCGCGTACGTCACGAAAAAGCCATGACCGCCGAGGCGGTGGTCCGCCTGGCCGAGGCGGCGCACGCGCGTTATGGCTTCAAGGACTTCAAGCTCAAGGGCGGCGTGCTCAGCGGCGACGCCGAAATCGAAGCGGTCACGGCCCTCGCCGAACGCTTCCCCGATGCGCGCATCACCCTTGACCCGAATGGGGCCTGGTCACTGAAGGAAGCCATCCGCCTGTGCCGCGATCAGCACCGCGTGCTGGCCTACGCCGAAGACCCGTGCGGGGCGGAAAACGGTTACTCGGGACGCGAAGTCATGGCTGAATTCCGCCGGGCCACGGGGCTGAAAACCGCAACCAACATGATCGCCACCGACTGGCGGGAGATGGGCCACGCGATCCAGTTACAGTCGGTCGACATACCCCTGGCCGATCCGCACTTCTGGACCATGCAGGGTTCGGTGCGCGTGGCGCAGATGTGCCACGAATGGGGCCTCACCTGGGGTTCGCACTCCAACAACCACTTCGACATTTCCCTGGCGATGTTCACCCATGTCGCGGCGGCCGCGCCGGGCGAGATCACCGCCATCGACACTCACTGGATCTGGCAGGACGGCCAGCGCCTGACCAAGGCCCCGCTGCAAATCGTCGGCGGCTGCGTGCAGGTGCCGCAGAAACCGGGGCTGGGGGTGGAGCTGGACATGGATCAGGTCGCCAAAGCTCATGAACTGTACAAAGGCATGGGCCTGGGGGCGCGGGATGACAGCGTGGCCATGCAGTTCCTGATTCCCGGCTGGAAGTTCGATAACAAGCGGCCGTGCCTGGTGCGTTGAAACGCCCAGTGAGTTGAATCGCCAAGTGAGTTGATTCAAGGGTCGCGCGTGGCCGCCTGTTGGCGGCCGCTTTAAAAAGCGCTCGGAGCATAGCGCTTAACCCCCTAAAATGGCGCGCAACTGAATCAACGACGGATGAAACCCACATGGACAGGCTGAAAACCATCGCCGCCGGCATGGCGATATTTGCCGCAGGCCAGTGCATGGCACAGGATCAAATCGAGACGCTGGTGAACGCCGCCGTACAACCGGTGATGCAGGCCGAAGGTATCCACGGCATGGCCGTGGCGGTCACCGTCAACGGCCAACCGCACTACTTCAACTATGGCGTCGCCTCGAAGGAAACCGGCAGCCCCGTCACAAAAGACACCCTGTTCGAAATCGGCTCCGTCAGTAAAACCTTCACCGCCACCCTCGCCGCCTACGCCCAGGCCACGGGCAAACTGTCACTGTCGGACAAGGCCAGCCAGGTCCTGCCGGCCTTGCGCGGCAGCGCTTTCGACCACATCAGCGTGCTGCAACTGGGCACCTACAGCGCCGGCGGCCTGCCGCTGCAATTTCCTGCCGAATCTGATTCGGCCGACAAAATGCTCGGCTACTACAAACAATGGAAACCGCTCTACGCCCCCGGCAGCCATCGACTGTATTCGAACCCCAGCCTTGGCCTGTTCGGCTACCTCGCCGCCCACAGCATGGGCCAGCCGTTCGATGACCTGATGGAGAAAACCCTACTGCCGAAACTGGGCCTCAAGCACACCTATGTGCATGTGCCGCAGGACCAGATGGCGCTGTACGCCCAGGGCTACAACAAGGACGACAAGCCGGTGCGGGTCACTCCGGGGGCGCTGGATTCCGAGGCGTACGGGGTGAAGACCAGCGCCTCTGACTTGCTGGCCTACGTCGATGCCAACATGAAGCCGGCGTCTCTGGACAAGCCGTTGCAGCAAGCCATCGCCTTGACTCATAGCGCCTACTACAGCGTTGGCGACATGACCCAGGGCCTGGGCTGGGAGATGTATCGCTTCCCGATCACACTGGATCGCTTGCTGGACGGCAACTCCACGCCGATGGCCATGCAGGCCCATGAAGTCCAGTGGCTGAACCCGCCGCAAGCACAGCCGCAGAACGTGCTGATCAACAAGACAGGTTCAACCGGTGGCTTTGGTGCTTACGTGGCATACGTGCCATCCAAGGAGATCGGCATTGTGATGCTGGCCAACAAAAACTTCCCGAACGCGCAGCGGGTCAGGATTGCGCATCAGATTCTGAGTGCCCTTGCCCGATAACACCCACCTGCAGGAGCGGGTTTGCTCGCTCCTGCAGGTTTACCCTGTCGTCCAACCTTGCATACCCACACGAACCAAGTAGGATTCGCGCCTCTTTTTTGCTTCACCTGGCCATGCATCAGGTCTGCCGAATCCTTGGCAGTGGCGGGACTATGCTGAAACAGGACATGAGGATTGATCCATGAAAGTGCTGTTGGTCGATGACCACGCTGTCGTGCGCATGGCAATCGGGATGATTCTGGCCCGTGAAGGCCATGTCATTGTCGGTGAGTGCGACAACGGTGTGGACGCATTGAGCAAGGCGTTCGAGCTCAAACCCGATGCAATAGTGCTCGACCTGGATATTCCGCAGCTCGACGGCATGGCGGTGATCGACCGCCTGCGCATCGGCGGCAGTCCGGCTCATGTCCTGGTCCATACAGGACTCAAGAGCCAGGCGTATGCGGCGCAATGCATGCGGGCCGGCGCAGCAGGCTTTTTGTCGAAGGTCGATGACCCGGTGGAGATCGTGACGGCGCTCAAGGCGCTAGCCAGTGGCAAATCCTGGTTTCCGGTCGGTACGCTCAACTCGGTGCGCCACAGCGATTTCGCCCGCAACGATGCGCAACTGCTCAACGGCATTAGCCGGCGCGAACTCAAGGTATTGCACGGCCTGGCCCAAGGCTTGAGCAACAAGCAGATCGCCGACGATATGTTGTTGAGCAACAAGACGATCAGTACCTACAAGACCCGCCTGATGCAAAAGCTCAACGCCAGCAATTTGCTCGAGTTGATCGAGTTCGCCAAACGCAACGACCTGACCTGACCATGATTCGACTGTTCCTGCGGCTGTCGGGAGTACTCGGCCTGATATTGGTGGCCCTGACCGCCCGCGCCGATCCCCTGACGCTGCTCAGCCGTGCGACCACGAGCGACATGAACCTGTCGCTCAGCACCGCGCAGCGCCATTGGCTGGACCACAAGGACGTCTTGCGCGCCGGCGTCTATCTGCCGGACCGCCCACCACTGGACATCACGGCCAACCAAAAGGACTACGAAGGCCTGTCGGCCGACTACCTCGACTTGCTGGCACGAACCCTGGGCGTACGGGTGCACGTCGAACGTTATGCCCGTCAGTCCGATGCGCTGAGCGCATTGCAACGGGGCGAAATCGATCTGGTGCCGCGGATCAATCACCTGGAAGCGCAGTACAGTGACCTGCGCCTGAGCGCACCCTACGCCTATGACCAGGCCGTGCTGATCAGCCGCTTCGGCACCCACTGGATGAACAATGAACTGCCAGCAGGCACCACGGTGCTGTTCGATCCGGACTGGACTCAACAGGATCGGGTGATTTCGCTGTTTCCCGACCACCCGGTGCAGACCGTCGAATCGACCCAGCACGGCCTCGGCATGGTGGCCTATGGCGAAGGCATGGTGCTGCTCACCGACGCGATTTCCGCACAGCATCTGCTCGAGCGCAGTTACCAGCAGAGCCTGAAACAGACCATCCAGCGCGACTCCGAAGGCCTGGGATTCAGTTTCGCTCTGCAGCGCCAGAACACCCGACTACTGACCCTGCTCAACAGCGCGCTGACAAGCATTACGCCCCAGGAGCGCATCGTCATCGCCCGCCGCTGGGGCATCGGCGCCAACCCGGGGCTCGGATACAACCGCTTGCAGCTGACCGCCACCGAGCAGCAATGGATCAAGGACCATCCGCAGATCGAAGTGCTGGCCAACGACCTGTATTCGCCTTTCAGCCTGTTTGATTCCCACGATCAGATGCGTGGTATGGCCGCCGACCTGCTGGAGATGATCAACGACCGTACCGGCCTGGTGTTCCGCCCGCGCAAGGTTTCATCGGTGCAAGCCATGATCCGCCGCACCGAGCGCGACCCGCCCGCCCTGATCGCCGCGCTGACCTACAGTGAACGACGCGAGGAACGGCTGGCGTTCTCCCGGCCCTACATGGTCAACCCGTTCGTGCTGGTCACCCGGGTGCAGCCCGAGCATGAAGGCCTGGCCCGGCTCAAGGGGCAGTCCGTGGCGATCATCAAGGATTCCCCGGCGGCCAACTGGCTGGAACGCGAATGGCCCGACATCAAGGTGGTCGAAGTCGATACACCGATCGAGACTTACGAATTGCTCGCCGAAGGTCAGGTCGAAGGCGTGATTCAGCCACAACTGGGCGCCGGCTACCTGATCGACCGGTTCTTCCGTGGCCAGTTGCAAATCGACTCGGTGCTCGGCGCGCAACCCGCGCTGATCGCCTTTGCCAGCGGCAAACAGAACACCGAACTGGTCTCGATCCTCGACAAGGCGCTGCTCGACATCTCGCCCGATGAATTGAGTGACCTGGCCAGCCGCTGGCAGAACCCACAGGAAAGCCACGGTGGCTGGAGCGCCTACAAGAACTGGTTCTTTCGAGCGGTGCTGGGGATGGTGCTGGTGCTGCTGGTGGTGCTTGCCTGGAATTTCGGACTTCGCCGGCAAATCGCCGAACGCCGGAAGGCACAAAGAGCCTTGAACGACCAACTGGAGTTCATGAAGGTGCTGGTGGACGGCACGCCACACCCGATCTACGTCCGCGACCGCAAAGGCGTGCTGCTGACCTGCAACCGTGCCTACCTGCAAACGATGAAGGTCGAGCTGGATCGGGTGCTGAACAAAGGCTTGATCGAAGCCGGCATCCTGCCCCTCGACGACGCCCACAGTTACAAGCGGATTCACCGAGCGACCCTTGAAAGCGGGGAACCATCCTTCGACAACTTCACCATGACAGTCAAGGGCCGGAAACACCACGTGTACCACTGGGCACTGCCGTACCGTGATTCCAATGGCACCATGACCGGGGTCATTGGTGGCTGGATCGACCTGACCGAACAACACCACTTGCAACAGGCGCTGATCCAGGCCAGGAAACAGGCCGAGGCGGCCAATCGCGGCAAAAGCCATTTCCTGGCGGTCATGAGCCACGAAATTCGCACCCCCATGAGTGCACTGGTGGGTGTGCTTGAACTGCTGCGCGAGCATCAACCCGAACAAAATACCGAAGCCGAACTGATCGACATCGCGCAGAAATCCGCCAATGGCATGATGGAGCTGATTGGCGAGATTCTCGACCTGTCGAAAATCGAGTCGGGGCAGTTTGAGTTACGTAGCGCCAGCGGTTATCCGCAACGCCTGGCGCGCACAGTGCTGCAGAGCTTCGCCAGCCTCGCCCAACAGAAAAACCTGGCACTGGAATTTGTCAGCCATGGCCCGGACCTCGCGGTGCAACTCGATGCACTGCGCTTTCGGCAAATCCTGTCCAACCTGGTGAGCAACGCCATCAAATTCACAACACAGGGTACGGTGACCGTCGAGCTGAGCCTTGAAAGCGACACGCCACTTGTCCACCTGCAACTGAGGGTGCGAGACACCGGCATCGGCATGGACGAACAACAACGCCAGCACCTGTTCCGGCCCTACACCCAGTTTGCCGACCCTGATTCCGAATTGCAGACCGGTACCGGTCTGGGCCTGGCCATCTGTCAACAACTGACCCAACTGATGGGTGGCCACCTGGACTGCACGAGCGCCCCGGGCCAAGGCTCGTGCTTTACCCTGACGATGCAGGTGACGCCAGTCAGCGAAGGCGACCCGCCATCGCCCGTCGATCCCTTGCCATTGCCGACGCTACCGCGGCGCAACGTGCTGATTGTAGAGGATCACGAGTTCAATCGCGTGGTGTTGCAGCGCCAGCTCGAATCCCTGGGGCTGCGCGTCACCTGCGCCGAAAACGGCCTGGAAGGCCTCAATCTCTGGCGCCAGGACACGTTCGATTACCTGATCACCGACTGCAGCATGCCGCTGCTCAACGGCGACAGGATGACCCGTCGGTTACGCGCCATCGAAGTGGCCGAAGGTCGCACACCGACCCATGTGGTGGGCCTGACCGCCAACGCCCAGCCTGAGGAAATCCAACGATGCCTCGACGCCGGGATGAACGCTTGCCTGTTCAAGCCGCTGACCCGCAGCGCGCTGGAACGCTACCTGCACGAGGCCGAACGAACACGCCAGGCCACCGCGCCGTGCTTCGACCTGTCCAGGGTCACCGACATTACCGCCGACGATGCGCTCATGACCCGCCAGTTGTTGACGACCGTGCTGCGCACCAACCAGGAAGATTTCGACGCCATGCAGGACCTGTTTCGCGCGGGCGACTTCAGTGCCATGGGCCGGCGTTGCCACAAAATACTCGGCAGCGCGCGGATCATTCATGCGGCGCCTTTGATCGGTGCCTGCGAACAACTGGAATCAGGCTGTGAGGCAACGACCACGCAACAGGAAGTGCATCGCTTGTTCGAGGCCTTCGCTTGCCAGATGAAGCGTTTGCAGGCGCACATTCAACGCGTCATCGACAGCGATAGTTTGTAGGACGATTCCTACAGAAACTTGGGATTCGCCCGCATTACCCAACCCTCGCGCCTGCGCAGAATTCGCCTCCTCTTTTCCCTGTTGGCGGCGGATCACTATGTTTGCGTTGCGTGTGCGATTGTCCTGGAAGTCGGTGTCTGGAGCGTTGCTGGTATTGGGAGGTACGCCTGGGCTGGCCAATGCCGCCAGTTGCGACAGGATCACCTGCCTGGTTTCTCCACAGGCCAACGTGTTGATCGACGATGGCTCCTCGTTCCATGTCGGCACTGGCGGCGTATTGAGTGACAGTACCGTGAGCAACGGTGTGATCGACCTCCGGGATTCCGGCGCGGCGCAGGGCACACATGTCATCGGCGACGGATGGCTGATGGCACAAGACAGCAGCACGGCATTCGACAGCGTGGTGGAGAGTGGCGGCACGATGGTCATCGTCGGCTCGGCCACGGCATTGAGCACTCGTGTCGATGGCGGCGATTTCGAGGTCGCGCAAAACGCGGTGGTCAGCGACACGCAGCTAGACGCCGGCAGAATGTATCTGTACATGGATGCCACGGCCAAAAACACCCGCATCGGCAACGCTGAAATGACGGTCTATCAAAACGGCAATGCGCGGCAGACGACTGTTGACAACGGTGGAGTGTTGTCGGTCCTCGATTCGGCCTCCGCCTCCGATACGGTGGTCAATCAAGGCGCGAGGATGGATATCGCGGCCGGTACCTCCGTGCGCCTTACAACGGTCAACACAGGCGGTGTCATGGTATTGGCCGACCGCGCCGGCGCCAGTGAGACAACGATCAATCAGGGCGGCCTGCTGCAACTGAAGGGGGATGCAACCCTCGGTCGAACCAGCCACATCGACGGTCAGGTCAACTTCGCCGGCCCGGAAATCAGCGGCTTCCATGTATTGACCTTCGAGGGTCCACTGAGCGGCAACGGCAGCTTCCTGATGAACACCGACCTGGCAGCCCTGCAAGGTGACTTGATCAGGGTCCAGGGGCCGGTCAGCGACACCCACACACTGATCGTTGCCGACTCCGGTCGCGCGCCGAGTGGTGCGCTACAGAAACTGATGCTGGTCGATGGCAATGGTGGCAGCGGCAACTTCACGCTGTATGGTCAGACTGTTGACGCCGGGGCTTATCGCTACCAGCTGCATCAACAAGGGAACGACTGGTACCTGGCCAATCTGGCCGAGATCGATCCCGTCACCCCGCCAGTAGAGCCACCCGTTCAGCCGCCGGTGCAGCCTCCTGTCGAGCCACCGGTGCTGCCGCCGGTGCAGCCTCCTGTCGAACCACCGGTGCAGCCGCCGGTGCAACCTCCTGTCGAGCCACCCGTGCAGCCACCGGTCGAACCGGCTTTTCCTGTGGACCCTGCTGAGCCGATCAGCCCCGTCCAGCCTCCTCGCCTGCCGCAGTCTGAAGTCTTGAGCAAAGGCGCCAACGCCGCTGTCGCCAACCAAACAGCCGGTGCGGCCCTGATCAGTGCTCAAATGAGCGCCACCACCGGCCATTTCGGCGACCTGCGTTCAGGCAAGGACAAGGGCGGTCTGTGGACCCGCGGTTATGGCACCGAACAACGCCTGGACACGGGTGCCAGCCGCGCGTTCCAGCAACAGGTCAACGGTCTGGAAATCGGTGCCGACAAGGCCCTGCCATTCTCCGACGGGACACTCTATGTCGGCGGCCTGGTCGGCCAGGGTCAGGGACATCAGGATTTCGGCGAGGCCAGTAAAAGCAGCATCGACAGCACCACGATCGGCGCCTATGCCAGCTATCTGGATCACAGCGGGCTGTATCTCGATGGCGCGCTGAAGTACAGCCGCCTGGACAACGACATCGACATCACCAGCAACCTGGGTGAGCCGGTCAAGGCGCATTACAGGAACCATGCCGTGAGCGCTGACGTTCAAGTCGGCAAGGCTATCGACCTGGGCCAGGGCTGGTTTGTCGAACCCCAGGCAGGATTGCAAGCAGCACGCATCAGTGGTGGCCGCTACACGGCGAGCAATGGTCTGGACGTGGAACAGGATTCGATGAAGTCGCTGCAAAGCCATGTCGGCGGCTTGTTCGGTCGCGAGGTGCAACTGGATAACGGCATCGCGATCAAACCCTACGCCAAGGCCGCGTGGATTACCGAGCATGCGGGCGACAGTCACGTGAAGGTCAACGGCGCAAAACTCGACAGCCGTCTGCCGGGCTCAAGGGCGGAAATCGGTGGCGGGATGAGGGTATCGATGGCTGGGCAACACAGCCTGATTGTCGAGGCCGGCTACACCAACGGCAGTGATATCGAACAGCCTTGGGCGGCTACCGTGGGTTATCGCTACAGCTGGTAAACGCAAGCCGACCAAAAGCCTGTGGGAGCGAGCTTGCTCGCGATGGGGTCGTAACAGCCAATACAAATGTTGAATGTCAGATCCCCATCGCGAGCAAGCTCGCTCCCACAGGTTAATTACTTACCACCATCAGGGCCGGATCAATCATCCGGCATTTCCGGCGGCTTGGCGGGCTTGGCCGGTTTGCTGTTTTTCCCGGGCTTGGCGCCTTTGGCCGCCGGCTCGGCTTCAGCGACGGGAGCGGCCACGGTCGCGGTAAATTCTTTCTCGGCCGCCGGCAACTGATCGACGGCGCTGAAAATCTCGTCCAGCTTGATGGCATCCGATTGTTCCAGTTTCTTTTCGCCGTCCTTGCCGACCAGAATCACCTTGGTCTTGGCGCCGGCACCCAGCTTGAGCGAGCGGATCAGCGCCGCCGTGTCCTGGGGCCCGAGGTCTTTGCCGTCGCGCTGGCCCATCAGGTTGAGCACGGTGTAGAGCACCATGTTGCGGTCGGTGAACCCCTTGCGATTGGCCGGCTCATCCAGCGACTTTTTCAGGCTGACCCAGGTCGGATCCACAGTGCTTGGAGCGATGACAATCAGTGGCCGGGCCCTGCCCTTGTCCATGTCCAGCGGTGAGTCGCCATCAGCGGCGAACGAGGTGCCGGCAATCGCCAGCAAGATAGCCATGGTCAATGACCTGATGAGCATGCGCATCTCCTTTTTGATATCCACGCTCTAATGATTGCGCATCGCGGCGATTGTTCCGGGTGACGTACCGCAAATTTTTTCGCCTTGTCCCAAGCTTAGGTCAGGGCGGTCATTGCGCAACAACTCGGGGTCATCTCAGGACTTACAAAGTTCAAGGCAGATCAAGGATCAAGCGGGTCGCAAGGGGTGCCCGGACAGGCACCGACTGGGCATTGCACCCGCGAAGGAGGTCGGCGTAACGAATTGAATCAGAACGCCAGCTTGTAGCCGATCAGCAACAGCATGGTCGCCAGGCAAGGGCGCAGCAGTTCGTCGGAGATGCGCCCGGTCAGGTGGCTGCCCAGGTAAATCCCCGGCAACGAACCCACCAGCAAGTAACCCAGGACGTGCCAGTCCATGTTGCCCATGCTCGCATGGCCGAGGCCGGCGACCAGGGTCAGCGGCACGGCGTGGGCGATTTCAGTGCCGACCAGGCGGCGGGTCGGCAGCATCGGATAGAGAATGAACAGGGCCACGGTACCCAGTGCACCGGCGCCGATGGACGTCAGCGCGACCATGGTGCCGAGGACCAGGCCAGTGATGACCGTCAGGACATTGAGGCGCGAGCCGCTGGGGTTGTAATTGCCGCCAGCACGTTTGTGGGCGAAATCCAGCAGGCGCTTCTTGAACAGAATCGCCAGCGCCGTGGCGAACAACACAAAGCCGAGGGCCTGCTTGATGATCGCGTTCATCGCATCGGGGCTGGAGTGCAGGCTGCTCAGGAACCACAACGTCAGTGCCACCGCCGGCACGCTGCCAAGGGTCAGCCAACCGGTAATCGCCCAGTCGATGTTGTTGTTCTTTCGGTGAACCAGTACACCGCTGGATTTGGTGATCGCCGCGTAGAGCAGATCGGTACCGACAGCCGTCGCCGGGTTGATACCGAACCACAGCAGGATCGGGGTCATGAGCGACCCGCCACCGACGCCAGTCATGCCGACGATAAAGCCAACCACCAACCCGGCCACGACCAACCCGATGTTCACTAAATCCATTGATACGTCCACAAAGATCGCAGGGGAAATCTGGCCCGCAGCATAGCGATATTTCTTATAACCAGTTATATCGATGCGATCTATCTTTATATCGGAACCATCATGTAACCCTGTGGGAGCGAGCTTGCTCGCGATAGCGGTGTATCAGTTGGCATCAATGGCGACTGACACTCAGTCATCGCGAGCAAGCTCGCTCCCACAGGGTTCAGTGTCGTGCTCACTGCACCGGCAGGAAGTTCAGGAACACCAGGCTCTGGGCATAATTCAGGCCGATGCGCCGGTAGCGTTCGTCGAGCATCTGGGTCAGCAGGTCCAGGCGGGCGACGATCTTGCCGAATTCGACGGCAAAGCTCAGGTTGCTGCCCTCCTCCGAGATTTCGTTGGAAAACAGCAGGGGTTGGCCTTCCTTGTCTTGTCGCTGGCTGAGGATCCAGGTGGCAATCTCGATGTTACGTGCGGCGTTGTTGACGAATACCGGGTTGATCGTATCGGTCATGTAGAACTCGGTGCGATTGCCATGGGCGGTCACCAGCATGCTGCCGATGGCGTAGATGAACGCCCCGACCCGATCGCCGAGAAATTCCGGGCTCATGGCAAAACGCAGGGCCGCCAGGTCCTTTTTGCCGCCCAGGGTCGGTAATGGCTGTTGCTGTTCAATGGCCATGCGTACTTGCTTGCCGGCCGTACGGGCATCGAGGAAACCGGACTTTTTCAGCTCATCGGGGTTGCGCAGGTAGAGCTTGCCCATGAGCAGGTAAAGGCTGTCGAGGTTGTCGCGCATGGTCAGGGTGGCCATACGGTCGACACTGGTCTGCAGGAACTCCTGGGGTTGGCCTTCGCGCATCTGGGTGAAGATGTCGCCGCCCTGCTGCTGGCTGCAACCGGTGACGAAGAACATCGACAGACCTGCCAGCAGCAAGTAATGACGGCGGATTTTTGTGGTGATCGCGGGTGAAACTCGAGCCATGGGTTGTTGAACTTGGGCATGGGCCGACGGTGGGGATCGCCGCAGGCTGCCATGGATAGAGCCGGACATTTCGAAAAAGTGCAGTATCGGGCAGCATCAATCGATCACCGGCAGGGGAATGTTCATAGAAAAAACGGATCAGAAAATCATGAAAACGGTACACACTCCCTGTAGGAGCTGCCGCAGGCTGCGATCTTTTGACTTTGATTGTTCAAGATCAAAGGATCGCAGCCTGCGGCAGCTCCTACATCACCGAATACACACAGGAGGTTTGCATGCGCACGCTTCAATTGGCTGGCGCCCAGGTGCCCGTCATCGGCCAGGGCACCTGGCAGATGGGCGAGGATCGCTCACGGCACAGGGAAGAGGTCGCGGCACTGCGCCTGGGCATCGAACTGGGCATGACCCTGATCGACACCGCTGAAAT
This sequence comes from Pseudomonas sp. GW821-FHT07G06, assembly GCF_058986625.1. Taxonomy (NCBI): domain Bacteria; kingdom Pseudomonadati; phylum Pseudomonadota; class Gammaproteobacteria; order Pseudomonadales; family Pseudomonadaceae; genus Pseudomonas; species Pseudomonas sp. GW821-FHT07G06. The sequence goes on from NZ_JBYSVW010000001.1 coordinate 20,354, forward strand.
GTACGCCGAAGGCGGCGCCGAGGAAGTGGTCCGCGATGCCATCGCCGGCCAGCGCGACAGCGTCTTTGTGGTCAGCAAGGTGTACCCGCACAACGCCAGCCGCCAGGGCATTCCCCAGGCGTGCGAGCGCAGCCTGCGCAGGCTCGGCACCGATTACATCGATCTGTATCTGCTGCATTGGCGCGGCCAGTATCCGCTGGAGGAAACCGTCGACGCCTTCGAGCGCCTGCGCGAAGCCGGCAAGATCGGTCGTTGGGGCGTGTCCAATTTCGACCTCGACGACCTGCTGGAACTGGGCGCCCCGGCCTGCGCCACCAATCAGGTGCTCTACAATCTGGAGCAGCGCGGCATAGAATTTGATTTGTTACCCTGGAGCCAACAGCAGCGGCTGCCGGTCATGGCTTACTGCCCGATCGGCCAGGGTGGAAAAATGCTCGCCAATGCCACGCTCAAGCAGGTGGCGGCCCGGCACGGCGTCACACCGGCACAGGTGGCGCTGGCATGGATAATGCGCCAGGATGGCGTGATCGCCATCCCCAAAGCGGTCCGGCCCGAGCATGTGCGACTCAATGCCCAAGCCGCCACGCTGCAACTTGAACCCGGGGATCTGGAGGCGCTGGACCACGCGTTTCATGCGCCACAACGCAAACAGCGGCTGGCCATGGTCTGAGCCAACGCAGTCTGTCAGAGAGCTTCGCCATGAGAAGCACCGACCACCTGGACCCGTTCAATCTGCAACGCTTTCTCCAGGCTCAGGACCCGGTATTCGACCGGGTCCAAGACGAGCTGAACAACGGACACAAGCGCAGTCACTGGATGTGGTTCATTTTTCCGCAGTTTGCCGGGCTCGGCGGCAGCGAGATGTCGCGCCGCTTTGCCATCCGCTCGCGGGAGGAGGCCCTGGCCTACCTTGAGCATCCGTTGCTGGGCCCCCGTCTGCGCACCTGCACCCAGGAAGTGCTGAACATCCGGGAGCGCTCGGTGGCCGGGATTTTCGGTCATCCCGACGACCTGAAATTTCATTCCTCGATGACCCTGTTCGCCCAGGTCGATGCCGCCGACAGCCTTTTCCAGCAAGCCTTGAACCAGTACTTCCACGGCATCCTGGATGACTGGACCTTATCGCTGATGGACTCAAAACAGGCCCAGTTGCCCCCCAATCAGGGTTGAGAAGTCGTCGTCGACAAACGGCAGTATCGCGTCCGCCACCGGTTGCAGTTGCCGGGTGATGTAGTGGTCGTAGTCGATGGGCGCGCTGCGCACTTCCAGCGGTTCGGGGCCGGCAACGGTGATCACGTAGCTGATCCAGCCGCCGTTCTGGTATTGCCGCGGGCGACCCTGGCTGTCGTTGTACGCATCGGCCAGGCGCGCCGCGCGTACGTGGGGCGGGACGTTACGCTGGTAGTCGTCGAGGGTGCGGCGCAGGCGTTTGCGATAAACCAGCCGGTCATCGAACTCGCCGGCCAGGGTCTTGCGTACGTAGTCACGCACGTAATCCTGATAGGGCTTGCGCAGGAAGATCCGCGAATACAGCTCTTGCTGGAATTGCCGGGCCAGCGGCGACCAGTCGGTGCGCACGGTCTCCAGGCCTTTGTAGACCATTTCGTCGCTGCCATCGGCGCGGGTCACCAGTCCGGCGTAGCGCTTCTTGCTGCCTTCTTCGGCGCCGCGAATGGTCGGCATCAGGAAGCGCTTGTAGTGGGTCTCGAACTGCAGTTCGAGAACGCTTTGCAGGCCGTATTCCTGCTGCACATGCTCGCGCCACCACTGATTGACGTGCGCCACCAGCGCCTGGCCGATCTGTGCCGCCTCCTTCTGGCCGTGGGCGCGACGCAGCCAGACGAAGGTCGAGTCGGTGTCGCCGTAGATCACAGCGTGCCCCTGGGCCTCGATCAACTGGCGGGTGCGCAGCATGATCTCGTGCCCGCGCAAGGTGATGGACGACGCCAGGCGCGTGTCGAAGAAGCGACAACCGCTGGAGCCGAGCACCCCATAGAACGCGTTCATGATGATTTTCAGCGCCTGGGACAGCGGTGCGTTGTGTTCGCGCTTGGCGGTTTCCCGGCCTTCGGCGACCCGGGCGACGATGGAGGGCAGGCAATGCCGGGTGCGAGAGAAGCGTGCGCCGCGAAAACCCGGCACCGATTCGCTGTCATCCGGATGCTTCAGCCCTTCTATCAGCCCCACGGGGTCGATCAGGAAGGTGCGGATGATCGACGGATAGAGGCTCTTGTAGTCAAGCACCAGCACCGATTCGTACAGCCCCGGTTGCGAATCCATGACGAAACCGCCGGGGCTGGCTTCGGGCGGCTTGCCACCGAGGTTCGGCGCTACGAAACCCTGACGATGCATCAGCGGCATGTACAGGTGGGTGAATGCCGCCACCGAACCGCCCATGCGATCGGCCGGCAGTCCCGTGACGCTGGCCCGCTCCAGCAGGAAGGTGAGCAACTCGGTCTTGGCGAAAATCCGCGTGACCAGTTCGCAATCCTTGAGGTTGTATTTGGCCAACGCCGGTTTGTCCTCGGCGAACATGCGATTGATTTCGTCCATGCGCTGGTACGGGTTGTCGATGGACTTACCCTCCCCTAGCAGGGTTTGCGCGACGTTTTCCAGGCTGAACGAGGGGAAGCTCCAGGTCGCCGAACGCAGGGCCTCGATGCCGTCGATGATCAGGCGGCCAGCGGCTGAAGCGAAGTAATGGTTGCCGCTGCCATGTTCGCGCCACTGCATTTCCTCGCCGCCACGCCCCAGTTTCAACGGCACCGCCAGGCGCCGGGCGTGTTCGTGAAGCACCCGCAAGTCGAACTGCACGACGTTCCAGCCAATGATCGCGTCGGGGTCGAACCGGGCAAACCAGTCGTTGAGTTTTTTCAGCAGCAGGGTTCGCGAATCGCAGTACTCGAGCTGGAAATCCACCTGGCTATCGTCGCCATTGGGCGCGCCAAGCATGTACACCTGACGCTCGCCGCAGCCTTCCAGGGCAATCGAGTACAACTCGCCCTGGGCCGTGGTCTCGATGTCCAGAGACACCAGTTTCAAGCTCGGCCGATAGTCGGGATCGGGCTTCATCTGTGCGTCGAGCAGCAGACCCTCGGCAATCGGCGTGCCACTGAAGCGCACCGGCGCGGTGATGAAGCGTTCCATCATGTAGCGTTCCGGCGGGCGCACGTCGGCTTCGAACACGTCGACGCCGGCCCGGCGCAACGCGGTTTCCAGGCGCATCAACTGGCCATGTTGCTGGCAGTAAAGACCGAGGACCGGGCGATGGTCGAAATCCTGCAGGGCCAGGGGCTTGAGCTCGACGTTCTTCTCGTCATGCAAAACGCTTTCGGCCTGCAGACGCTGCGCAGCAGGGAGGAACGCCACCGAGGGCTGGCAAGGCAGACGGATGCGCCGGGGACCGCTGTCGGTCGCCAGCCAGAACTCGACTTCCGTACCGGCCGGGGTGTCGCGCCAATGCCGGGTCAGGACGAAGCCCTGCTGTAGATCCACCACTGCAAACCTCGAAACTGATTCAGAGGGTGATTCTACCCGGCATCGGCAGGGATAGCGCGTATGGCCCCGGTATTCGGGATGAACATAAATCCTGTGGGAGCGAGCCTGCTCGCGAAAGCGGACTTACAGCCAACATCATCGTTGAATGTTGAACGGCTTTCGCGAGCAGGCTCGCTCCCACAGGTAAGGGGCTGGCCGGAAATGAAGGGCTTTACCGAAGAAAAACCGCCGAATGACGTTTTTTGCGTGTTATCTGCCGCTTTCGCCCTTGCCCTGAGCGCTTGCGTCTACGATTCTTCAAGGACAACGACAACACCCGAGTAACCACCATGAAAACCGTCGCCCAACTGCTCAAGCTCAAAGATCAGAAGAATCAGGAAGTGCACCAGATCAAACCCGATCACATGGTGCTCGAAGCGCTGATGAAGATGGCCGAGAAAAACGTCGGCGCCTTGTTGGTGGTGGAGAATGATGAAGTGCTGGGCATCATCAGCGAACGGGACTATGCGCGCAAACTGGTGCTGCACGGCCGCTCCTCGGTGGGCACGCCGGTGCGCGACATCATGGTGTCACCGGTGATTACCGTCGACACCCATCAAACCGTGGATACCTGCCTGGGCATCATGTCCGATAGACGCCTGCGTCACTTGCCGGTGGTCGAAGGCGGCAAATTGATCGGCCTGCTGTCGATCGGTGACCTGGTCAAGGAAGCGATTGCCGAACAGGCGGAGCTGATTCGCCAGTTGGAGCAGTACATTCGCGGGGAATAAATCCGGACACAACATTCACCCCAAAACCTGTGGGAGCGAGCTTGCTCGCGATAGCGGCCAGACATTCAACATAGATGTCGACCGACATGGCCCCATCGCGAGCAAGCTCGCTCCCACAGGGTAAGTGGTGCTTTCAGACTGGCCAATGCCGGGCGAACACCGGTGCCAGTGCCGGATGGCGGTCGATTCGTTCCAGCCAGGCGAAAAACCCGGGCCGCGTGGTGCGCAAATGTTCCCGACTGCCCGCCCATCGCGAGATCACCGCCGTCAGCACATCCAGGGCCCCTGGCTTCTCGCTGCCCAGATACAGCTCACCCGAAAACTGGTCGGCAAACACCTCCCAACTCCAGTGCAGGCGCCGGCGGGTTCCCTCCATGAGGTTCTGCCTGGACGACTCGTCCGCCTCGGTCAGCCAGCGTTCGGGGTAATCGATGATGCCGATGGCCGCATAGCAATTGCTGACGATGTACGCCATGGCGCGAATGGCCTGGTCCCGCTCGGCCGGGTCCAGAGGCAACAACCCCGACGCGGGAAAGCTCAGCCCGAGGTGAATCAGGATCGCCATGCTCTCGGTCAGGACACCGCCATCGGGGAGTTGCAGGGTCGGAATCTGTTTGAGCGGATTGAGCTTCTCCAGCGCATGGGCCGCCTCCGCAGACGCCTCGACATCGATGAAGCGATAAGGAACATCACAGAGTTCAAGGGCGGCTTCGATGGCCGCGGCCCCGGAGTTCTGATGGCCGTAGAGCTGGTACATGATCGTCTCCTTGCACACCGCGATCTCTGCAGTGCCTCATCATCCGTCCCGGCAGAGGAACGCGCCAGCTTTCCAGTGTAGAAGCCGCCACCTGCCACGCAGCGACCATCCGACGATCGCACCATCAAGCTCACATGTGGTATGGCGCAGGTCCTATCACTGCCATCGATGTTCACCATCACCTCAATGAAGTTCTCTTAAAAAATCCCCGGCGTAACATCTGCTCCATACCAACCCATAAGCACCCCGGAGCACACCATCATGAAACGCCAGACCCTCCTCAGCATCGCTTTCTCGGTTTTCGCCGTTAACGCTTTCGCCGCAACTTCTGCTCAACCTGTGGTCGCTGAAGGCGGCTCGGATCGTCTGATTGAAAGCCGTGTGGCCGAGGGTGGTTCCGATCGACTGATCGAGAATCGTGTGGCCGAAGGTGGTTCGGACCGCCTGCTGGAAAAACGCGTTGCCGAAGGCGGTTCCGATAAGCTGCTGCAGAACCGCGTCGCTGAAGGCGGTTCCGACAAGCTGCTGCAAAACCGCGTCGCTGAAGGCGGTTCCGACAAGCTGCTGCAAAACCGCGTCGCCGAAGGCGGTTCCGACAAACTGCTGCAAAACCGCGTCGCTGAAGGCGGTTCCGATAAGCTGCTGCAGAACCGCGTCGCTGAAGGTGGTTCCGATAAGCTGCTGCAAAACCGCGTCGCTGAAGGTGGTTCGGATCGTCTGATCGAAAGCCGCGCTGTCTGAATGCAGGGCTTTACCGCAGGACTCGACGAAAACCCGGCCTCATCCGCCGGGTTTTTTATGCTTGGAGCTTTCACTGTTTTGGAGATCGCTTCATTTTCAGCGTGGGCATGGCCTGACGATAACGCGTGTGAACTGGATTTACGCGGCGCGCTTGAGTCCATCGCCAGCAGGCTGGCTCCTACAGTTTCAGCGTGGGCGCGGTCCCTTGTGGGAGCTGGCTTGCCTGCGATGGTCGTTAACGATAACGCGGGTGAACGGGATAAACGCGGTGCACTGGAGTCCATCGCCAGCAAGCTGGCTCCTACAGTTGCCCGGGATTGCGTGAAGAACCGATCACTTCCCTGCCCGCGCCATGCAGCGCTGGTAACGTTCATCGACCCGTTTGGCGAACCACGCGGTGGTCAGTTTGCGCGTGATTTTCGGGCTTTGCAGCACAATCCCGGGCAACACTTCACGGGGTAACGGCCGGCCCTCGGCCCGTTCGGCCAGTTCGAAAACCCGTCGATAGAGTTTGCTGTCTTCGAACGCCAGGGTATTGCCCTCTTCCAGTTGCTCGCGGATCGTCGGATTGCGCATGCCCAGTTGCTTGCCGAGGGTACGCACGGCCAGTTCCGTGGTGCCGGGCATGATCGAACCGTAACGCACCAGGTCGCCATCCAGCGCCAACGGAATACCGGAAGCCCGGCTCACCGCATTCTGAAACGCGGCGTTACGGCTGGCGTACCAACCCGCGTTGAAGTCTGCAAAGCGGTACAGCGGCTGCGGGTAGCTCGCCGGATACCCCAACAGATGCGCGATGCCGAAATACATGCCGCCACGCCGGGTGAACACTTCATGACGAATCGAGCCCTGCACCGGATACGGATAGCCCTTGGCCTGCTGCTCGGCAAAATCGATGCTGACCTGCATCGGTCCGCCGGTATGCACCGGGTTGAAGCCACCGAACAGGGTTTTGCCCATCGGTACCATGCCGATGAAGTCGTCGAAAATGCCACTCAGCTCCTTTTCACTGCGCGCGGTATTCAGGCGGTTGCTGTAGCTTTTGCCGTTGGGCGAGTCGAGCTTTAACGCACTGTTCACCAGCAGGCCGGGAATGTGTGCCTTGGCAGCGCGACGGTCGATCTCGTCGCGGGCGATCTTGCCCAGGCCCGGTACGCTCGGATCGACTTGAAAGGTCGACTCCTGTTCGGTCACGGCCAGCACCGAGCACAGGTTTTGCGTGGTCGGCGAGATGTCTTGCGCGGTAAACGCCACCTGGATATCCGTGGCCCACCCCTGGGGATCGGCGGCTTTCGCCGGCAGCAATCGCACAATCTCAGCCTTCACCTGGGCCGGACTACGCGCCACCGGTTCCTGGGTCCGTTGGCTGCCGCAACCAGCCAGTATCAATAAAGCGGCGATGCTGAAGATCAATCGATTGGCTTGCATGTCGTTCCATCTAGTCCTTGGGTCCGGCTTAACCATACGAGCAATGGCAGGGCAGCGGCTATGACCCTTGTCCACCGCGTGCCTCTATTTGCCACTGAAACGGCCCTGAAGCCCCGTTATCCGAAATCTGCATTTGCAGAAAATGCCTGTGTGCCTTGCAGAAAACGCATTGCGCAACGTTACTGAGAACAACTACCATTTGCATCAGGAGTCGCATTTGCGCATGGAGTTCCCGCGCCGCCCCTTTTTTCAATCGGCCGCGCGCCGCCCAGGAACCCATCATGACCACTCCAGCACGACTCCGCGTGCCTTTTCGCCCGACGCTACTGGCCCTGTTTTGCTCCTTGTCCCTGACGGCCCATGCCGCAACGCCCGAAACAACCGAGGCCCAGGGAACACCGCTGGTGCTGGGCGACGTCAATGTCAGCGCCCAGGCCCCGGCACCGTCCGACCTGCCCCCGGTCTACGCCGGTGGTCAGGTCGCACGCGGCGGTCAACTGGGTATCCTGGGCAACCAGGACATCATGGACGTTCCGTTCACCATGACGTCCTACACCGAAGAGTTGATCCGCGACCAGCAGGCCGAAACCGTCGGCGACGTGCTGCTCAACGATTCCTCGGTGCGTCAGGCTTCCGGTTTTTCCAACCAGGCCCAGACCTTCATGATTCGCGGCCTGCCCCTGAACGGCGATGATATTTCCTTCAACGGCCTGTACGGTATTCTGCCGCGGCAGATCATTTCCACCGATGCCCTGGAGCGTGTGGAAGTGTTCAAGGGGCCGAGCGCCTTCATCAACGGTGTCACCCCGACCGGTTCCGGCATCGGTGGCGGCGTCAACCTGCAACCCAAGCGCGCCAGTGACATGCCGCTGCGACGGTTCACCACGGACATCAGCGACGACGGGCGCATTGGCGAACACCTGGACATCGGTCAGCGCTTTGGCGAGGACAACCGATTCGGTGCCCGCCTGAACCTGTCCCAACGTGAAGGCGACACCGCCATCGACGACGAGAACCAGCGCTCCAAACTGTTCGCCCTGGGCCTCGACTACCGCGGCGATGCGCTGCGCCTGTCCGGCGATTTCGTCTATTCGAAGGAACGCGTCAACGGCGGCCGCAGCTCGGTCAACCTTGGCGACGCCACGCACATCCCGGATGCGCCCTCCGCCGACACCAACTACGCGCAGAAGTGGGGCTTCAGCGAGATCGAGGACACCTTCGGCATGCTGCGTGCCGAATACGACCTGAACGACAGCTGGACCGCCTACGCCGCCGGCGGCGCCAAACACACCCGCGAAGTCGGCAACTACGACTCCACCACCCTGGTGGGCAACGATGGCAGCTCGGTGACCAGCGGTTCGTTCATTCCCCACGAAGAAGACAACACCAGCGCCATGGCCGGCCTCAATGGCCGTTTCGCCACGGGTCCGGTGACCCATAAACTGAACTTCGGCCTGGCCGGGATCTGGACCCAACAGCGCAACGCCTTCGATTTCGATCAGACCCAATACCCGAACAACATCTACCACCCGATTGACGTTCCGGCGCCAGCGGGCGGCTTCTCCGGCGGTGACCTGGGCGATCCGGGCATCACCGGCAAAACCTTCATGCGCAGCGCCGCCGTGTCCGACACCCTGGGCTTTATCGATGACCGCCTGCTGGTCACCCTGGGCGTACGCCGTCAACAGCTGGTCGTTCAAGGCTACGACTACGACACGCAAAACCGCACGTCCAACTACGACAAGTCGATCACGACGCCGGTGTACGGCATCGTGTTCAAGCCGTGGGACCACGTGTCCTTCTACGCCAACCGCATCGAGGGCCTGGCCAAGGGCCCGACGGCTCCGACGACCTCCGGCTCCAGGGTCGTGGTCAACGGCAATGAAGTGTTTGCACCGTCGCGTTCCAAACAGGTTGAAGCCGGGGTCAAAGTCGACATGGGCACCTATGGTGCGACCCTCGGTGTGTATCGCATCGAACAACCGGCTGACGGCTACACCCAAGTCATCGACGACACCACCGCCGTGTTCATTCATGACGGTGAACAGATCAACAAGGGCGTGGAACTCAATGTCTTCGGCGAACCCATCGACGGCCTGCGCCTGCTCAGCGGCGTGACCGTGATGGACACCGAACTGAAGAACACCCAGGACGGCCTCAACGATGGCAACCGGGCCATCGGCGTGCCGAGCTTCCAGTTCAATGCCAGTGTCGATTGGGACGTGCCGGGTGTGCCGGGCGTAGCCCTGAACGGACGCATGTTGCGCACCGGCGGCCAATACGCCGACGCGGCGAACAACCTCAGCCTGCCGGCCTGGAACCGCTTCGATGCCGGCGCCCGCTACGCGTTCAGGGTCCAGGAAAAAGACGTGACCGTACGCCTGGGGGTGGAAAACGTCGCCAACAAGAGCTACTGGGAATCGGCCCAGGGGGGTTACCTGACCCAGGGCGAACCGCGCTCGGCGAAGTTGTCGGGCACCATCGACTTCTGATTGAGGTGACCCCTGCCCTGTATTTGTAGGAGCGAGCCTGCTCGCGATGGACGTTAACGATAACGCGTACTCTCAGGATTAACGCGGCGCTCTTTCGTTCATCGCGAGCGAGTTCGCTCCTACAGCGGACCGAGTGCCCGTATCTGTACCTGTGGGAGCGAGCTTGCTCGCGATGGACGTTAACGATAATGCGTACCTTCAGGATTAACGCGGCGCTCTTTCGTTCATCGCGAGCAGGCTCGCTCCTACAGGGGACCGAGTGCCCGTATCTGTACCTGTGGGAGCGAGCTTGCTCGCGATGGACGTTAACGATAATGCGTACTCTCAGGATTAACGCGGCGCTCTTTCGTTCATCGCGAGCAGGCTCGCTCCTACAGGGGGCCGGGTCGTCCATACTTGTTCTACCCAGCGAGGAGGATGAGTTCATGCACAGAAGCGATGTGTTGATCATCGGCGCCGGCCCGACCGGGCTGGTCCTGGCGTTGTGGCTGAGCAAACTGGGCGTGCGCGTGCGCATTATCGACAAGGCCTCGGCCCCTGGCACCACGTCCCGGGCGCTGGCTGTCCAGGCGCGGACGCTGGAACTGTATCGACAACTCGGGCTGGCCGACGCGGTTGTGCAATACGGCCATCGGGTGGCGGCCGCCAACTTCTGGGTCAAGGGTGAACCCGTGGCGCACTTGCCACTGACCCAGGTCGGCGAAGGACTGACACCCTACGCGTTCCTGGAAATTTTCCCGCAGGACGAGCACGAGCGGCTGCTGATCGAGCGCCTGCAAGCCTTCGGCATCTCGGTGGAACGCAACACCGAACTGGCCAGCTTCGAGCAAACCGCCGACGGCATCACGGCCACGCTGCATCTGCCCGACGGCCAGCAGGAAATCTGTCAGGCCTGTTTCCTGGCCGGGTGCGACGGCGCCCGGTCGATTGTGCGCAAGACCCTGGATACCGGGTTTCCCGGCGGTACTTACCAGCAGATTTTCTACGTCGCCGACGTCCAGGGCAGCGGCCCGACATTCAACGGTGAACTGCACGTGGACCTCGACGAGGCGGACTTCCTTGCCGTGTTCCCGCTGGCGGGCAGTGGCCGCGCACGCTTGATCGGCACCGTACGCGACGAGCGCGCCGACCACGCCGAGACCCTGTGCTTCGAAGACGTCAGCAGCCGGGCCATCGAGCATATGAAGGTGCAGATCGAGCAACTGAACTGGTTCTCGACCTACCGCGTGCATCACCGGGTGGCGGATCACTTTCGCAATGGCCGGGCGTTTTTGCTCGGCGATGCGGCCCACGTGCACAGCCCGGCGGGCGGCCAGGGCATGAACACCGGGATTGGCGATGCCATCAACCTGGCCTGGAAGCTGGCGGCCGTGCTGAGCGGCGGTGCCGAGGCCAGGCTGCTCGACACCTATGAAACCGAGCGCATCGCCTTCGCCCGCAAACTGGTGGCGACCACTGACCGGGTCTTCACGTTCGTCACCGCCGACGGGCCGATGGCCGATTTGCTGCGTACGCGCCTGGCGCCGTTCCTGATCCCGAAAATAACTTCGTTTGAAACCTCCCGCCAATTCCTGTTTCGCACGGTGTCGCAGATCACCCTGAATTATCGGGGCATGCCTTTGAGCACAGGCGTTGCCGGGCACGTGCATGGCGGTGATCGCCTGCCCTGGGCCCATGACGGTGAGGGGGACAACTTTGAATCGCTCAAATGCATGACCTGGCAGGTGCATGTCTACGGCGACACCAGCGACGAAATGATCGCCTGGTGCCACGAGCACCGTCTGCCGTTGCATGTGTTCGACTGGCGTCCGGCGTTCGAAGCGGCGGGCCTGGGGCGCAACGGCTTTTATCTGTTGCGGCCCGATACCTATGTAGCGATTGCCGAGACGTGCGCGGACCCGAAAGTGATCGAACGGTACTTCCGTGATCACGGGATCCGCTCGTTTTTTGGCACGCCCTGATTCAACACAGATCAAAATGTGGGAGCGGGCTTGCTCGCGAATGCAGTGTGTCAGTCAATACATCTGTCACTGACACTCCGCATTCGCGAGCAAGCCCGCTCCCACAGGGGGGAATGTGTCGGGTTTCAGATCCCGGCCAACGCCAGATCCATCGCAAAGTACGTAAAGATCAGGTCGGCCCCGGCACGCTTGATCGCCCCCAGGCTCTCGCGCACCACGCGGTCTTCATCAATGGCCCCGGCCTGGGCGGCAAACTTGATCATCGCGTACTCACCGCTCACCTGATACGCCGACAGCGGCAGGCGCGAGGCTTCGCGGATGTCGCGGATGACGTCCAGGTAGGCACCGGCCGGCTTGACCATCAACGCATCGGCGCCTTCCTGTTCGTCGAGCAGCGACTCGCGCACCGCTTCGCGGCGGTTCATCGGGTTCATCTGGTAGCTTTTGCGGTCGCCCTTGAGCGCACTGCCGCCCGCCTCGCGGAACGGACCATAGAGCGCCGAGGCGAACTTGGTCGAATAGGCCATGATCGCCGTCTGGGTAAACCCGGCGTCATCGAGGGCCCGACGGATCGCCTGGACCTGCCCGTCCATGGCCGCCGACGGGGCGATCACGTCGGCACCGGCTCGGGCCGCCGCGACGGCTTGCCTGCCGAGGTTGATCAGGGTCTGGTCGTTGTCGACTTCATGGTTGTGCAGCACGCCGCAATGGCCGTGGTCGGTGTATTCGCAAAAACAGGTGTCGGACATCACGATCATTTCCGGCACCGCGTCCTTGGCGATGCGCGACATGCGCGAAACCAGGCCGTCGTCGCGCCAGGTGTCGCTGCCGCTGCTGTCCAGATGATGGGACACACCGAAGGTCATCACCGACTTGATCCCGGCGCGGGCATAGCGCTCGATCTCGCCGGCCAGCTTCGACTCGGGAATGCGCATCACGCCGGGCATGCTTTTGATCGGCACGAAGTCGTCGATTTCTTCTTCGATGAAAATCGGCAGCACCAGGTCGTTCAGGCTGAACTCGGTCTCCTGGAACAGGCTGCGCAGGCTCGCATTGCGGCGCAGACGGCGTGGGCGTGCTTCGGGGAACTGGCTGGACATGGGGATTCCTGGATATCAGAGGACAGAATGTGGGAGCGGGCTTGCTCGCGAAGACGTAGTGTCAGACGGCATAGATATTGACTGACCCACCGCTTTCGCGAGCAAGTCGGACCGCCGCACCGCCGCTCCCACAGGTTATGCGGTGTATCAGCTGGCGATTGGGCTTGGAATCTGCAACCCGCGTACCACCGCCGGCCGTGCCAGGAAGCGCTCCAGCACCCGTGTGACGTTCGGGAAGTTCTGAATGCCCACCAGATCGCCGGCTTCGTAGAAACCGATCAGGTTGCGCACCCACGGGAAGGTGGCGATGTCGGCGATGGTGTAGCGCTCGCCCATGATCCAGTCGCGCCCTTCGAGCCGGCCGTCGAGCACCTTGAGCAGGCGTTTGCTCTCCTCGACATAGCGATCACGGGGACGCTTGTCTTCGTAGTCCTTGCCGGCGAACTTGTTGAAGAACCCGAGCTGGCCGAACATCGGACCAATGCCGCCCATCTGGAACATCAGCCATTGAATCGTTTCGTAGCGTGCGGCCGATTCCTGGGCCAGCAGTTGCCCGCTCTTGTCGGCCAGGTAGATCAGGATCGCTCCCGACTCGAACAGCGCCAGCGGCTGGTCGTCCGGACCGTGGGGGTCGAGGATCGCCGGGATTTTGTTGTTGGGGTTCAACGACAGGAATTCCGGGGACATCTGGTCATTGGTGTCGAAGCCTACCCGGTGAGGTTCATACGGCAGGCCGATCTCTTCGAGCATGATCGAGACCTTGACGCCGTTGGGGGTCGGCAAGGAGTACAGCTGAATCCACTCCGGGTATTGGGCAGGCCATTTGCGGGTGATGGGGAAGGCGGACAAATCGGTCATGGGCAGGATCCACGAAGACAGTGAGAGTGACGATCATAATGGAGATATCGGCTCAGCGATCCCCTGGATCCATCAATCTCGCTGATAGAGGAGATCAAAAGAGATCACGACGGTTTCACCCCCATCAGGTGTAACCTGTCCATAAATCCGCAACATCCTGTCGATAACCTTCACTGCAATCCGCCAAAGGTTACCGGTACATTGCTGCGCTCTTGGCCGGAATCGAACCAAATGGGTTCAGGGGACTCTGAGCACCACCCCTTTGAAAACGGACCGGCTTCAACGACATGGAAAACACCCGACGCTGGAAAGTCGTGGTGTAAAGGTTTGTCAGCCTTAACCGAATTGCGCTGAAGAACCTTTTATTCATGAATCTGTTCAATATTGCCAAACGTTTTAAACATCGCGCCTACCTGCTGTTGCCCGTCTTGCTGGCGGTCAGCGCGGTGTTCCTGTTGCTGGAATCCGGCCTGAGTCGCGCCCAACCGATGGACGGCACCCAGACGCTGGTCTTCCTGCGCCACGGGGAAAAACCCGACGGCGGCCTCGGCCAGCTCAATTGCCAGGGGCTGAACCGCGCCATCGACCTGTCCACGTTGCTGCCGGAAAAGTTCGGCAAGGCCGACTACGTGTTTGCGGCGAACCCGACCCGTAACGTCGAGGAAGGCGAGTTCGACAACTCCTACAGCTACATCCGTCCCCTGATGACCATCAGCCCCAGCGCCATCAAGCTGGGCCTGCCGGTGAACATCAATTTCTCCGCCAATGACACCAGCGACCTGGCCGATGAATTGCTTCACGACAAGTATCACAACTCGGTCATCTACACCGCCTGGTCGCACGGCTACCTGCCGGAGTTGATCAACAAGGTGGCCGGCGACGCCACCGGCAAGAAAACGACCATCACCGATGACTGGGAATCCAGCGACTACGACTCGCTGTATGTGCTCACCCTGACCTGGCACAACGGCAAGGCCAGTTTGCAGAGCCATGTGTACAAGCAAGGTCTGGATAATGGTGCCGAAACCTGCCCGACTTGAGGCATGCGTTGTCTGAGCTGGCCCCTTCGCGAGCAGGCTCGCTCCCACAGGGTTCAGTGTAGGAGCGAGCCTGCTCGCGAAGGGGCTGGCACAAGCTACATCACCCTCGCTGGCTGCCCCGCTCGCGCAAATACTCGAGAACCGCCCCCCGCTCCCCGGCAAACTCGATCCGCGCACCTTTCTTCTCCCGCTGGAACGCGTACATCGGATCGTAATACTCGCTCAGCAACCCTTCGATCCAGCCCCGGTGCAGATCCACCGCGCCACTGCGGGCCTGCTCCGCCAGCGCCTCTTCCATCAAAACCAGCATGCGCCGATGACGTTCGCCGCCCAGGCGCTTCTGCACATTGTTCAGGCTCTCCAGCAACCGTTCGGAAAACAGTGCGAAGCCGTCTTCGCCATGCACGTCGATGAATTCGGCGCACAGATCCACCACGTAATCGCGCAGGATCCGCTCGACCCGACCTTCCAGGCTGTCTTCCAGCCAGACCATCGGGAACTGCTGCATGCCCTGGTACAGCGGCAACGGCAACGCGCAACTGCCCACTGCACGACTTTCGTCTTCCAATACGAGCTGCTCGATACCCCGGGCGCGTTTTTTCAGCACATCCACGGCCAGACGGTTTTCGAAGTCGATGTTCGAAGGCTGGCCAGTGGCACGCTTGCCGAAACTGGAGCCGCGGTGGTTGGCATGACCTTCAAGGTCCACGCTGTTGCCCAGTTGCATGAGCACCTCGGTTTTGCCGGTACCGGTCATCCCGCCCAGCAGGACGAAGTCGCACTGGGCAACCGCTTGATCGAGGGTGTCCAGCAGGAAGGTACGCATGGCCTTGTAGCCGCCGCCCACCCGTGGATAGTCGATGCCGGCCTCGTCCTTGAGCCATTGCTGGACAATCTGCGAGCGCAGGCCGCCGCGAAAGCAATACAGCAGGCCGTCCGGATGCGCCCGGGCAAAGTCGGCCCAGGCCTGGATGCGTTCGGCCTTGACCGCGCCCGATACCAGTTGATGCCCGAGCACGATGGCCGCCTGCTGGCCGTGCTGCTTGTAGCACGTACCGACCCGCTGGCGTTCATGGTCATTCATCAACGGCAGGTTGATCACACCGGGAAACGAACCCTTGTTGAATTCGACCGGCGCGCGCGCGTCCATCATGGGCCGGTCGTTGAGGAAGATGTCGCGGTAATCGGTGCAGTCGACGAACATCAAAACACCTCGACTGCGTTGCCCTGTCGCTCGACCAGTTCACCGATCGGTTCCAGACTCAGTCCCAGTTCGGCGGCCACCGCAAGAAACTGCTCGTTGCCTTGCGGCGTTACGGCGATCAGCAGACCGCCGCTGGTCTGCGGGTCGCAGAGCACACGTTTGTGCAGCTCCTGAAGGCGTCCGAGCTTGCTGGCGTAGCTGTCGAAATTGCGCAGCGTACCGCCCGGTACGCAGCCCTGTTCGAGGTAATACTCGACACCCGGCAGACGCGGAACCCGGTCATATTCAATGCGCGCCGTGAGCTGGCTGCCGTCGGCCATTTCCACCAGGTGCCCGAGCAGGCCGAAACCGGTGACGTCGGTCATTGCGGTCACGCCATCGAGCTTGCCGAAACGGCTGCCGGGCTTGTTCAGGGTGCACATCCAGTCCCGGGCAAGGCCGATGTCGGCATGGCGCAACTTGCCCTTTTTCTCGGCCGTCGTAAGGATGCCGATGCCCAGGGGCTTGGTGAGATAGAGCAGGCAACCGGCGGTGGCGGTGTCGTTGCGCTTCATGTGGCGCTTTTCCACCAGACCGGTGACGGCCAGGCCAAAGATCGGCTCGGGTGCGTCGATGGAGTGTCCGCCTGCCAGCGGGATGCCCGCTGCGTCACACACCGAACGCCCACCGCGGATCACTTCCCGGGCAATTTCCGGCGCCAGCACGTTCACCGGCCAACCCAGGATCGCAATCGCCATCAAGGGATCGCCACCCATGGCGTAGATGTCGCTGATGGCGTTGGTGGCGGCAATTCGGCCGAAATCGAAGGGATCGTCGACGATCGGCATGAAAAAGTCGGTGGTCGAGACCACACCGCGTTCTTCATCGATGGCATACACCGCCGCGTCGTCACGCGAGGCGTTGCCGACCCAGAGTTTCGGGTCGAGATTCTGCGCCCCGCTGCCGGCCAGGATCACTTCCAGCACCTGGGGGGAAATTTTGCAACCGCATCCGGCGCCGTGACTGTATTGGGTCAGGCGAATCGGCTCGCTCATAGGGTCACCTCTTGGAGTCTAGGTAACTAATCCTACAGCAAACGAGCCTTTTTCTTTGCAGGAGATGCGGTGGTGGGTACTGCCCCCCCTGTGGGAGCGAGCCTGCTCGCGAAAGCGGTGTGCCAGTCGCATCATTGCTGGATGTGCCACCGTCTTCGCGAGCAGGCTCGCTCCCACATTGATCGCAGTCAAGGTAGTAAAATCACCTTGTCACCGCTGCCTTGATTCACTTCGGCATAGCGTTCCAGTCCTTCAGCCAATGGTGACTCGAACAGTCCCTGCGGCAACGGCAGCAAGTCCTGATCAAAGAACCGGCCGAACTGCTCAAGCATCGCCGCACAGGCCTGCACGCCGTACAGCAGCGAGTTGATCCCCACGACAGAGCCACCCTTGCGATACAACGCCAGGGCCGGCAGTTGCACGTGACCGTCCACGGGCGCGGCGATGATCGCAATGCGGCCGAACGCGGCCAGGGCTGGCACCGAGGCCGGCAGCCAGAATCCGGTGGTGTCGAAAATCACCTCGGCACCGCCGGCATAGACCGCGTTGACCTGGGCTGCGAGATCCTCGGGCTTATCCAGTTGCAGGGTTTGATAGCCCTGATCCTGCAAGTCCTTGACCTGCTCCGGACGCCGCGCGGCCGCCAGTACCCGGGCTCCACGCACCTTGGCCAAGGCCAGCGCGGCACTGCCGACCGCCCCGCCACCGATGACCAGCAACCGGGTTTGGGCGGTGACCAGGCTGCGTTCCAGCGCATCCCACGCCGTGGTGTACGGCACACCGAGGCTGGCAGCCTGGGCGAAACTCAGGTGCGTGGGTTTGAGCGCCACGCCATTGGCCGGCAGCTTGACGAACTGGGCATGGGAACCGTCGGCGAAAAAGCCCAGTTCGCGGCCCGTGCCCCAGACTTCCTGACCGATCAGCGCCTGCGGGCCGGCCACGACCACCCCGGCAAAATCCCGACCGGGAATCCGCGGCAAGGTGGTGTAGGGAAAACGTCCCAGCACGTTCTTTACATCGCTGGGGTTGAGGCCTGCGGCCTTGATCTCGACCAGCACTTCATCGGCGCCGGGAACAGGCGTAGGCACCTCCACGTAGCGCAGGGCCGAGAGATCACCGGTTTTATCGAATTGCAGAGCTTTCATGGGCGTATCCATCGAGTCGAAATGGGTTCAGGAGATCCAGCCAGCCACCAGCTCGCGACCCATCGGCCAGAGCTTTTCGCCGGCGAGCATGCCGAGCAGGCCCACCAGCGCGATGGCCGGGGGTGCGGGGGAACGAAAATCCAGGGCGCCGTAGAGCAGACCGACACCCAGGCCGATAGCCAGTGACAGGAGGTAGTTCATGGCAGATTCCGCAGCAATCGAGGTATGCGCCAAGTCTAGAGGGCGACACCTTTGAGCATCGGCCAAGTGCTTCTGAATGTCGGCCAAAGCATGGCCTCGGCGAATTCAGTCCTGGCGTTGCGCCACAGGAAACTGCGAAGGGGCAACCCCCAGTTCACGACGAAACATGTCACTGAAGCTGCTCGGCGAATAGCCCAGCTCCCGGGCAATCGTGCTGACCGCAACGCCCTGGATCAACCCGGCCACCGCCGTCGCCAGTTGCACCTGACGCCGCCACTCGGCGAAGCCCATGCCCAGACCGTCCTTGAACAGCCGCGCCAGGGTACGCACGCTGGCACCGGCGTTATCCGCATGTTGTTCGAAAGGAATATCCAGTGAAGGCGAGGCCATGACCGCCTGACACACATTCATCAATCGCCGGTCGGAATCGTCCGGCAGCGGGATTTTCAGCAGTGAGCGCCTGGCCCGTTTGAGTTCCAGCAGCGCCAGGCCCACCAACGCGTCGTAGTACTCAGGCGCTCCGTCACTACCCTGCTCCACCAGGCCGACGATCAGCTCGCGCAGCAAACCGCCGACTTCGATGACTTGCACACTGTCATCCAGGGTCGCTGCCAGGGACGGCCGCAGGTAGATATTGCGCATTTGCAGGTCGGACACCACGCGAATCCCGTGGGGCACGCCCGGCGGCAACCACACCGCCCGCTGCGGCGGCACCACCAGCGCCTCATGCGGCGTCTCGACCCACATCACCCCGCTCATCGCATACAGCAACTGGCCCCAGACGTGCTCATGAGGCTCGATGTACAACCCGCGCGGATAGGTGCGAGCCAGCGGTTGCACCGGCACATCGGTGTCACTCAGGTCAGGCGGTGCGGCGAGGGCCATGGTCTATGTTCATTGGGGTTCGGGAGGATTCCATGGTAACGGGGAGCCGAACTTGTCGCCAACAACCAGCGGCATCCGACAATCCGAGTGAATTTTCCTGAGGGCACGCGATCCTTTTATGTACAACAGGGAGGAATCGGGGCTTTATGAACAGTGCAAAATTATTCGTCATCGAGTACACACTCCATGGCACTCCGAAATCATTCATTATCCGACTGGAAAAAATGGATAACGCAGAAGCCTGGCATTGGGCGAGCTGTGACGCGGGTGTGGGGCGAATTCCCCGGTTTGGACGCGAGAAGGTGCAAAAGACCAGCAAGCCGATGGCTGAAAAGTTCGGCGTGGAAAACGTCAAGTGGCGACCGGCGAACTGATCACTGGCAACCGTCAGGTCCGGGGGAAGCGATATGAGTGCAACATCCGTCAACAGCCCTGCGCAGCTGGACTATGGCCTGGACACGGAGTTCGGCCACATCACCAGAAGCGCCGAGTGCCGGATCGGACTGGAAGCGGTCGAAAATGACCCGTTCTGCTTCGCCGTACGCGTCCCGGCGCCACTGCCGGAAGATCTGGAGCAAGCCAGGACCCTGGTGCTGTGGGTCGAAGGGCGGCGCTTGCAGGGCACCGTTCGCCACAGCGAACGCCTGGAGGATGACAGCCTCAGGCTGGAAGTGGAGCCGGACTAGGCTCCACTGTTCATAGCGTGTCGCGAATGCCGTCAGCCATGGGAGCACTTGCAGCCTTTATGAGCGCACTCCTCGCCGTGCTCATGGTGCTTGGCGCAGGCTTCACAGCAGTAATGCTTGCCGTGACGGGCAATCGGATGTTCACCGAGTTTGCAGGAACATTTCGGACAATCGCAGATACTTTCACGGTCAATCATGGGTCTGACTCCTCTCGTGTGGTCGCCAGTGCTCAGATGCACACCGTAAGTGTAGGAGCTGCCGCAGGCTGCGATCTTTTGTGGCGAGGGAGCTTGCTCCCGCTTGAGTGCGGAGCGCTCACCGTTTTTGGGGGGCCGCTGCGCAGCCCAGCGCGAGCAAGCTCGCTCGCCACAAAAGCTTTAATCAGATACGGAACTGCCCGACCAAGCTGCCCAGGCGCTGACCGAGCTCGGCCAGGCTGCGCGAAGTCTGCGCGCCGAGCTGGGTTTCATCGGCGACGTTGTCCACCGCCACGGCAATCTGATGCACGCTGCGGTTGATCTCTTCGGCCACGGCGGTCTGTTCTTCAGCGGCGCTGGCGATCTGCGCGTTCATCGAATTGATGGTCGCGATCAACTGGGCCATGGTGTCCAGCGAAGCCCCCGCCTCGTTGGCCTGGGCCGAGGTACCGTCGCCCGCCTCGCTGGAGCGACGCATCGCCTCCACCGCCGACTGGGTGCCGGCCTGCAGGCGGTCGATCATGCCCTGGATTTCCTGGGTGCTGATTTGCGTACGGCTGGCCAGCGCCCGCACTTCATCGGCCACCACCGCAAAACCGCGCCCGGCCTCGCCGGCACGGGCGGCCTCGATGGCCGCGTTGAGCGCCAGCAGGTTGGTCTGATCGGCAATCGAGCGGATCACCCCCAGCACGCTGACAATCGATGACACGTCTTTTTGCAGGCTGTCGAGGGACACGCCGCTGCTGCGGATGTCGTCCACCAGCGCATGGATCTTCTCGATGCTGCCGGCCACCACCCGCTTGGCCGCCTGGCCTTCTTCATCCGTCTGTTGGGCTGCCACCGCAGCGTTCTGCGCGCTCTTGGCCACTTCCTGGGCCGCCGCCGACATTTCGTTGATCGCCGTGGCCACCTGATCGGTCTCATGGCGCTGCCGCTCCATGGCCTGATCCGAGCGATTGGCCTGGTCGGACACCTGATTCACCAGTCCGGTCAGTTGCGAGGTCATTTCGGTGATCTGGCGCACCAGGCCATGGATCTTGTCGACAAAGCGGTTGAACGAGCCGGCCAGTTCGCCCAGTTCATCCTGGCTGGTGATGGTCAGGCGGCGGGTCAGATCGCCCTCGCCCGCCGCGATGTCGTCGAGGTTGGCTTTCATCAAATGCAGCGGACGCAGAATGGTGTTGGCCAGCAACATCCCGGCAGCGGCGATCACCAGCAACACCACGACCGCCACGCCGACGATGCTCAGCACCATGCCTTGCATGCGCTCCTGGACCTTGTCCTGGACCACCGCCACTTGTGCTTCGATGCCGTCGAGGTTGACCGAGGTGCCGACCGCCATGTCCCACTTGGGCAGGTATTCGGTGTAGCCGAGCTTGGGCACCAGCACCTGGGTGTTGCCGGGCAATGGCGAGCTGTATTGCAGGTAGTGCGTACCGTCCTTGGCGACTTTCACCAGGTCGCGGTTGACGTAGACACCGTTCGGGTCGCGATTGTCCTTGAAGCTCTGGCCTACGCCTTCGGGGCTGTTGGCCTTGAACAGGCGCACGGTGTTGGAGTCGTAGCCGAAGAAGTAACCGTCCTTGCCATAGGTGATGCTCGACAGCAGCTTGATCACCTGGGCCCGCGCCGCCTCGTCGCCGGGGGTGGCCGCGTCATACAGCGGTTTGATCGTGGTCATGGCCACGGCCACGTAGCTTTGCAAGGTCGCCTTGGCATCGCCGAGCAGGCGTTCGCGGGTCTGCTCGACTTCCTTGCGGGCCTGCTCCTGAAGAATGAACAGCGTGGTCAGGCTAATGACCAGCGCAAACAGCAGCACCGGGAGGACGGCAAGGGACAGGACTTTGGCCTTGAGGCTCATGCGCATGGCGTTCACTCTTTTGTTTTTGTTGGCGTGGTTAAAAGCTTTAACGGCATGCCAGGTCAAAAGTTGAACGCGGTCATCAAGTCCGCAGAAGATCCCTGTGGGAGCGAGCTTGCTCGCGATTGCGGTGTGTCAGCCACGTGGATGCTGACTGTTTCACCGCCATCGCGAGCAAGCTCGCTCCCACATTTTGATCCAGGGTGATCAGAAGGGAATTGGTTACAGCACCATCGCCGCCACCCAGCCAAACGCCAGCAGCGGCAGGTTGTAGTGCAGGAAGGTCGGGACCACGGTGTCCCAGATGTGATGGTGCTGGCCGTCGATGTTCAGGCCGGAGGTCGGGCCGAGGGTCGAGTCCGAGGCCGGCGAACCGGCATCGCCCAGGGCACCGGCCGTGCCGACGATGCACACGATCGCCAACGGGCTGAAGCCCAGTTGCACGCACAGCGGCACGAAGATCGCCGCCAGAATCGGCACGGTGGAGAACGACGAGCCGATGCCCATGGTCACCAGCAACCCCACCAGCAACATCAGCAAGGCGCCAATGGCTTTGCTGTGATCGATGTACGACGCCGACGACTCGACCAGCGTCTGCACTTCACCGGTGGCCTTCATCACTTCGGCAAAGCCCGAGGCGGCGATCATGATGAAACCGATCATCGCCATCATTTTCATGCCTTCGGTGAACAGGTCATCGGTGTCGCGCCATTTGACGATGCCCGACACCGAGAAAATCAGGAAGCCGACCAATGCACCGATAATCATCGAATCGAGCAACAACTGAATGATGAACGCCGCGGCGATGGCCACGCCGGCCACCATCAGGCTCAGCGGGTTGTATTGCACCGCCACTTGCTCGACTTGCTCGATTTTCGCCAGGTCGTAGATCCGCTTCTTGCGGTAGCTGACAAACGCGATCAGCAGGCCCGCCACCATGCCCAGCGCCGGAATGCCCATGGCGTGGGTCACGTTGATGCCGCTGATGTCCACACCGCTGCGGGCGACGTTGGCCAGCAGGATCTCATTGAGGAAGATATTGCCGAAGCCCACCGGCAGAAACATGTAGGGCGTGATCAGGCCGAAGGTCATGACACAGGCGATCAGTCGACGGTCCAGTTGCAGCTTGGTCAGCACATAAAGCAGCGGCGGCACCAGCAACGGAATGAACGCGATATGGATCGGCAGGATGTTCTGCGAGGCGATGGCCACGACCCAGAGCAGGCCAATCAGCAGCCATTTGACCTGGCCACCGCCGCTGGCGTGCTGGCGATCGACCATCGCCAGCGCCTTGTCGGCCAGCGCATGGGCCATGCCGGATTTGGCAATGGCCACGGCAAAAGCACCGAGCAAGGCGTAGGACAACGCCACCGTCGCCCCGCCACCCAGGCCGCTGTTGAAAGCCTTGAGCGTCGCCTCGATGCCCAGGCCACCGGTCAGACCACCTACCAGCGCACCGACGATCAGGGCGATCACCACATGCACGCGGGACAGGCTGAGCACCAGCATGATGCCGACCGCGGCAATGACTGCATTCATTTCGTAACCTCGTGACAAACGGAAAGAGTCCGGCCGGCAGTCTGCGTGAGCCGCCAGCGGATAACAGGAATGGGTTTTATTAGAGGGCGCGCACTTTGCCGGACGGCTGCCGCCTTGTCAAAGCCCACACAATCCCGTGTAGGAGCTGCCGCAGGCTGCGATCTTTTGATCTTTGGCGTCTTTGCCGACGTTGAAGATCAAAAGATCGCAGCCTGCGGCAGCTCCTACAGGGGGGAGACGAAATTCAAGGGACGGCATAAAGAAAGCCGGATCGCGGCCGCTACAGTGCAAAGTCTCAGATATTTATCGAATAAGGACGCCTCCATGTCGCTCAGACAACTTTCCATTCAATGGAAAATCACCCTGCTGGCCGGGCTGTGCCTGGCAGGCATCGTGACCCTGCTGGTGGGTCTTTCGCTGTACCGCATGGAGCACAGCTCCGAGCTGGTGAAAGCCTCGAGCATGGAGATGCTGACCGAATCGGCCCAGGCCCGGATCGAGTCCCAGGGCGAGAACCAGGCACTGGGGATTCGCCAGCAGTTCATGGACGCCTATCAGTACGGTCACGGTTTCTCCCGGCAGGTGCTGTTTTTGCGCGAGCAGGCCGAAAAGCGCTTCCTCGATGCCTTCGACCTGCGCGAAGACCTGACCCGCCAGGTCAAGTCGGCCCTGCAGGCCAATCCGGACCTGCTCGGCCTGTCCCTGGTGTTCGAACCCAACGGGCTGGACGGCAAGGACGACCTGTTCGCCGGCCAGGCGGAACTGGGCAGCAACGACAAGGGCCGTTTCGCCCTCTACTGGTCGCAGCCGACGCCGGGCAAGTTGACGTCCATGGCGCTGCCGGAAAAGGACATGGCCGACACCAGCACCGGCCCCAGCGGCGAAGCGGCCAACGCCTGGTTCACCTGCCCGCGCACCACGCTCAAGCCGTGCGTGATCGAACCCTACTTCTATGAGATCGACGGCCAGAACGTGCTGATGACCAGCATCGTTTTCCCGTTGCTGGTCAACGGCAAGGTGATCGCCTCGCTGTCGGTGGACATCAACCTCAACAGCCTGCAAGCGGTCAGCCTGGGAGCCAGCAAGAAACTCTACGACGGCCAGACCAGTGTCAGCATCATCAGCCCGGCGGGCCTGCTCGCCGGCTACAGCCCGGACGCCAGCAAACTCAGCCAGCGCCTGGATGCCGTGGACAAGGCCAGCGGTACCGAACTGCTGCGCATGCTGGCCGCCAGCAGCAAAACCGCCAGCCTGCACAGCCATCAGCAATTGAAAGTGCTGGCACCCTTCCAGCCGATTCCCGGCGGCAAATCCTGGGGCGTACTGCTCGACGTGCCGGAGAAAGTCCTGGTCGGCCCCGCCGAAACCCTGAAAAAGCAACTGGACGACAGCAACACCGCCGGCACACTGGTCGAGCTCGGCCTGGGCGTGCTCGCCGCGCTGCTGGGCCTGGTGCTGGTGTGGCTGATGGCCCGCAGCGTGACCAGACCGATCCTCGGCGTGGCGCATATGCTCGAAGACATCGCCAGCGGCGAAGGTGACCTGACCCGCCGCCTGGCCTACGACAAAAAGGACGAGCTGGGCCAGTTGGCCGGCTGGTTCAACCGCTTCCTCGACAAGCTGCAACCGATCATTGCCGAAGTGAAACGCTCGGTGCAGGACGCCCGCAGCACGGCGGACCAGTCGTCCGCCATCGCCACCCAGACCAGCGCCGGCATGGAGCAGCAGTACCGCCAGGTGGATCAGGTCGCGACCGCCTCCCACGAGATGAGCGCCACCGCCCAGGACGTCGCCCGCAGCGCCGCGCAAGCGGCACACGCCGCCCGCGATGCCGATCAGGCGACCCGTCAGGGCCTGACCGTGATCGACCGCACCACCGCCAGCATCGACAACCTCGCCGCCGACATGAGCGCGGCCATGGTTCAGGTCGAAGGCCTGGCCGCCAACAGCGAGAAGATCGGCACGGTGCTGGAAGTGATCCGCGCGATTGCCGAGCAGACCAACCTGCTGGCCCTCAACGCGGCGATCGAAGCGGCCCGTGCCGGTGAGGCCGGGCGCGGTTTTGCCGTGGTCGCCGATGAAGTGCGCAACCTGGCACGGCGTACCCAGGAGTCTGTGGAGGAAACCCGTCTGGTGATCGAACAACTGCAAAGCGGCACCCAGGAAGTGGTGGGTTCGATGAACAACAGCCATCGCCAGGCCCAGGGCAGTGTCGAGCAGGTTGGCCAGGCCGTGACCGCACTGCGCCAGATCGGCGACGCGGTGACCGTGATCAACGACATGAACATGCAGATCGCCAGCGCCGCCGAAGAGCAAAGCGCGGTGGCCGAGGAGATCAACAACAACGTGGCGACCATTCGCGACGTGACCGAGTCGCTGTCGGGCCAGGCCAATGAGTCGGCACGGGTCAGCCAGTCGCTCAACAGCCTGGCGAACCAGCAGCAGAGTCTGATGGACCAGTTCCGCGTTTAAGCCTTGTTGGTCGAACAAAATACCTGTGGGAGCGAGCTTGCTCGCGATGGCGGTGGGTCAGACAACATTTTTGTTGATTGACACTCCGCCATCGCGAGCAAGCTCGCTCCCACATTTTTTCTGCGCGCTGCTCAATGAAATGGTGGCAAGTGGATATCTGCCGCAAGCCGATTATGCTTCATGGAACCTTGCAGCTTTTTCTGGCGTCAACTTGAATGCAAGCCACGTAATCCGATGACTTCAGCCCCAGGGCCTGGGTACGGCAAGTGTTGGTGAGAACTCCGGCCTACAACAAGAGCACGACGGAGAATACTCATGGCAGCAATCGACAATACAACCACGGGCAGCGCGCCCAACCACGGGATCACCAAGGAGGAGCGCAAGGTCATCTTCGCGTCGTCCCTGGGCACCGTGTTCGAATGGTATGACTTCTACCTGTACGGCTCCCTCGCGGCGATTATCGCCAAGCACTTCTTCGCCGGCGTCAACGAAACGACTTCCTTCATCTTCGCCCTGCTCGCCTTCGCCGCCGGCTTCGCCGTCCGGCCGTTCGGCGCCATTGTGTTCGGCCGCTTGGGCGACATGATCGGACGCAAGCACACCTTCCTCATCACCATCGTGATCATGGGTGTCTCGACGGCCGTGGTGGGCTTGCTGCCCGGCTACTCGAGCATAGGCGTGGCTGCGCCGATCATCCTGATCAGCCTGCGCTTGCTGCAGGGCCTGGCGCTGGGCGGCGAGTACGGCGGCGCAGCCACCTACGTGGCCGAACATGCGCCCAAGGGCAAGCGCGGCTATTTCACCTCGTGGATTCAGACGACAGCCACCCTTGGCCTGTTTCTTTCACTGCTGGTGATCCTCGCCTGCCGTACCGCGCTGGGCACGGAAGCCTTCGAAGCCTGGGGCTGGCGGATTCCGTTCCTGCTTTCGATCCTGTTGTTGATTATCTCGGTGTACATCCGCCTGCAACTGAGCGAGTCACCGGTGTTCATGAAAATGAAGGCTGAAGGCAAGGCGTCCAAGGCACCGCTGACCGAATCCTTCGCCCGCTGGGACAACCTCAAGATCGTGATCATGGCCCTGCTCGGTGGCACCGCCGGCCAGGCCGTTGTCTGGTACACCGGGCAATTCTATGCGCTGTTTTTCCTGCTGCAGACGCTGAAGATCGACCCGCAGACCGCCAACTTGCTGATTGCCGGCTCGCTGCTGATCGGCACACCGTTCTTCGTCCTGTTCGGCAGCCTGTCCGACCGCATCGGCCGCAAGGGCATCATCATGGCCGGCTGCATCATCGCCGCACTGACTTACTTCCCGATCTTCCATGCGTTGACCCAATACGGTAACCCCGACGTGTTCGTTGCCCAGGAGAAGAACCCGGTCACGGTCATCGCCAATCCCGACCAGTGCTCGTTCCAGTTCGACCCGGTAGGCAAGGCCAAATTCACCAGCTCCTGCGACCTGGCCAAGACAGTGCTGGCCAAACGGGCCATCCCCTACAAGAACGTCAACGCCGAGCCGGGCGCCGTTGCGCAGGTGCGCATCGGCGAGAAAGTGATCGAGAGCTTCGAGGGCACCGGCATGCCGGCCGCCGACTTCAAGGCCAAAAACGATGCCTTTACCGCCAATCTCGCCACCGCCCTCAAGGACGCCGGTTACCCCGAGAAGGCCGACCCGGCCAAGACCAACTACCCGATGGTGCTGTTGCTCCTGACGATCCTGGTGATCTACGTGACCATGGTCTACGGGCCGATCGCCGCCTGGCTGGTGGAACTGTTCCCGGCGCGCATCCGCTACACCTCGATGTCGCTGCCCTATCACATCGGCAATGGCTGGTTCGGCGGCTTCCTGCCGACAGTGGCGTTCGCCATGGTGGCGGCCACGGGGGATATCTATTACGGGCTGTGGTATCCGATCGTCATCGCGGTGATGACGGCCGTGCTGGGCATTTTCTTCATGCCGGAAACCAAGGATCGGGAGATTCATCACACCTGAAACTGACACCCCACAATCCCTGTGGGAGCGGGCTTGCTCGCGAAGACGGCAGCACATTCACTATCAATGTGACTGGCAGGCCGCTTTCGCGAGCAGGCTCGCTCCCACAGGGTTCCCGGTTTGGCTTCAAGTGTGTCTGGGTAATTCGATGACAACCTTCAACCCGCCCCACTCGCTTTCCAGCAACGACAGTGTCCCGCCCCAGCTATCGACGATGTCGCGCACGATGCCAAGTCCCAGGCCATGCCCATGGGTTTGTTCATCCAGCCGCGTTCCCCGGCTGAACACCTGATCGCGACGCTCTTCGGGAATGCCCGGCCCGTCATCTTCCACCCTGAGTTCAAACCCGTTCGCCAACTCGGCGACACTCACGCGAACCTCGGCATCCGCCCATTTGCAGGCGTTATCCAGCAGGTTGCCCAACAGTTCCAGCAGGTCTTCACGATCCCATGGCAGTTGCAGACCGGCCGGAGCGCGGTAGCTCAGCGCCAGGTGTTCGCCATGGATCATGTTCAGGGTTGCCAGCAATCCGGGGAGTTCGGCATCGCAATCAAACAGCGCGCCCGGCAGCGCATCACCGGATAACCGCGCACGATTGAGTTCCCGATTGAGCCGTTGCTCGACCTGTTGCAGTTGTTCCTTGAGGGTCTTGCGCAGTTGCGGGTGCGCCTCAAGCTGCTCGCTCGAGGCCAGGCTCAACAGCACCGCCAGCGGTGTTTTCAACGCGTGGCCGAGGTTGCCCAGGGCATTGCGTGAGCGCTTGAGGCTGTCCTCGGTGTGGGCCAGCAAGTGGTTGATCTGCGCCACCAGTGGCTCCAGCTCCAGCGGTACCTGATCATCGAGTTGCGAGCGCTGGCCCTGTTGCAATTGCGCGATCTGCTCGCGGGCCTGTTCCAGCGGACGCAAGGCGCGGCGCACGGTAATCCGTTGCAGCAACAGAATCAGCAGCAGCCCGGTCAAACCCAGGCCCAACCCGAGCTGTTGCACGCGCCGGAAGCTTTCGCGTATCGGTGTGTAATCCTCGGCGACGCTGATGGAGATCGGCAACCCCAGACGTCGATAGTCCGTACGCAGCACCAGCAACTGTTGCCCTTCCGGCCCCAGTTGCAGATCGTCGTGCAGGCCGGGGTGATCGAGCGCCGGCAGCTCCTGATCCCATAATGAACGGGAACGCCAATGGCCGTCGGTGAAATCGATGCGGAAATAATGCCCGGAAAACGGCCGCTGATAGGCCGGCGACAGACTTCGTTCATCCAGTTGCAAGCCTTGCGGCCCGCGCACCAGCGCCGCCAGCAGGCTCTCGCTGTCATTGCGCAACCCGGCTTCGAGGTAGCGCTGCAAACCCATTTCGAACAGCCACAGGCTGGTTTGCGCCAGCACCAGGCCAACGACCACCATCACGCTGATCAGGCCCAGGCTCAAGCGACGCTGGATCGATCTCACCGGGCTTGCCCGCCGAACAGGTAGCCCTGGCCACGCCGGGTTTCGATCACGCTTTTGCCGAGCTTGCGGCGCAAATGGTTGACGTGGACCTCCAGCACATTGGAATCGCGCTCGGTTTCACCGTCGTAGAGGTGTTCGGCGAGGTGGCTTTTGGAGAGGATCTGCTCGGGGTGCAGCATGAAATAACGCAACAGACGAAACTCCGCGGCGGTCAGCTGAATGTCCGCACCGTCGCGGACAACGCACTGGCGACCTTCGTCCAGGTGCAGCCCGGCGGCCTGGAGCGTCGGCTGGTTGACCTGGCCATGGGAGCGGCGCAGCAACGCCTGGATGCGCAGAAACAACTCTTCGGGATGAAAGGGTTTGGTCAGGTAATCGTCGGCGCCGGCCTTGAGGCCTTCGATGCGTTCGGCCCAGGAATCCCGGGCCGTGAGGATCAGCACCGGCGTGGCCAGCCCCGTCGCGCGCCATTGCGCCAGCACCTCTAGCCCCGGCACGCCCGGCAAGCCGAGATCGAGGATGATCAGGTCGTAAGGTTCAGTGCCGCCCTGATGCACCGCGTCGCGACCGTCGGCCAGCCAGTCCACCGCATAACCCTGGCGGTTGAGACCGGCCAGCAGTTCGTCGGCCAGGGGCACATGGTCTTCCACCAGAAGCAAACGCATGGATCAGTCTTCCTTGTCTTTCAATAATCGGCCGTCAGTCGCATCGATGTGCAGCTCACGGACCACGCCTTCGGGCGTCAGCAATTCGACATCATAAAGGTAGATGTCGTGCTTCTCTTCGAGTTCGGCTTCCAGCAGTTTTGCACCGGGGTAGCGATCCATCGCTTGCTGCAACAGCTGCTCCAGCGGCAGGATCACGCCCTGTTGACGCAGGCGCAGGGCTTCATCCTGATCCAGGTCGCGGGCCATCACTGCCGAGCAAAATGCCAGAAGCAGCAGCGCCATCCTGCGTGCGAAACATCGATTGAGTAGAAACACCTTCATTACGAATCCTGATGATCCTTGAGTCACTGCCAGCTGACCGGGTCTAATGCGAGTGGTGTGAGCTTCTCGAGAGCCTCAATGGTACCAGCGTTGCGTCGGGGGGCCAGGCGAGCCACCTTAACCTGCTGAACTTAATTGAAACTGAATGGCCATCATTGCTGACACCGCCCCCCTGTAGGAGCGAGCCTGCTCGCGATGGACCTTGGAACGCCGCGGGGTGTCAGGTTACCAGCGTAATCGTTGACGACCATCGCGAGCAGGCTCGCTCCTACAGGGGATGTGGTGTTTATAATTCCCCGCTTGCCAACATTCGAGACCGGTATGACGGCCATCCACATCAAGTTTCCTTCCCTGACCCTCAAGGCCGGTCCGCGAGCTTTTGCGCGCATCCGTGAGAGCGGCTTGAACGCCGCCGAGGTCGGCACCCTGCCCGGTGCGGCCGGCGGTCCGAAGGCGCTGGGGATTCAGGGGCTGGACCTGGCGTTGTTCGGCGAGTGGCTGCCGGCGGCACCGCGGGAGCGCTCGCTGATTGGGGCATCGGTGGGCTCCTGGCGCTTCGCCAGCGCCTGCCTGCCGGACGCCGCCGAGGGCATCCGGCGTCTCGGGCAGCTGTACACCGAGCAAAACTTTGCCAAGGGCGTGACCATGGCGCAAATCAGCCAGAGTTCGCGGCGCATGCTCGATGACCTGCTCGACGGTCGTGATGCCTCGATCCTCGGCAACAGCGCCTACCGCCTGAACATCATGGTGGTCAAAAGCCACGGTCTGCTCGCCGACGACCATCGCGGTCGCCTGGGGCTGGGGCTGTCCTCGGTCATTGCCGACAACCTGCGCGGCCGGGCGCGGCTGGCCCGGCACTTCGAACGCCTGATCATCCACGACCCGCGCCTGGCGCCGCCGGTCGACGCCTTGAACGACTTCCCCTCGCGCTTCGTCGCCCTCGATGCCGGCAATTTGCGCCAGGCCTTGCTGGCTTCCGGCTCGATCCCGATGGTCATGGAAGGCGTGCGCGACCTGCCGGGCGCCGGCGCCGGCACCTTCCGCGACGGCGGTCTGCTGGACTATCACCTGGACCTGCCCTACAGCGGCAATGACATCGTGCTCTACCCGCATTTCACCGACCGGGTGATTCCCGGCTGGTTCGACAAGACCCTGCCGTGGCGCCGCGCCTGCCCGGCCCGCTTGCAAAACGTGCTGCTGCTGGCGCCGTCTAAGGAATACCTGGCGCGCCTGCCCTACGGCAAACTGCCGGACCGTAACGACTTCAAGCGCTTCATGGGCGACGCCCCGAGCCGGCAGAAATACTGGCGCACCACCATGGAAGAAAGCCGCCGCCTGGGCGACGAATTCCTCGAACTGGCCGCCAACGGTCGCCTCGGCGAGCGCTTGCTGACCCTTTAGTCAGGACAAACTGGTAAACTCGCCGCCTGCCCGAATCGCTGCGGCGAACGCCACCTGAACAGAGCTGAAAACACTGTGGAAATCTTCAAGGAATTTACTTTCGAATCCGCCCACCGCCTGCCCCACGTACCGGACGGCCACAAGTGCGGGCGCCTGCACGGTCACTCGTTCAAAGTGGCGATCCATTTGAGCGGCGATCTTGATCCGCACACCGGCTGGATCCGCGACTTCTCCGAGATCAAGGCGATCTTCAAGCCGCTGTACGAGCGTCTGGACCACAACTACCTGAACGACATTCCCGGCCTGGAAAATCCGACCAGTGAAGTGCTGGCCAAGTTTATCTGGAATGAGATGAAGCCGTTGCTGCCGGAGCTCAGTGCGATTCGTATCCACGAAACCTGCACCAGCGGTTGCATCTATCGCGGCGAATAAAGACACCACCCCCTTGTAGGAGCGAGCTTGCTCGCGATGAACGCCAGAGCACCGCGGGCTGCCAGATACCACGCGTAATCGTTGACGCTCTTCGCAAGCAAGCTCGCTCCTACAGTTGGTCAGAGAAATAAAGAACAGCCTTCATCGGCTGTTTTTTTATGCCTATGCTTTTTGCCTCTTCCCCCGCCAAGAGGACAAGCCCATGACTGACTGGCCACTGCCCCAGACCTATCGCTTCAAAGGGCACTCCGTGCGCTACGCCGTGCGCGGCGATGGCCCGCCACTGGTGTTCGTGCATGGCACACCCTTCTCCTCCTGTGTCTGGCACCGGATTGCCCCGCATTTCATCACCACGCACCGAGTGCACTATTTCGATCTGCTGGGCTACGGGCAATCCGAGAAAGTCGATGGCGACGTGTCCCTGGGTGTGCAGAACGAGTTGCTGTCACAGTTGCTGGAGCATTGGGGCCTGGATCGCCCCGACGTGGTGGCCCACGACTTCGGCGGCGCCACCGCCCTGCGCACACACCTGCTCAACGGCAAGGATTACCGCAGCCTGACGCTGATCGATCCGGTGGCGCTGATGCCCTGGGGCTCGCCATTCGTGCAGCATGTGCGCCAGCATGAGGCGGCGTTCAGCGGACTGCCCGATTACATCCAGCGCGCCATCGTGCCGACCTATATTCGCGGGGCCATCCAGCGCGACATCCCCGACGCCGAACTCGCCCCCTACGTTCAGCCGTGGCTGGGGGAGCCGGGGCAAGCGGCGTTCTACCGGCAGATCGCACAGATGGACGAGCGCTATACCCGTGAGGCCGAAGGCTTGTACCCGACGATTCGTTGCCCGGTGCAGATTCTCTGGGGTGAAGACGATCAGTGGATTCCCGTCGAACGCGGGCGCGCACTGCAGCAGATGATTCCCGGCGCGCAGTTCCATCCGATACCCAACGCCGGTCACCTGGTTCAGGAAGATGCGCCCGAAGCCATAGTCGCCGCGCTGCTGCGTTTTCTGCCCCTGCTTCAATCCACCTAAACAAACCCAATCCCCTGTGGGAGCGAGCCTGCTCGCGAAGACAATGTCACCTCCGACCTAGAATTGGCTGACACACCGCCTTCGCGAGCTGGCTCGCTCCCACATTGGATCAATGTCACTGGCGGGGACCGCCGTTGGCGAGCTAACGTAAAGGTATTGCCAATACGAATCGCTAAAAGGACTCGCACGATGCACATCATCAACGCCCGTCTGCGCAACCAGGAAGGCCTGCATGAGCTGAACCTGGAAAACGGCCTGATCAGCAGCATCGCCCGCCAGACCGAGGCCCCGACCCTGGGCCCTGGCGACCTGGATGCCGGCGGCAACCTGGTGGTGCCGCCCTTTGTCGAGCCGCACATCCACCTCGACGCGACCCTGACCGCCGGCGAGCCGCGCTGGAACATGAGCGGCACGCTGTTCGAAGGCATCGAGTGCTGGGGCGAGCGCAAGGCGACCATCACCCAGGAAGACACCAGGACCCGCGCCAAAAAAACCATCCAGGCCCTCGCCGCCCACGGCATCCAGCATGTGCGCACCCACGTCGACGTCACCGACCCGCAACTGACCGCGCTCAAGGCGATGCTCGAAGTGCGCGAGGAAAGCCGGCACCTGGTCGACCTGCAAATCGTCGCCTTCCCCCAGGAAGGCATCGAGTCGTACCGCAATGGTCGCGAGTTGATGGAAGAGGCGATCCGCATGGGCGCGGACGTGGTCGGTGGCATTCCGCATTTCGAATACACCCGCGACCAGGGTGTCAGTTCGGTGAAGTTCCTCATGGACCTGGCCGAACGCAGCGGTTGCCTGGTCGACGTGCATTGCGACGAAACCGACGACCCGCATTCACGCTTTCTCGAAGTGCTCGCCGAAGAGGCCCGCAGCCGCGACATGGGTTCACGGGTCACGGCCAGCCACACCACGGCCATGGGCTCCTACGACAACGCCTACTGCGCCAAGCTGTTTCGCCTGCTCGGGCATTCGGGGATCAGCTTTGTCTCCTGCCCCACCGAAAGCATCCACCTGCAAGGTCGCTTCGACAGCTTCCCGAAACGCCGGGGCGTGACCCGGGTCAATGAGTTGCTGGAAGCGGGGATGAACGTGTGCTTCGGCCAGGACTCCATCGTCGATCCGTGGTACCCGCTGGGCAATGGCAACATTTTGCGGGTGCTCGAGGCCGGGCTGCACATCTGCCACATGCTCGGTTATCGCAACCTGCAAAGCGCGCTGGACCTGGTGACGGACAACAGCGCCAGGGCCATGAACCTCGGCGAGCGCTATGGCCTGGAACGCGGGCGGCCGGCGAACCTGCTGATACTGTCGGCGGAGAGTGATTACGAAGTGATCCGCAGTCAGGGGTTGCCGCTGTACTCGGTGCGCGAGGGCAAGGTGTTGATGAAGCGGACGATGCCGGTGGTGGAGTTCGCTGGTCTGAGCTGAGATTTGCATTGACCCGAACTGGCCCCTTCGCGAGCAGGCTCGCTCCCACACTGGATTGATGTTGTTCACAAAACCCCTGTGGGAGCGAGCCTGCTCGCGAAGGCTATTTCAAAATCAATCCATCATTCGAGCCGTACCAAACAGACTGACCCGACTCAATCCCCCCCGCTCCTCTTCCAGCAAGATCGGCGCCGTGCCACCCGGCATCGTCACCTTCACTTCCCCGGCCCTGACCCAACCTACGCGCCAGGCCGCACAGGCCACCGCACTGGCACTGGTCCCCGACGACGCTGTCGGTCCCTCGCCGCGCTCGAACACCCGCGCAGCGATGTGCCCTTCTGACACGCGCATCGCCCATTGCAGATTGATCCCCGCCGGACAGGGTTTGCCTGCACCGACCGGCATGGCGTAGGCAATTCGCATCAACCCTTCACCCAGCGCGGGTTCTCGCATCTGCTCATTGCTCGGCAAGTCGTCGGCGTTTTCGACCAGCGTCACGCAATGCGGATTACCGACCCGCGCGAACTGGCTGCGCGACCATGCGCCATTGAGTGCCGACAGCGGTTTGACGTGGCTGAGTTCGCGGCCATTCAACAGCGCCGTTTCAACACCCTCGGCACTGACCGCCGACGGCCCGAAACCAGGCTGGCCAAGGTCAAGCCAAAAGCCCTGCACGCCCTCGACTTCAGCCGCTTTCACCGAAGTCTGCCCCGGTGAAGGCGTGTCGGACTTGTCGTGGTGAACCCTGAGCAGACAGGCTTCGTCGCGGGATAAAAGCCCTTGGTCGCTCAACGCCTGGGAAAAAATCGTCAGCCCGTTGCCACTGCGTTCGGCCAGGGTGCCGTCGGTGTTGACGATCAACAGGTCAAAGGGTGGCGACGACTGGAACGGTCCGACCAGCAAGCCGTCGCTGCGATGATCCTTGCTGCCGGCCGGTTGTGTGCCGGGTGCCCAGTTGCAGCAGGCTTCGATGGCCGCCACAGCCCATGCCTGACGAGTTTGTGCTGCGTGGCTGGCCTGATCGGGCAAGTCGATGCCCTGACGGCGCAATTCTTCGGGCGCAACCACGATGTAAATATTGCCCCGTGCATCGTACCTCTGCGCCATGGCGCCCTCCGTGTGTCATTGGAATGGCTCAACATATCGCGAAAAACAGCGGCGCTGTGCAACGATGTCGCCCTGTTTGACCGTAAAACTTTCCGGGCACTGATCGAACCCTCGCCGGTCGACCACTGTCCGTTGAGGACGTGACGTTTTTTGCCAGGGATTGATATGACCAGCCTCAACAGCCAGACCACCTTCGTTCCCGGCCGCCTGGAACAGATGTCCACGCGCATCGCCTTTTTCATCGCCGGGTTCGGCATCGCCGCGTGGGCGCCGCTGGTGCCCTATGCCAAGGCCCGGGCCGGGCTGGATGAAGGCACCCTGGGTCTGTTGCTGCTGTGTCTGGGGGTGGGTTCGATCCTGGCGATGCCGATGGCCGGGATCCTGGCCACGCGTTTCGGCTGCCGGCGGGTGACGACCGGCGGGACCTTGCTGATCTGTGCCGCCCTGCCGCTGCTGGCCACGGTGTCATCGATTCCGGCCTTGATCGCGGCGCTGTTCATGTTCGGCGCGGGCCTCGGCACGGTGGATTCGACCGTCAACCTGCAAGCGGTGATCGTCGAGCGCGCCAGCGGCAAAAACATGATGTCGGGTTTCCACGGCCTGTTCAGCCTCGGCGGGATTGTCGGTGCGGCAGGCGTCAGCGGCTTGCTTGGTCTGGGGATTTCGCCGCTGGGGGCCACGCTGGTGGTGATCGTGATGCTGCTGATCGCCTTGGCCAGGGCCGTGCCGCATCTGTTGCCCTACGGCAGTGAGAGCTCAGGGCCGGCGTTCGCAGTGCCCCATGGCATCGTCCTGTTTATCGGTGGCATGTGCTTCATCGTGTTCCTCGCCGAAGGCGCGGCGCTGGACTGGAGCGCGGTATTCCTGGCACAGGAACGTGGCATCGACACGGCGTATGCGGGCCTCGGCTATGCGGCGTTTGCCTTGACCATGACGGCCGGGCGTTTGACCGGTGACAAAATCGTACGGCGGTTGGGCGCGACACGGGTGATTGTGTTCGGCGGGTTGACGGCGGCCGCGGGCTTGTTTCTGGCGACGTTCGCCTCGAGTTGGGAGGCGGCGCTGGTGGGTTACGCGCTGCTGGGCGCCGGTTGCTCGAACATCGTGCCGGTGTTGTACACCGCTGTAGGCAAGCAGACGGTCATGCCCGAGAGCATCGCCGTGCCGGCCATTACCACCCTGGGTTATGCGGGAATACTCGCAGGGCCTGCGCTGATCGGCTTTGTCGCCCATGGCGCCAGCTTGAGTTTTGCCTTCGGGTTGATGGCGGTGCTGCTGGTGGCGGTGGCCATTGGCGGGAGGGTGTTGAAAGTCTGAAAAGCATCGCGAGCAGGCTCGCTCCCACAGGGTTGGCGTCGTACACATGATTTGTTAACGATGCGGTCATTGTGGGAGCGAGCCTGCTCGCGATGGGGTCCACTCGGTCTATCAGAACCCGACACTGGCCTGCACAAAGAACGTCCGCGGCGCGCCGACGTACATGCCCGAGTTGTTGTCGCTGGAGCGGGTGAAGTACTGCTTGTCGAAGATGTTTTTCACCCCGGCCCCCAGTTTCAGGTTCGACACCTGCGGGCCGAAATCATAGCCGCTACGCACGTTCCAGGTCACGTAACCCGGAATGTCGCCGAACTGGCCGTCGGCGGAGCCTTCGGTGATGTAGTTGCCGTTGAAGCTGCCGTCGGCGTTCACCCCGGTGCCCGGCGAGCGCTGTTTCGACTGGGCGAACGCATCGAGGTTCCAGGTCCAGCGGTTGATGTCATAACGCAGGCCGGCGGTGGCCACCTGACGGGAATAGAACGGCAGGTCACGGCCCTTGAAGCCCGGGATTTCACCTTCATAAGTGGCGCGGGTGTAGGTGAAACCGGCGTTGGCGGTCAGGCCGTCGAGGCGTGGGTCCAGCGCCGCCATATCGTAGTGCACCGAGGTTTCGATGCCCTGGTGCTTGGTCGCGCCGAGGTTGGTCCAGCCCACGTCATTGCTGATGTATTGCAGTTCGTCGTCGAAGTCGATGTAGAACAGCGTCACCTCGCCGCCCCACACGTCATCGTTGTAGCGCGTACCGATTTCGTAGGTCTTGGCCTTTTCCGGCTGCAGGCCGTTGGCAGGCTCATTACCGATACCGCCCTGCCCCAGCTGGAAATACTGCAGCGCGCCGAACGAGGTTTCGTAGTTGGCGAACAGCTTCCAGGCCTCGGACATGTGGTACATCACGCTCAGGGCCGGCAGCGGCTCGTTGCTTTCGATGCTGCGCTTTTTCTCCGGCACCCGTTTACCGGCCGTATCGAGTACCGGACGGTCATGCCAGTCGGTGCTGATGTGCTCGAAGCGAATACCCGGGGTGACGGTCCAGTTGCCCACATCGATCTTGTTGTCGACGTAGACCGAATTGGCCTCGGTTCCACCGGTACGGTCCTGATAGACATGGCCGTCCGACCCCGGACGCACGACGGGCTCGTTGTTGACCAGCGCCACACGGCTGGCCTCTTCGTGCATGGCTTCCTTCAGGTAGCGATAACCGACGCTGACTTCCTGGGTGGTCGGGCCCACATCAAACACATGGGAGACCCGTGGTTCGATACCGAAGGTGTAGTAGCTGCGCGGATAGGAGTTGAGTGTCTTCAGGTCACGCGAGGCGATGGTGCTGCCACGAAAACTGTCGGTGTAGTAAGTCAGCACTTCGGCCTGGGTGCGATCGTCGATCTGCCGCGCCCACTTGAAGGACACATCCTTGCGACGGCCGCTGAAGTTGTCGTAGTCGCGCACCGACTGGAACGGGTCGGCGTCGTACTGCGCCTGGGTCAGG
Organism: Pseudomonas sp. GW821-FHT07G06; assembly: GCF_058986625.1. Classification (NCBI taxonomy): domain Bacteria; kingdom Pseudomonadati; phylum Pseudomonadota; class Gammaproteobacteria; order Pseudomonadales; family Pseudomonadaceae; genus Pseudomonas; species Pseudomonas sp. GW821-FHT07G06. Next base: position 58,857 of record NZ_JBYSVW010000001.1, read on the forward strand.
CCGCCGGGCATGTCGGCCTTGGCGTCGTAGTAGTGGAAGTTGAGGCTGAAATCGTCGACATCGGTCGGCGCCCAATGGGTCTTGAGGATCACGTCGTCGATGTCGTTGCCGTTGTTGCTTTCACGGTAACCGTTGCCGTTCACGCCGGAGTACAACAGCGCCACGCCCATGCCGTTGTCGGCGGTGCCGCCCATGAACGCCGTGTCGATGTGTTTCCAGCCACCGTGCTGCGACGTTTCCAGGGTGGTGCCGATTTCCGCGGAGGCCTGTTCCGGGATCGCGCGGGTCACGAAGTTGATCACACCGCCGACGTTTTGCGGTCCGTAGCGCACGGAGCCGGCACCGCGTACCACGTCGATGCTGTCGAGGTTGCCGGAGGAAATCGGTGCCATGGACAGTTGTGGCTGCCCGTAGGGCGCGAACGCCGCCGGGATGCCGTCGATCAGCACGGTGGAGCGAGGCGACAGGCGCGAAGTCAGGCCGCGCACGCCGACGTTGAGGGAAATGTCGCTGCCACCGGTGCCGTTGGCGTCCTGTACTTGCACGCCGGGAACCCGTTTCAACACCTCGCCGACGTTCATCGCGCCCTGCTCGACCATGGCTTCGCGGCGCACCACCGTTCGTGCGCCAGGGTGGTTCTGCACCAAGGCGGCATCGGCGTCATCGAGCCAGTCGCCCACCACCTTGATGTCGGTCACGCCCAGCTCCAGCGGGCCGTTGGCCGCCGAAGTCGGTGCCGGCATCAGGGTCACCGAACCTTCATCGATCTGGTATTGCAGGCCGCTGCCTTGCAGCAACTGGCGCAGTGCGTCTTCCGGGGAAATATTGCCTTCCACCGCCGGAGCCTGTTTGCCGGCGACCAGTTCAGGGCTGAAGAACACCTGAAGTGAGGTTTGCTGGCCCAACTGGCTCAAGGCTTGTCCCAAGGGTTGCGCCGGGATGCGGATGCCGTCGGCGGCAAAGGCCTGGGGCAGTGCAACGTTGACCGCCAGGGCGAGCGCCAGCGGCAACCAGGGGAATTTGTTGTTTTTAGCGGTGGAGTTTTTCACGTCGAACGTAATCCTGTGGATCGCAAAAGTGTGCGCTTGTTAATGCAAACCAGTTGCAGTTGAACAGGAAGACGATGAACTCGAAAAAAACCTGAATTTTATTTTGAAATTATTTCCTGGCTGCCATCGCCAAGGGTGCGCACGGCCACCGGCAGAATGCTCGGCAAGGCCTTGAGCAGTGCGTCGGTGTTGTCGGACTTGAACACGCTGGTCAGGCGCAGATCGCCGACCGCTGCGCTGGCGACCTTGAGCGGCTTCTCCCGATAACGTGAGACCTGCTCGGCGACGTCGGCCAGGCTGGCGTTGTTGAACACCAGTTTGCCGCTGCGCCAGGCGGTCATTTCCGCCGGGTTGACGGCATAGGCGGCCGCGACCTTGCCTTGGGCATCGACGTGGGTGCCCAGGCCTGCGGTCAGATGGATGAAATCGTGATCGGCAGCCTCGCGCCCCTGGACCTTGACCGTGCCCTGCTCCACCACCACCCGGGTTTCGCTGGCGCCACGGCGTACGTCGAACCGGGTGCCGGTGACCGTGACCTTGCCACTGCCCGCCGCGACCACAAAGGGTCGGCGGGTGTCGTGCTCGACGCTGAACATCGCTTCGCCTTCACTCAGCTCAACGTGGCGTTGACCCTTTTCAAAACGCACCTGAATCCGGCTGCGGCTGTCCAGATCCACCGCCGAGCCATCCGGCAACGCCACATGGCGGCGCTCATTCAGGGCCGTTGAAAACTCGGCGGTGTAAGGCGCCGGATGATTCAGGCTGCTGAACAGACCCAGGCCGAGCGCCACCGCGAGCACGCTGGCGGCGACCGCGTAACGCAGCACCGGACGAGGTTTTTTCAGGGCTGGCGGGGTGTCACACAAGGCACGCAAACGCGCCGCCGGCAGCAAATCGGCGGCGCGCCACAAACCCTGGAGCACGTCGAATTCGTTTCGGTGTTGGGGGTGTTCGTCCAGCCAGGCCTGAAACCGGCGACGCACTTCGACATCGACGACAGGCTCCTGCAAACGTACAAACCATAGTGCCGCGTCATCGCGAACCGTTGTTTGCCCGCACGCACAATCACGAGTATCCATCATGGAAGTTCCTGTTGGGCCGGGGAAAAGACATCACACCGCATCTGCTTGGCGTAGGAGCTGCCGAAGGCTGCGATCTTTTGGCGATCTTGGCGTTGCCGAAGATCAAAAGATCGCAGCCTTCGGCAGCTCCTACGGGTAGGTTCGTGGCCGCAGCGCATCATGACTGCAACCCGTCCAGGCGATCGCGCAGGTGCCGAAGCGTGCGGATCATATACTTTTCCACCATGTTCTTGGACAGCCCCAGGCGTTCGGCGATTTCGGCCTGGGTCAGGCCCTCGATTTTCTGCCAGACAAACACCTTGCGGCAGTTGACCGGCAACTCGGTGAGCGCCCGTTCGATGGAATCAGCCAGCTGGATCGCGTGCATGAAATGCTCCGGGTCGCCGGTCGGCGACTCACTGAGATCGATCGCCTCTGACTCCATGGCGCCCCGCCGGTCCTCACGCCGATAACCATCCACGGCAATGTTGCGCGCGGTCTGGTGCAAATACGCCCGAGGCTGTTCCACCCGCGCCGAATCGGACTCAAGCACCCGCACGAAGGTATCGTGGGCCAGGTCCTCGGCCTGCTGACGATTCCTCAGGCGACGGGTCCAGGTACCAACCAACTCTTCGTAATGCTCGAAAAAGCCGTGTCTGCGGGGCAGCTTGAGGGTCATTGCGGTGTGCTGTGGAAACGGGGCGTGAATAGTAATGCTTCTTATTAAACCAAAGCAATCGCTTCCCACCTCAAACACGGTCCCTGTAGGAGCTGCCGAAGGCTGCGATCTTTTGATCTTTCTTGCAAAAATCAAAGATCAAAAGATCGCAGCCTTCGGCAGCTCCTACAGGGAACGCAAAAAGGCCGCTGATTGCTCAGCGGCCTTGTTCAATCCGACGGGTTAGTCCGTCTTGCAGGTACCCTCGAAGCCGTCACTCAGAGGTCGGTAATTTCCTTGTGGCGAGGCACCAGCATCTTCATCACACTCCACGCCACCAGATAGGCCAGCGCGCAGACGGCGAACATGATCATGTAGCCGGTGCGGATTTCACCCACCGATTTGTAGTAGTCGAACACCCAGCCACCGATCTTGGTCAGCAGGACGCCGCCCAACCCACCCGCCATGCCGCCAATGCCGACCACGGACGCGACGGTCTTTTGCGGAAACATGTCGGACACCGTGGTGAAGATGTTGGCCGACCAGGCCTGATGCGCCGACGCGCCCACACCAATCAGCAACACCGGTACCCAGACGCTGATGTGCCCCAATGGCTGCGCCAGCAGCACGACCAACGGGAAAACGGCAATCACCAGCATGGCTTTCATGCGGCCGTCATACGGCTTGTCGCCACGTGCCATGAAATAGCTGGGGAACCAGCCGCCGCCAATACTGCCGACCATGGTCATGCTGTACAGCACGGCCAGTGGCACCACGATGGCTGCGCCTTTCAGGCCGTACTGCTCCGACAGGTAGGTCGGAAGCCAGAAGAGAAAGAACCACCACACACCGTCGGTCATGAACTTGCCGAAGGCGAACGCCCAGGTCTGACGGTATTTGAGCAATTGGAACCACGAAACCTTTTTGCCGACGCCCGTCTGCACAGCGGCGCTGGCGGGGGAATCACTGCGGATGTGCGCCAGTTCCTCCGCCGACAGGCGCTTCTGTTCCTCCGGCTTGTCGTACAACACCAGCCATACGCCCATCCAGATGAAACCCAGCATGCCGATCACGATGAACGCTGTCTGCCAGCCCCACAGGCCGGCGATCAGCGGCACCGAAATGGGTGCCAGAATCGCGCCGACGTTGGCCCCGGAGTTGAAGATGCCGGTGGCGAAGGAGCGTTCCTTCTTCGGGAAATACTCAGCGGTGACCTTGATTGCGGTCGGGAAGTTGGCCGATTCACCGACCGCCAGCACGGCGCGCGACAGCATGAAGCCGGCGATCGAGACCGGGATGACCGCAATACCCAGCGCGCTACAGATGGCGGCAATACCCTCGCCCATGGGTTCTGCAAAGGCGTGCATGACGGCGCCGGTCGACCAAATGCAAATCGCCACCACAAAAGCGGCCTTGGTGCCGATCTTGTCCACTACACGGCCCGCGAACAGCATGGAAATCGCGTAGGTGAACTGGAAGACGGCGGCAATGTTGGCGTAATCGGTGTTGCTCCAGCCAAATTGCCTCGACAGATCCGGCGCCAGCAGGCTCAGCACCTGGCGATCGAGGTAATTGACGGTGGTTGCAAAAAACAACAACGCACAAATGGTCCATCGGTATTTACCGACAGACTGGCTGACGCGTTGCGCAGTAATGGGCTCGTTCAAGTTCATGGCATCACTTTATTGTAGATTTTGGGTGATGATCTCTCGGTGTAAAACGAGATCGATTGGGCCGCCGGGCTTCACTTCAATGCATCAGTCCACGACGAAACGGGCCATATTCCGCCGAGGGATTGGGCCAACTGATTTCGGACAACTCATCAGACAACTCACTGAGAAACGGGGACCGATTGCTCAGCCTGCGTTTCTCACGCGAGTCAGTGACGGGTTGTCTCAGGTAACGGGCGCAAGGGTGTGTGCACATAGAAGCCGATGAATGAACACGGGAACTTCAGGGGCGAGAGGGAGGCGATTGGATTCATGTTGAGGTCGACACTCTTTTTATTTTTAATTTGGACGTGCATGTCATATGTCGTCGTATGACTTAAGCGATTTATAGCCAGTCCCATGGGCCACTGTCAACAAGAAAACTCCTTAGACCTGAACGGCCTGACCGTCCTGAAAATGCGATATATAATCGAATAACCCCGTTAAACGGGCTCTTGGACCCAGGCACCGCGACGCGCCGCTCGCTCCCTTGTCAGTTTTGAAAGGGGGTCATCGACCCTTCATTGTTGTACGACGACTTATAGCAAAGCAGTCAGAATCCGCCCCACTGCGCGCAATCAGGCACAGATCCAAAGGTTTTTGGCAGGATTCCCAATGCAGCCATTCACCGGCTGTAGCAAAGTGCGGGCATGGCTGTTATCGGCTTTTCCGAAGGAACCCAGAATGTTCACCTCCCTTGCATTGCGAAACAGAAAACCGCTGGCCCGCCTCGCCCTGGCTATCACGCTGGGCACGCTCGGCCTGCCTTACTGGGCGGGCAATGCCCAGGCCCACGGCGGTCATGCCGACATGGTGCCGCTGCAAGAGGGTCTGGAGGCCTTTGGTGCCACGGTGAAATGGGACGACTACGCCAACCTGTTCACCATTGCCAAGGACGGGGTCTATCTCAAGGTCAAGCCCGACAGCAAAGTGGCAATGCTCAACGGCAAGCGCATAGAGCTGACGGTGCCGGTGGTGTTCAAGGACCATAAGGCGTTCATGTCCACCGACTTCATCAACCAGGTGTTCCAGTCCGGGCTGGACAAGACCTTCGTCGTCGAGACCCGCCCCAACCCGCTCAATCCCCTGAGCGCCGCCGAAATCACCACAGCCGTGGACATCGTCAAGAAATCGGACAACTACAAGCCCGGCTTCCGTTTCACCGAAGTCTCGGTCAAGGCGCCGCCCAAGGATCAGGTGTGGAACTTCGCCCTCACCGGGCAGAACGTCGCCCAGCCGCGCGAGGCCTCGATCGTGGTGCTCGACGGCAAACACGTGATCGAAGCGCTGGTGGATCTCGACACTAAGACACTCAAGTCCTGGAAGCCGATCGAAGGTGCCCACGGCATGGTCTTGCTGGACGACTTCGCAACGGTGCAATCGGCCGTCGAGAGCAGCCCGGAATACGCCCAGGCCCTGGCCAAGCGCGGCATCAACGACGTGAAGAAGGTCGTGGCGACGCCACTGACCGTCGGTTACTTCGACGGCAAGGACGGCCTGGCGCAGGACAAGCGCCTGCTGAAAATCGTCAGCTACCTCAACACCGGTGACGGCAACTACTGGGCGCACCCGATCGAGGGCCTGGTGGCGATTGTCGACCTGGAACAGAAGAAGCTGATCAAGATCGAAGACGACGCGCTGATCCCGGTGCCGATGAAACCGACGCCGTATGACGGGCGCGGACGCCAGGGCGTCGCAGTCAAACCGCTGGAAATCATCGAGCCCGAGGGCAAGAACTACACCATCAGCGGCAACAGCATTCACTGGCAGAACTGGGACTTCCACGTTCGCCTCGATTCGCGGGTCGGACCGATCCTGTCCACCGTCACCTACGACGACAAGGGCAAGAAACGCAAGATCATGTACGAAGGCTCGCTGGGCGGCATGATCGTGCCCTACGGCGACCCGGATGTCGGCTGGTACTTCAAGGCCTACCTCGACTCCGGCGACTACGGCATGGGCACCCTGACCTCGCCGATTGCCCGCGGCAAGGACGCCCCGCAAAACGCCGTGCTGCTGGACGCCACCATCGCCGACTACACCGGCGCACCGACCGCTATCCCCCGCGCCATGGCGGTGTTCGAGCGCTACGCCGGCCCCGAATACAAACACCAGGAAATGGGCCAGCCCAATCTCAGCACCGAGCGCCGTGAACTGGTGGTGCGCTGGATCAGCACCGTCGGCAACTACGACTACATCTTCGACTGGGTCTTCCAGCAGAACGGCACCATCGGCATCGACGCCGGCGCCACCGGCATCGAAGCGGTCAAGGGCGTGAAGTCCAAAACCATGCACGAAGACACCGCCAGGGAAGACACGCGCTACGGCACCCTGCTCGATCACAACATCGTCGGCACCACGCACCAGCACATCTACAACTTCCGCCTCGACATGGACGTGGACGGCGAGCAGAACTCACTGGTGGAAGTGAACCCGGTGGTGCTGCCCAACGACCGTGGCGGCCCGCGCACCAGCACCATGCAGACCGAAACCCGGGTAGTCGGCACCGAGCAACAGGCGGCGCAGAAATTCGACCCGTCGACCGTGCGCCTGCTGACCAACTTCAGCAAGGAGAACAAGGTCGGCAACCCGGTTTCCTATCAACTGATTCCGTACGCCGGCGGCACCCACCCGGTGGCCAAGGGCGCCAACTTCGGCAAGGACGAATGGCTCTACCACCGCCTGAGTTTCATGGACAAGCAACTGTGGGTGACCCAATACAACCCCGAGGAAAAATACCCGGAAGGCAAGTACCCGAACCGCTCGGACAAGGACTCGGGCCTGGGGCAGTTCACCCAGGACAACCACTCCATCGAGAACACCGACGACGTGGTCTGGCTGACCACCGGCACCACCCACATCGCCCGCGCCGAGGAATGGCCGATCATGCCGACCGAGTGGGTGCATGTGCTGTTGAAGCCGTGGAACTTCTTTGATGAAACGCCGACGTTGAACCTCAGCTCACAGAAGTAAACGATAAACACAATACCTGTGGGAGCGGGCTTGCTCGCGAAGGCGTCGTGTCATTGACATTGATGTCGACTGACACGACGCCTTCGTCGGAACGCCGCCCGGAGTAAGCCCGCTCCCACAGGGTTAATCAGTGTTCAGGTAATTCCATCAGCGTGTCAGGCCTCATCCCGATCGTTGATCCTCTTACCCAAGCGCATCAATCCGGTCCAGCGTCTGGTTCACCGCCAGCTCCGCCAACAGGATGACTTGCGCGATGCCCAACAAGGTATTGCGACTTGTCCCCTGCGTTCGATCCGCCAGATCCATGGTCATGACGTTGGCCGATGCCAGTGACTCGCAGGCATGGGCCAGCAGGGTTGCGGTATCGAGTTCCGGGTTGACGATGAACATCGTGCTGAGTTTGCGCGGGGTGGCCATGATGTTGGCGGCTGAGGGAATGGGGTCGGCGGGTTCGTGAGGGGCGTCGGGCGGATTCGGTGTGACCTTGAACATGGGAATTTTCTCCAGTAAGGGCCACAACCATCTCGCGACTAAACGAAAGGGTGGTGGCCGTGCGCAAGTTAGTCGACCGGTAAAGTTTCCCAAAACCCGGTGCGCCCGAAGACGCCATGCGCACAGCCACCATCAAGTGCAGGCGGATGCCTGACTGGATGACACTGATGCAACCGAGGAAAACTAGCCGGGCGACTAAACCCGATCACTGACAATCAGTGACGCGGAGCAAGTTACCGAGCGGCCCCAAGGCGCACAAGCCGGCGGATTCTGGGGTATGTGTAGGCAACGACGCAAGGCGCTGTGGCTTTCGCGAAGTAACCTTGAGGACTTTTAAACAAGCAGGGTTTGCGCTCTGGTGTAGCGCTCGATCCGAACGGTTTAACCCTGTCAAAAAGCAGCCGCGGAACTGGGTGCCGACAAAATAACAAACGGTCCTACAGGCTAGGTGCACCAACACTCGGAAGCATCCTACGCACCCAGCAGAAGCATCCGTGGAACTTCTTCGATGAAACGCCGACGTTGAACCTCAGCACACCGAAGTAACCAGGTCGTACGCAATACCTGTGGGAGCGGGCTTGCTCGCGAAAGCGGTATGTCATTGACATTGATGTCGACTGACACGACGCCTTCGCGAGCAAGCTCGCTCCCACAGGGTTATTCGGTGTTCATGAAAATTCATCAGGCATACCGCTTGCGATACTCCCCCGGCGCAATGCCGAAACGCGATTTGAACGCGGTAGAGAAGTAGCTCGAATCGGAAAACCCCCACGAATACCCCAGCACCGACAACTTCTGCTCCTTGCCCGATTGGCGCAGGGATTCGGCGCACAGGTCCAGGCGACGGTTCTTGATGTAGCGCGCCACCACCAACCCCTTCTTGGCAAACATCCGGTACAGGCCACGTGTGGACATGCCGACTTCCCGCGCCAGCCATTCCGGGCACAGGTCTTCGGAGCGAATGTTTTCGTCGATGCAGGTGAGCGTCTTGCGGAAGATCCGCTCATGGGCATCGGTGCAATCGTCAACCTGGCTGATCGCCGGGCGCAGCAGGCTGACGATCGCCTCCAGGGTCGCTTCGCTTTCCTGGCGGGTCAGGTGCTGCTGGCGGGTGGCGTCGAGGATCAGCCGATGCGAGAGCATGGCGATGGGCGAGGTCGCGGCGATCCGGTGGCCGCACTTGACCGGGTTGAAGCGCAGGGTTTGCTCGACCAGTTGATATGGCAGGATCAGCGACAACTGCCGGGAGTTTTCGCCGTAGGTGAAATCGCTGGGGCGGGAGGCATCGATCAGCGTGATATCGCCGGGGGACAGCAAGACCTTGTCGTCGCCCTGGGCCATGCCCGCCGTGCCGTCGAGCTGGAACACCGCGAAGTACTTGCCGCCCTCGCCCGCCGCGACTTCCTGGGGCGTCCGGTACAAACGCGCCTGGCACACGTCGACGAAACTGAGTTTGAGCGCATCGCTCTGGTATTCGCGGATGCGCCCGGCAAATTCGCTGCCCAGGGGTTGTGCGTTGAAGGCGCCACAGATCTGGTTGATCTGATGGATCCACTGGTCGAACCCATCCTGGCGCTGTGCTGTTGTAGAAATCATGTCAGGCCTCACGCAGGCTTATTTTTATTGTCTACGTCAATCCACACGACACCGGATGCTTCAAGTCTCCTGAACCGCACCACTCCCTGAACAATGACGTGCTACTTCAGTCCGCCAAAACGCCGATAGAAGCTTTCACCGACATCCGGCAACGGGCCGTCGGCCGTTTCCAGCGCAGCGTTCAGCCATTCTTCGGCCTTGGCGTAGATCAAACGGTAAATGTTGCGGCACAACTGGCGGGCGGCGCGGCCTTCCCAGTCGCCGGGCAGCAACTCGTCCGGCAGTTGCGGGTCGCGCAGCAGCAGCTTGCGGTACTCGTGAATCAACAGCACCCGCGCCAGGAAGCAGTCGGCCGGTTGCAGGTTTTCCTGCTCGCGCAGGGCTTGCCACAGCGGCCGGAACAACTGGATGAACTCGCTGTAATGCGCGGCCAGCTCCTCGATGTTCCAGCTCTCGCGCACCTGCAGGCGCAGGGCCTTGGAGGCCAGTACATCCTGGGCGGTGGTTTCGAAGACGATGGTGTCTTCCTGGGCGCCGAGGTCGAGCAGGGTCGCGTTGACGTCGGCCCGGTCGCTGCGCGGACAGGCCAGCACCACCGGCGAAATCGCGCCGAAGCCTTGCCATTCCAGTTCCTCGCGCACCTGTTTGCGTTTGTCCTGGGTCAGTTGCGAGAGCATCACCAGGCACCAGGAACCATCCCAGGCCGGCATCGTGGTGCTGTAGACCCGCTTGAAGGCCTTGTCGAAACGGCGACGGCCGGTGCCCGTCAGGCTGTAGTAACTGCGACGACCGACTTTCTCGGCGGTCAGCCAGCCTTCCTTGGTCAGGCGGAAAATCGAAGTGCGGATCAGCCGTTCGTTGATGCCGATGGGTTCGAGCAACTGAATCAGGCTGCCCAGCCACACGGTGCCGCCATGGGGTTCGATGGCATCCCCGTACAACGTGATGATCAAGGAACTGGCGCGGATCGGCGTCTGCTCCTGGAAGCGGGTAATCAGGTGGTTCAAGGGAGTCAGGGACGACATGGGCGTTCCGTGCAAAAAAAGAAAAGGAATATACCGAAACTCCGTAGGAGCTGCCGAAGGCTGCGATCTTTTGATCTTGATTTTTCAAAAAAACAAAATCAAAAGATCGCAGCCTTCGGCAGCTCCTACACAGGGGATCAGCTGCTTTTCGGTCGAAGGCCACTGTCACTGATACGCGGGCGATCCGGTTCCGGTTCGCTCAGCGGTTCGCACACCTGCATCTGCTCAAGGCAACGCTGGGCCAGTTGCTGATACTCCCGGGTGCCGGCCTGTTTCCACGCCACTTCCTGATCGCTGAGGCTGCGCTTGATGCTGGCCGGTGCGCCCATGACCAGCGACTGTTCCGGGCATTCGAAACCGGCCTTGACGAACGCCGCCGCCGACACGAAGGAGCGCGGGCCGATCCGGGCGTTGTCCATCACCACTGCATTCATGCCCACCAGCGCATCGGCACCGATCCGGCACCCGTGCAGCACCGCGCCGTGGCCGATGTGGCCGTTGCGCTCCACCACCGTGTCGCTGTCGGGGAAGCCGTGCATCACGCAGGTGTCCTGCAGGTTGGCGCCCTCCTCCAGCACGATCCGCCCGAAGTCCCCGCGCAGGCTGGCCAGCGGACCGACATAGCAATGCGGGCCGATGATCACATCGCCGATCAATACGGCAGACGGGTGCACGTAAGCGCTCGGGTCAACCACCGGAGTCAGGCCATCAAGGCTGTAGCAGGTCATGGCAGGTTCCTTCGTAAAGCGATGCAAATAATGGCCTATTTTGTATCACATCACTTTTACCAGCACAAAGACTAAAAACCGTATCACTTGAAACGTACCGTTTCGACGACACTGGACGCGCCCCTAAAAACGCTACAAAACCCAATGAATTCAAGGAAAAACCCGCTATCAGAGCCCCTATACCAGGAAGACGAAAAATCAAAAACCACACAATTAAGACACATTAAATCTATTTTCATATTGCATTTGCGTATCACGTTGTAGCTATACTTGGGCAAAACCGGCCCCTGAGGCCGATCCAATAACGAGCCGGCACCACGCCGAGCGTGCACCCTGAGGGCATCCGCCATGCCTCTGACCCTTGCCGTCGAATTGATCGAGCCTGGCGTCCGCCTGATTACCCTGCAGCGCCCGCAAGCCCTGAACGCCTTGACCACCGAATTGCTGGGCGAGCTGGCCGCTGAACTGAACGCCGCGCAAGCCGACCCCGACACCCGCGCCGTGGTCCTCACCGGCAGCCGCAAGGCCTTCGCCGCTGGCGCCGACATCAAGGAAATGGCCGAACGCAACCTGGTCGGTATCCTCGACGATCCGCGCCAGGCCTCGTGGCAAACCATCACCCGTTTCAGCAAACCGCTGATCGCCGCGGTCAACGGCTTCGCCCTCGGCGGTGGCTGCGAACTGGCGATGCACGCCGACATCATCATTGCCGGCGAAGACGCGCGCTTCGGCCAACCGGAAATCAACCTCGGGATCATGCCCGGCGCCGGAGGCACCCAACGCTTGTTGCGCGCCGTCGGCAAATCCATGGCCATGCAGATGGTCCTCACCGGCGAGCCGATCGACGCCCGCCAGGCCCAGCGCGCCGGTCTGGTCAGCGAAGTGACTCAGCCGGAGTTCACTGTCGAGCGCGCCCTGCACATCGCCCGCAGCATTGCGACCAAGGCACCGCTGGCCGTTCGCCTGGCCAAGGAAGCGCTGCTCAAGGCCATGGACACCGACCTGGCCAGCGGCCTGCGCTTCGAGCGCCACGCCTTCACCGTGCTGGCCGGCACCCGCGACCGCGACGAAGGCATTGCGGCCTTCCAGGAAAAACGCGCACCGACCTTCACCGGCCAGTAATCCAACGAATTCGAACGACTGCCAAGAGAACGCCCAGACCATGAACTTCGAACACATCCTGTTTTCCATCGACGCCGGCGTCGCCCTGCTCAGCCTCAACCGGCCAGACCAGCTCAACAGCTTCAACACCCAGATGCACGGCGAAGTGAAAGAAGCTCTCAAGCAAGTGCGGCAGAACCCGGACGTGCGCGTTTTACTACTGACCGGTGAAGGTCGCGGCTTCTGCGCCGGGCAGGACCTGAGCGACCGCAATGTCGCACCGGGCAGTGCCGTGCCGGACCTGGGCGAATCCATCGAGAAGTTCTACAACCCGCTGATCCGCCAGTTGCGCGACCTGCCGCTGCCGGTGATCTGTGCAGTCAACGGCGTCGCCGCCGGCGCCGGCGCCAACATTCCGCTGGCCTGTGACCTGGTGCTGGCGGCGCGTTCGGCCAGTTTCATCCAAGCGTTCTGCAAGATCGGCCTGATTCCCGATTCCGGTGGCACCTGGACCTTGCCGCGCCTGGTCGGCATGGCCCGAGCCAAGGCCCTGGCCTTGCTTGGCAATCGCCTGAGCGCCGAACAGGCCGAACAATGGGGCCTGATCTACCAGTGCGTGGACGACGCCGACCTGCGCGACGAAGCGCTGAAACTGGCTCGCCACCTCGCCACTCAACCCACCTACGGCCTGGCGCTGATCAAACGCAGCCTCAACGCCAGCCTGAGCAACAGCTTCGACGAACAGCTGGAACTGGAACGCGACCTGCAACGCCTGGCCGGGCGCAGCGAGGATTATCGCGAAGGCGTCGGCGCCTTCATGGAAAAACGCACCCCAAGCTTCAAGGGGCGCTGAGTCATGACCGCATTGAACACCTCTGCACGTATCGCCGTGATCGGCGCCGGGGCCATGGGTGCCGGCATCGCCCAGGTCGCGGCCCAGGCCGGCCATCCGGTGTTGCTGCTGGACAACCGTCCCGGCGCGGCGGCGCAGGCCATTGAAGGCATCGATCGACAACTGGGCAAACGGGTCGAAAGCGGCAAGCTGTCCGCCGAGTCACGCAGCGCAACCATTGCCCGCCTGCAAGCGGTGGAAGCCATCGAAGCCCTGGCCGATTGCGAGCTGATCATCGAAGCCATCGTCGAGAACCTCGAGGTCAAGCGTGCACTGTTCCGCCAGCTCGAAGGCATCTGCGGCGAGCACTGCATTCTCGCCAGCAACACCTCGTCGCTGTCGATCACCAGCATCGCCGCGCAGCTTGAGCATCCAGAACGCTTGCTCGGCCTGCACTTCTTCAACCCGGCGCCGGTCATGGCACTGGTGGAAATCGTCTCCGGCCTGGCCAGCGATCCCGTCCTGGCTGAGTGCCTGTACGACACTGCCAAGGCCTGGGGCAAAAAACCGGTGCACACCCGTTCGACGCCGGGCTTCATCGTCAACCGCGTGGCCCGGCCGTTCTATGCCGAAAGCCTGCGGATGCTGCAGGAAGGCGCGGCCGACTGCCCGACCCTGGATGCGTTGATGCGCGAAGCCGGCGGCTTTGCCATGGGCGCGTTCGAGCTGACCGATCTGATCGGCCATGACGTCAACTATGCCGTGACTTGTTCGGTGTTCGACGCTTATTACCAGGACACGCGCTTCCTGCCGTCGTTGATCCAGAAAGAACTGGTGGACGGCGGGCGTCTGGGACGCAAGAGCGGCCAGGGTTTCTACTGCTACGCCCAAGGTTCGGAACGTCCGCAAGCCGCAGAAATCAGCAGCGATGCGAAAGTCGAGGTCTGTGCCGTGGAAGGCAACCTCGGTATCGCTCAAGGCTTGCTCGCACGCTTGCATGAACAAGGCGTCGAGATCGTCCAGCGTGATGGTCAGGGCTTGCTGCGAGTCGGTGATGCCGTGCTGGCCTTGAGTGATGGGCGCATGGCCTGTCAGCGGGCTCGCGAAGACGGGCTGCGCAACCTGATCCTGCTGGATCTGGCGTTCGATTACGCCAATGCCAAACGCATCGCCATCAGCCATGCGGCAGGCATCGATCCGCAGGCCCTCGAACAAGGCGTGGCCCTGCTGCAACGGGCCGGCCTCAAGGTCAGCCTGCTCAGCGACAGCCCGGCCCTCGCCGTCCTGCGTACCGTGGCGATGCTCGCCAACGAAGCCGCCGACGCCCTGCTGCAGGGCGTGGCTTCGGCCGCCGACATCGATCTGGCGATGCGCGCCGGGGTCAATTATCCACAGGGTCCGCTGGCCTGGGCCGATGCCATTGGCCTGTCGCACATTCTTCAAACGCTGGAAAACCTGCAAGCCAGTTATGGCGAAGAACGCTACCGGCCGTCGCTGCTGCTGCGCCGTCGCGTCGCCGAAGGGAGAACATTCCATGACTAACCATGAAGCCATGACCTTGGCCAGTGAATGCGCACAATCTCTGTTCCAGCGCGACGCCGCCAGCCAGGCCATGGGCATGCGCCTGCTCTCGGCCGGCCCCGGTTGCGCGCGAGTGGGCATGACAGTGCGCGCCGACATGGTCCAGGGCCACGGCACCTGCCACGGCGGCTACCTGTTCGCCCTCGCCGATTCGGCGTTCGCCTTTGCCTGCAACAGCTACAACGAAGCCACCGTGGCCATCGGTTGCAGCATCGACTACATCGCCCCGGCCCGCCTGGGTGACACGCTCAATGCCGACTGCATCGAGCAGAGCCGTTCCGGGCGCACCGGCAACTACGACGTACGCATCGAAAACCAGCAGGGCCAGTTGATCGCCCTGTTCCATGGCAAATCCTACAAAGTGCGCGGCCCGGTGCTGACGCAGGAGAACCCGAATGAATGACGCCCTGATCATCGACGCCGTCCGCACCCCGATAGGCCGCTACGCCGGGGTCCTGAGCAGCGTGCGCGCCGACGACCTCGGCGCGGTGCCGCTGCGCGAACTGCTGCGCCGCCACCCGCAAGTCGACTGGAACACGGTCGACGACGTGATCTACGGCTGCGCCAACCAGGCCGGCGAAGACAATCGCAACGTCGCGCGCATGTCGGCCCTGCTGGCCGGGTTGCCGGTCAGCGTGCCCGGCACCACCCTCAATCGCCTGTGTGGCTCCGGGCTGGACGCAGTGGGCACGGCTGCCCGGGCGATTCGCAGCGGCGAAACCGGGTTGATGCTGGTCGGCGGTGTCGAGTCGATGTCCCGCGCGCCGCTGGTGATGGGCAAGGCCGAGCAGGCGTTTTCCCGTTCGGCGGAAATCTTCGACACCACCATCGGCTGGCGCTTCGTCAATCCGCTGATGAAACAGGCCTACGGCATCGACTCCATGCCGGAAACCGCGGAGAACGTCGCCGAACAGTTCAACATCTCCCGGGCCGACCAGGACGCCTTCGCCCTGCGCAGCCAGCAGCGCGCAGCGGCCGCCCAGGCCAACGGGCGCCTGGCGAAAGAAATCGTCGCCGTGGAAATCCCGCAGCGCAAAGGCCCGGCCAAAGTGGTCGAGCACGACGAACATCCACGCGGCAACACCACGCTCGAACAGCTTGCCAAACTGGGCACGCCGTTCCGCGAAGGCGGCAGCATCACCGCCGGCAACGCCTCCGGGGTCAACGACGGTGCCTGCGCGCTGCTGCTGGCCAGCCCGCAAGTCGCCAAGCGCCACGGCCTGACCGCCCGTGGCCGGGTCGTGGCCATGGCCACCGCCGGCGTCGAACCACGGATCATGGGCATCGGCCCGGTGCCGGCCACGCGCAAGGTGCTGGAAGTGGCCAACCTGAGCCTGGCCGACATGGACGTGATCGAGCTCAACGAAGCGTTTGCCGCACAGGGTCTGGCGGTGCTGCGCGAGCTTGGCCTGAGCGACACCGATCCGCGGGTCAACCCCAACGGCGGCGCCATCGCCCTCGGCCACCCGTTGGGCATGAGCGGCGCGCGACTGGTGACCACCGCCCTGCATGAGCTTGAGGAGCGTAACGGCCGCTACGCCCTGTGCACCATGTGCATCGGCGTCGGCCAGGGGATCGCGCTGATCATCGAGCGTCTATCCCACTAAAGAATCGCGATTCCCGAGGAGCCGAGAGGTATCCTTGGGGCATGCACTCAAAGTCCTTGTGCAAAAGGGCTGGAACACAAAAACAATTCGAGTGAACACATGAACATGCCAATTGCCCAAGCCGTGCTGAACCCTGTGCTGGACCCGCTGGAAACCGCCAGCATCGACGAGCTGCGCCAGCATCAGCTGGAGCGCCTGCGCTGGAGCCTGAACCACGCATACAACAACGTGCCGCTGTACCGTCAGCGCTTCGATGCGCTGGGCGTACACCCGGACGACATCAAGTCCCTCGACGACCTGGCGAAATTCCCTTTCACCACCAAGTCCGACCTGCGCGACAACTACCCCTACGGTATGTTTGCCGTGCCGATGAACGACATCGTGCGCCTGCACGCGTCCAGCGGCACCACCGGCAAACCGACCGTGGTCGGCTACACCCAGAACGACATCGACACCTGGGCCAACGTGGTGGCCCGCTCGATCCGCGCCGCCGGTGGCCGCCGTGGCGACAAGGTGCACATCTCCTATGGCTACGGCCTGTTCACCGGCGGCCTCGGCGCGCACTACGGCGCCGAACGCCTGGGCTGCACGGTGATCCCGATGTCCGGCGGCCAGACCGAAAAACAAGTGCAACTGATCAAGGATTTCCAGCCGGACATCATCATGGTCACGCCGTCGTACATGCTCAACATCGCCGACGAAATCGAGCGCCAGGGCATCGACCCGCACAAACTGGCCCTGCGCCTGGGCATCTTCGGCGCCGAACCCTGGACCGCCGAACTGCGCAGCGCCATCGAAGCGCGCCTGGGCATCACCGCCCTGGACATCTACGGCCTGTCGGAAATCATGGGGCCGGGCGTCGCCATGGAATGCGCCGAAACCAAGGACGGCCCGACCATCTGGGAAGACCACTTCTACCCGGAAATCATCGACCCGGTCACTGGCGAAGTATTGCCGGACGGTCAGATGGGCGAACTGGTGTTCACCTCCCTGAGCAAAGAAGCCCTGCCGATGATCCGCTACCGCACCCGCGACCTGACGCGCCTGCTGCCGGGTACGGCACGACCGATGCGCCGCATCGACAAGATCACCGGACGCAGCGACGACATGCTGATCATCCGCGGAGTCAACGTGTTTCCGACACAGATCGAGGAACAGGTTCTCAAAGTCAAACAACTCGCCGAGTGCTACGAGATCCATCTGTATCGCAATGGCAACCTGGACAGTGTCGATGTGCATGTCGAGTTGAAGGCTGAGCACCAGCACCTGACCGATGAACAGCAGAAGGCTGTTTGCGGGGAGTTGAGCAAACACATCAAGACGTATATCGGGATCAGTTCGCGGGTTGTTTTGCAGCCGTTTCATTCGATCAAACGGTCGGAGGGCAAGGCTTGCCACGTGTTGGATAAACGTCCTAAAGCATGACTGCTGCACCCTTTATGGCCCCGCTTATTGCGGGGCTTTTTTTTTGCCGGGCTTTACCGACTCTGGAGTCGAGCCCTATTCCTGTGGGAGCGAGCCTGCTCGCGAAGGCGGCCTGACTGCCGGCCTATCTTTTGTTGATTGCGTACATATCCGTTTCTTCGGTAACGGCCTCCTATGGTTCCGCTCTTACAGCGGGTCACTTTGAAAAGCGCAAAGTAACCAAACGCTCTTGCCCCGGACATTCGGTGCCTCGCCGTGGCTCGGCATGCCCTCGCTCCGGTCCAGCTCCGTGGGCCCGCCGCCATCGGCCATCCATGGCCGGGGGCGGCTAACCCGGCATCCATGCCGGGTTGCCCACTGCGCAGAACCTGCGCTCGGCCTCACGAGGGGGCGTACACCGCAACAGCGTCCGAGGCGGCCTACCGGCCGGCCTGGTTCTGATGCATGCGCATTCCCCTGTAGGAGCTGTCGAGTGCAACGAGGCTGCGATCTTTTGGAGGTGATACATCCACAAAATTCCAGTCGGCTTTCGGGCCGCCATCGCGAGCAAGCTCGCTCCCACAGGAACTGAGTACATCAGCAAGGTTTCTGCCGGCCGGTAGTCCGCCATCGCAGGCAAGCCCGCTCCCACAGAAAAGCAAAGACAGAGCGGCATACACAGACGCTCTTCACCACTCAACAGGCCGAGCGTTAGCTCGCCTGCAGCTCTTGATCTTGATCTACCCGCCCCCTCGGCAGGCTGAGTGGAGGTGTTCATCCGGGGATGGGCGCGCAATGCCCCCGGATGAATGCCGGAGCGAAGGAACCCCGAGCCTTAGCGAGGGGCCGTACGTAAGGGGCGAGACCTTTGGTTCCTTTGGGCTGGGCCGGCACTCCGGCGTTTGCCAAAGGGACTCGCCGTAAGGGCGAAACCGCCAGCCGACATTACCGCAGCAATGGATATGTACGCGGTCAACAAAAGACAGGTCGGCTGTCAGGCCGCCTTCGCGAGCAGGCTCGCTCCCACAGGTGGCCGTTACCCCAAAAAGCGCCCACCCATCCAAAGCGATACAAAAAACAAATACGACACGTCATTTTGTGTTTGATATTAAATTCTGTATCGCTTATAAAGTCCCCATGCCCCAGAACAGATTCAAGGCGGGAACTCAAAAATGTACGCACAGCTCGTAGAAACAGGCGTAAAGCGCATCAAGGACCTCTCGGAAATGTCCGACCAGGAACGCGCCTTCCAGGAAAAAATCGATTCAGAAATCAAGATCGAAGCCAAGAACTGGATGCCAGATGCCTACCGCCAGACCCTGATCCGGCAGATTTCCCAGCACGCCCACTCCGAAATCGTCGGCATGCTGCCCGAAGGCAACTGGGTCACCCGCGCGCCGTCGCTCAAACGCAAACTGCAACTGATGGCCAAGATCCAGGACGAAGCCGGCCACGGCCTGTACCTGTACAGCGCCATGGAAACCCTCGGCGCCGACCGTGATGAAGAGATCGCCAAACTGCACAGCGGCAAGGCCAAGTACTCGAGCATCTTCAATTACCCGACGCTGAACTGGGCCGACATGGGCGCGGTGGGCTGGCTGGTGGATGGCGCGGCGATCGTCAACCAGGTGGTGCTGCAGCGCACCTCCTACGGCCCGTATTCCCGGGCGATGATCCGTATCTGCAAGGAAGAGAGCTTCCACCAGCGCCAGGGCTACGAAATCCTCCTGACCATGATGCGCCACGGTAACCAGGCGCAAAAAGACATGGTCCAGGACGCGATCAACCGCCTGTGGTGGCCGTCGCTGATGATGTTTGGCCCAAGCGACGAACACTCGCCGAACAGCGCCCAGTCCATGGCCTGGAAAATCAAGCGCCAGAGCAACGACGAACTGCGCCAGCGCTTCATTGACCAGACCATCCCGCAGCTGGAACTGCTGGGCTGCACCTGCCCCGACCCGGACCTGAAGTGGAACGCCGAGCGCGGCCACTACGACTTCGGCGAAATCCAGTGGAACGAATTCTACGAAGTGCTCAAGGGCAATGGCCCGTGCAACCAGGAACGCGTCGCCGCCCGCCGCAAGGCGATCGAAGACGGCGCCTGGGTCCGTGAAGCCGCCGTCGCCCACGCCCGCAAAAAACAAAACAAGAACGCAGCCTAAGACAACCGTACCCCCTGTAGGAGCGAGCTCGCTCGCGATGGTCGTCAACGTTAACGCTGGCTGCCTGACACCCCGCGGTGCTCGCGGGTACATCGCGAGCAAGCTCGCTCCTACAGAGCCTCAATGTGGAGTAGATATCATGTCCGAGTGGACCCTCTTCGAAGTCTTCGTGCGCAGCAAGCACGGCCTGAACCACAAGCACGTCGGCAGCGTGCATGCCGCCGACACCACCATGGCCATCGAAAACGCGCGCGAGCTCTACACCCGTCGCAGCGAAGGCGTGAGCCTGTGGGTGGTGCCTTCGGCATTGATCACCGCCTCGTCGCCGGATGAAAAAGACCCGCTGTTCGACCCGTCGGACGACAAGGTCTATCGCCACGCCAGCTTCTACGAGCTGCCGGCCGAAGTCGGGCACATGTGAGGTCGACCATGGACAACAAGACTGATCTGATCGAATACCTGCTGCGCCTCGGCGACAGCGCCCTGATCCAGGGCCAACGCCTGTGCCAGTGGTGCGGCAAGGCCCCGGCACTGGAAGAAGAACTGGCGCTGATGAACGTCGGCCTCGACCTGGTGGGCCAGGCGCGCAACTGGCTGGAGTACGCCGCCGAACTGCTGGACGACGGCCGCGACGCCGATCACCTGGCGTTCCGTCGCGACGAGCGCGCTTACCGCAATCTGCTGCTGGTGGAACAACCCAACGGCGACTTCGCGGTGACCATGCTCAAGCAGTTCCTCTACGACGCCTGGCATTTGCCGGTGCTGCAGGGCCTGAGCCAGTCCAGCGACGAACGCATCGCCGGGATCGCCGCCAAGGCGGCAAAGGAAGTGACCTATCACCTGCGCCGCTCCGGCGAGTGGATCGAGCGTCTGGGCGACGGCACCGAGGAAAGCCACAAGCGCATGCTCGCGGCCATCCCTGAAGTCTGGCGCTTCACCGTCGAACTGATCGCCGCCGACGACAGCGAACAGCGCCTGTGCGACGCCGGCATCACCCCGGACATCGCCAGCGTGGCCGCCCAGTGGCAGGCCAAGGTCGAGCAGATTTTCACCAGCGCCACCCTGCCCGTGCCCGCCGCGCCGAACTATTTCTACCTGAATGCCCGCAAGGGCCTGCACAGCGAACACCTGGGCATCCTGCTGGCCGAAATGCAGTGCCTGCCACGAGCGTACCCCGATGCAACCTGGTGAGCTGATCGCCAGCGACCTCGGCGCCCGGCCGGCGGGGCCGACCGACCTGGCTGCCGCCTGGGCGATTCTGGCAGAGGTCATGGACCCGGAAGTGCCGGTGGTCAGCGTGGTTGACCTGGGCATCGTCCGCGACCTGGACTGGCAGGCCGGCCACCTTCACGTGGTGGTCACGCCGACCTACTCCGGTTGCCCGGCCACCGAAGTGATCGAGAGCGATATCCGTGAAGCCCTGGAACTCGCCGGGTTCAAGGCGCCGCAGCTTGAGCGCAAGTTGACCCCGGCCTGGACCACCGACTGGATCAGCGCCAGCGGCCGTGAACGCCTGCGCGCCTACGGCATCGCGCCGCCCGAGGGCAGCACCAGCAAGCGCAGCCTGCTCGGTGAAAGCCCGCAGGTTGTGTGCCCGCAATGCGGCAGCGCCCACACCGAGGTCCTCAGCGAGTTCGGCTCCACCGCCTGCAAGGCCCTGTACCGCTGCGTCGATTGCCGGGAACCGTTCGACTATTTCAAGTGCATCTGAGCGGCGAATCGGCCGTCCCAGCTGGAGAACAACAATGAGCAAATTTCACAGCCTGACCATCAAGGACGTGCGCGCCGAGACCCGTGACGCGGTGTCCATCGCCTTCGAGATTCCGCAGCACCTGCAAGACAGCTTCCACTTCACCCAGGGCCAGCACCTGGTGATGCGCACCCAACTGGACGGCGAAGAAGTACGCCGCTCCTATTCGATCTGCACCGGGGTCAACGACGGTGAACTGCGTATCGCGGTCAAGCGTGTGGCCGGTGGACGCTTTTCGGCGTTTGCCAACGAACAACTCAAGGCCGGGCACACCCTGGAAGTGATGCCACCGGCCGGGCATTTCTGCGTCGAACTCGACCCGGCTCGCCACGGCAACTACCTGGCTGTAGCCGCGGGCAGCGGGATCACGCCAATCCTGTCGATCATCAAGACCACCCTGGAAACCGAACCCCACAGCCGCGTCACCCTGCTGTACGGCAACCGCTCCAGCTCCGGCGCGCTGTTCCGCGAGCAACTGGAAGACCTGAAGAACCGCTACCTGCAACGCCTGAACCTGATCTTCGTGTTCAGCCGCGAGCAGCAGGACGTCGACCTGTACAACGGCCGGATCAACGCCGAGAAGTGCGAGCAGCTGTTCACCCGCTGGCTCGACGTCAAGGCGCTCGATGCGGCGTTTATCTGCGGCCCGCAGGAAATGACCGAGACCGTGCGCGACAGCCTCAAGGCCAAGGGCATGCCACCTGAGCGCATCCATTTCGAACTGTTCGCCGCCGCCGGCAGTGAGCAAAAACGCGCCGCCCGTGAAGCCGCCCGCCAGGTCGATGCGGCGGTCAGCCAGATCACCGTGATCAGCGACGGCCGTGCCCTGGCCTTCGACCTGCCACGCAACAGCCAGAGCATTCTCGACGCCGGTAACGAGCAAGGTGCGGAACTGCCCTACTCGTGCAAGGCCGGCGTGTGCTCGACCTGCAAGTGCAAGGTCATCGAAGGCGAAGTGGAAATGGACAGCAACCACGCCCTGGAAGACTACGAAGTGGCCGCCGGCTACGTGCTGTCGTGCCAGGCGTTCCCGATCAGCGACAAGGTGGTGCTGGATTTCGATCAGCTTTGATATCCGATTCACACCCAATCTTGTGGGAGCGAGCCTGCTCGCGAAGAGGCCATCAGATCCGACATTGATGGAGCCTGATACGCCGTCTTCGCGAGCAGGCTCGCTCCCACAGGGGTCCGGTGATAGAGCCGATTACATCGTTTCACCCAAAACAAAAACAACAAAGGAGCGCGCGTCATGACACCCCAGGAAATAGAACTCATCCGCCAGCACCCGGATTTCATCCAGCTGGTTCGTCGCAAACAGAAGCTGTACTGGTCACTGAGCCTGGCCATGCTGGTGATCTATTACGGCTTCGTGCTGCTGGTGGCTTTCTCCCCTTCTACCCTCGGCCAATCCCTGAGCGGCGGCGTGACCACCGTGGGCATGCTGGTGGGTGTCGTGATCGTCGGGCTGGCCTTCGCGCTGACCGGTTTCTATGTCTATCGCGCCAACAACGTGATCGATCCGCTGAATGAAAAACTCAAGCAGGAGTGCGCCCGATGAACCGCCTTCTCGCCTTGTTCCTGCTGCCGCTGGTGGTGGTCACTGATATCGCGGTGGCTGCCGACGGCGTCTCCCGGCCGCTGAACTGGAACGCCATCGGCATGTTCCTGGTGTTCGTCCTGTTCACCCTCGGTGTGACGCGCTGGGCGGCACTTCGCACCCGCTCCGCCGCCGACTTCTACACCGCCGGTGGCGGCATGACCGGTTTCCAGAACGGCCTGGCGATTGCCGGCGACATGATCTCGGCCGCCTCGTTCCTCGGCATATCCGCGATGATGTTCCTCAATGGCTACGACGGTCTGCTCTACGCATTGGGCGTGCTGGCCGGCTGGCCGATCATCCTGTTCCTGATTGCCGAACGCCTGCGCAACCTGGGCAAGTACACATTTGCCGACGTGGTGTCCTATCGCCTGGAACAGACCCCGGTGCGCCTGACCTCGGCCTTCGGCACCCTGACCGTAGCGCTGATGTACCTGGTGGCACAGATGGTCGGCGCCGGCAAGCTGATCGAGTTGCTGTTCGGCATCGACTACCTCTATGCGGTGATGCTGGTCGGCGTGCTGATGGTGTTCTACGTGACCTTCGGCGGCATGCTCGCCACCACCTGGGTGCAGATCATCAAGGCGGTGATGCTGTTGTTCGGCACCAGCTTCATGGCGTTCATGGTGCTCAAGCACTTCGGCTTCAGCACCGAGGCCATGTTTGCCGGCGCCACCGCCGTGCATGCCAAGGGCAACGCGATCATGGCCCCCGGCGGCTTGCTGTCTAACCCGGTCGATGCGATTTCCTTAGGGCTGGGCATGATGTTCGGCACCGCCGGCCTGCCGCATATCCTGATGCGTTTCTTCACCGTCAGCGATGCCAAGGAAGCGCGTAAAAGCGTGTTCTACGCCACCGGTTTCATCGGCTACTTCTACTTGCTGCTGATCATCGTCGGCTTCGGCGCCATCGTCATGGTCGGCACCGATCCGGCGTTCCGTGACGCCAGTGGCGCGATCATCGGCGGCGGCAACATGATCGCCGTGCACCTGGCCCAGGCGGTAGGCGGCAACCTGTTCCTCGGTTTCATCTCGGCGGTGGCCTTCGCCACCATTCTGGCGGTGGTTGCCGGGCTGGCCCTGTCCGGTGCCTCGGCGGTGTCCCATGACCTGTATGCCTGCGTGATGCGCAAGGGCCAGGCCACGGAACAGCAGGAAATGCGCGTGTCGCGAATCGCCACCCTGTGCATCGGTGTGCTGGCGATCATCCTCGGCCTGCTGTTCGAGTCGCAGAACATTGCCTTCCTCTCGGGCCTGGTATTGGCCATCGCCGCGTCGGTGAATTTCCCGGTGCTGTTCCTCTCGATGTACTGGAAAGGCCTGACCACCCGCGGCGCCGTCCTCGGCAGTCTGTCCGGCCTGGTCTCGGCGATTGTCCTGCTGGTGCTGAGCCCGGCGGTGTGGGTCAACGTGATGCATCACGACAAGGCGTTGTTCCCGTATTCCAACCCGGCGCTGTTTTCCATGAGCCTGGCGTTCTTCAGTGCATGGCTGTTTTCCGTCACCGACACCTCGCCCCGTGCAGCCCTCGAGCGCGGTCGTTATCTGGCGCAGTTCATCCGTTCGATGACCGGCATTGGTGCCACCGGCGCCAGCAAACACTGAATATTGGCAGGGAATAAAAATAATGAAGCCCGCACGTAACGCACCTTGTGAATCACTGTTTTCGCTGGCCGCCGCATTAAGCCTGCCCATGTTCGCCCCCAGCGCCATGGCCGACTTCATCGGCGACAGCAAGGCCCGCATTGATATGCGCAACCACTACATCAATCGCGATTTCCGTCAGGACAACGCGCCGCAATCCAAGGCCGAGGAATGGGCCCAGGGTTTCACTGCGCGTGTCGAATCCGGATTCACCGATGGCACCTTCGGTTTCGGTCTCGACGCATTGGGGGAGCTGGGACTCAAGCTCGACTCCAGCCCCGATCGCCGTGGCACCGGGCTGCTGCCGTTTGGCCCGCAGAGCCATGAGCCCGACGACGAGTACAGCGAACTGGGCCTGACCGGCAAATTGAAAGTGTCCAAAAGCGTGTTGAAACTCGGCACCTTGCAGCCCTTGTTGCCCGTGGCGACTTACAACGACACGCGCCTGCTGGGTTCGACCTTTGAAGGTGGCTTGCTGACCAGCCAGGAAATCGACGGCCTGACGGTGAATGCCGGACGCCTGACCAAGGCCAACCTGCGGGACTCCTCCAGCAACGATGACATCGGCTTCGGCGCCGCCACCGCCGACCACTTCGACTTCGGCGGCGGCAGCTACGCGTTCAGTCCGCAACTGAACCTGAGCTACTACTACGGCAAGCTCGACCAGATCTACCGCCAGCAATTCGCCGGACTGCTGCATACGCAAGCGCTGGGCAACGGCTTCAACCTGCGCAGCGATGTGCGCTACTTCGACAGCCGGGGCGACGGCGCCGAACGCGCCGGGCGCATCGACAACCGCAACTTCAACAGCATGTTCACGGTATCCCACGGCGCCCACAAGGTCAGCGCCGCCTACCAGCAACTGTCCGGCGACAGCGCCTTTCCGTTCCTCAACGGCGGTGACCCCTACGTGGTCAACCTGGTGACGTTCAACACCTTTACCCGCGCCGAGGAGGACTCCTGGCAGCTGCGTTACGACTATGACTTCGCGGCGCAAGGCATTCCCGGCCTGACCTTCATGACCCGTTACACCGACGGCCGCCACGTCAAGGCGGGCAGCGTCGACAACGGTCGCGAATGGGAGCGCGACACCGATATCAGCTACGTCATCCAGAGCGGTGTGCTCAAGAACGTCAGCCTGCGCTGGCGCAACGTGACCTTCCGTTCCGGCAACGGCTTGACGACCGACCTCGATGAAAACCGCTTGATCGTCGGCTACACCCTGGCGCTTTGGTAATTCCGAAAGGGCGCGGTCGCGGCCGCGCCACAACCCCTCATCACCTGGAGCAATCGTGATGTCCTCTTCACCTGCAACTCTGCAAAGCTTCATCGCCGGCCGCTGGATCGGCCAACACGGCGCACAAATCCTGCGCAGCGCCATCGACGGCCATGAAATCGCCCGTACCCACGAAGAACGCCCGGACTTCGCCGAAGCCATCGAGCACGGCCGTCGCCAGGGCATCAGCGGCTTGATGGCGCTGGACTTCCAGCAGCGCGCCCAGCGTCTCAAGGCCCTGGCCCTGTACCTGAGCGAGCGCAAGGAACAGCTCTACGCGATCTCCCACCACAGCGGCGCGACCCGTGCCGACAGCTGGATCGACATCGAGGGCGGCAACAGCACACTGTTCACCTACGCCAGCCTCGGTTCGCGGGAACTGCCGTCGGGCAACGTCGTCCACGAAGGCCCGGCGCTGCAACTGAGCAAAATGGGCACCTTCGCCGGTACCCACATCCTCGTGCCACGCGGTGGCGTGGCCGTGCACATCAATGCCTTCAACTTCCCGATCTGGGGCATGCTGGAGAAGTTCGCGCCGAGCTTCCTCGCCGGCATGCCGTGCATCGTCAAACCGGCCAGCGCCACCAGCTACCTGACCGAAGCCGTGGTGCGCCTGATGGATGAATCCGGCCTGCTCCCGGCGGGCAGCCTGCAACTGATCATCGGCGGCACCGGCGACCTGCTCGACCGCCTGCAGGGCCAGGACGTGGTGACCTTCACCGGTTCCGCCGACACCGCGGCCAAGCTGCGGGTCAATCCGAACCTGATCCGCAACTCGGTGCCGTTCACCGCCGAAGCCGACTCGCTGAACTGCGCGATCCTCGCCCCGGACGTGACCCCGGACGACGAAGAGTTCGAGCTGTTCATCAAGGAAGTCGCCCGGGAAATGACCACCAAGGCCGGGCAGAAATGCACCGCCATCCGCCGCGCCATCGTGCCGGCCAAACACATGGACGCAGTCGCCACGCGCCTGCGTGATCGTCTGGCCAAAGTGGTGGTCGGTGACCCGTCGGTGGAAGGCGTGCGCATGGGCGCACTGGCTTCCCACGATCAGCAGAAAGACGTGGCCGAGCGCCTGGAAGCCCTGTTGCAGAGCAGCGACATGCTGTTCGGCGCCCGCGACGGTTTCGAACCGCGTGGTGAACATGTCGACAAAGGCGCGTTCTTC
Organism: Pseudomonas sp. GW821-FHT07G06; assembly: GCF_058986625.1. Taxonomy (NCBI): domain Bacteria; kingdom Pseudomonadati; phylum Pseudomonadota; class Gammaproteobacteria; order Pseudomonadales; family Pseudomonadaceae; genus Pseudomonas; species Pseudomonas sp. GW821-FHT07G06. The sequence continues at coordinate 86,269 of NZ_JBYSVW010000001.1, forward strand.
GCCCCGACCCTGTTGCAGGCCCGTGACCCGCATGCCGAGGGCGGTGCCCATGACATCGAAGCGTTCGGCCCGGTCAGCACCCTGATGGCCTACGACGATCTCGACGAAGCCCTGGCCCTGGCCGCGCGCGGCAAAGGCAGCCTGGTGGCCAGTCTGGTGACCAAGGATCCGCAGATCGCTGCCAAGGCGATTCCGGTGGCGGCAGCCTTACACGGGCGCCTGCTGGTGCTGGATCGCCACTGCGCCGGCGAATCCACCGGTCACGGCTCGCCACTGCCACAACTCAAGCACGGCGGCCCGGGCCGTGCCGGCGGCGGTGAAGAACTCGGCGGCCTGCGCGCGGTGAAACACTACCTGCAACGCGCGGCGGTGCAAGGTTCGCCGACCATGCTGGCGGCGGTCACCGGCGAATACGTACGCGGCGCCAAGGTCATCGAAACCGACGTGCATCCGTTCCGTCGCCATTTCCAGGACCTGCAGATCGGCGAGTCGCTGCTGACCCACCGCCGCACCGTCACCGAAGCGGACCTGGTGAACTTCGGCTGCCTGTCGGGCGACCACTTCTACATGCACTTCGACGACATCGCGGCCAAGGAATCGCAATTCGGCAAGCGTATTGCCCACGGTTATTTCGTACTGTCGGCGGCGGCCGGGTTGTTCGTCTCCCCCGGCGTCGGCCCGGTGCTGGCCAACTACGGCCTGGACACCCTGCGCTTCATCAACCCGGTAGGCATCGGCGACACCATCCAGGCGCGCCTGACCTGCAAACGCAAGATCGACCAGGGCAAGAAAAGCCCGCAGGGGATACCGCAAGGGGTGGTGGCGTGGGATGTGGAGGTCACCAACCAGTTGGGTGAGCTGGTGGCGAGTTATGACATTTTGACGCTGGTGGTCAAGCGCGAAGAGTAAGGGTCAAGCGCAAAAGATCGCAGCCTTCGGCAGCTCCTACAGGGATCGGGTACATCCGGGTGTACGCCCCCCCCTGTAGGAGCTGCCGCAGGCTGCGATCTTTTGACTTTTGATGCGTGTCTCACTGACGTACCACCGGCTTGATGAGATCAATTTGGGCATGACTGCGGCTGCGGCCAATGCCAGGTGGCGAGGGGTTTGCGGGCCTTTATTCACGGCGCTTTTATGGGCAAGTTACTGCTTGTTTAAAAGGCCGCGAGGTTACTTCCCGAAAGCCACAGCGCCTTGCGTCGTTGCCTACACATACCCCAGAATCCGCCGGCTTGTGCGCCTTGGGGCCGCTCGGTAACTTGATTCGTGTCACTGATTGTCAGTGATCGGGTTTAGTCGCCCGGGCAAGGTTAAGCGGTCGCATGAGTATCATCAGTCAGGTATCAGCCTGCGCTCGATGGTGGCTGTGCGCTTGGCGTCTTCGGACGCGCCGGTTTTTGCTTTCCTTGCCGGTCGACTAACTTGCGCACAGCCGCCACCCCTACGTTTAGTCGCGAAATGGTGCGGCCCTACTATTAAAGGGAAGCATTTATGATCAAACCCACACCGAATCCGCCGAACAACTATTCGGAAACACCTTCCGAGCGCACCCCCTCATTCGCCGACATACAGACCACTCCACGCAAACTGTGCACGATGTTTTTCGTTAACCCTGAACTCGATACCGAAAGCCTCCTGACCCATGCGTGCGAATCGCTGGCTTCAGCCAATGTCATGACCATGGATCTGGCGGATCGAACGGAGGGATCGAATCGCAATACGCTGTTGGGTATTGCGCAAGTCATCATGTTGGGGGAGTTGGCGGTCAATCGGGCGTTGGATCGAGTCGATCCGTCTGAGTAGAAGATCAAAAGATCGCAGCCTGCGGCAGCTCCCAAAGGGTTTCAGGGATGCCCATTAATTTGTAAGCCAACCTCGAACCACTGTGGGAGCGAGCTTGCTCGCGATGGCGTCCTGACTGGCGACATTGATGTTGGCTGTACCGGCCTCATCGCGAGCAAGCTCGCTCCCACAGGTTATTGGGAAACCTGAAAAGTCAGTGCTTGCGCAACCACTCGATAAACAGCGCAAACAATTCCGACTGCGAACCCACCTCCAGCTTCAGGTACAGGTTCTTGCGGTGCATGCGCACGGTTTCCGGCGAGATGTTCATCTGGCTGGCCGTGGACTTCACCGAATGCCCGCGCAGCACCATGTGCGCCACTTCCCGCTCGCGCTCGGTGAGCAATTCACAACCGAAGTTCTCGAACGCCGCCTGCACGCGATGCTTGAGATCGTCGTGCAGGCCTTGCTCGTCATCACGCTCGATCCCGGCACTGCGCAGCAGTCCACGCTGGCTGAATTCGCTGATGAATTCACGCACCAGCGGTTCGACGGCGCGCAGCAGGTTCAACTGTTCATCGCTCAGGCATTCACCGCCGAAACCCTGATAGAGGCTGACGGAGATCTTCGTGTCATTGCCGGTATCGACGATGTAGTAGCTGTCTTCCGAACAGCCCGCCTTGAGGTAATAGGATTTGTAGTAGTCACTGTCGAAGAAGTTGTCCGGGGCGATTTCCTCCAGGTGATAGAAGCCTTGCGCCAACCCCTGCTCCACCGCAAGGCAGAACGGGTCGAGCAAATAGCCCCCGGAAAAATAGCGCTCAAGAATCGAGACCTGATACTCCTGGGCAATCCCGCGCTGATGCAGCAGCTGTGGTGCGCGGTCCTTGCGCTCCAGGCTGATCATCATCGACTCCACGGACACCAGCTGCGCCAACGCTGACGCCAGGTACTGCAGGGCGTCAGGCTCATCGACATGGGCGAATGCCTCGCGCATTCCCCCATGCCATTTGTGCAACGCCCCGAAGGGCATCGCGATCAGCGTATCATCGTCTGGTTTGCTCATGCCCCGCAGTCTAGCGGGTGCGCAGGCCCTTGGTAAAAGCCTGTTTAGCGAGTTCATTGGCCGCCATACTGACCGCTGGCCTGAAGCTCAGCGGCCACTTCGACAATGCAATCGCGCAAGGTCTCGACGATCTCATCGACCTGGGCAAACGTCAGGATCAGCGGCGGCGACATCACGTTGAGGTGCATGATCGGCCGCACCAGCAAACCCCGGGCCTGCGCCCGCACGTGGATCTTCTCGCCAATGTTGATCTCGTCGGGGAACAGCGCCTTGGTGCGTTTGTCCGCCACGAACTCCACGCAGGCCATGAGTTTCTGGCAGCGCACATCCCCCACCAGCGGCAAGTCGCGCAGGGTTGCCAGGCGCTCTTCCAGATAAGCGCCCACCGTGTCGACATGGGCCAGCAGGTTTTCCCGCTCGATGATTTCGATGTTCTTCAGCGCCGCCGTGCAGCACACCGGGTGGCCGCTGTAGGTGAAGCCGTGGGTGAAGCAGCGGCCCTTGCCCGGCTCGGCGATGACTTTCCACATACGCTCGGAAAAGATGCACGCGCCCAGCGGCAGGTAAGCCGAGGTCAGGCCCTTGGCGGTGGTGATGATGTCGGGCTGCACGTCGAACACATCGTAGGAGGCAAAGAACTTGCCGAGGCGCCCGAACGAGGTCACCACTTCGTCGGCAACGAACAGGATGTCGTAGCGCTGGCAGACGTCCCACATGCGTTTGAGATACCCCCGGGGCGGAATGATCACCCCGCCCGAGCCCATGATCGGTTCGGCAAAGAAAGCGGCGACCTTGTCCGCGCCAATCGACAGGATCTTGTCTTCGAACTCCTTGACCAGGAACTCGAGGAACTGCGCCTCGTCCATGCCGTCCGGCGCGCGGTACGGGTTGGGGTTGGAGACGTGGTGGATCAGCGGGTTGGCGTAATCGAATTCCGGCACCCGGTCGGCGGCCTTGTTGCCGATCGACATGGTCAGGGTGGTGGAGCCGTGATAGGCGTTGAACCGGGCGATGACGTGTTTCTTTTCCGGTTTGCCACGGCAGTTCTGGTAGTACTGGATCAGCCGGTAAGCGGTGTCCACGGCGGTGGAGCCGCCGGTGGTCAGGAACACATGGTCGAGGTCGCCGGGGGCCAGGCTGGCGAGTTTTTCGCACAGCTGGATGGCGACGTTGTTCGACATGTCGGAAAACGGGTTCGAATAGGCCAGCTGGCGCACCTGATCGGCGATGGCCTCGGCCATTTCCTCGCGGCCCAGGCCGATGTTGGTGCACCACATGCCGCCCACCGCATCGAGAAAGCGGTTGCCCTGGGTGTCGTAGATGTAGGCACCATCGCCGGCAACGATGTTCAACGAGCCTTGTTCGGCGTGTTCGTCGAACATGTGGTAGCCGTGCATGTGATGGGCCTTGTCGGCCTTGACCAGCCGGGACTCGTCCGCTGGGGAAAAAACGCTGCGTGTTGGCGTCGCCATAAATGAACCTCTAACCGAAATGACTCACGATCGAACAAATCAGATGCCGCTTTTCACGGTGCTCCAGACCCGGGTAATCGCCCGCATGTCCTTGGCGTCCTGGGTCTTCTGCGGGAACAGGCGCTTGCGGGTCTGTGCATCGGGGTAGATCGCCGGGTTGTCGCGCACTTCGGCGTTCAACAGGGGCGTGGCCGCCGCGTTACTGTTGGCGTAATTGATGTAGTCACTCACATCCGCCATCACCTGCGGCTGCATCAGGTATTCCAGGAATTTGTGCGCATTGGCGACGTGCGTCGCATCGGCCGGGATGTACAGGTTGTCGAACCAGATCAGCGAGCCTTCCTTGGGGATGAAGTACGCCAGGTTGATCTGCTTCTTGGCTTCTGCGGCGCGGGCCATGGCCGTGGCGTAGTCGCCGGACCAGGTCATGGCCATGCACACATCGCCGTTGGGCAGGCTGGTCAGGTAATTGACCGAGTCGAATTTGCGGATGTAGGGCCGCACCGACAACAGCAAGTCCTGGGCGGCCTTCAAATCCTCCGGCGCGGCGCTCCTGGGGTCGCGTCCCAGGTACGTCAAGGCCATGGGGATGACTTCGGTCGGCGCATCGAGCAGGGTCACGCCACAGTCGGCGAAGCGCGAGACGATCTTCGGATCGAAGATCATCGCCAGCGAACCGATCGGCGCGTCCGGCATGCGCTCCTTGATCTTGTCGACGTTGTAGGTCACGCCGTTGCTGCCCCAGGTGTAGGGCGCCGAGTACTGGGTGCCGGGGTCATAGCCCTGCAGATCCTCAAGGATTTGCGGGTCGAGGTTGCTCCAGCCCGGCAGCTGTTTTTTGTCCAGCGGCTGGAACACCTTGGCCTTGATCAGGGGGGGCGCGAGCGAGGCGTTCAACACGATCAGGTCATAGCCGGAATGGCCGGTGAGCAACTTGGCCTGCACCGTTTCATAAGAGTCGAAGGTGTCGTAGACCACCTTGATACCGGTGGCCTTTTCGAAGTCGGCGATGGTTTTTTCACCGATGTAATCCGCCCAGTTATAGAGCCGCAGCGTATTGCTCTCGTCCACTTGTGCGGCGTAGGCATGAAAGGTCAGCGGTACAACAAACAGACTGGAAATCACCTTAAGCAGTGTCTTGCCCATAGCAAATGCACCTTATAGCGAGTTCGGCTCTGGATGAGCGGATGCCTCCACTATTGGTCGATTGGCCGGGCGGAACCATACCCCGAATGGGTGTGTGTCGTTTTTGGCACACCGGCATGGCAAAAAGCGGCAGCGCAGTTGACCCGTTTTGCCATAGATCGGGATTTGTCCGGCGCTTAAAGTGGCAGCCTGAACCGACCCTGCGGAGCCTGCGATGACAGATTTGATCAAACACGAGCAACGCGACGGCGTGTTGACGCTGACCATCGACCGCCCGGACAAGCTCAACGCGCTGAACAACGCCATGTACACGCAACTGGCCGAGCTGTTGCTGGCCGCCGACGAAGACCCGCAGACCGGCGTGATCATCCTCACCGGCGGCCCGGTGTGCTTCACCAGTGGCAATGACCTGGTGGATTTCCTCCAGCATCCGCCGACGCATCTGGACGCCCCGGCGTTTCGCCTGATGAAAGTCGTCACGCACCTGCAAAAGCCGCTGATCGCGGCAGTCTGCGGGGCGGCCATCGGCATTGGTACTACGTTGCTGCTGCATTGCGATCAGGTGCTGGTCACCCGCAACGCCAAGCTGCGCATGCCGTTCGTCAACATCGGCCTGTGCCCGGAATTCGCTGCCAGCCTGTTGCTGCCACGCCTACTCGGCCACGCCCGTGCCGCGAGCCTGCTCCTGCTGGGCAACGGCCTGGACGGCAACGACGCGGTGAACTGGGGCATCGCCAACGAAGCCTTCGATGATGGCGAGCAATGCCTGGCAGCGGCCAGAAAAATCGCCCAGCGCTTTTTGGCCCTGCCCCAGGAGGCCTTGCGCCAGTCCCGGCAGTTGATGAAACAGGCGACGTTGCCGGAACTGGAAGCCACCCTGCGCGAAGAAAACACGCTGTTCATCCAGCGCCTGAATACCGACGAGGCGAAAAACGCCTTGAACGCCCTGCTCAATCGCAGTACAGACAAGAATCCACCGAAAGGAAACCATCCATGAACACTCCAGAAATCTACGTCGTCAGCGCCGCCCGTACCGCCATCGGTACGTTCGGCGGTTCGCTCAAGGACGTGCCCCTGGCCGACCTCGCGACCACGGCCGTGAAAGCCGCCCTGGAACGAGCCGCCGTGGACCCGGCGCTCGTTGGCCATCTGGTGATGGGCAACGTGATCCCGACCGAAACCCGCGACGCCTACATCTCCCGCGTCGCCGCGATGAACGCCGGCATCCCGAAGGAAACCCCGGCCTACAACGTCAACCGCCTCTGCGGTTCCGGCCTGCAAGCGATCATCAACGCCGCCCAGACCCTGATGCTCGGCGATGCCGACATCGTCGTCGGTGCCGGTGCCGAATCCATGAGCCGTGGCCCGTACCTGATGCCGTCCGCCCGTTGGGGTTCGCGCATGGGCAACGCCCAGGTCATCGACTACATGCTCGGCATCCTGCATGACCCCTTCCATGGCATCCACATGGGCATCACCGCCGAAAACGTCGCCGCGCGCAACGGCATCACCCGCGAAATGCAGGACGCCCTGGCCCTGGAAGACCAGAATCGCGCGGCCCACGCGATTGCCAACGGCTACTTCAGCGAGCAGATCGCGACCGTGGAAATTCAGGATCGCAAAGGCGTCAAACTGTTCAGCGTCGACGAACACCCGCGCGCCACGTCCCTGGAACAGCTGGCAGCCATGAAGCCGGCGTTCAAGAAGGACGGCTCGGTCACCGCCGGCAACGCTTCGGGCCTCAACGACGGCGCCGCCGCGCTGGTCATGGCCAGCGGCAACGCGGTCCAGGCCAATAACCTGAAGCCACTGGCCCGCCTGGTCAGCTACGCCCACGCCGGCGTCGAACCGGAATTCATGGGCCTGGGCCCGATCCCGGCCACCCGCCTGGCGCTCAAGCGCGCCGGCCTGACCGTCGCCGACCTCGACGTGATCGAAGCCAACATCGCCTTCGCCGCCCAGGCCTGCGCCGTCAGCCAGGAACTGGACCTCGACCCGGCCAAGGTCAACCCGAACGGTTCGGGCATCGCCCTGGGCCACCCGGTGGGCGCGACCGGCGCAATCATCGCCACCAAGGCCATCCACGAACTGCACCGCACCGGCGGCCGTTACGCGCTGGTGACCATGTGCATCGGCGGCGGCCAGGGCATTGCGGCGATTTTTGAACGCGTCTAAGCAATAGCCGCAAAAAAAGGCCGGTGATCGCGCAGATCACCGGCCTTTTTCATTCCAGTAAATCAGTCGCGATCCCCTGTGGGAGCGAGCTTGCTCGCGATGGCGGCATGTCAGGCACCATCATTGTTGACTGGACTACCGCTATCGCGAGCAAGCTCGCTCCCACAGTGGTTCTCTAGCGCATGCAGAATCTCCTTCTCTCTGAACAAAGCACCTGACGACCGGCAGAAAAAACCATTTGCCACAAAATATTACATACGTCATATTACAGGCATCATAATTAAACGCCGCCCGACAGGTATCCCTCCATGACCAGCATGTCCACCGTAGAACCCGACCTGGACGCCCCGGTGCAACCGGCAAAACGCCCCCTGCTCAAGCGCCTGCTTCTGCCAACAATGGGGATTGCAGCGTTGGTGTTGGCCGGGGTGTATGGCGCGCATTGGTGGACGGCCGGGCGTTTCATCGAAGAAACCGACGATGCCTACATCGGCGGTGACGTAACGGTGATCGGGCCAAAGGTGGCGGGTTACATCGACGAAGTGCTGGTGACCGACAACCAGAAGGTCAAGGCCGGCGATGTGCTGATCCGTCTCGATTCGCGCGACTACCGCGCCAACCTGGCCAAGGCCGAAGGCGCAGTGGCCGCCCAGGAAGCCTTGCTGGCCAACCTCGACGCCACCGAACAACTGCAACAGGCCGTCATCGGCCAGGCCCGCGCCGGCATCGACGCCGCCGGTGCTGAAGCCACCCGTTCGCGGGATGACGATGCCCGCTACAAAAAACTGGTGTCCACCAACGCCGTCTCGGTGGAAAGCGCCCAGCGGGCCAACGCCACGTTCAAGACCGCCCAGGCGCAAAGCAACCGCGCCCAGGCGGAATTGCTGGCCGCGCAGCGCCAGTTGAATGTGATCGACACCCAGAAACAACAGGCCAGGGCCGCCTTGATCCAGGCCAGGGCCGAGCGCGACCTGGCGCAATTGAATGTCGGCTACACCGAACTGAAGGCACCGGTCGACGGCGTGATCGGCAACCGTCGGGCACGGGTCGGCGCCTATGCCCAGGCCGGCTCGCAATTGCTCTCGGTGGTGCCGGCCAGCGGCCTGTGGGTCGACGCCAACTTCAAGGAAGACCAACTGGCGCACATGGTGCCGGGGCAACGGGTGGTGATCCGGGCCGACGTGCTGTCGGGGCAGGAGTTCCACGGTCACCTGGACAGCCTCGCTCCTGCCAGCGGTTCGCAATTCAGCGTATTGCCACCGGAAAACGCCACCGGCAACTTCACCAAGATCGTGCAGCGGGTGCCGGTGCGGATTCACCTCGACCCGGCCGACAGTGTGCTCGGCCACCTGCGTCCGGGGTTGTCGGTGACCGCTGAAGTGGACACACGCAAGGCGCCTGATGCGCCCGCCGTGGCCAGCGCGCCATGAGCCGCGCCCTCGCCGCCCCGGCACAACCGTTCAATGCCGCGACCATGGCGACGGCCACCAAGGTCTTCGCCTTTGCCAGCATGTGCATCGGCATGTTCATTGCGCTGCTGGATATCCAGATTGTCTCGGCCTCGTTGCGTGACATCGGCGGCGGGCTCTCCGCCGGCACCGACGAAACCGCGTGGGTGCAAACCAGTTACCTGATCGCCGAGATCATCGTGATTCCGCTGTCGGGCTGGTTGTCCCGGGTGTTTTCCACACGCTGGCTGTTCTGCGCATCGGCGGTCGGCTTTACCCTGACCAGCCTGCTGTGCGGCGTGGCCTGGAACATTCAGAGCATGATCGCCTTCCGCGCCCTGCAAGGCTTTCTCGGCGGTTCGATGATCCCGATGGTGTTCACCACGGCCTTCGTGTTCTTCACCGGCAAGCAACGGGTGATCGCCGCCGCGACCATAGGCGCAGTGGCGTCCCTGGCACCGACACTGGGGCCGGTGATCGGTGGCTGGATCACCGACATCTCGTCCTGGCACTGGCTGTTCTACATCAACCTGGTCCCCGGCATCTTTGTCGCCGTGGCCGTGCCGATGCTGGTGAAAATCGACCAGCCGGAACTGTCGCTGCTCAAAGGCGCGGATTACTTGAGCATGGTGTTTCTGGCACTGTTCCTCGGCTGCCTGGAATACACCCTCGAAGAAGGCCCGCGCTGGAACTGGTTCAGCGACCGCACGATCCTGACCACCGCGTGGATCAGCGGCCTGGCCGGGCTGGCGTTCATCGGCCGGACCCTGCATGTGGCCAATCCGATTGTCGACCTGCGCGCCCTGAAGGATCGCAATTTTGCCCTGGGCTGCTTCTTCTCGTTCGTCACCGGCATCGGCCTGTTCGCCACCATTTACCTGACGCCGCTGTTTCTCGGCCGGGTGCGTGGCTACGGAGCGCTGGACATTGGTCTGGCGGTTTTCTCCACCGGGGTGTTCCAGATCATGGCGATTCCGCTGTACGCCTTTCTTGCCAACCGCGTCGACCTGCGCTGGATCATGATGACCGGCCTCGGGCTGTTCGCGTTATCGATGTGGGATTTCAGCCCGATCACCCATGACTGGGGAGCCAGGGAGTTGATGTTGCCGCAAGCCTTGCGCGGGATTGCCCAGCAACTGGCGGTGCCGCCCGCGGTGACGCTGACCCTCGGCGGCCTGGCACCGGCGCGGCTCAAACATGCCTCGGGGCTGTTCAACCTGATGCGCAACCTGGGCGGGGCTATCGGTATCGCCGCCTGTGCGACCATTCTCAACGACCGCACCAACCTGCATTTCACCCGCCTGGCGGAGAACCTCAACAGCACCAACGAGGCGCTCAACCAATGGCTGTCCCAGGTCGGCAGCAATTTCGCCGCCCTCGGCCAGAGCGGTGACGCCGGGGTCACCGCCAGCCTGCATCAGCTATGGTTGCTGACCTACCGCGAAGCCCAGACACAAACCTATGGCGACGCGTTTCTGATGATCGGGGTGTGCTTCGTCATCGCCACGGCGATGGTGCCCCTGATGCGCAAGGTGCAACCACCGGCCGCGCCGAGTGCCGATGCCCATTGAGGCATCGGCGGTTTGCTCAACATCAGGCCTGAGGCGTTTTACGGAAGCCGACCGCCAGGCGGTTCCAGCTGTTGATGGTGGAGATCGCAACGGTCAGGTCGACCATTTCCTTGGGCGTGAACTGTGCGCTGGCCACTTCGTAGTCTTCGTCCGGGGCGTGGGTCAGGCTGAGCTGGGTCAGGGATTCGGTCCACAGCAGCGCAGCGCGTTCACGATCGGTGAAAAACGGCGCCTCGCGCCAGGCCGTCACGGCGAACAGACGACGCGGGGTTTCGCCACCCTTGATCGCATCGGTGGTGTGCATGTCGATGCAGAAGGCACAGCCGTTGATCTGCGAAGCGCGCAGTTTGACCAGTTCAATCAGGTTTTTTTCCAGCGGCAGCTTCGACACTGCTGTTTCCAGGGCGATCATCGCCTTGAGGGCGTCGGGGCTGGCAGTGTAGAAATCGATACGGGGTTGCATGACGTGCTCCAGGGCAAGTGGGTGTGTCGCTACGTTAGTCCCTCGACCGGTTTACACAAATAGCCAATATTCCAGAAGTCGAGGAGGCCATTGGCGCGGGTGTGATGGGTTTCACTCTTCACTTTTGGTGAATTCACTGCCGTCATCGCGAGCAAGCTCGCTCCCACAGGGAAATGCACTCAAATGTGGGAGCGAGCTTGCTCGCGATCCGCGCAGCGGCCATTCACCACCGAGCTCAAACCCGATTGCGCAACCAGCGCAGAAAGCCCTTTTTCTCCACCGCCACCGGCAACTCCTGAGTGAGGATTTTGGCTTTTTGCAGCCGGTAATCGAGCAAGGCTTTCATTGCATCGTTGATGTCGTGACGGGCATCCAGGCACGGTTTGAGGTAGGACTTTTCGATGCGGTACAGGCCGCAGAATGTCTTGGCGGTAAACTGCGCAGGCAGCGCGCTGTCGGTGAGAATACCCGCCTCGCCGATCACCTCCCCCGGCCCCATGCGTCCGGATTCGTAGGGTGTTCCGTGACGCATCAAGGTCACCGAGATCACGCCGGATTCGATAATGAACAAGTGATCGCTGACCTCCTCCGCTTCCAGGATCACCTCCCCGGCGCGAAAGGTTTGCAGGGTCATGTTCTGGCTGAACGTGTCTTTCTCTTCCTGACGCAGGGTGGAGAAAATCGGCGAGCTGTCCAGCAAGGCCCGTTTGCGTGTCGAGTTGATCGGCGGGCTGGGTTCCACGCTCGACAACAAATTGACCCCGGAGGCCTGCAAGTGCCGGTAGGCCAGGTCGTACAGCTGGTTGCGCACTGAACGCTTCTCGTCCATCGACGCGACAAAACCGTTGATTTCGTAGACCGCGCCAGTGTTGCTGGCACTTTTGAGACCAACGCTGGGCGACGGTGTATCCAGCAGCGCACGGCAACCTTGCATGGCCCGCTCCAACGCGTCGATCACCGTGTTCGGCCTCGCGTGGGGGCTCACTTCCAGGGATACGGAAATACCGAACATGTCGTTCGGCCTGCTGAAATTGATGATCTTGGCCTTGGCCGCCAACGAGTTGGGAATCACCGCCATGCAACCCTGGGAGGTCTGCAGGCGGGTGGCGCGCCAGTCGATGTCGGTCACCTTGCCCTCCATGCCGTCGATGGAGATGTAGTCATCGAGTTGATAGGGCTTGGTGGTGTTGAGGACGATCCCGGAGAACACGTCGCTGAGGGTGCTTTGCAAGGCCAGACCGACGATGATCGCCAACGCGCCGGAGGTGGCCAGCACGCCCTTGACCGGCAGGTCCAGCACATAGGCCAGGGCCGCAATCACCGCGATCAGGAAAATCACAGCACCGAGCAAATCCTGGAGCAAGCGCCCGGTATGCCCGACCCGTTGCATCATCACCGCGCCGATCAGTACGGTCAGGGTCCGCGCGCCGAACAACCACCAGCCGATCTGCAAGCCGGTGGCGGCCAGGTGCAGCGGCACGTTATCGGCCCAGGGTGGCGGCTCCATCGGGTTCAGGCCTTCGTTGAACAACAGGAGGCTGAACAACGAGAAAATCACCACCCGCACCAACAGCCGCCAGGCACTGCCAGCGGCGCTGAGCAAGTACCACAACCCGAGATCGATCAGGATCAGCGCCATGGCGCAGATCAATGGGTGTTCAGTGAGCAATGACAGCATCAAGCAACTCCAGCCAGGGCCAATGACGCGAAGATAGCGTGGATTGGCACTAGTGTAGGAGCAATTGATTTGGCGGGATGAACACCCTCCCAAAAACACCACAAAACCAATGTGGGAGCGAGCCTGCTCGCGAAGGCGGACTGACCGTCACTGCAACAGTGTCTGGTCTACCGTCATCGCGAGCAGGCTCGCTCCCACAGGGGGGATGTGTGATGCCGAAGTTATTTGCTGTTGGTCAGCGTGCTGTAGCTGGTCATCAGGTTGCGGTAGTCCGGAATATGGTTGGAGAACAGCGTGCCCAACCCTTCGACATCGTTGCGCCAGTCGCGGTGCAGTTCACAAGCCAGGCCGAACCAGGTCATCAATTGCGCGCCCTGGGCGGTCATGCGGCTCCATGCCGATTCGCGGGTCAATTCGTTGAAGGTGCCGGACGCGTCAGTGACCACGAACACATCAAAGCCTTCGGCCAGCGCCGACAGTGCCGGAAACGCCACGCAGACTTCGGTCACTACGCCGGCGATGATCAGTTGCTTCTTGCCGGTGGCCTTGATCGCCTTGACGAAGTCTTCGTTGTCCCAGGCGTTGATCTGGCCAGGGCGAGCGATGTACGGCGCGTCGGGGAACTGCGCCTTGAGTTCGGGCACCAGCGGGCCGTTGGGGCCGGTTTCGAAACTGGTGGTAAGGATGGTCGGCAGCTTGAAGTACTTGGCCAGGTCGGCCAGGGCCAGCACATTGTTCTTGAAGCGATCAGGATCGATGTCGCGGACCAGTGACAACAGGCCGGTCTGATGATCCACCAGCAGAACGGCGGCGTTGTCCTTGTCCAGACGCTTGTAGGAAGTAGTCATTGCAGTAATCCTCGCAGGTTATCGATGCCGATTCGGTTAGCGCTGGGAATCCAGCACCTCGTGTTCGTTCGCCACTTGCTGGGCCTTGAGGTAGCTCTCGATCAGCAGTTGATAATGCGGCATGGCCTGGGCGTAGACAGCGGCCCACTGTTCGGCATCGGGGCGGTTCCACGAGCCTTGCAGCTCGGAGAGCGTCGCCATGATGTCGATCGGCACCACCCCGGCCTGGGCCAGGCGGGCAACGGTCAGGTCGGTGGCCAGTTTCGAGTGGTTGCCGGAGGCGTCGACCACCGCAAACACCTTGTAGCCTTCATGCACGGCGGCGATGGACGGGAACGCCAGGCACACGCTGGTCAGGGTGCCGGCGATCACCAGGGTTTTCTTGCCGGTGGCTTTGACCGCCGCGTGAAACTCCGGGTTGTCCCAGGCATTGATTTCGCCTTTGCGCGCCACGTACTGCGCATGGGGGGCGGCCTCGTGGATTTCCGGGATCAACGGCCCGTTCGGTCCTTGCGGAACCGAGGCAGTGGTAATCACCGGCATCTTCAGCAAGGTTGCAGCCTTGGCCAGGGCAATGGCGTTGGCGCGCAGTTGCGGCACGTCCATGTCCTTGACGATCTGGAACAGTCCGCTCTGGTGATCGATCAACAGCATCGCGCTGTCATTGGGATCGATGGTCGGTTTCTGGCCGTTGAAGTTGGCCGCGTAGACAGTACTCATGTGCGTTTCCTCTTTCTTTTGGGCAACAGCCATCCCTGGCCTGAAAACCGGCCTACTCATCCTGTGTAGAGTCGGGTGTTAAAGCGCTGCGAATTAAGCGTGCATCCGGCCAAAGCGTCCGGACTGGAAGTCGGCGAAGGCCTGGTGGATTTCTTGCTCGGTGTTCATCACGAACGGCCCGTGACCGACGATCGGCTCGTCGATCGGCTCGCCGCTGAGCAACAGCACCACCGAGTCTTCGCTGGCTTCGAGGGTCAACTGATCGCCCTTGCGATCGAACAGGGCCAGTTGCCCCTGGCGCACCGGTTCCAGGCCATTGACCTGAACCGTGCCACGCAAGACCACCAGTGCGGTGTTGCGCCCTTCATGCAGGTCCAGGGTGAGCGACTTGCCGGCATTCAAACGAATGTCCCACAGGTCGACCGGGGTAAAGGTGCGTGCCGGGCCCTTGTGGCCGTCGAATTCACCGGCGATCAGGCGCAGGCTGCCGGCGTTGTCCTTCAAGGCGATGCTCGGGATGTCAGCATCGAGAATCGTCTGGTAGCCGGGGTCGGCCATTTTGTCCCTGGCCGGCAGGTTGACCCACAGTTGCACCATCTCCAGGGTGCCGCCGCTTTTGGCGAAACCGTCTGAGTGAAACTCTTCGTGCAGGATCCCCGAGGCCGCGGTCATCCATTGCACATCGCCGGGGCCGATCTTGCCGCCGCTGCCGGTGGAATCCCGGTGCTCCAGTTCGCCCTTGTAAACGATAGTCACGGTTTCAAAGCCACGATGAGGATGCTGACCAACGCCACGTCGTTCGGTGGTCGGGGTGAATTCAGCGGGGCCGGCGTGATCGAGCAACAGGAACGGACTGATGTGTTTGCCCAGGTTGTCGTAGGAAAACAGCGTGCGAACCGGAAAACCGTCGCCAACCCAATGGGTCCGTGGACTGGTGTAGATACCGATGATGTTTTTCATGGTGTCTCCTGATGAGGGGGGTGAAGCCATGGACAAAGCTTAAAACCGTGACCTTTGCTGCGCTAGACTGCAAAAATCAGCTTTAGCGTTCTATTTGGAGAACGATGGTGGAAGACCTCAACACCCTCTACTACTTCACCCAGGTGGTGGAGCATCACGGTTTCGCTGCGGCCGGCCGGGCACTGGACATGCCCAAGTCGAAGCTCAGCCGACGCATTGCCGAGCTTGAAGAACGCCTCGGCGTGCGCCTGCTGCACCGCACCAGCCGGCATTGCTCATTGACGGAAATCGGCCAGGCCTATTACCAGCGCTGCCTGGCCATGCGGGTGGAGGCGGAAAGCGCTGCCGAACTGATCGAGCGCAACCGCTCCGAGCCTCAGGGCATGGTGCGTATCAGTTGCCCGACGGCGCTGCTCAACACCTGGGTCGGGCCGATGCTGACCCGCTACATGCTCAAGTACCCGTTGGTGGAAGTGTTCATCGAGAGCACCAACCGCCGGGTCGACCTGATTCACGAAGGCTTCGACATTGCCCTGCGGGTACGCTTTCCACCCCTGGAAAACACCGACATGGTGATGAAGGTGCTGGGCAACAGCACCCAGAGCGTGGTCGGCAGCCCGGCCTTTTTATCGCGCCTGTCGACACCGGCCTCCCCGGCCGACCTCAGCGGCCTGCCGAGCCTGCACTGGGGCGCGGCGCAGCGCGAATATCAGTGGGAACTGTTCGGCGCCGATGGCAGCACGGCGATGATCCGGCATGCCCCGCGCATGGTCACCGATGACTTGTTGGCCTTGCGCCATGCGGCGGTCGCCGGGATCGGCATCGTGCACCTGCCCAGCGTGGTGGTGCGCGATGAAATCGCTGCCGGGCAACTGGTGGAACTGGTGCCGGGCTGGGCACCGAAGAGCGGTGTGATCCATGCGATCTTCCCCTCGCGTCGGGGGTTGCTGCCGTCGGTGCGCACGTTGATCGATTTTCTCGGGGAGGAATTCAGCCGCAGTGATATTGCTTGAGGCAGGCGACACATGGGACTGGCGTAGTTTTTATTTCAGACATAATATTATCTTAAATTACAACCATAATATCGCTACCGCCCGAGGACCTATTCATGCAAAGCCCCAACCGCGACGCCACCCTCGCCCAATGGATCGCCCAGGAACAGGCCATGCGCGCCCGCCTCGCCGGACCCGGCAGTCTGTCCATGGCCGAGGTCAGCGCGTTGTCCCCCGCCGAGTTTTTCGAAGGCATCGGCAACGGCGAATTGCCCTCCCCGCCGATTGGCACGCTGATGGATTTCATCCCCATCGAATGGTCGGCCGGGCTGTTCATCTTCCAGGGCACGCCGGATGCCCGGCACTACAACCCGCTGGGCACGGTCCACGGCGGTTATGCCGCGACCTTGCTGGATTCATGCATGGGTTGCGCAGTCCATACGCAACTGAAAAAAGGCCAGGGTTACACCACGCTGGATCTGCGCATCAGCTACGTCCGCGCGCTGAACAATGCCAGTGGACCGGTGCGTGCCGAGGGCAAGATTGTGCACTTGGGGCGTTCGACGGCGCTGGCTGAGGGGCGGATTTATGATGTGGATGGGCGGTTGTATGCGACGGGGACCACCACTTGCATGATTCTTGAGCCTCGGGGGTGAGTCTTTAGACCGAGTGATGGCTATCGCGAGCAGGCTCGCTCCCACAGGGGATTTGTAGTGCATATAGATCCAATGTGGGAGCGAGCCTGCTCGCGATGAGGCCGGGACAAACACCATCATTGCCGCAACCTGCCGATGATTCTTGATTTGCGGTAAACATTGCTTTGCCAATCCAGCGGTTTTTCTCACGGATGCAGGCGCGGATACTGCCGCCCATTCCCACTGCAACCTCTGGAGTCATCAATGTCCATTCCCGCCTTCGGTCTGGGTACGTTTCGCTTGCAAGGCCAGGTGGTCATCGATTCGGTGAGCACCTCCCTGGCGCTCGGTTACCGGGTGATCGATACCGCACAAATCTACGAGAACGAAGCCGAGGTCGGCGAGGCTGTCGCCGCCAGCGGCATCGCCCGGGAGGACCTGTTCATCACCAGCAAGATCTGGGTCGCCAACCTGTCCGGTGATCGACTGATCGACAGCCTGAAGGAAAGCCTGGACAAACTGCAGACCGATTACCTGGACCTGACCCTGATCCACTGGCCGTCGCCGGACGATCAAGTGCCTGTCGCAGCGTTCATGGGCGCCCTGCTTGAAGCCAAACGCATGGGCCTGACCCGGCAGATCGGCGTGTCCAACTTCACTCTCGACCTGATGAAACAGGCGATTGCAGCCATCGGCGCCGAGCACATCGCCACGAACCAGATCGAACTGCACCCGTACCTGCAAAACCGCAAGGTCGTCGCGTTCGCGCAGAGCCAGGGCATTGGCATCACCTCCTACATGACCCTGGCTTACGGTGAAGTCCTCAAGGACCCGCTCATCCAGCAGATCGCCGAACGCCTGCAAGCGACGCCGGCTCAGGTCACCCTGGCGTGGGCCATGCAATCGGGTTACTCGGTGATCCCGTCGTCCACTCGCCGGGCCAATCTCGAAAGCAACCTGAAGGCTCGCGGGTTGACCCTGAGCGAGGCCGACATGGCCTTGATCGCAACACTGGATCGCGGCCACCGGTTGACCAGTCCAAAAGGCATCGCCCCGAACTGGGATTGAGCCTCAGTCCTGCTCGAGACGCTGGTCCAGGCGGGCCATGGCTTGTTGCAACTGGTCGACGGCGGCGTCGATCAGTGCCGCGCGGCCGTCATTGCACGCCCGCTCCAGTTGTTCGCAACACTCAACCAGGCCAAGCGCTCGCACCATCAGCGCCCCGCCCTTGATCCGGTGTGCCAGCGTCTGCAAACCCGGGCGATTGCCGCTGGTGTGCAAGGCCAGCAAATGCACGCGGTCCTCGCGGTTGGTCAGCGCCAGATCGTGCAGCAGTTGATCGATCAGCTCAGGATCCGAATCCGCATAACGCTCCAGCCCGCTCAAGTCGAACCCGGCCAAGCCTGGATCGTCATTTGCCGCCGGGGATGCGCTGGAAAACCGCTGGGCCAGCCACGCCTGCAAATCCACCAGGCGAATGGGTTTGAACAGGCAATCGTCCATACCCGCCGCCTGACACCGGGCTTTTTCCTCGGCCTGCGCATTGGCGGTAAAGCCCAGGATCAGCGTCGGCGACAGCCCCTGCTCCCGCTCTTGCTCACGTATCGCGCCCGCCAATTCGTAACCGCTGAGCACCGGCATGCTGCAGTCGGTAATGACCAGTTCGAAACTCTGTTCGAAACTCTGTCCGCGCCACTGTTCAAGCCCCTGCGCCCCATCCTCCGCCAGCACCACTCTGTGGCCCAGATAGCTCAGCTGCCGCGAGAGCAGCAGGCGATTGGCCGGGTAATCGTCGACCACCAGGATCGACAATGCCCGGGTCGTGAGCTGCGCCGAGTCCTGGGGCATCTCCCCCGCGGGCAACGCTTGCAGGGCGGGCAGCACCAGGCTGATGTCCACCCGCGTGCCGCGCCCGGGCTCACTGTCGAGATGCAACTGCCCGCCCATCATTTCGCACAGGGTACGACTGATCACCAGGCCCAGGCCGGACCCTTGCCGGGCAGTCTGCTGATTGTTATCGGCCTGCACGAACGGACTGAACAGGCGTTGCTGGTCGATAGCGCTGATGCCGATGCCGCTGTCCTCGATCCGTACGCTGACGGCGAGATGCGCCGGAGCTTGCGGCCGCGCTCGCAGTGTCAGGCTCACCTGGCCTTCACGGGTGAACTTGATGGCGTTGCTCAGCAGATTGGACAGCACTTGTTTGAAGCGCACGGGATCGAGCATCACATCGCGGTCACTGTGTTCGGCGAGCTCGACCCGCCATTGCAGATTCTTCTGGATCGCCAGCCCTTCGAAAACCCGGCAGACCGACGTCACCAGCGTGTGTAGATTGACCCGCTCCGGCGCCAACGACAAATGCCCCGATTCGATCCGGGCGACGTCCAGAATGTCGCCGATCAAATCCAGCAACTGCTGCCCGGCGTTGGACGCCACCTCGATGGCGGCACGGTCGGTCACCCCTTCATCGGCCCGCTTCAGCGCCAGTTCGAGCATGCCGATCAAGGCGTTCATCGGCGTGCGGATCTCATGGCTCATGGTGGCCAGGAACGTGGTCTTGGCCCGGTTGGCGTCGTCCGCCGCGTCCTTGGCATCCTGCAATTGCCCGAGCAATTGCTGGCGCTGACGAATCTGCCGCCGCTGCCAGACGATCCCGGCCAACGCGAGCAACAGCAAGACACCCGCCAGCGCAAACGCCTGCACGATCGCCTGTCGGTGTCGCAGCCAGTAACTCTGCTCGACCATCGAGTCGTAGCGCCAGGGCTGGGTCAGCTCGTCGATTTCTTCGGGCGGGATGCTCAGCAGCGCCTTGTCCAGGATCGAATGCAGCTCGCTAGCCTCGCGACTGGTCGCCAGGGTGCTTCGGGCGGGGTCGGTGCCCACAGTGCTGGTCACTTGCAGGCGATCGCGATACTGCCGGGAAATCAGGTAACGGGCGCTGATCAACGAGTTGATGCCGCCGTGAGCCTTGCCCTGGGCGACCATTTCCATGGCGTCCGTCGACAGTGGCGCGTCCACCAGCTGGATCAGCGGGTGATGCTTGCGAAGGTACTCACCGGCAATGTTGCCCTGGGTCAACGCCAGCGTCCTACCCGCCATGTCATCCAGCGTCCTGGGACTGTCCGCGGCTACGCGAGTCACCAGTACCGAAGGGCTGCTCAGAAACGCCCGGGTGAACTGCAGTTCATCTTCACGCTGGGAACTGAGGCCGATACCGGCCAGCACATCGATCTGCCCATTCCTGATGCCGGTCATCATCTCGGCCACCGACTTCATGCCGCGGATGTCAAATTGCAGCCCGGTGCGCACACTGATTTTCGCCAGCACATCGACGCCGATGCCGCGAAACTTGCCTTCGCTGTCGATAAATGAAATCGGCGGGATATTTTCGTTGATCGCGACCCTCACGCGCGGATGGCGCTCGAGCCAGTGCTGTTCGGCCACACTCAATTGCAATGACTGGGTGCCGGGGATAGACACCCCGTTTGCCCCCCAACGACGCAGGATGTTCATTTGCTCATTGGTGGTGATGGCCGCCAGGGCCTTGTTGACGATGTGCAACAGCGAATCGTTGTCGCGGGCCATCGCAAAGGCAAAACGCCCGGACTCCATGGGCGAGAAGTCGGTCAGTTGCACGTTGTTCAGGTAGTTCTTGCTGATCAGATAGTGGGCATTGATCGCATCGCCCAGGTAGACATCGGCCTGGCCGAAAGCCACGGCCCCCATCGCCGCCAGTGTCGAGGGAAACAGCTGGACCTGCGCCCTGGAGTAGAACTGTTGCACGCTGTATTCGGGCAAGTAGTGATACAGCATCACCAACCGCTTGCCGGCCAGCGTCGGGTCGAGCACCGGAGGGAAATCGGTACGCGTGACCAGCACCGGCTGATCGACCGCATACGCACTGGACATCTGTAACTGCGGATCTTCGGCTTCAAATCGATTGGCCGTTCCCAGCAGGTCCGCCCGCCCTTCCTTGATGGCCTGCACCGCGTCGGCTCGCGACGGATAACAGTGCACCTCTACGACGACGTTCAACAACTGTTCGAGCAACCCGGCGTAATCGGCTGTCAGGCCTTCGAACACCTTGCCCGCCGTATTGAATTCGAAGGGGGGATAGTCCGGTGCCGAGACAGCCAGCACCAATCGGCCCTTTTGCTGCAGCCAGCGCAACTCGGTGTCCGACAACCCGGCACTCAGGCCTTCGGCACTCGAGCGTCCCAACAAGGTCAACGACTGTTGCGCACCGACACTCGGTGCCCAAAGCAGAAGGCCCGTCAGCACCCAACCCGCCAGCCGTCGGAGAAGGTTCATTCAGATCAGATGATTGCGCAGGGCGAAATCCCTCAGGTGCACCGACGAGCTCATGTTGAGCTTGAGGGTGAGTCGGGTCTTGTAGGTACTGACGGTCTTGTAGCTCAGGTGCATGAGCTCGGCGATTTCCAGGTTTTTCGAACCCCGGGCCAGGTACTGCAGAATGGTCAGTTCACGATTGGAGAGCTTGTCGATCAGCTGCTTTTCACTGCGTTGCAACTCCCCCATCGCCACGGAACTCGAAGGGATCTGGGCGAAATAGGTGTAGCCGGCCATCACCGAATTCACCGCCGCCTTCAGGTCATCCAGGTCCTTGCTCTTGGATACATAGGCCACAGCCCCGGCACGCATGCAGCGGTCCTGATAAAACTGCGCCTCCAGCGAGGTGAACACCACCACACGACATCGGGTGTTTTCGGCCTTGATGCGATCCATCACCTCAAGCCCCGCCACACCGGGAAGACCCAGATCAAGCAGCACGACATCCGGTTGATGCTCCCGGATCAACGACAGGACCTCATCGCCACGGGAGGCCTCGTAAATCTGCTTGAATCCTTCGCCCTTGAGTACGAGTTTGATCATGGAGCGAACCACCGGATGATCTTCCACAATCAGTGCTGACTTCATGACAACTCCCGTGCAAAACAACACGATCGGGCAAAAAAATGCCCTCCAGGCACCGCAGCAGCTGGGCACAACGCTGCGCATAGACTTTTGCATGGAAGGCTGGAAAGAACTACCTGACAGAAATGACAGTTCCGACGAACGGTAACCCACAATCAATGGCGCTCATCAACTGCGTAATCGACGCCAGGTCAGGCAGAGCGGCCTGGCTGACCTGGACCTTGCCCGCGACAGGCGGCACCCGCGCCTGCTGTTCATTGAAGATAAACCCGTGATGAACCTGCGGGTTGTCGGCCAGGAAACTGAGCAGGTCCAGCCCTTCGCTGGCCATCGCCCCATTGACGAGCACCAGATCCAGAGGCTCGCCAGCGTACTCCACCAGGGGAAGGAGCTCGTCGAGGCTGTGCACCGGTGCCACCCGAAAGTAGCCGAGCTGGTTGAACAGCCGCTCGATCCGCAGGCAGTTGAAGTGCTGCGCATCGGCGATCAGGATGCGCAAGGATTTATCCGGCAAGGTGACCTCCAAAAGGATGTCGGTTTCAAGAGGTCGCAAAGCCTACGGAACACCGCCCTAGGTTTATGTAGGAATATTCCTAAAGAATTGCCGGTTAGTCTGACGCTTGCCGGGGAAACCTTGGTCTTCACTCCGTAGTACTCGGACTCCAGAACGCCTGCACCACCAGGGTCGAGGTCGAAATCCGTGCCACCAGCGCATCCAGCTCATCACCATCGACCGAGGTGGTCGCCAGGGTGGCTTCGATTTCAATTTCATCCGTGCCGAAAGCGTGCACATCGACATCGCTGGCCGGGTAGTTGCTGCGTTCCAGCTCGGCTTCGAGCAAGGCCAGCACGGTTTTTTGCTGCGTACGCCGGGCGATGACATAGACGATGTTGGTGACTTCCGCCGAAATCACATCCAGCGGCTGACGGTTGATGTTGTTGACGATCGGCCGCAGCAAGGTGTTGGCCGCGAGCACGAACAGCGTGCCGAGCAAAGCCTCGGCCAGCAGGTCGGCACCGGCGCAGGCACCGACCGCCGCCGAGGTCCAGAGGGTGGCGGCCGTATTGAGGCCGCGCACATTGCCCTCCTCGCGCATGATCACCCCGGCACCGAGAAAACCGATACCGGAAACCACGTAGGCTACGACCCGCACGGCGCCTTCGGCACCGGCGAGCCGGTTGGCCATGTCGACGAAAATCGCCGCGCCCACCGCCACCAGCACGTTGGTGCGCAGGCCGGCGGTGCGCTGCCGGTACTGGCGCTCGAAACCGATCAGGCCACCGAGGATGAAGGCCGCGCTGAGACTGACCAGGGTGTCGAGCAGGGAGGTCAGGTTGAGGTTGCTGATGGCTTGCATGATGAAATCCTTGAAAAATACACGATCCACTGTGGGAGCGAGCTTGCTCGCGATGGTCTCAAGAGCGCCGCGTTTAGCCAGTAAACACGCGTTATCGTTAACGACCATCGCGAGCAGGCTCGCTCCTACATCTGGCAGCATTACTGCCAGCCAAACCGTCGGATGTAGAACCCCTTCACCGCCTGGGTCAGCGCCATGTACGCCAGCAGGATCACCGGCAGGAACACGAAGTACAGCGACGGCAGCGCCTGCAGCTTGAAGTAGTGCGCCAGCGGGCCCATCGGCAGGAAAATCCCCACGGCCATGATCAACCCGGTCATCACCAGCAACGGCATGGCCGCGCGGCTTTGCAGGAACGGGATCTTCGGCGTGCGGATCATGTGCACGATCAGTGTCTGGGTCAGCAGCCCGACCACGAACCAGCCGGACTGGAACAGGGTCTGGTGATCCGGGGTGTTGGCATCGAACACGTACCACATCAAGGCGAACGTGGTGATGTCGAAGATCGAGCTGATCGGCCCGAAAAACAGCATGAAGCGCCCGACATCCGCCGGCTGCCAGCGCTGCGGTTGCTTGAGCATCTCGTCGTCGACGTTATCGAACGGAATGGCGATCTGCGAAATGTCGTAGAGCAGGTTCTGCACCAGCAGGTGCATCGGCAGCATCGGCAGGAACGGGATGAACGCACTGGCCACCAGCACCGAGAACACGTTGCCGAAGTTCGAACTGGCGGTCATCTTGATGTACTTGAGCATGTTGGCGAAGGTCCGGCGCCCTTCCAGCACGCCCTCCTCCAGCACCATCAGGCTCTTTTCCAGCAGGATGATGTCGGCCGCCTCCTTCGCGATGTCCACGGCGCTGTCCACGGAAATACCGATGTCGGCCGTGCGCAGGGCCGGGGCGTCGTTGATGCCGTCGCCCATGAAACCGACCACATGGCCGTTACCCTTGAGCAGACGGACGATGCGTTCCTTGTGCGACGGCGTCAGTTTGGCGAAGACGTTGGTGGTCTCCACCGCCTTCGCCAGCTCGGCATCCGTCATGCGCTCGATGTCGTTGCCCATCAGTAGGCCCTGCTGCTCCAGGCCGACTTCGCGGCAGATCTTCGCCGTCACCAGCTCGTTGTCGCCGGTCAGCACTTTCACCGCCACGCCATGGGCCGCCAGCGCCTTGAGGGCCGGCGCGGTGCTTTCTTTCGGCGGATCGAGAAAGGCCACATAACCGATCAGCGTCAGGGCCTGTTCATCGGCCAGGCTGTAGGTGTCGCGGCCTTCGATCATCGGCCGCGCTGCAACCGCCACCACCCGCAGGCCCTCCGCGTTGAAGGTGGCCGTGACCTGACGGATGCGCGCCAGCAGTTCTTCGCTCAAGGCCTCATCGACTTCGCCGTGACGCACCCGCGAGCACACCGCCAACACTTCCTCCACCGCCCCCTTGCAGATCAGCAGGTGCGGTTGATCGCGCTCGGCGACCACCACCGACATGCGCCGGCGGGTGAAGTCGAACGGGATCTCATCAACCTTGCGAAACGCCGTGCCGACTTTCAGTTCACGGTGGATTTCGACGTGCTCGAGCACCGCCACATCCAGCAGGTTTTTCAGGCCGGTCTGGTAGTAGCTGTTGAGGTAGGCCATTTCCAGCACGTCATCGGAATCGTTGCCCCAGACGTCGACGTTGCGCGCCAGGAAGATCTTGTCCTGGGTCAGGGTGCCGGTCTTGTCGGTGCACAGCACGTCCATGGCGCCGAAGTTCTGGATCGCGTCGAGGCGTTTGACGATGACTTTCTTGCGCGACAGGAACACCGCGCCCTTGGCCAGGGTCGAGGTGACGATCATCGGCAGCATTTCCGGGGTCAGGCCCACGGCAATCGACAGCGCGAACAGCAGCGCTTCGGTCCAGTCGCCCTTGGTGAAACCGTTGATGAACAACACCAGCGGCGCCATCACGAACATGAAGCGGATCAACAGCCAGCTGACTTTGTTGACCCCGGTCTGGAACGAAGTCGGCGCGCGATCCGTCGCACCGACCCGCTGGGCCAGGGCACCGAAATAGGTGCTGTTGCCAGTAGTGAGGATCACCGCCATGGCCGTGCCGGACACCACGTTGGTGCCCATGAACAGGATGTTGTCCAGGTCCAGCGGGTTGAGCGTGTCGCGGTCCTGCTGGCGGGGAAATTTTTCCACCGGCATCGATTCACCGGTCATGGCCGCCTGGCTGACGAACAGGTCCTTGGCACTGAGCACCCGGCAATCGGCGGGAATCATGTCCCCGGCAGACAGCACGATCAGGTCGCCCGGCACCAGTTGTTTGATCGGCAACTCGATGCGCTGCGCGCGGCGCTCCTCAAGGTCCCGGCGCATCACGGTGGCCGTGTTGCTGACCATGGCCTTGAGGGCATCGGCGGCCTGGTTGGATTTGGTTTCCTGCCAGAAACGCAGCAAGGTCGAGAGCACCACCATGGAGAAAATCACGATGGCCGCTTTCATGTCTTCGGTCAGCCAGGAGATGACCGCCAGCAAGGTCAGCAGCAGGTTGAACGGATTCTTGTAGCAGTGCCACAGGTGCGTCCACCAGGGCAGCGGTTGTTCGTGCTCGACTTCATTGAGGCCGAACCGCTCGCGCAGGGCATCGGCTTCAGGTTCGCTCAAGCCATCGGTGTGAGAGCCGAGTGTGTCGAGCAACTGGCCGGTGTCGCTGCCGGCAGCGGTTACCAGGGTTTGCGCCAGGGTGGGCGGGACTTCACGGCTGACCGTGGTGTCGGTGAAGGTTTCCAGCAACGCCAGGCGACGGAAGTGCCGGGCGATGTGGCGGTTACGCAGGAAGCCTGCGAAGAATTCCTTGAGGGTAAGTTTCATGGCTGGTGCCCCTTTGGTCAGCCGGGAAACCGTCGAGCAGGCAGGTCCATGCCTTTGCCGCCGGAACAACCGGCAAGGCAAGGCCTGGCGCGCCGGTCACTAATGACAGGCGTGTCGATAGAGCGGCGGCCACGACAAAAAGTCGAAACCACGCACTGTTCAGTGTCGATGAGAGGGACGTCGGGACACAGCCAGGACTGGCCATGATCAGGATGCCGCTGCTCGCTTGTCGGCGAGACAACGGCACAGGAGACTGCGCGTTATCTTGCCGAGAAAATGCCGGTTACCGAGACCGGCCGACAACTGTCACTCGAACAAGTACCCACTGTGGGTCTCCGTAATGGATGAAAACGCGCGAAGCTTACGCCCCGATGTTTGGAGAGTAAACCCGTTACAAAGTCTTGCTGGGGGAAACGTGGGGTTCTTCAGGAAGGGTTCAGGAAAAGCAAAAGATCGCAGCCTGCGGCAGCTCCTACAGGGGCATGGCGTAGGCCTGTAGGAGCTGCCGAAGGCTGCGATCTTTTCAACAGTCAGCTGGCCGTGGCCAACAACAGATCCACCACCGACCGCCCATGCCCGCGATGCTTGCCATGCTCATACAGCGACCCGGCAATCTCATCGGCACGGATCGGCAGGATCGACAGCAGGGTGTCGCTCAACCCGTGGCTGGCCTGGCAGAAGCCCTGCATGTAGAGGCCGGCCTTGCAGCGCTCGTCGGTGATCAGTTTGTAATTGCGATCGACTTCGAAGTCACCCAGGTACGCTTCCAGCGGTGCCAGCAGTTTGCGGTGCATCTGCCGCTCGTAACCGGTGGCCAGGACCACGGCGTCGTAGTGACGCACCGTGACTTCACCGGTGGCGTTGTTGCGCAGCACCAGTTCGACGCCGTGCTCGTTGGCGGTGGCCCTTTCGATCGTGGTCAGGGTATGGAACGCATGGCGGGCGATGCCCGAGACCTTCTGCCGGTAGAAGATGCCGTAGATGCGCTCGATCAGATCGATGTCCACCACTGAATAGTTGGTGTTGTGGTACTCGTTGACCAGGCGCTCGCGCTCGCTGTCAGGCTGCTGGAACACCAGGTCGGTGAACTCCGGCGAGAACACTTCGTTGACGAAGGGGCTGTCGTCGGCCGGCTTGAGTGCCGAGCCGCGCAGGATCATGTCCACCTGCACCGACGGGAAGCTGTCGTTCAAATCGATGAAGGCCTCGGCGGCGCTCTGCCCGCCACCGATGATCGCAATGCTCATCGGTTGGTTGTTCACGCACGGCTGTTTGGCCATCTGCGCCAGGTACTGGGAATGGTGGAACACCCGGCCGTCATCCTTGAGCGCCTTGAACACTTCGGGAATACGCGGCGTACCACCGGCGCTGACCACCACCGAACGGGTGGTGCGTACCTGTTGGTGCCCGCTCGCATCGCGGGAAATCACCCGCAATGCCTCGACCTGATGGTTGTGCAGCACCGGCTCGATGGTCAGCACTTCTTCGCCGTAGCTGCTTTGCGCCGTGAACTGCCCGGCAACCCAGCGCAGGTAGTCGTTGTATTCCATGCGGCACGGATAGAAGGTGCCCAGGTTGATGAAGTCCACCAGGCGCCCGTGGGCCTTGAGATAATTGACGAACGAGTAAGGGCTGGTCGGGTTGCGCAGGGTCACCAGGTCCTTGAGGAAGGAAATCTGCAATTCGCTCTGGGTCACCAGGGTGTTGCCGTGCCAGCGGTAGTCGGCCTGCTTGTCGAGAAACAGCACATCCAGGTTGCCCTGGCTCGCCCCGCGCTCTTGCAGCGCGATGGCCAGTGCCAGGTTCGACGGGCCGAAACCGACGCCGATCAGGTCGTGAACGAGGGGCGATGCAATTGCCTGTGTCATTTCCAGTGTCCTCTGGATGTTCCCCGCAAAAGCGGGGGCATTGAACCTAAGTGACCTGACCGGCCTTGGGCAGGACAACAGGTCGTCTGTTGAGTAGGAACGAGGACAATGGAACTAAATTTAACGGGGCTTGATGAATCCCGGAGGATCAGTGACCTTCTCACTGACGCATCCGCGCACGGCAATGCTTCATGGCATTGACGATGTGCTTTTCCACCAGCGCACGAGAAATGCCCAGTTGCCCGGCGATTTCCAGATGGGACAGGCCATCGATCTTGCGCAGCAGAAAACTCTCGCGGCACAGCCGTGGCAGTTCCGCCAGGGCGCGCTGGAGCATGTCCAGGCGCTGGCCGTGATCGAGGACCTTGTGCGGTGAAGGTATGAAGCAGCTTTCTTCGCTGTCGAGTACGTCCAGCGGCTCGGTGCGACGCAAGGCGTTGCGCCGATGGTCATCGACGACCAGGTTGAGGGCGGTGCGATAAAGGAATGCCCGGGGCTGCTCGATCGGTGTATCGCTGGAACGCTCCAGGACCCGCAGGTAAGCGTCATGCACCACATCTTCGGCCACCTGACGGTTGCCCAGCCTGGCGTTCAGGAAACACACCAGCTCGCGATAGTAGTTTTCCAACATGACTCCTGTCCGCACGGGGGTGCGGTTACTGTCCTTGAGCCGTTTCGGCGACCGCTGGAACACGCAGTGGCACGATAGTGGCAGTTTGAGAAGTGTAATTTATAGTAATTCTCATATAGATTTAAAGTACTGCTTCACCTTGCGCGCTAAATAGTCACCTCCACTGTAGGAGCTGCCGCAGGCTGCGATCCTTTGATCTTCAGCGTGATCAGCCACCTCGAAGATCAAAAGATCGCAGCCTGCGGCAGCTCATACAGGTGTTACGTCGTGTGTCTGGGGCTAAATTCCCGGGGGCTTTCATCGTCCTAAGGACAGCTCCCCGTCTCTGCCCGGACGGGCCGATTTCCCAAGGCCGGAACCCTGCATGAAACGCCCCCGACAGACCCGACGCGCCCTGCTTGCAGCACTTTGTCTGATCCCCGTGGTGGCCGTCGCCGCCTGGCAGTTCATCCCGCCGGGCCGCGACCAGTTCACCACCGTCCAGGTCAGCCGCGCCGACATTGAAAGCAGCGTCACCGCCCTGGGCACCCTGCAACCGCGGCGCTATGTCGACGTCGGCGCCCAGGCCTCCGGGCAAATCCACAAGATCCACGTGGAAGTCGGCGACCGGGTCAAGGAAGGCCAGTTGCTGGTGGAAATCGCCCCGTCCACGCAACAGGCCAAACTCGATGCCGGACGCTTCTCCATCGAAAACCTCAAGGCGCAGCTGCAGGAACAGCGGGCGCAACACGAACTGGCCCGGCAGAAATACCAGCGCCAGCAGAACCTCGCCGCCGGCGGCGCCACCCGTGAAGAAGACGTGCAGACCGCCCACGCCGAACTGCGCGTGACCCAGGCGCGCATCGACATGTTCCAGGCGCAGATCCGCCAGGCCGAAGCCAGTCTGCGCAGCGATCAGGCCGAGTTGGGCTACACGCGGATTTATGCACCGATGGCCGGCACAGTGGTGGCGCTGGATGCCCGCGAGGGCCAGACCCTCAACGCCCAACAGCAGACACCGCTGATCCTGCGCATCGCCAGGCTGTCGCCGATGACCGTGTGGGCCGAGGTCTCGGAGGCCGACATCGGCCACGTCAAACCCGGCATGCACGCCTGGTTCACCACCCTGAGCGGCGGCACCCGGCGCTGGACCAGCACCGTACGGCAAATCCTCCCCGTGCCGCCCAAGCCCCTGGACCAGACCAGCCAGGGCGGCGGCAGCCCCGCCAGCACCAGCAAAAGCGGGAGTGCCCGCGTGGTGCTGTACACCGTGCTGCTGGACGTCGACAATGCCGACAACGCGCTGATGGCGGAAATGACCACCCAGGTGTTCTTCGTCGCCAACCAGGCGCAGAACGTCCTCACCGCGCCCATCGCCGCCCTGCAAGCCGGCACGCAGCCAGACCTGCAGACCGCACAAGTGGTCGCCAAAAACGGCAGCATCGAACAGCGCAACGTGCGCACCGGCATCAGTGACCGCCTGCGGGTGCAGATCCTCAACGGCCTGCAAGAAGGCGATCACCTGTTGATCGGCCCGGTCGACGGGAGTGGCGGCTGAATGCAGACGCCCCTGATCGACCTTTCGGACATCCGCAAAGCCTACGGCGGCGGCGACGCGCCTGAAGTTCACGTCTTGCGCGGCATCGACCTGTCGATCCATGCCGGGGAGTTCGTGGCGATTGTCGGCGCCTCCGGTTCCGGCAAGTCGACGCTGATGAACATCCTCGGCTGCCTCGACCGTCCGACCTCGGGCGAATACCGTTTCGCCGGGGAAAACGTCGCCGCCCTCGACAGCGACGAACTGGCCTGGCTGCGGCGCGAAGCCTTCGGTTTCGTGTTCCAGGGCTACCACCTGATTCCATCCGGCTCGGCCCAGGAAAACGTCGAGATGCCGGCGATCTATGCAGGCTTACCGGCCGCCGAACGCCACGCCCGCGCCGCCGCCCTGCTCGACCGCCTCGGCCTGGCTTCGCGCACCGGCAACCGCCCCCATCAGCTCTCCGGCGGCCAGCAGCAACGGGTGTCGATCGCCCGCGCGCTGATGAACGGCGGCCACATCATCCTCGCCGACGAACCCACCGGTGCCCTCGACAGCCACAGCGGTGCCGAGGTCATGAGCCTGCTCGACGAACTGGCGAGCCAGGGCCACGTGGTGATCCTCATCACCCACGACCGCGAAGTGGCGGCCCGGGCCAAACGCATCATCGAGATCCGCGACGGCCTGATCATCAGTGACAGCGCCGGTGAAAACCCTACCGCGCAAAACTCGGCCAACCCCGGTGCGCTACAAGCCGTCGACCTGCGCAAGCGTCTCAGTGAGGGCGCTGAAGCCACCGGCGCCTGGAAAGGCGAATTGGTCGATGCCGTGCACGCGGCGTGGCGAGTGATGTGGATCAACAAGTTCCGCACCGCGCTGACCCTGCTCGGGATCATCATCGGCGTCGCCTCGGTGGTGGTCATGCTGGCCGTGGGTGAAGGCAGCAAGCGCCAGGTGATGGCGCAGATGGGCGCGTTCGGTTCCAACATCATTTACCTCAGCGGCTCGGCGCCCAATCCGCGTACGCCGATGGGCATCATCACCCTCGACGAGGTCGCAGCGATTGCCAGCCTGCCCCAGGTCACGCGGATCATGCCGGTCAACGGCCAGGAGGCCGGGGTGCGCTTCGGCAACCTTGACCACATGAGCTATGTCGGTGGCAACGACACCAACTTCCCGGCGATCTTCAACTGGCCGGTGGTCGAAGGCAGCTACTTCACCCACGCCGATGAACAGAACGCCGCGGCGGTCGCGGTGATCGGGCACAAGGTGCGGACCAAGTTGCTCAAGGACGTGGCCAACCCGATCGGCCAGTACATCCTGATCGAAAACGTGCCCTTCCAGGTGGTCGGCGTGCTCGCGGAAAAAGGCGCCAGCTCCGGCGACTCCGACAGCGACGACCGCATTGCCATCCCCTACTCCGCCGCCAGTGTGCGGCTGTTCGGCACGCACAATCCCGAGTACATCGCCATCGCCGCCGCCGACGCGCGCAAGGTCAAGGACACCGAAAAAGCCATCGAGCAATTGATGCTGCGCCTGCACGACGGCAAGCACGACTTCGAACTGACTAACAACGCCGCAATGATCCAGGCCGAGGCACGCACGCAAAACACCCTGTCGCTGATGCTCGGTTCGATCGCCGCCATTTCGCTGCTGGTGGGCGGGATCGGCGTGATGAACATCATGCTCATGACCGTGCGCGAACGTACCCGCGAGATCGGCATCCGCATGGCCACCGGTGCACGCCAGCGCGACATCCTGCGCCAGTTCCTCACCGAAGCGGTGATGCTCTCGGTGGTGGGCGGCCTCACCGGGATCGCCCTGGCGCTGATCGTCGGTGGCGTGCTGATTTTCAGCGAAGTGGCTGTCGCGTTCTCCCTGATAGCGGTGCTGGGCGCCTTCGGCTGCGCCTTGGTCACCGGTGTTGTTTTCGGCTTTATGCCGGCCCGCAAAGCTGCCCGACTCGACCCGGTCACGGCCCTTACCAGTGAATGATCGATTGATGAAGCCGCCACTCAGTGTGTTAACCCTGTGCCTGTTGCTCAGTGCCTGCGGCACCCCGGCCCAGCGCCCCGACAGCGGCATCCAGCCGCCGGCCGCCTGGCAATCGCCACATACCGCAGGCGCGGTCCATGACAACCGGCAATGGTGGAACCGCTTCGGCAGTCCGCAGCTGGGTCGCCTGATCGAGCAGGCGCGGCTCGGCAGTCACGATTTGGCGGCCGCCATCGCCAGAGTGCGCCAGGCCCAGGCCGACACGGTCATCGCCGGCGGCTCGCAACTGCCGGAGGTCAAGGCCGCGGCCAATGCCAATCGCCAGAAGCTGATGCGGGGCAACGGCTACAGTCAGCTCGATGCCGACAGCGATAACGACGCCGTCGACTACTTCAATGCGAACCTGGTGGCCAGCTACGAAATCGATTTCTGGGGCGGCCAGCGCGCCAGCCGCGACAGTGCGCAATTCAGTCTGAACGCCAGCAAGTTCGATCAGGCCACCGTGGAATTGACCTTGCTCAGCGGCGTGGCCAACAGTTACGCGCAAGCCTTGTCGTTGCAGGAGCAGAGCCGCATCGCCGAGTTGAACCTGGCCAACGCGCAACGCGTGCTGAAACTGGTACAGACCCGCTTCGATTCGGGCTCGGCCACGGCCCTGGAACTGGCGCAGCAAAAAAGCCTGGTGGCGGCGCAGCAACGCCAGCTGCCGCTGGTGCGGCAACAGGCCGAAGAGGCGCGAATCAGTCTCGCCGCCCTGCTCGGCCGCCCGGTGCAGGCACTGTCGCTGGGGCAGGAACGCTTCGATCAACTGACCTGGCCGGCCATCGACGCCGGAGTACCCAGCCAGTTGCTCAGCCGCCGTCCGGACATTGCCCGGGCCGAGGCGCAACTGGCTGCCGCCCAGGCCGACGTCACCGTCGCCCGGGCCGCGATGCTGCCCACCGTGACCCTCACCGCCGAAATCGGCTCCGGTGCCGACCGGGCCGACGATATCCTGCGCAGTCCCTTCTACAACCTCACCGCCGGGCTGCTTGCGCCGGTGTTCAACAACGGCCGCCTCGGCGCCCAGCGCGACAAGGCCACGGCGCGCCAGCAAGAACTGCTGGAAACCTATCGCGGCGCGATCATCAATGGCTTCGCCGACGTCGAAAAAGCCCTCAACAGCATTCGCGGGCTGGATGAACAGCGCGGGTGGCAGAGTGAAGAACTGAGCCAGGCACAGACCGCGTTCAACATCGCGCAAAGCCGTTACCAGGCCGGGGCCGAGGATTTGCTGACGGTCCTGGAAACCCAACGCACGCTGTATGCGGCGCAGGATTTGAATGTACAACTGCGCTTGTCGCGGATGCAGGCGAGCATTGCGTTGTACAAGGCGTTGGGTGGGGGGTGGCAGGCTCTGTAATTTTTGTCGTCAGTGAGTACGCCTTCGCGAGCAGGCTCGCTCCCACAGTGGATCGCCAGTGAACACAAAATCTGTGTACGACCAAGATCAAGTGTGGGAGCGAGCCTGCTCGCGAAGAACGATAACGCGGTATCAAGCCTGGCTCTGTTTAGCCTTCAGATTGCGCGCATACCACGGCCGCTGTGGCACCTTGCGGAACAAATCCTTCAGCTTCTTTTCATCCTCGCCAAAGGTGATGCGCAACGCCAGTTTCATGGTTTCCGGGTCCATTTCCACTGACTTGCCCGCCTGCAACCCCGGCGTGGTGCTGCAGCCATGGGTGACCGGGCCGAGCCACGGGTCATTGATTTCGACCCAGCGCCCCGGCGCAAACCAGGGCACGCCATTGACCTGCAGCCGACTGACCTGCCCCGGGTGGAAGCGCTCATGGGCGCTGAACCAGTCCTCCAGACGATCGTCGATCCAGCCGTGGAAATGCCAGAACACCGGGTTCACATGGGAGGAAAACGGGTCGCCAAGGAAGTCGTTTTCCGCGGCGAACCAGCGCGCGGAAAAGTCCGCCGGATCCCGGGCGAACGGCACCGGCTGACCGTTGGACGGATCGCGCGGCACCGAAGCCCAACGCATGTGCAGCCAGTCGTGCAGGCCCAGCTCGACCTCCGAGCCGAACTGGCCGAGGGTCAGCGTCGACAGGTAACGCGGATCACGGTAGCGCGATTCCCAGACCTGGAAATTGCTGTGATACGTCTCGCCGGTCTTGATGTCACTGACCCATTGCATGTACTCGTCATCGTCCTCGGCCAGCCAGGTCGGCGGCAACGCGGTACCGTCGTGGTTGTCGAAGTATCGGGCGAAGCCGGGCCGGTCCCGCGCCAGTTCCGGTTGCGGCAACGGGAAGTGCGTCCAGGACGGCAAGTCCTGCATCGAACGCGCCGTGCCAAGCATGTGCCGGTGCATGAAGAAAAAGTCCACGCCCGAACCGTTGCGATCCTTGCGTACACCTCGGCCATCGCGCTCCCTGTCTCGCGGACCGGGTTGCCAGCCGAGCCCGCGCAGGGCGCCGCGCTGGTCTTCGGACAGCTTGTGCCACTTGTCCCGGGAGGCATGCCAGAGCTGGTGGAACAAACGGTGCTCCGGCGATACCAGCCAGGCCAGCAGGGCCGGATTGAGGCCGGTGCGTTCGCGCGCTTCAGGGAATACCCGCTTGACGGCAATGAAGCGATTGTCCTGGGCCGTCAGCATCAGCGGACGCTTGAGGTCCAGCACGCGCCCGCTGAGACTGCCGCTGCCGGCGTTACCGAAACCGGCCCAGACCTCATCCAGGGTCATGTCGAATTCGTACTCGCAACAGCCGCTGGCGCCCAGCAGTCGCCACCCGAGCTGCTTCGGGTTGGCCCCGGACAGATCGCCGAGCACCCGGTAACGGGGCTCCTCGGCGGAGCGCAAACGCTCGGCGGTGTCGAGGTAACCGAGCACGCCACGACCTTTGTGACCGATGTCGAGAAAGACCTCCAGCCCTTCCAGCGGCAAGCCTTCGATACCGGCGTCACGACCTTCGAACCGAATCTGCCAGACCCCGCGCAAGGCGTCCGCCAACCGCTGGCCGGCCACGTCCGCCACGTCAAACGAGGCTTCGCCCGGGGTGATCGTCGGGTCCGGTTTGGTCAGTTCGCGATGCCCGTAGTAGACCGCAGGCACGGCGGCACCGGTCAGCGCCAGACCCGCGAGGAACCATCGTCGAGAAATCGTCATTGCCCTACCTGTGTCAGCCATGGAGCAGGCTTTATCCAAGCTAGAACGTTTGTTGCCCTGACAAATTTAAAAGCTTCGCGAGCAGGCTCGCTCCCACAGGTAACCGCATTCCCATGTGGGAGCGAGCCTGCTCGCGAAGAGGCCGGCACAAACAACTAAATTCTCAGCCCAGCCACTCGTTCCCCCCAGATAGCAAAGGCCCCCGCGCCTGATCCCCGACGGCGAACCTGACTGAGACGGCAATGACAAAACCACGTTCGAAAAAGGCTCTTTTCATCGGCTTGCCGCTGGCCCTGGCGATCAGCGCGGGGGCAGGCTTCGGGGCTTGGGACTACTGGTTCAGGGACAATCCCGGCTACCCGGTGAAGGTGATGAAACAGGCCGATCAACTGCAGGAGCGTATCCTCTCGTTCGACAGCCACATCACCGTACCGATGGACTTCGGCACCGCCGGCAACGAAGTCGACAAGGACGGCGAAGGCCAGTTCGACCTGGTCAAGACCGGACGCGGGCGCCTGTCCGGGGCGGCGCTGACGATTTTCGGCTGGCCGGAAATCTGGAACGGCCCCAACGCGCCCCATCGCCCGACCGCCGGATTCGTCGACGAGGCGCGACACGAGCAGGAAACCCGCTACAGGATCATCAGCGCGATGGTGCGTGACTTCCCCAATCAAGTCGCCATCGCCTACACCCCCGACGACTTCCGTCGCCTGCACGGCGAAGGCAAGTTCGCGATCTTCATCAGCATGCTCAACGCCTACCCGCTGGGTAATGACCTCAACGCCCTGGACAAGTGGGCGGCGCGCGGCATGCGCATGTTCGGCTTCAGCTACGTGGGCAATAACGCCTGGGCCGACTCGTCGCGGCCACTGCCGTTTTTCAATGATTCGCGGGATGCGCTGGGCGGGCTGTCGGACATCGGCAAGCAAGCGGTGCATCGCCTCAACGACCTGGGCGTGATCATCGATGTGTCGCAGATGTCGACCAAGGCCCTGGAGCAGGTCGCGCACCTGAGCCGCACGCCGATGGTCGCCTCGCACTCGGCGCCGCGGGCCCTGGTGGACATCCCGCGCAACCTCAGCGATGCGGAAATGCAGTTGATCAAGAACAGCGGCGGCGTGGTGCAGATTGTCGGTTTCCCGACCTACATCCGCCCGCTGAGCCAGGCCACCCAGGACAAGCTCAACGCCCTGCGCGCGCGCTTCGACCTGCAACCGCTGCAAGGCCTGGAGATGGCGCTGATGCCGGGTGACCCGGTGATCACCGTCTGGCCCGAGCAGCGTTTCGGCGAATACGCCAGCCAGCTCTATTCGATCCTCGACGAAGAACCCAAGGCCAGCCTCAAGGATTACGGCGATGCGATCGATTACGCCGTGAAAAAAATCGGCATCGACCACGTCGGCATCAGTTCCGACTTCAACGATGGCGGCGGCCTCGACGGCTGGAAAGACGTCAGCGAAGCCCGCAACGTGACCGCCGAACTGATCAGCCGCGGCTACAGCGAGGCCGACATCGCCAAGCTCTGGGGCGGCAATTTCCTGCGGGTCTGGGACCAGGTGCAAAAGTCCTCCCGGCCCGTGGTCCAGAACTGATTTTTCCTTTTTGCCATAGCGAACCGAACCCATGACCAACCGTCGTTCATTCCTCAAGCAGGCCGGCATTCTGGCGGCCGGCATTCCCCTGGCCTCGGCCGTGAACCTGCCGGCACTGGCCGCCGCCCCGGCGCCCTTGCCCAAGGACAAATGGGAGCAGTTACGCCAACTGTTCACGCAAGACCCGAACTACCTGCATTTCGCCAATTTTTTGGTGACTTCGCACCCGCGTCCGGTGCGTGAAGCCATCGAGATGCACCGCGCCAACCTCGATCGCAACCCCGGCCTGGCCATGGACTGGCATCGCGGTGAAACCGAACACCGCGAAGAAGAGGTGCGCGTCTGGGCCGGGCGCTATTTGAAAGCCAAACCGTCGCAGATCGCCCTGACCGGCAGCACCACCGAAGGCCTGGCGATGATCTACGCCGGTATCCACGTGCGCCCGGACCAGGAAATCCTCACCAGCGAACACGAGCACTATGCCGCCAACAGCGTGTTCGAATACCGCACCCAGAAGGACGGCACCCAGGTTCGCAAGATCAAATTGTTCGAGGACCCGTACAAGGTCTCGACCGCCGAAGTGCTGGCCGCAATTGAACGCAACATTCGCCCCGAGACCCGCGTACTGGGTATGACCTGGGTGCACTCCGGCAGCGGCGTGAAGCTGCCCATCGGCGAGATCGGCAAACTGGTGGAAGAAAAAAACCGTGGCCGTGAGGACAAGGACCGCATCCTGTACGTGATCGATGGCGTCCACGGCTTCGGCGTGGAGAACGTCGACTTCCCGGACATGCACTGTGATTTCTTCATCGCCGGCACCCACAAATGGATGTTCGGCCCACGGGGCACCGGGATCATCTGCGCCCGTTCCGACGAGCTCAAGGACGTGACCCCGACCATCCCGACCTTCTCCGAAGCCACGCAGTTTTCCACGGTGATGACCTACGGCGGCTACCACTCGTTCGAACACCGCTGGGCATTGACCGAAGCCTTCAAGTTGCACCTGGACCTGGGCAAGGCCGAGGTCGCGGCACGCATCCACGACATCAACAGCTACCTGAAAAAACGCTTGCAGCAGCACCCGTCGGTGGAGCTGGTCACGCCACTGTCACCGGAATATTCCGCCGGTTTCACCTTCTTCCGCATCAAGAACCGCGACTGCGAAGAAGTCGCCAATTACCTGATGGATCAGCGCGTGGTGTGCGATGCCGTAGACCGTGATGTCGGGCCGATCATTCGAGTGTCGCCGGGGTTGCTCAATACCGAAGCGCACATCGACAGGTTGATGGAACTGCTGGCCAGCCGGCTCTGACCCACCGATTTCAAGTAGCGAGAACCTCTATGAAAAGCCCCCTCAAAAACCTGGGCGCCCTGATCCTGCTGGGATTGCTCGGCAGTACCGTGCCGGGCTTGGCCCAGGCCTATATGGCGCCATTACCGGGCAAAGTGTTCAAGGATTGTCGTGACTGCCCGGAAATGGTGGTGCTGCCCGCCGGCACCTTCACCATGGGCACCCCGGACGACGAAGTCGGCCGCGAGCCTGATGAAGGCCCGATGCATGAGGTGACGTTCAACAAACCCTTCGCCATGAGCCGTTACCAGATCACCGCCGGCGAATGGAACCAGTACATGAAGGAAACCGGCATCACCCTGCCCGATGGCGACACCCGCCCCGGCCGCGCGTGCACCAACGGCAAGCCGAGTTACCCCCAGGGCCCGCGCCAGCCGGCGGTGTGCATGAACTTCGCCGAGGTCAGCGCCTACGTCGCCTGGCTGTCGATGAAAACCGGCCAGCACTACCACATCGTCAGCGAAGCCCAGCGCGAGTACGCGGCCCGTGGCGGATCGACGGGCGCGTTCCCCTTCCCGTTCGACCCCGGCACCGAGTACAGCATCGCCACCCACGCCAACACCTACGGCCCGACCGACGGCTACAGCTACAGCTCACCGGTCGGCAGCTACCCAGCGAATGCCTTTGGCCTATATGACATGCACGGCAACGTCTACGAGTGGATCGCCGACTGCTACCACCCGGACTACGTCGGCGCGCCCACCGACGGCAGCGCCTGGACCGAGCCCAACTGCGACACCCTGCGCATCCGTGGCAACGACTGGGGCGAAGCGCCGGTGTTTTCCCGTTCGGGCAACCGCAACGACATCGACCCGCAGACCCGTGGCGACTGGATCGGATTTCGTGTCGTGCGCGACCTGACGCCCAACCTCTGACTCCTTCCCAAATCCTTGTGGGAGCGAGCCTGCTCGCGAAGGCGGCAGCACATCCAACATCTATGTGACTGACAAACCGCTTTCGCGAGCAGGCTCGCTCCCACAGGTTTTGTACCCAGTCAGCGAACCGGGTCCCGCCACCTGTCTCCCCCCTTTAAATTAAGCCCTCCATCAGACGTTCTACTGGGTATCTGCCTCAAGACCCAAGGAACCCTCTGCTCATGACCCAGCCAACGCGCGGTGCAATTCATGAATTGTTCAGCCTCCTGAAACCGTTCCGGCTCGTCGTCAGTCTGTCGATCCTCCTGGGCATGGTCGGCGGCCTGAGCGTCACGGTGCTGCTGGCCACCATCAACAACGCGCTGCATTCGCCGGACGGCCTGACCCAGGGCGTGGTCGCGCTGTTCGGTGGCCTGTGCCTGCTGGCCCTGGGCAGTTCGATCTGTTCGGACATCGGCACCAACTACGTCGGCCAGCACATCATTGCCAAACTGCGCAAAGAGCTGGGGGAAAAAGTGCTCTCGGCGCCCATCGAGCAGATCGAGCGCTACCGCAGCCACCGGCTGATCCCGGTGCTGACCCACGACGTCGACACCATCAGCGACTTCGCCTTCGCCTTCGCGCCGCTCGCTATTTCCCTGACCGTGACCCTCGGCTGCATGGGTTACCTGGCGATGTTGTCGTGGCCGATGTTCCTGATGATGGTGCTGGCGATTGCCATCGGCACCGGTATCCAGTTCTACGCGCAGGGCAAGGGTATCCAGGGCTTCATGGCCGCCCGCGACGCCGAAGACGAATTGCAGAAGCACTACAACGCCATTGCCGGCGGTGCCAAGGAATTGCGCATCCACCGTCCGCGCCGCCAGCGCATGTTCGTCAAGGGCATCCAGGGCACCGCCGATTTCATCTGCGACACCCAGGTACGTTCGATCAACACCTTCGTGATCGCCAAGACCCTCGGCTCGATGCTGTTCTTCGTGGTCATCGGCCTGGCGCTGGCCCTGCAATCCTTCTGGCCCAGCGCCGACCAAGCGGTGATGAGTGGATTCGTGCTGGTGCTGCTGTACATGAAAGGCCCGATCGAGCACCTGGTCAGCACCTTGCCGATCGTGAGCCGGGCGCGCATCGCCTTCCGCCGCATCGCCGAACTGTCGAGCCGGTTTTCCTCGCCGGAACCGCACCTGCTGCTCAACGACCAAGGCACCCCACCGGCTGTGGTCAACAGCCTGCAACTGAACAACGTCAGCTACGCCTTCCCCGCCGCACCGGGCAGCGACGCGTTTCGCCTGGGCCCGGTGAACCTGAGCATCGCGCAAGGCGACATCATTTTCATCGTCGGCGAAAACGGCTGCGGCAAGACCACGCTGATCAAGTTGCTGCTGGGCCTCTACGCCCCGCAACACGGCGAAATCCTGCTCAACGGCCAAGGCATCAACGCACACAATCGAGACGACTACCGCCAGTTGTTCACCACGATCTTTGCCGACTACTACCTGTTCGATGACGTGGTACAGGGTGACCAGCACATCCCCGAAGATGCCAATGCCTACCTGCAACGCCTGGAAATTGCGCACAAGGTCAGTGTCAGGGACGGCAGTTTCACCACCACCGACCTGTCCACCGGCCAGCGCAAGCGCCTGGCGCTGGTCAATGCCTGGCTGGAAGAACGCCCGGTGCTGGTGTTCGACGAATGGGCCGCCGACCAGGACCCGACCTTCCGCCGCATCTTCTACACCGAGCTGCTGCCGGACCTCAAACGCCTGGGCAAGACCATCATCGTCATCTCCCACGACGACCGCTATTTCGATATGGCCGATCAATTGGTGCGCATGGAGTCGGGCCGGGTCGTCACCGAGCGCGCGACCGCCTGACAGCGGTGGTTGCACGCAGGTTGTTGTTTTTTTGAAGTTTGTTTTCCGGTTTAGGCAAAGTGGTCCGTCTAATAATAATTATCATTAACTAAAAAACTGCACACACCCTTCTGGAGCGATTCGAGCAATGCAAAGCCTTACTCTGTCCCGCGCACCCTTGGCATTAGCCATCGATCGGCAAAAGAAATTGCGAACGGTCGTGCCGGGCGCGCTGTTGACCCTGTTGCTGCTGGGCACTTCCCAGGTCGAGGCAGCCCCGGTGAACGTCAATGTGCCGGCCCAGTCGCTGGCCAGTGCATTGCGCCAACTGGGCCAGCAGACCAACCTGCAGATTCTCTACAGCCAGGACATGGTCAACGGCATCAAGTCCACGGCGGTGTCCGGCAACATGGAACCGGAACAGGCACTGAAAACCTTGCTGCTGGGGAGCGGCATCAATTTTCAGTTGAATGGCAACACCGTGTCGCTGGTGCCGGCGGTCGGTGACTCCAGTGCATTGCAGCTGGGTGCAACGTCCATCACCGGCGTGGCGTTGGGTCCGACCACCGAAGGCACGCACTCCTACACCAGCGATGAAGTGACCATCGGCAAAGGCAACATCAAGGTCAAGGACATCCCGCAGTCGGTATCCGTCGTCACGCGCCAGCGCATGGACGACCAGAACATGAACAGCCTGCAGGACGCCATGCGCCAGGTCACCGGCGTGACCATCAAGACCTATAACTCCGGCTCCAGCCTCAACGACGTCTACATGCGCGGCTTCCTCGTCGACCAGGTGCAGGTCGACGGCGTCTCGCAACCCACCGGCCAGGGCGACATGGCCACCAGTTTCGACCTGGCGATGTACGACCGCATCGAAGTGCTGCGCGGCCCGTCGGGCCTGTACCAGGGCGCGGGTGAGCCCGGCGGTACGATCAACGTGGTGCGCAAGCGCGCCCTGGGCAAATTCGCCCTCGGTGGCGAGCTGGCCGCCGGCTCCTACGATCACTACCGTTCCATGGTCGATGTCACCGGCCCGTTGAACGACCAGGGCACCGTGCGCGGCCGCTTCATCACCGCCTACGAGAACAACCAGTCCTTCGTCGACTACGCGCAGAACGAACGCCCGATGGTCTACGGGCGCCTGGAATTCGACCTCGACCCGGCCACCACCCTGTCGGTCGGTGGCGCTTACCAGAAGAACAACTCCACCCCGGCGTTCGGCTTGCCGGCCTACGCCGATGGCTCGTTGCTGGACGTTCCGCGCTCGACCTTCGTCGACGCCAAGTGGAACACCCTGAACGAGAAGGTCTGGGAATCCTTTGCCGAAGTTGATCACGAACTGGACAACGGCGGTCAGTTCAAGACCACCCTGACCTACCGCGACGCCGAAACCCCGGAGCGTAACTTCACCTGGGCCGACGGCGCGGTCGACCCGGCCACCGGTGACAGCTGGGCCGTGGCCTACGACTACTACACCCACATCAAGACCATCGGTGTCGACAGCTTCGTCACCACGCCGTTCGAGTTCGCCGATCGCCGCCACGAGTTCACCCTGGGTGCCGAGTACCAGCACCTGGACAAGGA
Organism: Pseudomonas sp. GW821-FHT07G06; assembly: GCF_058986625.1. Lineage (NCBI taxonomy): Bacteria > Pseudomonadati > Pseudomonadota > Gammaproteobacteria > Pseudomonadales > Pseudomonadaceae > Pseudomonas > Pseudomonas sp. GW821-FHT07G06. Next base: position 128,792 of record NZ_JBYSVW010000001.1, read on the forward strand.
CTTCACCTACGGCGGCGAGTACTTCCCGATCAATGTGTGGGATCCGGGCAGCATCGACATTCCCCGCAACGACTATGCGCACGTTAACGGCAACTGGTCCAAGTCCGACCAGTACGGGGTCTATACCCGTGCCAAGTTCAACGTCACCGACTGGCTCGACGTCATCGGCGGCAGCCGTGTGACCTGGTACGAAGCCGACGCGAAGAACGCCAACGCCTTCTTCAACAACTTCGGCGAAGCCCACACCAGCATCAACCGCAAGGTCGTGCCGTACGGCGCCCTCATCGGCAAGATCACCCCGGAACTGTCGACCTACTTCAGCTACACCGGCGTGTTCAAACCGCAGAGCGAAATCGGCGCGGACGGCGAGCCGGTCGGCCCGCGCGAAGGCAAGCAATACGAGATCGGCCTCAAGCGCGAGTTCTACGACGGTCGCCTGAACGCCAGCATCGCGGCCTTTCGCATCTACGATGAAAACCGTGCCGAATACGACAACAACTCCGGTGCCTACATGACCGAAGGCAAGGCACGCAGCGAGGGTTGGGAAACCGAGCTGAGCGGCAACCTGACCGAAAACTGGAGCATCGTTACCGGTTACGCCTACACCTCCACCAAGTTCCTGGACGGCGACGCGGCCAACAAAGGCAATACCTTCAGCACCATCACGCCCAGGCACAACTTCAATCTGTGGACCAAGTACGAGTTCACCGACGGTCCGCTCAAGGACTTCAGCGTCGGCGGTGGCGTGCGTGCGGTCAGCGACACCTACTACCAGCGTGACGTGAAGTTCCAGCAAGGCGGCTATGCCATCACCACGGCGCAGGTCGGCTACAAGTTCAACGAAAACCTGTCGTCGACACTGACCGCCAACAACCTGTTCGACCGCAAGTACTACGACCGCGTTGATGCGTCCTGGGGCACCAACTTCTACGGTGACCCGCGCACCGTGACCCTGAGCCTGCGCGCGCAGTACTGATTGCCGGCGAACCTGTGGGAGCGAGCTTGCTCGCGATGACGATTGCACAGTCAACATCATCGTTGACTGACATTGCGCTATCGCGAGCAAGCTCGCTCCCACAGAAGTTGCAGCGGCCAAAGCCTTTCCCGATTCTGTTTTCTGTGGCGTGCATGTGACAACTCGGCGCTCTCTGCCTATCCTGCAAGGCAGTCTTTGCCCCCCTCACAACACACCATTCATGGATCGAAAATGGCCACGTCAGCTGATGACCCCAACAGCGCCATCGACGAGCAAGGTAGCCGCGCGAAGCTGTCCAGGCCCCTGCCCATCGACCTGCGCGGACTGATTCTTTTCTTCGTCCTGCTGTCGGTCCTCGCGACGTTGTGCAACAGCCTCTACGTCGCTTACCGGGTGCAGCGTCAGTCCCTGATCCATACGACGCTTGAGGCCAACGCAGCCTACGCCGCAAAAGTCGCTTCCAGCATCGGTGAGTTCCTGAACTCGGCGCACAGTCGCCTGAACTACAGCGCCAACACACTTGGCCAGCACTGGAACGATCCAGAAGTGCTGCGCAAAGAAGCCATCCGCCTGCAAGCCCAGGATGCCGACTTCAATTCCATTGCCATTGTGGATGCGGCAGGCAAAGTCCTGCAGGCCTATCCGGATACCTCGCAGATTGTCGGCGCCACGTTGACGTCGGAGGGCATTCAGCAGGCGCTCAAGGAACGTCGTCCAGCGGTCAGCGCCGCTTACGTTTCGGCGGCGGGCAACCTGGTGGTGTTCATTTCACAACCGGTTTTCAACCCGTCAGGGGCGTTCCTCGGTGTCGTCGGCGGCTCGGTCTACCTGCTCAAGCAAAGCACCTTTCATACGGTCATCAGCCGTCACTTCCATCACGAAGGGACCTTTGCGTTCATCGCCGACGGTAATCGGCGGCTGCTGTATCACCCGGACCAACAGCGCATCGGTGAAGTCCTGGGCTGGAGCCTGACGGTCGATGCGGCCTTGCGCGGCGAACGTGGCTCCCTGGAAGGCCCGAACTACAAAGGTGTGCCCATGCTCGCCGGTTTTGCCCAGGTGCCGGACGCCAACTGGGCGGTTGTCGCGCAACAACCCCGGGACCTCAGCCTGGCACCGCTGGGACAACTCATGCGCGACATGGTCCTGGACATGATCCCGGCCGGGCTGTTGGGTCTGGGGTTGATTTTGCTCGGGACCACCCTGATCGCCCGTCCGTTGCGCCAGTTATCGGCAGCCGCCGACCAGTTGGCCGCCCCGCAAACGACCGAGCAACTGCGGCAAGTCCATGCCTGGTACCGCGACGCATCGGCCATTCGCCAGGCCATGCTGACCGGTGTGCAGCTGCTCCAGCAAAAGCTTGGCCAGCTCAGCCACGAAGCGCAAAGCGATCCCCTGACCGGCCTGGCCAATCGAAGGGCCATGGGCGGCGTACTGGATCTGCTGGCAAAAACCGGGCAAGCCTATTCGGTGCTGGCGCTGGATATCGATCACTTCAAAAAGGTCAACGACACCTTCGGGCATGACGCCGGTGACGTGGCCCTGAAAGAGGTCGCCGGCATACTCAAGCAGAACTCCCGGACCGGCGACCTCGCCTGCCGCGCCGGTGGTGAAGAGTTCGCGCTGATCCTTCCGGATACGCCGCTGGATACCGCCAGGGTCATTGCCGAACGGATACGCGAGCACATCGCGCAGACCGAGGTGCCGCAGGTTGGAAGGCTGACGATGTCCATCGGCGTGGCTTGCCGGAGTACGGACACCCCGATGCCCGAAAGCGTACTGAAACTGGCCGATGAACGTCTCTATCTGGCCAAGCAGAGCGGGCGCAACCGGGTGATGGCGTAGACTTCGCGTAATGGCCGGGACAAACCGGTCGATTCAGGCCGTCACTGCGTGGGTTCTTTTTCTTCGTCCGTCGAACCACTTGAGGTCGCGGCATCCTTTTGCGCCGCTTGCGAATCGGCGCCGGAGTTTGAACCCGCAGCCTCCTCGCCCTTCTTGTCGGCCTTCTCGTCTTTGGCTTCAGCGCCTTGAGGCTGGTTGATGCCAGGCACGGCAGCAGGCGGGACAGCGGAACCCGCCGTCGCGTTCTCGGCGACCAGCGCAAAAAACCAGCCCGTCGACAGCAGACCCGCAGCCATGAGTGCGAGCATTTTCCTGTTCATTATTTGGGTCTCCCGGTGAGGTATAAACCTTGGAAGACCCGACATAGGGAAAGGTGCTGGCTCGCTGACGAACGGCGAGTTGCCGGGGTCAGGAACCGACCTTGTTGTCGTGCGCGGCGGTCCGGAGTTGCTCGGTATCGACGCGGACAAACGTGGAGTCCCCGACAGCGGTCAGGACATCCCCGGCGAAAACCTCACAGATGACGCGGCTTTTGCGCCCGACATCACCCTCGACTCTTGCCCGCAATGTCAGGCGTACGCCCATCGGGGTAGGCTTGATGTACTTGATGCCCAGGTTACCGGTGACGCAGGTGACGTGGGGCAAACTGCCCACTTCGCGCTGTTCGGCGCGGTAGTGATAAGCCATCGCGGCCCAGTTGGAGTGGCAATCGACCAGCATCGCGATCAAACCGCCGTAAACCAGACCCGGCCAGCCACAATACTTGTCATCGGGCATATGCTCGGCCATGACATGCACCCCGTCTTCATGCCAGAAGCTCTTGATGTGCAGCCCGTGCGGGTTCTGGCTGCCGCAGCCATAACAAACGCCTTCAGGCGCGGCGATGTCTTGAAGCGAAGTGTCCTGCATGGTCATGGCGTATTCATCCTTAGTGGCAGGTGGTTCAAAGCGGACCGGGTCACCCCGGTCCGCACCGCCTGATCAATATTGGCAGAAGCGAATCCGATTGCCGAACGGGTCGTAGACCTGCAACTCCTTGCCCCAGCCCTGCTGAACAATATCCGGGCGTCCGTAGCCGTAGCGCTTGCCCAGCAGTTCATCCCTGAGCAGTTCGATGTTTTGCATCGGCACGAACACCGTCGAGCCCGGGCTGGCATCGCCGTGATGTTCGGAAAGGTGCAGTTGCAAACCGTCGCGGCTGATGCCCAGGTACAGCGGCAGATCAGCCTCGAAGCGATGCTCGAACTCGACGCTGAAACCCAGGAAATCCAGATAGAACTCCCGGGCCTTGGCTTCGTCGAAACTGCGCAAAATGGGGACGGGTTTATCGAAGGTAATGCCCGGCGCCGGCGGGGTATTGGCCTGGGCCAGCAGCGCCGACGCAGTGTTCCAGTCCTTGTAGCCCAGTTGCTGCGCGACCAGTTCCAGCGCGGTGGAATGGCTCACCGCCTGATTGCGCTCCTCCAGCGAGGCGCGCAACTGTTTGGCCATCTGCTTGGCTTGCTCGATTGAAAACATGACTGCTCCTGTAGCCGAGATGCTTTGGTGCTCGCATTGCCAAACCTCGACCGTCAAGAGAGGCGACAGGGTTTGTATGAAGAGGAGATGCTTTCACCTTTCCCAGCGGGAGCGAGCGGCGGGCAGCATCGGGCCGATGTCGATAATACATAGCCGCCGGGGTCTGCGAAAGGTGTGCCCCGCTGCTGCTCGCCCCCCGAGGCCTGCGGTCTATTCCTGTAGGAGCCAGCTTGCTGGCGATGTTCTCAAGTGCGCCGCGTTTATCCAGTTCTCACGCGTCATCGTCAACGACCATCGCAGCGATGCGGCGACCCGACAAGCCAGCTCCTGCAGGTATTGCGTTATCCGTGTTTCCCGGGATTACGTGATGACCTTGTTTTTGGGGGGCAACGACTCCGAAGGTTTCAACGCTCTTTGACAAGGCACACCAGCAGGTTAAGAACCACTCGATAGCGCCTGTTTAAGCGGACTACAGGTTACTTCGTGAAAGCCACAACGCCTTGCGTCGTTGCCTACAGGTACGCCAGAATCCGCCGGCTTGTGCGCCTTGGGGGTGGTCGGTAACTTGGTTCGGGTCACTGATTGTCAGTGATCGGGTTTAGTAGCCCGTCTTACCATCCAAAATCGGTTGCATAAGCGTCCTTCAATCAGGTGTCCGCCTGCATTTGATGGTGGCTGTGTGCATGGCGCCTTCGGGTGCGCCGGATTTGGGTGGTAATCCGGTCTACTAACTTGCGCACAGCCGCCACCCTTCCGTTTAGTAGCGAGACAGGTTGCGGCTCAACTGAGAGGTTTACCATCCATGTTCAAGCCCACACCCAATCCGCCGGACTCCGACCCGGCCTCCCCACACGAAAGTCCCGAATCAAAACAATCCCACGAAAATGCCGAATGCGCCTTCGGTCCAGGCCCCAACATCATGGCCACCCCGCGCACACCCAGCACGATGTTCATCGTCAACCCCGAACTCAGTACAGAAACCCTGCTGGTGCACGCCTGTGAGTCGCTGGCGTCGGCCAATGTCATGGCCAACGATCTGGTGGATCATTTGCAGGGGACAAGTCGCCATGCGCTGTTGGGGATTGCACAGGTGATCATGCTGGGGGAACTGGCGGTGAATCGGGCGCTGGATCGGCTGGATCCGCCCTGACCACAATATCCAGATCACCGATAGACCTGTGGGAGCGAGCTTGCTCGCGATGGCGTTGGGTCAGACACATAGAGGTTGAATGTACGACCGCTATCGCGAGCAAGCTCGCTCCCACAGGGGTTGTGCTTAACTGATCGACCTCAGGGCAATTCCCACAAATCAGACCAGGCTTTCGCTGATCTGCGTCGCCAGTTGCACCAGCATCCCCGGCACTTCCTGGACCATTTCGCCCATGCGCGTGAGTCGCTGGCGTCGGCCAATGTCATGGCCAACGATCTGGTGGATCAT
>NZ_JBYSVW010000001.1:134666-449061 GCF_058986625.1 Pseudomonas sp. GW821-FHT07G06
ATTTGCAGGGGACAAGTCGCCATGCGCTGTTGGGGATTGCGCAGGTGATCATGCTGGGGGAACTGGCGGTGAATCGGGCACTGGATCGGCTTGATCCGCCCTGACCACAATATCCAGATCACCGATAGCCCTGTGGGAGCTTGCTCGCGATGGCGTTGGGTCAGACACATAGATGTTGAATGTACGACCGCTATCGCGAGCGAGCTCGCTCCCACAGGGGTTGTGCTTAACTGATCGACCTCAGGGCAATTCCCACAAATCAGACCAGGCTCTCGCTGATCTGCGCCGCCAGCTGCACCAGCATCCCCGGCACTTCCTGGACCATCTCGCTCATGCGCGTGAGTCGCTGGCGTCAGCCAATGTCATGGCCAACGATCTGGTGGATCATTTGCAGGGGACAAGTCGCCATGCGCTGTTGGGGATTGCGCAGGTGATCATGCTGGGGGAACTGGCGGTGAATCGGGCGCTGGATCGGCTTGATCCGCCCTGACCACAATATCCAGATCACCGATAGACCTGTGGGAGCGAGCTTGCTCGCGATGGCGTTGGGTCAGACACATTGATGTTGAATGTACGACCGCTATCGCGAGCAAGCTCGCTCCCACAGGGGTTGTGCTTGACTGATCGACCTCAGGGCAATTCCCACAAATCAGACCAGACTTTCGCTGATCTGCGCCGCCAGTTGCACCAGCATCCCCGGCACTTCCTGGACCATCTCGCCCATGCGCGCAAAGTCGTGGGTCATGCCGGCCTTCACCTCCAGCACCAGGGGTTGCCCTGCGGCCCGCAGTTTCTCGGCCCAGGCCAGGCCTTCATCGAGCAATGGATCGTACTCGGCCAGCCACAGCACCGTCGGCGTCAGGCTTTCCACGCGCTCCGCGTACAGCGGTGAAAAACGCCAGTCGGCACGATCCGCTTCGCTGCGTTGGTATTGCTGGTAGAACCATTCCAGCGTGGTGGCTTCGAGCAGATAGCCTTCGGCGAATCGCGCCAGGGACGGGCGTTTTTTTACCGCGTCGATCACCGGGTAGAGCAACACTTGCAGGCGCGGCACGAGCGGCCATCCCTGTGGATCCTGGGCCATGGCGATGCACAACGATGCCACCAGGCTGCCGCCGACGCTGTCCCCTGCCAGCGCTATGCGCCTCGCGTCCAGTCCCAAGGCTTGAGCACCGGTAATAGCCAGCCAGCGCGTCACGTCTTCGGCATCGTTGTAAGCGGTGGGGAAACGGTGTTCCGGCGCCAGCCGATAGTCCGCCGACAACACGGCAAATTCCCCTGCCAGCGCCAGACGCCGGCACAGGGTATCGTGGGAATCGAGGCTGCCCACCACGTAGCCGCCGCCATGGAAGTACAACAGCACCGGGCGCGGCTCGTTGTGCGGTTGCGGCTTGGCGTACAGCCGCGCATTGAGCACATGCCCGTCCCGCGCTGGAAGGCTGACCGTCGTCACCGTCAACGCGTCCGTCGGGGTGGCATCGAGCAACTGCGATGTCTGTTCGAATTGTTGTCGGGCTTCGCCAGGCGTCAGCTCATGCATGGGTTGGCTTTTGCCGCTGAGGCGGCCGAACTCGGCCAGCTCCAGAAAACCTTCGATGTCCGGGTGCAGTGCCATGGGCGGTAGTCTCCAAAAAATAAACAGGCTTGCCCTGGTAAACGAACCGGGAGGGTCGTTCATTAGGGCTCAATGAAGACCCTGCCAAGCCGAACGAAAAACCTGTGGCGAGGGAGCTTGCTCCCGCGGGGTCGCGAAGCGGCCCCAAAACCTGTGATCGCGGTTAGCCAGACATACCGCGTTGTTCGGGTTTGCGACTGCTTCGCAGCCGAGCGGGAGCAAGCTCCCTCGCCACAGGCAAGTCCCCCTACCACAGGGAAGCCCCCTAGCCACAAATTATCGGCTTAGACCTGCGGCACCACCTCCCGGCCAAGCAGCGCCACCACCGCATCCAGGCACTCATCCTGCTGCAGGATATCGAAGTGCCCGGCCGTCACCGTTTGCACCTCGCGCAACCGGGGTTGCTGGCGTTCGAGCGTGGCGCGTTCGGCCGTCGGGTTGCCGTCGGCCCACCAGCAATGCAGCCCGGCTTGCGGAATCGGCAGGGTGTCGACCTGCCGCGACAGCGCCTTCAAGCGTGTGCTGACCGTGAACGTCTGGGCCAGTTCATCGACACCAAGCAGCGCATAACCGCTGGCCTGATCGCTTTGGCTATCGATCACCGCGCGAATGATCCGCGCCACGTCATCGTGATCCCCCGCCGACTCGGTACTCAACGCCCGGGCGATCACCTCGCCATCCATGCCCAAGGTTGCACCGAGGAACTCGGCCAGATCCACACGCCACTCATCCGCACTGGCAACGGCATTGGCCTGGGTCGGAACAAAGCTGTCCACCAGGCCGACGAATGCCACGCGCTGGCCCTGTTGTTCGAACAGCTCACTCACCAGCAACGCCAACGCCCCGCCCAGCGACCAGCCCAGCACGTGGTACGGCCCCAGGGGTTGTCTGGCGCGGATCGCCTCGACGTAGTCGGCGGCCATCTGTGAAAGCGAAATGTCCTGCCACTGTCGGTCGAGCAGCATCCGGCATTGCACGCCGTACACCGTGCGCTCACCGTCCAGGCGCCGGGCCAACGGCTCGTAATCGAACACCGTGCCGAAACCGGCGTGCAGGCAGAACAATGCCGGCTGATCCGCCACCAGCTGATTGAGCAGCAACAGCGGTTGCGGGCTCTGGCGCACGGGTTGCTCATCGACACCGGACAACCCGGCAATCGTCGGTTTGGCCATCATGTCGCGCAGCTTGATCTGGAAATCCGGCTCGTTCAGCGCACGCACTTTCGAGATCACCTTGAGGGTGCGCAGCGAATCGCCGCCCAGTTCGAAGAAGTTGTCGGTGATACCGACCTTCTCGATGCCCAGCACCTGTTGCCAGATGTCCGCCAGCGCCCATTCCAGCGGCGTGCGCGGGGCCACGTAGTCGCGGCCGGTGAAGGCCGGATCCGGCAGGGCCTTGCGGTCGAGCTTGCCGTTGGGCGTCAGCGGGAAGCGCGGCAGCACCACGACCTGCGTCGGCACCATGTAGTCGGGCAGGCTTTCGCGCAATGCCGCCTGGCAACGCGGGCCGAGGCCATCGTCTTGTGCCGCCACCACATAGCCCACCAATTGCGGCCCCTGGCCGTTGTCCCGCACGACCACCAGTGCATCGTTGACCCCGGCCTGCTCGCGCAAGCGGGCTTCGATTTCGCCCAGTTCGATGCGGAAGCCGCGCACCTTGACCTGATGGTCGATGCGCCCGACGTAGTCGAACACGCCATCTTCGCGACGGCGCACCAGGTCACCGGTGCGGTACAAACGCCCGCCTTCAGGGCTGAACGGATCGGCGACGAAGCGCTCGGCGCTCTGCCACGGATGACGATGGTAGCCGCGCGCGACACCCCGTCCGCCGATGTACAGCTCACCGACCATGCCTATCGGCAGCGGGTTGAGGTCCATGTCCAGCACGTGCAGGCTGCGGCTGCCGACGCGTTGGCCAATCGGCGCGTACATCGCCTGGCAATGGCCGTCGGCGGCGATCTTCCACAGCAGCGGCGTGACCACGGTTTCCGTCGGGCCGTAGCCGTTGACCAGGTATTGCGGCTTGAGTGTGTGCTTGACCCGCTCGAACGTGGCGTCCGGCACCGCATCGCCACCGAAGCAGTAGATGCGCACCGGCGGCGGATCACCGCCCTGCAATTCGGCGTGCTCGGCCAGTTGCAGCAGGTACGCCGGGGGGAAGCAGGCGACGCTGATGCGCTGGCGGTGCAGCACGGCCAGGGTCTGCTCGGCGGTCCACAAAGTGTTGTCGCGGATCACCAGGGTCGAGCCGCTGACCAGCGCGGTGATCCAGCGTTCATGGGCGCCATCGAAGGCGAACGACATGAAGTGCAGTTCAAGATTGCCCGGATCCATTTCGTACAGCTCGGCGATGGCCTGTACGTGCATGCTCAGGGGGCCGTGGGCGACGGCGACGCTCTTCGGTTTGCCGGTCGAACCGGAGGTGTAGATCAGGTAGGCCAGTTGCTCGGCGTGCACAGCAGGTTGCGGTGCCGGCACCTCGACGTCGAGGCTCAATCGGTCCACCGCGACCATCGCCGTGCCCGGATTCAACTGCGCAGTGTCGCGCAGCCGTTCCTGGGTCAGCAGCAGGCGCATGTCGCTGTCGGCCATCATGTAGCGCAGGCGTTCCTGGGGGTATTGCGGGTCCAGCGGCACGTAGGCGGCGCCACACTTCATCACCGCCAGCAGCGACACCACCAGTTCCAGCGAACGCTCCATGAACACGCCGATCACGTCTTCGGCCTGCACGCCTTGTTCCAGCAGATGCACCGCCAAGGCATCGGAGCGCCGGTCCAGTTCGGCGTAGCTCAGGTGCTCGGCGTCACGCTCGGCATAGCTGAGCACCAGCGCCGTGTGATCCGGCTGCAGTCGCGCACGCTGACGGATCAGCTCGTGCACCGGTGTCTCGTCACCGTCCGCCACCACCGGCCGTTCGCCGTCCAGCGCCCGGCCTTCGTCCAGGGTCAGCAGGCCCAGCTCGCCGACGGCACGCCCGGCGTCGTCGCACAGGCGCTGCATCAGGCTTTCCATGTGGCCGCGCAGGACTTCGACGGTCGCCAGATCGAACTGGTCGCGCTGGTGCATGTACTCGATGCGCAGCCCCTCGTCGAGGCTGACCATCAGGTCCATGGCGAAGCTGGTCAGGCCGAAGTCGGACACGTCTTCGAAGCGCAGCGAGTCGCCGTTCCATTCGCGCAGGGTGCGGTCCACCGGCTGGTTTTCGAAGACGATGATGCTGTCGAACAACGACTGCCCGCCCTGCCCGGCCCAGCGCTGGATATCGCTCAGCGGGGTTTGCTGGAAGTCGCGGATGTCGAGGTTGTAGGCCTGGATCTCGCGCAGCCAGTCACCGACGCGGGCCTCGGTCGGCACGCTGTTGACCACCGGCAAGGTGTTGATGAACAGCCCGAGCATGTTCTCGGAGCCGTTGAGGGTTTCCGGACGCCCGGACACGGTGGCGCCGAACGTCACCGTGCGCTGGCCGGTGTAGCGCTGCAACAGCAGCAACCACGCGGCTTGCACCAGGGTGTTGAGCGTCACCTGCTGTTGCTGGGCAAAGGCCTGCAAACGCGCAGTCTGCCCGGCACTCAGGTGCGTATAGATCGCGTGGTAACCCGCTTGCGGCGCCTTGACCGGCAAGGCGCGGGCCAGGTGCGTGGCGCCTTCGAGGTTGGCAAGTTTGCCCTTCCAGAAGGCCTCGCTGGCCTCGGCGACTTGCTGGCCGAGCCAGTCGATGTAGTCGCGATAGGCGGCCACCGGCTCGTGCTCATCGCCGCTGTAATGGCGCAGCACTTCACCGATCAGTCGCGACACGCTCCAGCCGTCCATGAGGATGTGGTGGTACGTCCAGATCAGGCGATAGCGGTCGTCTTCCAGACGCACCAGCAACAGGCGCAACAAGGGGGCGCGGTTGAGCGAGAATCCGCGCTCGCGCTCCTCCAGGGCCAGTTGGCGGACGCGTTCAGGCTGATCATCCAGCCCGCGCCAGTCCAGCTCGGTCAGCAGCGCAGGCGCATCGCGCCGCACCACTTGCAGCGGCTCCTTGTCGCCTTCCCAGAGGAATGCAGTGCGCAGAATTCCGTGACGTTGGGCGGCATCGGCCCAGGCTTCGCGGAAACGCGCACCGTCAACACCGCGCACGCCCACTTCGATCTGGTTGACGTACAGCCCCGAATCGCCGTCCTGCACCGAGTGGAACAGCATGCCTTGCTGCATCGGCGACAGCGGATAAACGTCTTCGACTTCGTCCGCTGTCAGTTCCAGCGCCTGATACTGCGCTTCACTCAGTTCGATTTTCGCGGCGGCAACCACAGTCGGCACGGCTTGATCCGCCGCGACCGGTTGGGCGACCGTGGCTAGTTCGGCGAGGGTCGGATGGCTGAACACATCCTTGGGCGAAATGCTCAAGCCGGCCTTGCGTGCGCGGCTGACGGCCTGGATCGAGACGATGGAATCGCCGCCCAGCTCGAAGAAGTTGTCGTGCATGCCAATCTGCGGCACTTCGAACAACGCCTGCCACACGGCTTGCAGCGTCACTTCCACGGTACTGCGCGGCGCAACGTATTCGCGCACTTGCTGGTCTGGCTGCGGCAATGCGCGGCGGTCGAGCTTACCGTTGGGTGTCACCGGCAACTGATCGAGCAACAACACGTGGCTCGGCTGCATATGCTCGGGCAGCGCCTTGCGCAGGTGTTGCTTGAGTGGCTCAAGGTCGGCATCACCGACGACGTAAGCCACCAATTGCTTGGACTTGCCGACATCGAGGGCGATCACCACGGCTTCGCGCACCTGTGGATGCTCCAGCAGGCAGGCTTCGATTTCCCCCAGCTCGATGCGCAAGCCGCGGATCTTCACTTGATGGTCGATGCGGCCGACGTATTCGATCACGCCGTCCTCGCGATAACGCGCCAGATCGCCGGTGCGGTACAGGCGCTCGCCCTGCTCACCGAACGGGCTGGCGACGAAGCGCTCGGCGGTCAGGTCCGCACGGTTGTGGTAACCACGGGCCAGGCCGATGCCGCCCAGGTACAGCTCGCCCACACAACCCTGCACCTGCGGTTGCAGGCTGTCGTCGAGGATGTAGGTCACCAGATTGGCAATCGGAGAACCGATCGGCACGCTGAATCCACCGTCATCGACACAGGTCCAGTGGGTCACGTCGATCGCCGCTTCGGTGGGGCCGTACAGGTTGTACAGGCCGACGTCCGGCAGGACGCGGAACAGGCTGTGCTGCAAGTCTGCCGACAAGGCTTCGCCGCTGCACATGATCTGCCGCAGGCTGGCGCAACGCTCGAAGCCTTCACCCTGGACAAACGCCTGCAACATCGACGGCACGAAATGCAGGGTGCTGACCCGGTACTGCTCGATCAGGCTGACCAGTTGCGCCGGATCACGATGAGCACCCGGTTCGGCCACGGCCAGCCGCGCGCCGGTCATCAGCGGCCAGAAGAACTCCCAGACCGACACGTCGAAACTGAACGGGGTTTTCTGCAAGACGGTGTCGCGCCCGTCCAGCGGATAGGCGCCCTGCATCCACGCCAGGCGGTTGTACAAGGCATCGTGACGGTTGGCCGCGCCCTTGGGTTTGCCGGTGGAGCCGGAGGTGTAGATCATGTAGGCCAGCGATTGCAGCTCGACCACGCAGGGCAGGTTTTCCTCGCTCAGTCCTTCGAGCAGCGGCGCCATGTCGTCCAGGCAGATCGCCGTGGTGGCGGCCGGAATCGGCAACTGCTCAAGCAAATGCCGCTGGGTCAGCAGCAGGTGCACGCCACTGTCGTCGAACATGTGTTCCAGGCGTTCACGCGGGTAGTCCGGGTCCAGCGGCACGTAGGCACCACCGGCCTTCATGATCGCCAGCAAGCCGATCACCAGTTCCAGCGAGCGCTCGGCAGCAATGCCCACCAACACTTCGGCGCCGACGCCCTGGCTGCGCAGGTGGTGCGCCAGTTGGTTGGCCTGTTGATTGAGTTCGCGATAGCTGAGGGTCTGGCCGGCAAACACCAGGGCCGGGGCCTCCGGGGTTTGCAGCACCTGGGCTTCGAAGCACTGGTAGACCGGGCGCACATCCGCCCAGGTCAGTGCGGTGCGGTTGAAGCCTTCGACCTGCCGAGCGGTTTGCACGGCATCGAGCAGGCTCAAGCGCCCCAAGGGCTGCTGCGGCGCGCAGACCATGGCATCAAGCAACGCCACCAGCCGCGAACTCAAACCTTCGATGGCTTCGGCACTGAACAGCGCCGTGTCGTAATTGAAACGCAGGTCCAGGCATTCGCCCAGCTCGGCGGCAATGGCCAGCGGGAAACTGGTCTGGTCGTGGTTGCTGATGTCGGAGAACTTCAGCGCGCTGCTGTTGCCCTCCTCCAACGCTTGCGCCACCGGGTAGTTTTCGAACACCAGCAGGGTGTCGAACAGCGCCTCGCCGGAGTGACCGGCCCAGCGCTGCACGTCCGCCAGCGGCGTGTACTCGACTTCGCGCAACCTGAGGTTGAGCGCCTGGACTTCATCGATCCATTGGCTGACCGTGCGCTCCGGGTGCGGCGTGGCGATCACCGGCAAGGTGTTGATGAACAACCCGATCTGCTGCTCGATGCCCTGCAGTTCACTCGGACGCCCCGACACCGTGGCGCCGAACGCGACCGTCGACTGGCCGGTGTAGCGCTGCAATATCAACAGCCATGCGGCTTGCAGCAGGGTGTTGGGCGTGACGCGGGCCTGGCGGGCGAAACCGCTCAGGCGCTCGGTGGCCGCGCGGTCCAGGCTCAGGTGCAGGGTGCGATGACCGCTGCTCGGCCCTGCAACCGGACCCGGCAAGGCACCGGCCAGTCGCGTTGGCTCGGTGAACGCCTGCAATTGCTCCAGCCAGAACGCCTCGCACGCGGCACGGTCGCGAGTACCCAGCCAGCTCATGTAGTCGCGATAACGGCCAACACCCGGCGCCGGCATGACGCCGCAGTAGCGTTGCAGCACTTCGCCGAACAACTGCGAGGTGCTCCAGCCGTCCAGCAGGATGTGGTGGTTGGTGAAGATCAGGTGATGGCTGTCATGGGCGGTCTGCACCAGGGTCAGGCGCAGCAGCGGTGCAACCGTCAGGTCGAAACCGCGCAGGCGATCGTCCTCGGCCAGTCGCTCCAGCGCTTGCAGCAGATCAGGCCGGTCGCGCCAGTCGAGCAGGCTCATCGGCAGCGTGGCGTCGGCCAGGATCACTTGCAGCGGTCGCGAGCCATTGCTTTCGCTGAAGAATGCCGCGCGCAGCACTTCATGGCGCGCCAGCGTCTGCTGCCAGGCGTTGCGGAACGCCTCGACGTCCAGCCCCTGCACATCCACGCGCATCTGCGGCACGTAGGCACCGGCATCCGGGGCGAACAGGCTGTGGAACAGCATGCCTTGCTGCAGCGGCGACAGCGGCAGGATGTCTTCGATGCGGCTGGCCGCCAGCGGCAAGGCATCGAGTTGCGCCTGATCGACGCGCACCAGCGGTACGTCGCTCGGGGTCAAGCCACCGGCGCCACTCAGGCAATGTTCGATCAGCCGTTGCAACTCCATGGCATAGGCATCGGCCAGGTGCTGTACGGTTTGCGCATTGAACAGGTCGCTACTGAAGGTCCAGCTCAAGCGCAGTTGGCCAGCGTAGACTTGGCCATTGATGCTCAGGCCCCGGTCCAGCTCGGCCGAGGCGCCCTGCTCGGCGCCACCGCTTTCCTTCGCCGGACGCCACGGCGCCTGCTCGTCGAAGCTGGCGTCGAACTGGCCCATGTAGTTGAAGGTGACCTGGGGTGACGGCAGATCCTCAAGGCCAACGTCGGCCAGATAGCGCAGGATGCCGAAGCCGATGCCTTTGTCGGGCACGGCGCGCAGCTGTTCCTTGACCGCCTTGATGCTCGCGGCCAGGTCGTCGGCCGGGGTGAGCTTGACCGGGAAAATCGAGGTGAACCAGCCCAGGGTGCGGGTCAGGTCGATGTCGTCGAACAGGTCTTCACGGCCGTGGCCTTCCAGCTTGACCAGGGTCGACGATTGACCGGTCCATTGCCCCAGTACCCGCGCCAGTGCCGTCAGCAACAGGTCGTTGACCTGGGTGCGGTAAGCCGCGGGGGCGTCTTGCAGCAGTTGGCGGGTCAAGGTGCTGTCGAGCACGGTTTCCACGCTGACGGCGTGCCGGCTGGCGAGGCTGCCTTGCGGGTTGTCCGCCGGCAGTTGCACCGCGACGTCGTGGTATTGGGCTTGCCAGTAAGCGGCTTGCTGCGCCAGCGCCGGGCTTTGCGCATGGCGTTGCAAACGTGCGGCCCAGGCCTGATAGGCGCTGGTCTTGGCCGGCAGGCGCAGCGGCTCGGCCTGACGTGCCTGAGCGTAAGCGGCTTGCAGGTCTTCGAGCAGCAGACGCCAGGAAACGCCGTCCACCGCCAAGTGATGCACCACCAGCAACAGACGCTGGCCTGCCGTGCCCATGTCCACCAGCAAGGCACGCAGCAGCGGGCCGTCCTGCAAATTCAGGCTCGCCTGTGCGGCGTTGCACAGTTCAAGCAGTTCCTCGGCGTCGGCGGCTTGGCGCTGCCACAGCACATCGGCGCTGCTCCATTGCTCGGCTTGCGCCTGTTGCCAGACACCATCGACCTGATGCAAACGCAGGCGCAATGCGTCGTGATGCTCCAGCAATGCCGCCAGCGCCTGTTGCAGGCAGCCGCTGTCCAGCGGCTCGCGCAGTTCCAGCAATACCGACTGGTTCCAGTGATGACGGGACTCGATGGTTTGTTCGAAGAACCAGTGCTGGATCGGTGTCAGCAACAGGTCACCGCGCACCGGCCCCTGATCGATGACCAGCCCGGCGCTGCGCACGGCGACCTTCGCCAGGCTCTGCACGGTCTGGTGCTGGAACAGGTCGCGCGGGGTGATGCGAATCCCGGCCTGACGCGCGCGGCTGACCACCTGGATCGAGATGATCGAGTCGCCGCCCAGCTCGAAGAAGTTGTCATCGATGCCTACACGCTCGAGCTTGAGCACGTCTTGCCAGATCGCCGCCAGCTCGGTCTGCAGCTCATCCATCGGCGCCGTGTAAGCGTGCTGCGCCAGCGCCGCATCAGGCTTGGGCAGTGCGTTGCGATCCAGCTTGCCGTTGCTGGTCAGCGGCCAGTGCTCGAGTCTGATCAGGTGCACCGGCACCATGTAGTCCGGCAGACCGCCCTGCAAATGCTCGCGCAGGGACTGGCGCAAATCCTTGTCGTCGCTGGTCGCGGTGAACCACGCCACCAGTTGCTGGCTGCCGTTGACCTGCGGCGCCAGGACCAGCGCCTGCTCGATGGCCGGGTGGCTTTGCAGGCGGTCCTGGATTTCCCCCAGTTCGATGCGAAAGCCACGGATCTTGACTTGATGGTCGATACGCCCGGCGTACTCGATGCTGCCATCGGCGCAGTAGCGCGCCAGGTCGCCGGTGCGATACAGGCGTGCGCCCGGCTCAGCGGCGAACAGGTCCGGCACAAAGCGCGTGGCGGTCAGGTCGGCACGCTGGTGATAACCCCGGGCCAGACCGGCACCGCCGACGTACAGCTCACCGACGCAGCCCTTGGCCACCGGGTTCAGGCGCGGGTCGAGCACGTACCAGCGCAGGTCGGCGATCGGCTCGCCCAGCGGCGAGCTGTTGGCGCCATCGAGGTCGGCGCGGGACAGCGGGCGGTAGGTCACGTGCACCGTGGTTTCGGTGATGCCGTACATGTTGATCAGCAATGGCTGCCGGTCGTCGAAGGCGTCGTACCAGGGCCGCAGGCTGGCCACGTCCAGCGCCTCGCCACCGAACACCACGTAACGCAGGGCCATGCCTGGCGCGTTGGCGCAGGCGAACGGCATCAACTGGCGGAAGGCCGAGGGGGTCTGGTTGAGTACCGTGACACCTTCATCACTGAGCAAGCGGGCGAAATCTTCCGGGGAGCGGCTGACCGCGTGCGGCACCACCACCAGCTTGCCGCCGTAGAACAGCGCGCCAAAGATTTCCCACACGGAAAAGTCGAAGGCATAGGAATGGAACAGGCTCCAGACGTCGTCCGCATTGAAACCGAACCAGTGCCCGGTGGCGCTGAACAGGCGGGTCAGGTTGCTGTGGGGCAGCAGCGTGCCTTTGGGTTTTCCGGTGGAGCCGGAGGTGTAGATGACGTAGGCCAGGTTCTGCGGGCTGGTCAGGTTCGGCAGGTTGTCGGCGCTGGCCTCATCGAGCCAGTCGCTGGCGTGATCGAGGCAGATCACTTCAATGCCTTCGTTCAACGGCAGGCGCGGCATCAGGGCCGAGTCAGTCAGCAACAGGCGTGTGCCGCTGTCGGCGAGCATGTAGGCCAGGCGATCCTGCGGGTAATCCGGGTCCAGCGGCACATAGGCGCCACCGGCCTTGAGGATCGCCAGCAGGCTGACGATCATCTCCAGCGAGCGCTCCAGGGCGATGCCCACCAACACGTCCGGGCCGACCCCGCGTTCGCGCAGACGATGGGCGATGCGGTTGGCGCGGCTGTTCAGTTCGGCGTAAGTGAGGGTGATGCCCTCGCAGGTCACGGCAATGTTGTGCGGATGCGCGGCGGCCCGGGCCTCGATCAGTTGATGGGCACACAGGGCATTCGCGGCTTCTGGCGCGTTGATTTCAGCGCTGCGATTCCAGTCCAGCAAGGTGGCCTGCTGTTCGGCAGCGTCGAGCATGCTCAGGTCGGCCAAGGCCACACCTGGGTCGCTGCAGATGGCCTGCAACAGGTTCAGCCAGTGGCGGCCGAGACGCTTGATGGTCGCGGCGTCGAACAGTTCGGTGGCGTAGACGAACGACGCGTGGATGCCCTCGTCGCTTTCGACGGTGTCGAGCATCAGGTCGAACTTGGTGGTCTTCTCGTCCCAGATCAGCGGTTCGACACTCAGGCCCGGCAAGTCCCAGCGTTGCGGGTCGCCACTGTCGCGCTGGTGGTTGAACATCACCTGGAACAGCGGCGTGTGGCTCAGGCTGCGCTCCACGCCCAGGCCATCGACCAGTTGCTCGAACGGCAGGTCCTGATGGGCCTGTGCGCCGAGCGCTGCGGCCTTGACCTCGGCCAGCAATTGCACGAACGGCTGGTCGGCCCGGGGCTGGCTGCGCAGCACCTGGGTGTTGACGAAAAAGCCCAGCAGGTTTTCCACGTCCTGGCGGGTACGGTTGGCAATTGGCACACCGACGCGAATGTCCTGCTCGCCGCTGTAGCGATGCAACAGCGTCTGCAACGCAGCCATCAGCAGCATGAACAGGGTGCAGCCTTCGCGGCGGGCCAGCTCGCGCAGTTGAGCGGTCAACGCAGCGGGAATTTTCAGCTCGACGCTGGCGCCCTGCTGGCTCGGGATCGCCGGGCGACGACGGTCGGTCGGCAGGTTCAGTGGCGGGTGTTCATTGCCCAGCTGTTCGCGCCAGTAATCGAGCTGGCGCTCGGCCTCGCCGGCCTCCAGCCACAGGCGCTGCCAGCGGGCGAAGTCGGCGTATTGAATGCCAGGCTCCGCTAGCTGCGCGGCCTGCCCTGCACTGAGTTGTCCATAGAGTTGGGTGAATTCCTGCAACAGGATCGGCAGCGAGCCGCCATCGGTGACGATGTGGTGCAAGGTCAGCACCAGCACATGTTGCCGGGCATCGAGGCGGATCAAGCGGCAGCGCATCAACGGGCCGTGCTGCAGGTCGAACGGCTGCTCGGCGTTGAGGGCGATCTGGCGTTGCAGTTCGATGTCGTCGGCGGCACTGACCTCGACCAGCGGGGTGTCCATCTGCGGGTGGATGTGCTGCAGCACTTGTTGTTCGTCGAAAACGAACGTGGTGCGCAACACCTCATGACGTTGCACCAGTGTCGCCAGGGTCTGCGCCAATGCATCGCGGTTCAGCTCGCCATTGAGGCGGAAGGCACCGGTCAGGTTGTAGGCCGTGGCCTGGGGCTGCATCTGCCAGAGGAACCACAAGCGCTGCTGCGCGTAGGACGCCGGCAGCGTGTCGATGGTTCGGTCCCGTGGCGGGATCGGCAGCAATTCCAGGGTCAGCCCCTGAGCGTGCATCTTTTGTTGCAACGCACGCCGGGCGTCCGCGCTCAAGCCGCAGAAACGCTGGGCCAGGGTCATCATTCTGTCCGGTGCAGCACTCATTGCGCGTGTTCCTCATCCACTTCGTCGAACAACGCTTCGAGGGCGTCTACATCGTTTTCCTGGTGTTCACTTTGCTCGCGGAACTGTTCGATCTGCGCCGCCAGGCGTTCCAGGGTATCGCCGTCGAAAAACAGCTTGAGCGGGATCGCCAGGTTCAGTTCGTCCTGAATCCGCGCGCGGATGCGCGTGGCCAGCAGCGAGTGTCCGCCCAGTTCGAAGAAGCTGTCGTGCACGCCGACGCGCTCGACATGCAGCGCTTCGGCCCAGATCGCCGCCAGGGTTTTTTCCAGGTCGTTGCGCGGCGCGACGAAGGCACTGCGGCGCACATCGAGATCGAGCAGGGCCTGGCGATTGAGCTTGCCGTTGGGCATCAGCGGGAAACCTTCCAGCACCTGCAAGCGCGCCGGCTGCATGTGCTCGGGCAGCGCCTCGGCCAGATGGCTGCGCAATTCGTTGAGGCGGATGTCGGCGGTGTCCGCCGGGGACACCACGAAGCCCAGCAGTTGCGGGCCGGTCGGGGTTTCCCGGGCGATGACGGCGGCGTCCTCGATGCCCGGCGCGCTGCGCATGGCCGCTTCGATTTCACCCAGCTCGATGCGGAAACCGCGGATTTTCACCTGATGATCGACCCGGCCCAGATACTCCAGCACGCCATCGGCGCGATAGCGCGCCAGGTCACCGGTGCGGTACAGGCGTTGGCCCGCCGCGTTCGCGAACAGGTCGGGGACAAAACGCTCGGCCGTCAGCGTGGCACGCTGCAAGTAACCCCGGGCAATGCCGGCACCACCGACGTAGAGTTCCCCCTCGACGCCCACGGCCACCGGCTGCAGGTCCGGGCCGAGCACGTGAATGTGCATGCCGGCTATCGGCTGGCCGATCGGAATGCTGTCGGCGTCCTGGCCGAGCGGCAATTCCCAGGCCGAGCACCACACGGTGCCTTCGGTCGGGCCGTATTCGTTGACCAGTGCCACCCCCGGCAATGCCTCGCGATGTCGCTGCACCAGTGCGTTGCTGCAGGCTTCACCGGCAACGATGACACAGGCCAGGGGCTGCTGATCGAGGTGTTCGAGAATCTGTGCGTGGTACGACGGCAAGGTCAGGTAGTGGGAAATCTCTTCGCGCTGGATCAGCGCCGCCAGTTGCGCCGGATCCTTGTAGCTGTCCTCGTCCGGCAAGCACAGGGTCGCGCCCTGCCCCAGCGCCCAGAACACCCCGGCCACCGAGCTGTCAAAGGAGAACGATGAGAGCATCAGGAACGCGCGCAGCGGCTGGCGATAAAACCCAGTGCGCGCCAGGGTCGAGGCCACGGCGTTGGCATGGCTGATCATCACGCCCTTGGGTTTGCCGGTGGAACCGGAGGTGTAGATGACGTAGGCCAGGTTCGCGCTGTCGCCCTGAGGCGCAGGTTCGGTTTGCGCGGCGGCCCAGACGTCGGCCTCCGGCATCAGGGAAATTATCCGCTCATGACGCAATGCGTCCGGCAGCGGCTGGCAGGCCAGCACCTGGCGCGCACCGGTATCGGCGAGCATGAACGCCAGTCGCTCGATCGGGTAGTTCGGGTCCAGCGGCAAGTACGCAGCGCCGGCCTTGAGCGTACCCAACAAGGCAATGACGATTTCCAGCGAGCGCTGGCCGTAGACCGCGACGATTTCATCCGCCGCCACGCCTTGGGCACGCAAGGTATTGGCCACCTGGTTGGCGCGCGCATCCAGCTCGGCATAGGTCAGGCGCTGACCGTTGATACTCAGGGCGATGCGTTGCGGATGCAGGCGTGCCTGCTCGCTGAACAACTCCTGCAGGAAGCGGCACGGCAAGGCCTGCCCGGTGGCGTTCGGGTTGAAGCCCTCGATCAGGCGGGTCAGTTGTGCCGCATTGACCAGACTCGCCTGAGCCAGGGTCAGCTCGGGCGATGCCAGCAATTGAAGGCTGAACTCGACAAACTGCTCCAGCCATTCGGCCAGCATCGACTCTGGCAGCGCACCGTCGAGACACGTCAGCTGCAACTGCTCGCCCTGAACATGCAGGCGCAGGACTTCGGGGTTGGCGTCATCCACCTCAATGTCGGCATCAATGGCGGCTTGATAGACAAAGCCGTAACGCAGCGGCGCGGTGCCTTCGGCGCTCAGTTCGAACTCGTTGAGGCAGTCGAGCCAGGACAGCGACTGCTCAATGCTGGCCGCAAAGGTGGCCAAGGCTTGCGTCAGTGTCTGCTGGCTACGGTGCTCGAAGGCCACCGGCAGACGCCGGGCGAAACGGCCGAGGGTGGCGGCGGTCTGCTCGTTGCGACCGTCCACCTGCCAGCCCATCAGCAGTTTCTCCTGTTGGCCGATGCGTGCAACGAACGCGGTCCACAGCAACAGCGCCAATTGCTCCGACTCGACGCCCGCTTCAACAGCGGCCCGTTGCACGCCAGCCAACCAAGGGGCGTCAATCAAGGTGGCCTGACGACGCACCAAGGTGACATCGAGCGCTTTTTCGAAGGGCAAGCGATGGGCTACGGCGAACTGCTGTTGCAGGTTGCGCCAGAACGCGGCGCCCTGGTGGCCGATGTCTTCTTCGCGCAGCTCTTGCTGCCAGGCGCTGTAGTCCAGGTATTGCAGCGCCTCCTCGTCTTCGACCAGGGTTTCGCCGCGCAACAGACTGGCGAGTTCAGCCGACAGCACCCGCAGCGAGGCCTCGTCGAAGCTGCACGCCGGGGTCAGCAGAGTGACGATGGATTGCCCTGCTTCGCCCTCGACCTGTGCCACCACCAGCACTTGATTCGAATCTTCAGCCAAGACTTCACGGCTGCGGCTCAAGGCCTCGGCCATCGAAGACTGGTCGCCCAGCACTGTCAGTGGCAGCGCCTCGCACAGGCTCTGCACCGGCCACTTCATGCCCGGCAGGCGGCGGTACACCGTGCGCAGGGTTTCGTGACGCCGGCCCAGTGTCTCCAGCGCCGCCCGTAACTCCCGGGCATCCACCGGCCTGGCGACCGGCAATGTCAGGGCGGCGAACAGCGGCCGGGCACCCAGCTCCTGGGCGCGCAAATAAAAGGCCTGCTGGGCCGAAGTCTGGAAGACGTCTACCGAAGGTTCGAGGGCGGTGGTGTTCATGTCGGGGGTCCTTATTCCTGATCCAGGTCGGCGCTTTTCTGCGCGATGGCCATGGCCGTGAGGATTTTTCTGTAGCCGGTGAATTCGTTGCGCGCATGCACGCTGAGGATGTTGTCGAGCAGGACCACGTCGCCCTTCTCCCAGGCGAACTCGACCATCACCTCGCGGTAGATGCCTTGCAGGTGGCGAATCACCTCGTCGGGAATCGGTGAGCCATCGCCGAAGAAGGTGTTCTGCGGCAGGTCTTGCGGGCCGAATTCACGCAGCAGGTTGTCGCGGATGCTGTCCGGCAGGGTCAGCGCGTTGAAGAAGGTGCCGTGGTTGAACCAGATGCGCTCACCGGTCAGCGGATGGCGCACGATGGCCGGACCGTTCTGCCGGGTGCGCAGGCGGTTGCCGGACTTCCACTCGGCCTGGATGCCGATCTTGGCGCAGTAGGCTTCGACCTCCGCGCGGTCCTCGCTCTGGAACACGGTCTGCCACGGCAGGCCCATGCCGTCGCCGTAGTTGCGCACGTACATGATGCGTTTACGGGCAAATTCTTCGCGCACCGCCGGGTCGATCCGCGCGAGGATCTGCCGGGTATCACCGAACGGTGTTTCGCCGCCGGTGGCCGACGGGGTGTCGCAGTAGAAATACAGGTGACGCGGGAACACCGGCGAATACGAGTGCTCGTTGTGCGGGAAGATTTTCTCCGGCGCCGGGTAATCGGTGGAGCTGTAGATCTTGAACTGACCGGTGATCTGGGTGCGTGGCGAGGCGCGGAACAGGTACTCCAGCGCGCCGCCGGAAATCGCATCGACGCAGCGGTTGAACTCGCCGATATCGGCCACCTGGAAGCCACGGAACAGGATCACCGCGTGTTCCAGCAGCTTGCTTTCGATCAGCGCGCGATTCTGGCTCGCCCATTCCACCAGGTTCACGCCGGACACGGCCGGACGGCACACCAGCGGCATGCTGTGGCCTTCGAACATCGGCGCAAAACTCACCAGCCGCGTCGGATCGGTGGACAGGCTTTTGCGGGCACCACGACCCATCTTGGGAATGGACTTGGTCGTTGAAACGGTCATAAACCCCTCCAGAAAATGTTGACGGCGGCGCTAAAGGACGCCGTCGCCTGTATCAGTCCGCTGCGGTTTGCGCGGTCGGCGCGTCCCGGTTCGCCGAGCGGCGCTTGATCGCCATGGCACCACCAAGCAGGGCCTTGCGTTGCTCGTTCAAGCGCGCGTCGGCACGGCGCTGGACATCGCTGGCCAGGTTCAGCAACTCACCGACCTGCAATGGCTCAGCGCCTACCAAGGCCTCGAGCACCGCCCGGATCTGTTCGAACAGACATTCCAGCGTGCTCGGCAGGTACTGGCCGGCCGGTGTCTCGAAGCTCAGGTGGATGTGCTGCGCGTCGTTGTAGAACGCAGCGACCATGCCGATCTCGGCGGCCTGACGCCCGGACGGGAAATCCTCCACGTGCAACCCGTCCATCGAGGGCAAGCGACCGACGCCTTCCTGGTAAATCAGCTTGATGTCGAACAGCGGCGAACGGCCGGCCCGGCGCGGCAAGCGCAAGGCCTCCACCAGACGCTCGAACGGCAGGTCCTGATGGTCCGAAGCCTCCAGCACCGCCCGGCGACAGGCCTCCAGCAATTGCGCGGCCGGCTGCCCGCCATCGACTTCCACTTGCAGTACTAATTGGTTAACGAAGAAGCCGACCATTTCTTCAAGCTCGGCTTGATTTCGGTTGGCGATATCGGTGCCGATGCGCACCCGAGCGACCTCGGTACGCTGGCGCAACACCAGGGTGAAACCGGCCAGCAGCAGCATGAACAGCGACAGGTCGCGCTGCTGGGCAAAGTCGCGCAACTGCTGGCTGAGTTCGGCACTGAAGGTGAAATGCGCGCTGGCACCTTCTTGCGCGGTGCGCCGGTCGCCATCGGCGGGTAGCTCCAGCATGGCTTGCGGCTCGGCAAGGCGCTGCTGCCAGTAGTCGAGCTGGCGTTGCAACTCGCCGCCCTGCTCCAGCCACTGGCGCTGCCATTTGGCGAAGTCGGCGTACTGCACGCTGTGCGCCGGCAATTGCGGGGTCTGGCCACGGTTGAGGATTGGATACAGCGTGACGAATTCATTGATCAGCACGCGGAACGACCAGTCATCGGCGACGATGTGATGCACCGTCAGCAACAGCACATGCTGGTCATCCGCTACCTGCAGCACCCGCACCCGCAGCAACGGGCCGTGGCGCAGGTCGAATGGCCGCGCGACCTCCTCGCGGGCGAGGTGTTGCGCCTCGACGTCCGGCGCCGGCAGATGCCGCAGGTCGCCGGCCTCGAAGCTCAACGGCAATTGCCGGTGTACCCGCTGCCAGGTCTGGCCGTCTTCCTCGTAGAAGGTGGTGCGCAACACCGCGTGGCGCTGCACCAGGGTTTCGAAGGTCTGACGCAGGGCGTCGAGGTTCAGCTCGCCACGCAGGCGCAAGGCACCGGGCATGTTGTACATCGAGCTATCCGGTTCCAGGTTCCACAGGAACCACAAGCGCTGCTGGGCAAAGGACAGCGGCTGGCATTCGCCAGAGGTGTCCGCCACCAGCGCCGGGCGTTCACAGCGGTGTCGCAGCGCCTGCACCTGTGCGGCGAAATCCTCAAGGCGCGGGTGTTCGAACAGGCTGCGCAGGCTCACCGACAGGCCCATGCGCTGGCGGATCTGCGAGACGATTTGCGTCGCCAGCAACGAGTGCCCGCCCAATTCGAAGAAGCTGTTCTCGCGGTCGACGCGATTGACCTGCAACACCTGCTGCCAGATCTGCGCCAGCTGGATTTCCAGTGCCCCCTGCGGTGCGCTACCGGTTGCCGCCTCCCAGACTGGCGGGGCCGGCAACGCGGCGCGGTCGAGTTTGCCGTTGCGGTTGAGGGGCAACGTGGCCAGCACCACCAGTTGCGTCGGCAGCATGTAGTCCGGCAGGCGTTCGCCCAAGGCGCGGCGCACGGTGTCGGTGAGTTGCCGCGCATCGGCGTCCAGCTGTTCATCCGAGGCGGGCACCACGTAGCCGATCAACTGCTTGCCGCCGACACCTTCGTGCACCAGCACTGCGGCTTCGCTGATCATCGGCAGGCCTTGCAGGTGTGCCTCCAGCTCACCCAGTTCGACGCGGAATCCGCGAATTTTCACCTGGTGATCGATACGCCCCAGGTATTCCAGTGCACCGTCCTCGCGATAGCGCGCCAGGTCGCCGCTGCGGTACAGCCGTGCCCCCGGTGTGGCAGAGAACGGATCGGCAATGAAACGCTCGGCGCTCAAACCCGGACGCTGGTGATAACGCTGGGCGAGGCCGGCATCACCGCCGATGCACAACTCGCCGACACAACCGGTCGGCAGCAGGTGGCCTTCGCTGTCCAGCACATACAACGCACGCCCCGGCAGTGCGCGGCCAATCGGCACGCCGATGGGGTTGCGGGTATCGGCCAGGGTGCATTCGTGGGTACTGGAAACGACCGTGGCTTCGGTCGGCCCATAGGTATTGAGCAGGCGCACATCGCCCAGACCGGCGGCATGCCACAACTTCAGGCCTTCCAGCGACATGGCCTCGCCACCGACGTGGACCTGACGCAAGCGCCCTTTCTCACGCTGCGGTTGCGCAGCCCACTCTTGAGACAGCAAGAACCAGTAGGCGGCCGGCAGGTCGGCCAGGGTCACGCCGTGCGCGATGATCTGCCGATAAAGCGTGTCGGTGTCCCACAACTCATCCCCGCGCATCACCAGCGCCGCACCCACGCACAGCGGCGGGTAGCACTGCTCGACAAAGCCGTCGAAGCTGAAGGTGGCGAATTGCAGCACACGGTCTTGCGCTGTGAGTTGTGAATAGTCCGCCGCGATCACGCAAAACTCGCGCAGCGCGGCGTGGGCCAGGCACACGCCTTTCGGGCGTCCGGTGGAGCCGGAGGTGTAGATCAGGTAGGCGAGGTCTTCGGCGCTGGCGAGGTTTTCCGGGTTTTCGGTGGAGTAACCGTCAACGCTCGCCTCCAGTGCCAGGCGCGGCAAACCTTGCGGCAGCGCTACATCGGTGAGTAACCCCGGTTGCGCCAGCAGCAGATCCATGCCGCTGTCTTCGATCATGTAGGCCAGGCGCTCGGCCGGGTAATCCGGATCGAGCGGCACATAACCGGCGCCGGACTTGAGGATGGCCATCAGGCTGACGATCATCTGCGCATTGCGCCGCACCGACAGGCCGACCCGCTGCCCCGGTGCCACACCCTGGGCGCGCAGGCGATGGGCGAGCTGGTTGGCTTGCGCATTGAGTTGGGCGTAGGTCAGGCGCTCGTCGCCGACCATCACCGCCAGTGCATCGGGCGTGCGTGCCGCCTGTTGCTCGAAACGCTGATGGGCCAGCAACGGGCTGTCGAGTGGTGGCGCGGGCGGACGCGAACCAGCCAACACCTTTGCTTGAGCCTGTGCATCGAGCAAGCTGACCGCGCCCAGTGCCTGCTGTGGTTGTGCGACGAACTGCTCCAGCACCTGCAACAGGCTGGCGCCCAACTGGCTGATCTGCGCCGCGCTGAACCGGCTGCGGTCGAAGCTGAAATCCAGACGCAGGGTGGTGCCTACTTCGATGCCGAGGGTCAGCGGGTAGCTGGTGATTTCGTGATTGCGCAGCGCGCCGAAGGTCAGGCCCGCCGGCGCCCCTTGCTTGAGGGCTTCGGCCACCGGGAAGTTCTCGAACACCAGCAGGCTGTCGAACAGCGCCCCCTGTTGCCCGGCCCAGCCCTGAATGTCGTACAGCGGCACATGTTCGAACTCGCGCAAGCTCAGGTTCAGTGCTTGCAGGTGGTTGAGCCACTGGGCCACCGACTGCCCTGTCGGCGGTGCGACAATGATCGGCAAGGTGTTGATGAACAGTCCCAATTGCTGCTCGATGCCCGGCAGCGGCGCGGAGCGTCCGGCCATGGTGGCGCCGAACGCCACGCAGGATTGGCCGGTATAGCGCTGCAACAGCAGACCCCAGGCGCCTTGCAGCAAGGTGTTGAGGGTGATTTTCTGCTGGCGGGCGAAATCGCTCAGGCGCTGTAGCGCGGCGCTCTCAAGGGTCAATTGATGTTCGCCCATGCCGTGCCCTTCGCCCGGTGTCGGCAAGGCTTGCGCCAGCAGCGTCGGCGTTTCCAGTGGCGCCAGCGCTTGCTTCCAAAACTGCTCGGCGGCCAGCAGCGGCTGCTGTTGAATCCAGCCCAGATAATCGCGGTATTGCCCCAACGGCCTGGCCAGCGTCTGGCCGGCGTAATGCTGAATCACTTCGCCGAGCAATTGCGCGTTGCTCCAGCCATCCATGAGGATGTGATGGCTGGTGTAGATCAGGTGCCAGTCTTCAGGGCTTCGGCGCACCAGCACCAGGCGGAACAACGGCGCGGCGCTGAGTTCGAAGCCGCGACTGCGCTCTTCGGCGGCCAGCGCATCGAGGTCGAGGTCGGCCGCTTCGATCACTTGCAGTTGCAGGTCGATCTGGCGATGAATGACCTGGTGCGCGCACTCAAGCCCCAGCCAGTGGAAGCTGCTGCGCAGGATGTCGTGACGGTTGATCGCCGCCTGCCAGGCCCGGCCGAATGCCGCCAGCTCCAGCCCCTGGATGTCCAGGCGCAATTGATTGATGTAAGCCTCGGCCTGGGGTTCGTACAGGGTGTGGAACAGCATGCCCTGCTGCATCGGCGTCAGCGGGTAAACGTCCTCGATGGCCGGCGCCGGGACAGGCAAGGCATCGAGTTGTGCCCGGGTGATGCGCGACAGCGGGAAGTCCGATGGTGTGGCCTGGCCTGGCGTTGTCGCGCAGCAATGTTCGATCAGTGCCTTGAGCTCTTCGGTGTAGGCATCGGCCAGTTGCTGCACCGTGGATTCGGCGTACATGTCACGACTGAAACCCCATTGCAGCGAGAGCTGCCCGCCATACACCTGGCCTTCCACGGTCAGCCAGTTGGCCAGCGGCGCATCGTCACCCTGGGCCTGGCCAGCGCTTTCCGCGGCCGGGATGAACAGCGCAGCCTCATCGAACTGACGGTCGAACTGCCCCAGGTAGTTGAAGGTGATGCGAGGCGCCGGCAGGTCTTGCAGAACCTGGCGCTGCGCCGGATCGCCAAGATAGCGCAGCAACCCATAGCCCAGGCCTTTGCCGGGAATGGCGCGCAGTTGTTCCTTGATCGACTTGATCGAATTCGCCGCCCCGGCCTCGGGTTGCAGGCGCACGGGAAACAGGCTGGTGAACCAGCCGACGGTGCGGCTCAGGTCGAAGTCGTCGCCCAGGTCCTCGCGGCCGTGGCCTTCGAGCTGGATCAGCGTCGAGCCCTGCCCGCTCCAGCGGCAGATGACCCGCGCCAACGCCGTGAGCAACAGGTCATTGACCTGGGTGCGATAGGCCGCCGGTGCCTGTTGCAGCAATTGACGGGTCAGCTCGGCATCCAGTGTCGATTCGATCTTGTGCCCGTGGCGCTGCTGCAAGCTGCCCTGCGGCTGCTCACACGGCAGGTCCCGGGCATCCGCCAGCTGCGCCTGCCAGTACGGCATTTGCCCAGACAAGGTGCCGGCCTGCTGTTGCAGGTGCGCGGCCCAGGCTTGATAGGCGCTGGTTTTCTCGGGCAGCGCCACTTGCCGGTAAGCCTGTTGCAAGTCGTCGAGCAACACCCGCCACGACACGCCGTCCACCGCCAGGTGATGGACCACCAGCAGCAGGCGCTGGCTGCCATCGTCGAGGTTGACCAGCAAGGCGCGCAGCAGCGGCCCGTTGGCCAGATCGAGGCTGCGTTGCGCTTCATCGCACAGTGCAGTCAGGGCTTCGGCCGAAGACGCCCGCCGCAGCCACAAGCCAGCGGATTCGACCTGCGGCCCATGGCGTTGCTGCCAGCCTTGGGCACCATCGATGAAACGCAGGCGCAAGGCGTCGTGGTGGTTGATCACGGCGACCAGCGCCCTTTCCAATGCTTGCGGATCCAGCGCTTCCCGGGGCGTCAGCAGCAGCGACTGGTTCCAGTGCTGACGCTGGGCGATGGCCTGGTCGAAGAAGTAATGCTGCGCCGGGGTCAGGATCACCTCGCCGCTGACCGGGCCTTGATCGATGTTGCTGCGGCTGTCCAGCGTCGCGACCAATGCCAGGCTGCGCACGGTCTGGTACTGGAACAGATCCCGCGGACTGAGGCGAATGCCGGCCTGACGGGCGCGGCTGACCACCTGGATGGAAATGATCGAGTCGCCGCCGAGTTCGAAGAAGTTGTCTTCGAGGCCCACAGGTTGCGTGCCCAATACGTCCTGCCAGATCTGCGCCAGCGTGGTTTGCATGGCATCCTGCGGTGCGACGAACGCCTGTTGCGGCGCGGCGTCCGGTGGCGGTAAGGCCTTGCGGTCGAGCTTGCCGTTGGCGGTCACCGGCAAGGCATCCAGCGGCATCAGGTACGTGGGCACCATGTATTCCGGCAGGCTGCCGAGCAGCCAGGCCTTGAGGGTTTGCGGCCACTGCGCATCGGCATCGGTATTTTCCAGCACCAGATACGCCACCAGATGCTTGCCGCTCTGCACAAGCACCACGGCCTCGCGTACCAGGTCGTGCTGCATCAGGCGGGTTTCGATCTCCCCCAGTTCGATGCGCAGGCCGCGCAATTTGACTTGATGGTCGAGACGACCGAGGTATTCGATCACGCCATCGGCACGCTGCCGCACACGGTCACCGGTGCGGTACAAGCGCGCGCCGTCGTGGAACGGACACGGCACGAAGCGCTCGGCGGTGAGCGCCGGACGCCGGTGATAACTGCGCGCCAGCCCGGCGCCGCCGAGGTACAGCTCCCCCGCCACGCCGGCCGGAACCGGAAGCAATTGCGCATCCAGCACATGGGTGCGCAGGTTGGCAATGGGCCGGCCGATGGGCACGCTGTCGGCGCCTTCGTCGACGCAGGTCCAGTGGGTCACGTCGATGGCCGCCTCGGTCGGGCCGTACAGGTTGTACAACCCGGCACCCGGCAGCTTTTTGAACACCTGCAATTGCGCATCCAGCGGCAGGGCTTCTCCGCTGCAGACAATGCGTTTGAGGCCGGTGCACGCCTCGACGCCCGGTTCGTGGATGAACGCCTGGAGCATCGACGGCACAAAGTGCAGCGTGCTGATGCCGTGGTCAGCGATGAGGCGGATCAACTGCGCCGGTTCCCGATGTGCGCCCGGTGGCGCCACCACCAGACGCGCGCCGGTCATCAGCGGCCAGAAGAACTCCCAGACCGACACGTCGAAACTGAACGGGGTTTTCTGCAGTACCGAATCGCTGCCATCGAGCCCGTAGGCCTGCTGCATCCAGCACAAGCGGTTGACCAGCGCCACGTGACTGTTGCCGGCGCCTTTGGGCTTACCGGTGGAGCCGGAGGTGTAGATCACATAGGCCAGGTTCAACGGATGCACCTCGACCTGCGGGCAGGCGTCGCTGTAGCCGTCGAGGCAGTCGTGCTGCCGGTCCAGGGTGATGACCTTGACGCCGTCGGTGGGCAGCGCACCGAGCAGATTGCTTTGCGTGAGCAGCAGGCCAATCGCGCTGTCGTCGATCATGTAGGCCAGACGTTCGGCCGGGTACTCCGGGTCCAGCGGTACGTAGGCACCCCCGGCCTTGTGAATGGCCAACAGGCCAATGACCATGTCCAGCGAACGCTCGACGCAGATCCCCACCAGTACATCCGGGCCAACGCCCTGCCCGCGCAGGTAATTGGCCAGTTGGTTGGTGCGGGCATCGAGTTGCGCGTAGCTCAACCGGCGCTCGCCAAACACCAGCGCAGTTGCCTCGGGCGTGCGTCGGGCCTGGGCCTGGATCAGCTGATGCATGCACTGCTCGACGGGATAGACCTCGGCGGTGCGGTTCCAGTCCTGCACCAGCACCTGTTGCTCATCGGCGTTCAGCATCGGCAACTCGCCGATTTTTTGCGTCGAGTCATCGACTAACGCCTGCAACAGGCGCGTCCAGTGCCGGGCCATGCGCGCGATGGTGTCGGCTTCGAACAGGTCGTTGGCGTAGGTCAGCGCGGCGTGCAGCTTGCCGCCCTTCTCCCAGGTGTCGAGGGTGAGGTCGAACTGAGTGGTGCGGCTTTGCCAGTCGATGCTGCCCAGGACCAGGCCGGAGGCGGTGCTGACCGAGGCCATGTCGGCCACGTGCGGCTGGTGGTTGTACATCACCTGGAACAACGGCGTGTGACTGAGGCTGCGCTCCAGTTTCAACGCTTCAACCAGGCGCTCGAACGGCAGGTCCTGATGGGCCTGGGCGCCGAGGGCGGTTTCCTTGACGGCGCGCAGCAGGTCGTCGACCCGGGTCTGGCCGTCCAGCTGGGTACGCAGCACCTGGGTGTTGACGAAGAAACCGATCAGGCCTTCGATTTCCGCACGGTTGCGGTTGGCGATGGGCACGCCGACGCGGATGTCGGTCTGCCCGGTGTAGCGATGCAGCAACGCGTTGAAGGCACCGAGCAACAGCATGAACAGGGTGATGTTGTGCTTCTGCGCGGTGCTGCGCAGTTGTTCGGCCAGTTGCGCTTGGACCGCGAATTCGTAGCGGGTGCCGCGATAGCTCGGCATGGCCGGGCGCGAATGATCCAGGGGCAATTCCAGCACCGGATGTTCATCGCCCAGTTGCGCCTGCCAGTACGCCAGTTGCCGCGCCTGCTCTCCCGCCTCCAGCCAGCGGCGCTGCCACAGGGCGTAGTCGCTGTATTGGATCGGCAACGCTGTCAGCTGCGGTTGCATGCCCGCATCGAAAGCGTCGTAGCAGCGGATGAATTCGTCGATCAGCACGTTCATCGACCAGCCGTCGGAGACGATGTGGTGCAGGGTCAGCAACAGCACGTGCTCTTGTTCGGCGAGCCTGAGCAAGGCGACCCGCAGCAGCGGACCGGTCGCCAGATCGAACGGCAGCATCGATTGCTGCTCGGCGGTGTGCGCCACGGCCCGTTCGCGTTCCTCGGCGGGCAGTGCGCTGAAATCCACCCGTTCGATCAGCAGCGGTGCCGTGGCCGGAACTTGCTGCAAGCTGTCGTCGGCCTGACGCTGGAACACCGTGCGCAGGGTTTCATGCCGCGCCACCAGGCTGGCGAACGCCTGCTCCAGCGCCGACAGGTTCAAGTGCCCGGTCAGCCGCACCGCGCCCGGCAGGTTGTAGGCGCCGCTGTGCGGGTCCAACTGCCAGAGGAACCACATGCGTTGCTGGGCGTACGACAACGCCTGGCGATCCTCGGCCTCGATGCCGGCCGGGATCGGGAAACGGACGAAATCCACGCCCTCCTTGTGCAAGGCCGCAAGGAACATCTGGCGCTTTTCCAGGGGCAACCCGATAAACCGGCGAGCAAGTTTCAAGGAGTCTTCAGCATTCATCTATCGGCATCCGCATCAGTAGGCAGCAGGCGCAAGGGCGCGTCGTCCCTATAAAACGAATGCAGACGGGAAAAATTAGCGGATCAGGCGAAAGGCGAAGCGCGGAAAACAGCGCAATGAAAACCACTGTGGGAGCGAGCCTGCTCGCGAAGACGGCGTGTCAGTCGACATCAATGGTGTCTGACACATCGCTTTCGCGAGCAGGCTCGCTCCCACAGGTTTTGTGGTGAATTCAGAATAGGGTTAGCTCACAGCCATCAACCCATGCCGCCGATGATGCCCCTCAAGCTGGTCCTTGATCACCCGCAGCACCTTGGCCTCCTGCTCATGGATGAAGAAATGCCCGCCGGCCAGCATGTCCACCGAGAAACTGCCACGGGTTTCCTGGCTCCAGCCGATCAACTGCTCGGTGGTGGCGCGGTCGGCCTTGCCGCCGAGCACGTGCACCGGGCACTTGAGCAACGGGCGCTGCACTGGTTCGAAACGCCCGCACAGCAGGAAGTCCGCGCGCAGCACCGGCAGGGTCAGGCTCATCAACTCTTCATTGGCCAGGATCTCTTCGCTGGTGCCGTTGAGGGTACGCAATTGCTCGATCAGCTCGGCATCGGTTTTCGGCTGGGCAAAGCCGCGGTCGTAGTCGGCGCGCAGGGTCGGCGCGGCGGTGCCCGAGGCGAACAGCGCGACCGGTTCAGGGCAACCCAGCGAGCGGAACGCGTGGGCCATCTCGCAGGCCAGCAGCGCGCCCATGCTATGGCCGAACAACGCATACGGCGCCTTGAGCGTGGCCTTCTGTTCGTGGGCCAGTTGCAGCGCCAGGCGGCGTATGTCGGTGTGCAGGGGCTCGCCATAGCGCGCGCCCCGCCCCGGCAATTCCACCGGTTGCAGCTTGAGCCATTCCGGCAGTTTGCGCCGCCAGCGGCAATAGACCATGGCACTCGCGCCCGAATAGGGCAGGCACAGCAATGTCAGCGGGGTCACCGGGATTTCCTCGAAGGTTGTTTGCTTGGAGAACGGATGAGGTGCCCAAAGAATTAGCCATATGAATAACCCTGTGGGAGCGAGCTTGCTCGCGATGGGGGCGTGTCAGACACCAATGATGCCGACTGATACTGCGCCATCGCGAGCAAGCTCGCTCCCACAAGGAAATGCCCCGCAGTCAGATCTTCATTTCAGATGGCGATAGCTCGGGATCGCGGAGCCGAGCACCACCGCCCCCGCCGCAATCGCCAGCCAGAACCCGCTGCGCGCGCCGAAGGCGTCCACCAGCCAGCCGGAGCCGGCGGCGCCGATCGCTACGCCGATACTCAGCCCGGTGACCAGCCAGGTCAGGCCTTCGGTGAGTTTGGCCGGTGGCACGATCTGCTCAACCAGGGCCATGGCGACGATCAGCGTCGGGGCAAAAAACAGCCCCGCGACAAACACCGCCAGCGACAAGCCGAGAATGTTCGTCGCCAGCAACAACGGCAAGGTGGTCACCGCCGTTGCCACGCCGCCGTACAGGAACAGGCGCGCCAGCGGTACTTTCGAACGCAGTGCGCCGAAGGCCAGCCCGGCCAGGCACGAGCCGATGGCGTAGACCGACAGTACGATGCTCGCCGCCGCCGGTTGACCCTGCTGCTGGGCGAAGGCCACGCTGACCACGTCCACCACACCGACGATGGTGCCCATGGCAACCATCAACAGCATCAGCAATTGAATGTCGCGCGAGCGGATGATCGAGCCTTGATGGTGGTCTTCGTGGGGATGTACCGGCGGCTCAGTGCTGCGCTGCAACACGAACGCGGTGACGCCGACGGCCAGCGCCAGCAAGGCCGCCAATGGCCCGGCCTCGGGAAACGCCACCACACACAGGCCAACGGAAAGCGGCGGCCCGACGATGAAGCAGACTTCATCCAGTACCGACTCCAGGGCGTAGGCAGTCTGCAGCTCGGGGCGGCCGCGATACACCTCGGTCCAGCGGGCCCGCACCATCGCCGACATGCTCGGCATGCAACCGGCCAGCGCGGCGAAGACAAACAGCGTCCAGTGCGGTGCCTGCAACCGCGTGCACAGCAACAACAGCAACAGCGCTCCGCCGCCGAGCAGCGCCGCCACCGGCAGAATCCGCCCCTGGCCATACCGATCCACCAGCCGCGAGACCTGCGGCGCACAAAAGGCCGTGGCCAGGGCGAACGTCGCCGCCACCGCGCCCGCCAGACCGTAGCCGCCCTGCAACTGCGAGAGCATGGTGATCAGGCCGATGCCGGTCATGGAAATCGGCATGCGCGCGAGCATGCCGGCCAGCACGAATGCGCCGCTGCCGGGGGCTTTGAACAACTCGCGATAGGGGTTTGCCATGGGTCAGGTCTCATCAGGGGACTGCACGGTGCCATAACGGCTGATTGCGGGGGAAGCGTGGAATTGTTGGTTGAATGTGAAGGCCCCTTCGTCGGAACGCCGCCCGGGGCAAGCTCGCTCCCACAGTTGATTTGTGTACGCCGTCCAATGTGGGAGCAACTGTCTTCACCATGCCACTCGTCACCGCCATTCGGTGCCGTCCCCCTGCGACACCCCGCCACGCCACGACCTTGGTCGACACTGACTAACGCTGGCGGTCGTGCGAGACTGTCTGTCCGGGCGGGAGGCCCGGGTGTCTTTTGTCTGGAGTCCCCCATGTCGCTGTCCACCGGGCTGATTGCCGTCGTCGCCCTGGCCTATATGGCCATCATGTTCGCCATCGCCTTCTATGGCGACCGTCGCAGCGCGCCCTTGCCGCCGCGTGTGCGCGCCTGGGTGTACAGCCTGTCGCTGGCGGTCTATTGCACCAGCTGGACATTCTTCGGCGCCGTGGGCCAGGCCGCCGAACAGCTCTGGTCGTTCCTGCCGATCTACCTCGGGCCGATCCTGTTGCTGGTCGGCGCGCCGTGGGTCCTGCAGAAAATGGTGATGATCAGCAAACAGGAGAACATCACCTCGATCGCCGACTTCATCGCCGCGCGCTATGGCAAATCCCAGTCGTTGGCGGTGGTGGTGGCGCTGATTTGCCTGGTCGGCGTGCTGCCCTATATCGCGTTGCAGCTCAAAGGCATTGTGCTCGGCGTGAACCTGCTGATCGGTGCTGGCGCCGACGCCATGGGCACCCGGGCCCAGGACACGGCGCTGATCGTGTCGCTGGTGCTGGCGCTGTTCACCATCGTCTTCGGTACCCGCAACCTCGACGCCACGGAGCACCACCGCGGCATGGTGCTGGCCATTGCCTTCGAATCACTGGTCAAGCTGTTCGCGTTTCTCGCGGTCGGCGCGTTCGTGACCTACGGCCTGTACGACGGTTTCGACGACCTGTTCGACCAGGCCATGCTGGCGCCGCGTCTCGAACAGTACTGGAAGGAAACCATCAACTGGCCGTCGATGGTGGTGCAGACCGGTGTGGCAATGATGGCGATCATTTGCTTGCCACGGCAGTTCCACGTGACCGTTGTCGAGAACATCGATCCCCAGGATCTGCGCCTGGCCAAGTGGGTATTCCCGGCCTACCTCGCCCTTGCTGCATTGTTTGTCGTGCCGATCGCCCTGGCCGGCCAGATGCTGCTGCCCAGCTCGGTGTTGCCGGACTCGTTCGTCATCAGCCTGCCCCTGGCGCAGTCGCATCCGGCGCTGGCCCTGCTGGCGTTTATCGGTGGCGCATCGGCGGCCACCGGCATGGTGATCGTGGCCAGCGTGGCGCTGTCGACCATGGTGTCCAATGACATGCTGTTGCCCTGGCTGCTGCGTCGCAACAACGCCGAGCGCCCGTTCGAAGTGTTCCGCCAGTGGATGTTGTCGGTGCGCCGCGTCAGCATCGTGGTCATTCTGCTGCTGGCCTACGTCAGTTACCGCCTGCTGGGCTCGACCGCCAGCCTGGCGACCATCGGCCAGATCGCCTTCGCCGCCGTGACCCAACTGGCCCCCGCCATGCTCGGTGCGCTGTACTGGAAACAGGCCAACCGCCGCGGCGTTTTCGCCGGCCTCGCCGCCGGCACCTTCCTGTGGTTCTACACCCTGATCCTGCCGATTGCCGCCCTCAGCCTCGGCCTATCCTTGAGCACATTCCCGGGGCTGGCCTGGTTGCACAGCAATCCACTGAACCTGCCGATCACCCCGCTGACCCAGGGCGTGGTGCTGTCGCTGGCTGGCAACTTCACGCTGTTCGCCTGGGTCTCGGTGCTGTCGCGCACCCGGGTTTCCGAGCACTGGCAGGCGGGCCGCTTCATCGGCCAGGAAATCAGTGCCCGCCCCAGCGCACGCTCGATGCTGGCGGTGCAGATCGACGACCTGCTGCAACTGGCGGCGCGCTTCGTCGGCGAAGAACGCGCCCGTCAGAGCTTCATCCGCTTTGCCTATCGCCAGGGCAAAGGCTTCAACCCGAACCAGAACGCCGACGGTGAATGGATCGCCCACACCGAACGCCTGCTGGCCGGTGTGCTGGGCGCCTCGTCGACCCGCGCGGTGGTCAAAGCCGCCATTGAAGGCCGGGAGATGCAACTGGAAGACGTCGTGCGCATCGCCGACGAAGCCTCGGAGGTGTTGCAATTCAACCGTGCCTTGCTGCAAGGCGCCATCGAGAACATCACCCAAGGCATCAGCGTGGTCGACCAGTCGCTGAAACTGGTGGCCTGGAACCGTCGCTACCTGGAATTGTTCAACTACCCGGACGGCTTGATCAGTGTCGGTCGGCCGATCGCCGACATCATTCGCCACAATGCCGAGCGTGGCCTGTGCGGCCCCGGCGAAGCCGAAGTTCACGTCGCACGTCGCCTGCACTGGATGCGCCAGGGCCGCGCGCATACCTCCGAGCGCCTGTTCCCCAACGGCCGGGTCATCGAGCTGATCGGCAACCCGATGCCGGGCGGCGGCTTCGTCATGAGTTTCACCGACATCACCGCGTTCCGCGAAGCCGAGCAGGCGTTGACCGAAGCCAACGAAGGCCTGGAGCAACGGGTCACCGAACGGACCCACGAATTGTCGCAGCTCAACGTCGCCCTGACCGAAGCCAAGGGCACCGCCGAGGCGGCCAACCAGTCCAAGACCCGCTTCCTCGCGGCCGTCAGCCATGACTTGATGCAACCGTTGAATGCGGCACGCCTGTTCTCCGCCGCCCTCTCCCATCAGAACGACGGACTCTCCGGCGAAGCGCAGAAACTGGTCGGGCACCTGGACAGCTCGCTGCGCTCGGCCGAAGACCTGATCAGCGACCTGCTGGACATCTCCCGCCTGGAGAACGGCAAGATCAACCCGAATCGCCAACCGTTCGCGCTCAACGAACTGTTCGACACCCTCGGTACAGAGTTCAAGGTGCTGGCGCAGGAACAAGGCCTGGAGTTCCGCGTTCGCGGCAGCACGCTGCGGGTCGACAGCGACATCAAGCTGCTGCGGCGAATTTTGCAGAACTTCCTGACCAATGCGTTTCGCTACGGCAAAGGGCCGGTACTACTGGGCGTTCGCCGACATAAGGAAGCATTGAGCCTGGAAGTATGGGATCGCGGGCCGGGTATTCCGGAAGATAAACGACAGGTGATTTTCGAAGAATTCAAGCGCCTCGACAGCCACCAGACACGGGCCGAAAAAGGCCTCGGCCTGGGACTGGCGATTGCCGACGGGCTATGTCGCGTGCTCGGTCATACCTTGCGCGTGCGCTCCTGGCCGGGACGTGGCAGCGTGTTCAGCGTCAGCGTACCGCTGGCCCGGGCGCAAACCGCAGCGCCGGTCAAAGTCGCCGAGCTCAATGGCAAATTGCTCAATGGCGCACAGGTGCTGTGCATCGATAACGAGGACAGCATCCTGATCGGCATGAACAGCTTGCTCAGCCGCTGGGGTTGCCAGGTCTGGACTGCACGCAATCGCGAGGAATGCGCAACGCTGCTGGGCGAAGGCATGCGCCCGCAATTGGCGCTGGTGGATTACCACCTCGATCATGGCGAAACCGGAACCGATCTGATGGCCTGGCTGCGCACGCAGATGGGCGAGCCGGTTCCAGGTGTGGTGATCAGCGCCGATGGCCGGCCGGAGACGGTCGACAAGGTCCATGCAGCAGGGCTGGATTACCTGGCCAAACCGGTGAAACCGGCGGCGTTGCGGGCGTTGTTGAGTCGGTATTTGCCGTTGTAACGCTCAAGAATTGACCTTTGCGGTGGCGCGACTGCCGTCATCGCGAGCAAGCTCGCTCCCACAGGGGTACGCGGTCAACTGTGGAAGCGAGCTTGCTCCGGGCGGCGTTCCGACGATGCTTTTCAGCTACTCCGGCAACTCGACCAACCCATCGACATCGGTCATCGCCCGCTCCAGCAAGTCCGCCGGCAGGCTCTTGCTCGCCCGTGCGCCCAGCAGCTTGAGTTGTTCACTGCGGCTGACCAGGTTGCCCCGCCCCTCTGTCAGCTTGTTGCGTGCCGAACTGTAGGCCTTGTCCAGTTGCTGCAGGCGATTGCCGACCTCGTCCAGATCCTGAATGAACAGCACGAACTTGTCGTACAGCCACCCGGCCCGCTCGGCGATTTCCCGGGCGTTCTGGCTCTGGCGCTCCTGTTTCCACAGGCTGTCGATGACACGCAGGGTCGCCAGCAACGTGGTGGGGCTGACGATTACGATGTTGCGGTCGAATGCCTCCTGAAACAGCGTCGGCTCAGCCTGCAACGCGGCAGAAAACGCCGCCTCAATCGGCACGAAGAGCAACACGAAGTCCAGGCTGTGCAAGCCATCGAGGCGCTTGTAATCCTTGCCGGCCAGGCCTTTGACGTGATTGCGCAATGAAAGCACGTGCTGCTTGATGGCGATCTGGCCGATGGCCTCGTCCTCAGCCGCAACGTATTGCTGATAGGCGGTCAGGCTGACCTTGGAGTCGACCACCACCTGCTTGTCGCCCGGCAGATAGATGATTACGTCCGGCTGGAAGCGTTCGCCGTCCGGTCCCTTGAGATTGACCTGAGTCTGGTACTCGCGGCCCTTCTCCAGCCCTGCATGCTCAAGCACGCGCTCAAGGATCAGTTCGCCCCAATTGCCTTGAGTCTTCTGCCCTTTCAAGGCGCGGGTCAGGTTGGTGGCTTCGTCGCTCAAGCGCAAATTCAGCTGTTGCAGGCGCTCCAGCTCCTTGGCCAGGGAGAAACGCTCACGAGCCTCGTTCTGATAGCTTTCCTCGACACGCTTTTCGAAGGACTGGATGCGCTCCTTTAGCGGATCGAGCAACTGCCCCAGGCGCTGCTGGCTGGTTTCGGCAAAACGCTGCTCGCGCTCATCGAAAATCTTCCCCGCCAGCTCGGCAAACTGCGCGCGCAATTCGTCCCGCGAACCTTGCAGGTCGTCAAGGCGTTGCTGATGGCTGTCCTGTTGCTCGCGCAATTCAGCGTTGAGCGACGCGGCCTGGGCATCCAGACGGCGCAGTTCGGCGTCTTTGCCGGCGCGCTCGATATTCCACGCATGGGCGGCGTCCCGGGCGTCGTCGCGCTCGATCTGCAGCAGTTCGACTTCACGGCGCAGTGCAGCCAGATCAGCCTGTTTGGCGGAATTGGCCTGGGTCAGATCAGCGATTTCATCGCGGCTGGACTCGAGTTGTGCATTCAAGCCGTCCTGCGCCAGTTGCGCCATGGCCAGGCGTTCCTGCAGCAGTGCAACGTCTGCCTGGGTGGTGCTGGCCCGGCGCTGAAGTTGCCAGGCCAATACCAGCAACGGCAACCCTGCCGCTGCCAGACCCAGCAATACGCTGGTCAAGTCCATTGCCATAGCCACTCCTGCCATTCGGGTAAAGCCTGAAGGTTAACCAAGGCGTCCGGTCTTGGACAGCTCAGTCTTCGATCAGCCCCAGTTCCTGTTGAGCGCGGCGATCGCCCGCCCGAGCGGCCTGACGCAGCAGGTCCTGACCGATTCGGCGGTCCCGGGCATTCCCGCATTCGCGGCACATCAACTGGCCAAGGCGACTTTGCGCAGCCACCACGCCCTCACGGGCCGGTTGCTTGAGCAGACGTCCGGCGATGTGTTTGACGTTAGGATTTTCGCCCAGGTGCGGACTGTCCAACAGCCACTCTGCCACGCGCATGGAAAAGCGCTTGGTAGGGGCAACAGAGGGTGGTGTGGAGGTAGAGGAAACAGGGGCTGAGCGAAACTTCATAAAGCACTGTGGGGCAGATCGGAAGGCGCGCAACTTTACTCTCTTTTTCT
Source organism: Pseudomonas sp. GW821-FHT07G06 (assembly GCF_058986625.1). Classification (NCBI taxonomy): domain Bacteria; kingdom Pseudomonadati; phylum Pseudomonadota; class Gammaproteobacteria; order Pseudomonadales; family Pseudomonadaceae; genus Pseudomonas; species Pseudomonas sp. GW821-FHT07G06. The sequence continues at coordinate 169,985 of NZ_JBYSVW010000001.1, forward strand.
TACAGGTAAAGCTGAAAATGTCCCGGCACGCCCGTCCTAGAGCAAGCGCTCGGGACAATCCACAGAAGCTGTGGATAACTCAGTGGACAACCGTCCTTGAACCCGCTCAAAGCCCTGTGGAATGGGGTTCGCAGTCAAACTGACGATTTTTTCACCAGTAAAAAAAAGCGATGTTTTTCATTGACTTAAATTTTGGTTACAGGCAGCCATTACGCTTGAACGTGAGATGACAGCGAGGTGACAGACTCTGCAACTAATGTGCACAAGTGCCTTTGCGACGGTTATATCAATGCACTTTTTCGGCGCGTTTTTTGGTCATGGCTGGGGATAAGCCCTGGCAAACCCAGTGTTTAGACGGCTGCGTTGCTACCAACGTCGATGACCGATGGTCGGATTTTGTTCTGCTACTGGGCGTATCCATCGGAGGCACCGCCGCTGCATACGCTTATCTACAAGGCAAAACAGCCCGATCGAGCACCTGCCGGGAAGTTTTTTTGCTAACACACTTCCCTTGTCCAGTTCAATCCGTTAGTATCCGCGGCGTTAGTACCAAGCTGAAAGTCAATTCTGGTCGAACAAATCCCCCCGGTCAGCCTTCCCGACGGAAGCCTCCACCGAACAAGCGGGATCGACCACCTCGATGGTTTCCAGGTAAATCTTGCGCCGACACGACCTTTGAATCGAAAACAAAGGGTGTTGCTCCGCCTGCCTACTCTGCTCGAACCAACCTGCAAATTGATCAGGATCTTCACCCCGGGCCCAGAACCTTTGCCCTCGATGTGTTGCCTGCCCTCCTAAGTACCTACCTGCCAGCCCAAGCGCGCCAACTTATCAGCGCTTCAAACTGGCTGCTTTGTTCCAGTCGGGTTCTTCGTTCGATCAATGGTGATCGACGTTACTGGAACGTTTTAACGTTGCACGGTTCTTATCCGTGTCATTTGTAGGAACACCAATAATGTCTACTCAAATCCACACTCAGGATGCCATTCGCACCCTAACCAACGCTTTTGCACCAATGAACTGCCTGATCATGGCCGCTCGCAAAGGCTGCTTCAGCTTCACCCTGGTCAACGAACACGGCATCGCTCGTCACAGCGAACGCCTGTACCCCGATCAATACTCCAGCGCCGAACCGCTGCAGGCCGTGATCGAGCGTACCCGTCAGGCCCTGGTTGCCTGAAACGCCAGAAAGGCTGAAAAACCCGAAAGCCCTGCCCGAAAAGCGGGGCTTTTTATTGCCCGATGTTTCCCTGCCCTCGGACCACGACTAAGCACGATCCGATATAAGGGTTATAACTGGTCGCTGGAAATATTTTAAAAACAGTCCTTTACAGCGCGAATATGACACTACACTTCAACTCAAGCGGTTTGACCCGCTTGCGGCGAGCCTGAGCCGATTCACAGCTGCCAAGCCCCCTTCAGGCATCGCCGTCCATTTCAGGTTTCGAGGGTTTTATGGGTATCGCTGCCAGCGAACTGTGCCGTTATGTGATTCGTCCGACCTTGATCTACCTCGGACGCCATAGCGCTACTGCCGAATCCCTGCTGCTGGGCATTGCCGCCAGCCAGTCCGCCCTTGGTTCCGCCCTGCATGACCGCCGTGGGCACGGCCTGTACCGTATCGCCGAGCCCCGCCACCAGGCACTTTGGGACCATTACCTGGCCCTTGATCCTGAGCGTGCAAGCCTGGTCCGCGGCCTGGCCAGCCAGCATGCGTTTCTGAGCGGACCGCACCTCGAGTTGACCGTCAACCTGCGTTACGCCACAGCCATCGCCTGGCTGCTGGTGGAAGAACAGAATACCCCCCTCCCCTCCCCTGATGATCTGTTGGGCATGGCCAGGATCTGGCGCCAGACATTTCAGCCCCAGGGGCGTCTGCGTGATTTCACCAGCGCCTGGCAAACCTGTGTTTCACCCCTGAATCAGGTAGCCTGCTGACACTTCTGGATCCAAACATCGCGCAACAAGTCGTGATTTTGGTCTGATTGTCCTACAAAACCGCTCTAAATCAAGGCATACAGCCTATGGCGCCGGGACGAAAATGTTGGTAATTTTCGCCCCGGTGATCACCAGGAGTTCTAATAATGAAAAAAGTAATGCTCAAAACCACCCTTAGTCTCGCCGTTACCCTGGCATCCACCCAGCTCTTTGCAAGTGGCTTTGCCCTCAACGAACAAAGCATCAGCGGGATGGGGACAGGTTTTGCCGGGCGATCTTCCTCTGCCGACGACGCATCCACCATTGCTGGCAACCCTGCCGGCATGTCCCGCATCAAGCGCGAACAAGTGACCGGCGGTGTTGCATTCATCGACGCGCACACTGACATCAGTGACGCCAGCTCCCGTCCGAACGGCGGTACCAACAAAGGTGACATGGTCCCTTTCATGGGCGTGCCGATGGGTTACTACGTCAAACCAATCGACGACCACTGGGCATTCGGTATCGGCGTGTACGCACCATTCGGTCTGGTCACCGACTACGAAAACAACTTTGCCGGCCGCTACTTCGGCAGCAAGAGCGAAGTTAGAATCGTCACCCTGCAACCGACTGTCAGCTACGCCTTCAACGACAAGGTCTCCATCGGTTTCGGCCCGACCATCAACCGCATCGACGGCACCCTGGAATCGAACCTGTCGATCACCCAGGCCGCACCAGACGGCAAGGTCAAGATCGAAGGTGACGACACTGCGCTGGGCTACAACATCGGCGTGCTGGTTCAAGCCACCGACAGCACGCGCGTCGGCCTGACCTACCACTCGAAAGTGAAGTACAAGCTTGAGGGCAACACCAAGGTCAACTACAACGTGCTGGGCTTGATCGGCCAGAACCCGAACCAGAAATACGACGCTTCGCTGGACCTGACCACACCTGAATCGGTGGACTTCTCGGTCACCCACCAGCTTGACGACAAGTGGACTCTGTACGCAGGCAGCACCTGGACCCGCTGGAGCCGCCTGAAAGAAATCACTGTTGAAAACACAGGTGTTCCAGCCGTTCTGAATGGCCAGTTCGGTACCATCACCGAAGAACAGAACTGGCACGACACCTGGGCTCACGCCATTGGCGCGTCCTACCAGTTGAACAAGCAATGGGTACTGCGTACCGGTCTGTCCGTTGACCAGGCACCGACCAACAACGTCGACCGCTCTCCGCGCATCCCGACGGGCGATCGCAAGATTTTCAGCGTGGGCGCCGGCTGGAGTCCGACCGACGACCTGACCATCGACCTGGCGTATTCGTACCTGCGCGAAGAATCGGTCAAGGTCAACAACAGCAACGACCGTGGCCAGAGTTACAACGCCAAGTATGAAAACTACGCGAACGGTTTCGGTCTCGGTGCAACCTACCGCTTCTGATGATTCCCGGCGAGCCTGAACCGCTCGCCATCGGAATCAAAAAAGCCCCGCTCTCTTCACAGAGGCGGGGCTTTTTTTGGTTCTTCACGGAATCCCGCGGAACACAGATTTCGAAATATCTGTAGGAGCTGCCGAAGGCTGCGATCTTTTGATCTTCAGCAACGCAAAAGCAAGATCAAAAGATCGCAGCCTTCGGCAGCTCCTACAAGGGAACGCGTGCACCACCAAACAACGAGGCCGAACGTCAGGGGGCAGAAGCAAGCGGTGGCGAAGCCAGGGCCTTTTCTACCGCGGCGATGAACTCGGGATCATCCGGCTTGGTCAGGCTGGAGAAATTGGCGATCACCTTGCCCTGGCGATCCACCACATACTTGTAGAAATTCCACTTCGGCGCACCGGTTTGACGGGCGAGGACCTTGAACAAGTGAGTCGCATCGTCGCCACGAACCTTCTGCGGTTCAGTCATGGTGAAGGTCACGCCGTAGTTGGCATAGCAGACTTTCGCAGTCTCGGCGCTGTCTTTGGACTCCTGCTTGAAGTCGTTTGACGGTACGCCGAGTATTTCCAGCCCTTGCCCCTTGTAGCGCTGATTGAGTGCCTCAAGGCCCTCGAACTGCGGTGCGAAACCGCAGAAACTGGCGGTGTTGACCACTACCAGCGGTTTGTCGGCGTAACGCTGGCACAGGTCGATGGACTCCTTGGCCCGCAACTTCGGCAGCGAGCCCTGCAGCACCTCCGGACAGTCAGCGGCCCAAGCCAGCCCGGACAACGTCATCAACAACGCGGGAACAGCACACCAGCGCTTGAGCATCTCGATGCATCCTTGATAATTCGTCAAAAGTGACGTTACTCGCCCTCGCCGCTCACTAGCAAGCACCCATGCCCAACTGCATCAGCGCCAGCCCGCCCTGATGCCAGCCCCACCACGACAACGCCAGCAAAAAGGCGCAGACGGCGGCTACAGCGATCCGTGGCCAAAGGCTGTTCATGTCGCACTCATTTGTGTTTGCAGGCGCGCCACCGGCCGTTCACGCACCGGCCAGTTGAGGGCGGCGGCCAACAGGCTCAAGAGAATTGCCACTTGCCAGATCAAGTCATAACTCCCGGTTCGGTCATACACCACCCCGCCCAGCCAGCCGCCCAGGAACGAACCGAGCTGGTGAAACAGGAAAACAATCCCACCGAGCATGGACAGGTTTCGTACGCCGAACAAGGTCGCCACCGTACCGTTGGTCAATGGCACCGTCGACAGCCACAGGAAGCCCATGGCCATGCCGAACAGGTAGGCCGTGGTGGTCGTCACCGGAGCCCACAGGAACAACGCAATGACCACCGCCCGCAGCAAATACAAACCGGTGAGCAAACGCGGTTTGGACATGCGCCCGCCGAGCCACCCGGCGGTATAGGTGCCGAAAATGTTGAACAAGCCGATCAGCGCCAGCACCGTGGTGCCGACCGTGGCCGGTAAATGCTGGTCCACCAGATAGGCCGGCAAGTGCACACCGATGAACACCACCTGGAATCCGCAGACAAAAAAGCCGAACGCCAGCAGCCAGAATCCGGAATGCGAGCAGGCTTCGCGCAGTGCTTCGCCAAGGGTTTGTTCGTGGCCCAGGACGGGTAATGGCTTGTCCTTGAGCATGCTCACCAGCGGTACGATCAGCGCCACCAGCAAGCCCAGCGCGAGCAACGCCGCGGACCAGCCAAGCCATCCGATCAAACCGAGCGTGCCGGGCAACATCGCGAACTGGCCGAACGAGCCGGCAGCACTGGCTATCCCCATGCCCATGCTGCGCTTTTCCGGCGGTACGGCGCGACCGACCACCCCCAGAATCACCGAGAACGACGTGCCGGACAGCCCGATGCCGATCAACAGGCCGGCGCTCAGGGACAGGGTCACTGCCGAGTCCGAGAGCCCCATGCAAATCAGCCCCGCTGCGTACAGGACGCCACCGATCAGCACCACTTTCGCCGCGCCGAAGCGGTCGGCCAGCGCGCCGGTGAATGGCTGGGCGAGTCCCCAGATCAGGTTCTGCAAGGCGATGGCGAAGGCAAAGACTTCACGCCCCCAGCCGAACTCGGCACTCATCGGTGCCAGAAACAGCCCGAAGCCATGTCGAACCCCCAGAGACAACGCAAGGATCAGCGCACTCCCCAACAGAACCCAACCGCACGTACGCCACATCGATGTCATTGTTGTTCTCCGGTAGCGGGTATATACCCGCTTATGTTCGGAAAAACCGGCATCACGCCAGTTCGTCCAGCAGCTTCAATAAGATTTCGCGCTTCTCGGCCCCCAGGCGATCGATCAAGCGCTGCTGTGCGGCTTCCCAGGCCGGCAAGGCCGCCTTGAGACGCTCCGCCCCGGCCTCGGTCAGCAGGACGATCCGATTACGCATGTCCTCGCCCTCGACCAGCGTCACCAGGCCGTCCCCCTCCAGCACCCGCAAATTGCGCCCCAAGGTGCTGCGATCCAGGCCCATGGCCTCGGCCAGGGTTGAAATGCTCGGCTGATCCAGACGCTGCAGATTGCACAGCAAAGAATACTGCGCAACGTTGATCCCGAAGCCGTCGAGAGCGCCGTCGTAATGCCTGCTGACGCCACGGGCGGCGCGACGCAGGTTGATGCATAAACATTGGGAATCGAGCATGGTGCGTGTATATACCCGCGAGTCGGTTAAATCAAGTGGCATGGGGTTTGTTCAGTGGTCAGGCGGTGTCTCGACGATCGCTATCGCGAGCAGGCTCGCTCCCACATTGGAATGCGATCAACTGTGGGAGCGAGCCTGCTCGCGAAGAGGCCGGAACATTCAATACAACCCCATCAGAACAGCGCCAAGCCTACCAGCACTGCAACTTCCAGCAACTCCAGCATCGCCCCGGCCGTATCGCCCGTCGTTCCACCGAGCCGCCGCAGCATCACCTGCCGCAACCAGACAAACCCGAGAACCGCCACCACCACCGCCACCACACCACTCAAACCGGCAATCAGCACACAAGCCAGTGCACTGCCAGCCAACACCCACCTGCCCGCCGCACGCGGAAGATGATCGGCCAATGCCTGCCCCAGGCCACCGGCACGCACATAGGGTGTGGTCAGGAACAATCCGAGCAAGGCGCTGCGACCGATCAACGGCACAATGATCAATGCCAGCGAATTCGGTTGCCCGATCAACGCCAGCAGCGCAGTGAACTTGAGCAGCAACACCAGCACCAGCGTCACCACGGCGATCGGCCCGCTGCGCGGGTCTTTCATGATGGTCAGCGTACGCTCACGGTCGCCAAAACCGCCGAGCCAGGCGTCGGCGCTGTCCGCCAGGCCATCGAGATGCAACCCGCCGCTGAGCAGTACCCAAACGCTCAGCAATAACGCCGCGTGCAGCAACGCCGGCGTACCCTGCAACAGCCAGTTCACTGCCCACAAAATCACGCCAAAGAGCAATCCCACCAGCGGATAAAACAGCAGTGACCGCCCCAGTTCCCCAGGCTCAGGCATGCCGGGCAGGCGAATCGGCAGGCTGCTGAGAAATTGCAGGGCGATCCAGAATGGCAACATGGTCAGAGCACTTCCTTCAACAAACCAGCGGACTCCATCGTCAGCGAAAACAATGCACCATGCCCGACCTCAACGTTGAGCAGTTGCTCTCGCGGCAGCCCGCGAGCGTGTGCCAGCAACAGGCGCATCACCCCGCCGTGGCTGATCAGCAGAATGCGCTCACCGGCACAGGTCGCGTGCAAACGCTCCAGTGCCGCCAGCACTCGTGTCGAAAAGTCTGCAACCGGCTCGCCCTGAGGTGGCGTGAACGAGTAAGGATCGGCCCAGAACAAGCCCAGCGCCTGCGCGTCGGTTTCCATCAGCGCCGCCGCGCTTTGCCCTTCCCAGGCACCGAAATGCAACTCTTGCAGGTCTTTATCCAATTGCACCGGCACACCCAATTGCGCACCGAGCTCCTCGGCAAACCGCGCACAACGCTGCAGCGGCGAACTGACCAACCGATCCCATGGCCCTTGCCCGACCACGGCGGCGCGCATCTGTGCCCAGCCCGTGTCGGTCAAGGCATCATCGATGCTGCCACGCAGGCCACCGCCGAATTCGGTTTCACCGTGACGCAACAGATCCACGCGCAGGGTCATGTCGGACGATCTGCCACGGCGGCTTCGGCGAAGGTTGCCATTTGCCCGTGCAGGTCGCACGCCAGACGCAACAGCGGCACAGCCAATGCCGCGCCACTGCCTTCACCGAGCCGCAGACCAAGCTCGAGCAAGGGTTGCGCATCCAGGGTTTCCAGCACATGACGGTGCCCCGGCTCGGCGCCGCGATGACCGAACAACAGCCACTGACGGCATTCAGGATTCAAGCGCACCGCGACCAGCGCAGCGACACTGCAGATGAAGCCGTCCACCAGCACCGCGACACCTTCTTGAGCACAGGCGAGATAGGCTCCGACCAGCGCGGCAATCTCGAAGCCACCAAGGTTGAACAGGGTCTGCAAGGCATCGCCACGCTGTGCGCCATGCAATGCCAGGGCGCGCTCAATCACCTGGGCTTTGTGGCTGACACCTTCGGCGTTGAGCCCGGTGCCAGGCCCGGTCAAATGGCCCACCGGGCAATCGAGCAAGGCACAGGCCAGTGCGCTGGCAGCGGTGGTGTTGCCAATGCCCATTTCGCCACCGATGAACAACTGCGCACCGCTGGCAATCGCCCGCTGCACGCTGTCACGGCCGGCCTGCAAAGCGAGTTGTCCCTGGGCTTCGGTCATGGCCGGCCCCTGTACGAAATTCGCCGTGCCCGGGCCGACGTTCAGATGACGCACTCCCGGCAGGTTCAGCGACGGCGTCACCGTGCCAAGGTCCACCACCTCAAGGGAAGCGCCCAGTTGCCGCGCCAATACGCTGATCGCCGCACCACCGCTGACGAAGTTGAGCAGCATCTGCCCGGTCACTTCCTGGGGAAACGCCGACACGCCCTCGGCGACGACGCCATGGTCGCCGGCAAATATCGCGATCCACACCTGTTCCAGACTCGGCTTGACCCGCCCCTGCAATCCCGCCAGTTGCACCGCCACCGATTCCAGCTGACCAAGGGAGCCGGCCGGTTTGGTCAGTTGCTGTTGCCGCGCCCGGGCCTGTTCGAGCGCTCGGGTGTCGACCGGCCAGCACGGGTTCAGCCACCAGGATTGAGTCATAACGCAGTTCCTTTCAGAGTCAGGGGCAGGCCGGCGACGGTCAGGACGACACGCTGACAGCGCTCAGCCAGAGCTTGATGCAGCCAACCGGCTTCATCGACATAGCGGCGAGTCAATTCGCCCAGCGGCACGACACCCATTCCGGTCTCGTTGCTGACAAAAATGATTTCACCCGGCAACGATGCCAGGCAGTCCAACAGGGCATCACGCTCGGCAGCCAGGCGCCCGGCATCGTCGAGCATCAGCAGATTGGTCAGCCACAAGGTCAGGCAATCCACCAGCAGGCAATGGTCGGCACGGGCGCTTTCACGCAGTACCCGGGCCAGTTCCAGCGGTTCTTCAATCAGTGCCCATTCGGCAGGACGACGGGCACGGTGATGGGCGACCCGCTCGCTCATTTCGCCATCCAATGGCTGGCTGGTGGCGATGTAGGTCACGGTCAGGGCACTGTCGATGGCGAGTTTTTCAGCGAGGCGACTCTTGCCGGAGCGGGCGCCGCCGAGGATCAGTTGGAGCATTGCTTATTCCTTAAAATCTTCGGGGAGGCGACGGCCCTCATCGCGAGCAAGCTCGCTCCCACAATTGATCCAGGCTGAACATAAATTTTGAGTACACCTCGTAACCTGTGGGAGCGAGCTTGCTCGCGATGGGGCCGCAACAGCCACCTCAGAACCCACAGAGCCGACGCAGCAGAGAAGTATCCAGATGCTTCTCCACCAGATCCGCCAGCCGCTCGATATCGCGCTCGCGCAAGCCGTGATAATCCACGTCCTGCACCTCCTGCAACCCGGCCCAGCGGAGCAGCGCGCTGCACGCCGCCGGCGATTCGAACAGCCCGTGCAGATAGGTGCCAAAAATCTGCCCGTCCGCACTTTGCGCACCGTCGCAGCGGCCGTCATCCAATTGCACGGCGGCGTTTTCCAGGGCCGGTCCGGTGGTTACGCCGGCATGAATTTCATAGCCTGATACCGGCGCATCTTCCAGCGCCAGGCGACCGCAGACATTGCGCAGTTGTTTCTCTTGTTCGAGCCGGGTCTGGAACGCCAGCAGACCCAAACCGGCACTGGAACCCGGCGCGCCCTCGAGGCCCAGCGGGTCATGCACTTGCTCACCGAGCATCTGCAGGCCACCACAGATCCCCAGCAGTTTTCCGCCGTAACGCAGATGCCGGGCAATCGCGGTTTCCCAGCCGTTGGCCCGCAGGTACGCGAGGTCGCTGCGGACACTTTTCGAACCAGGAAGAATGATCAGGTCGGCGGGAGGAATCGCCTGGCCGGGCCCGATGAATTGCAGGTCCACTTGCGGATGCAGACGCAGCGGATCGAAATCGGTGTGATTGCTGATGCGCGGCAGCACCGGCACCACCACCTTCAGCACCTGTTCGGCTTTGTCGGTCTGGCGTTGATCGATGCCGTCCTCGGCCTCCAGGTGCAGATCCATCACGTACGGCAGCACGCCGACCACCGGTTTGCCGGTGCGTTCTTCGAGCCAGTCGAGACCGGGTTGCAGCAATGCGATGTCACCGCGAAAACGATTGATGATGAAGCCTTTGACCCGCGCCTGTTCGCTCGGCGACAGCAGTTCGAGGGTACCCACCAGATGGGCGAAAACCCCGCCGCGATTGATATCGGCAATCAGCAACACTGGACAATCCACCGCTTCGGCGAAGCCCATGTTGGCAATGTCGCCGGCGCGCAAATTGATTTCCGCCGGCGAGCCTGCACCTTCGACCATCACCAGCGGATACGCTGCGCTCAAGCGCTCGTGGGAGGCCAGCACCGCCTGCATGGCGATGCTTTTGTAGTCGTGATAGGCGACGGCGTTCATGGTCGTGACGGCGCGGCCATGGATGATCACCTGAGCACCGGTGTCACTGTTGGGCTTGAGCAAGACCGGATTCATGTCGGTGTGCGGCTCAAGGTGCGCGGCCTGGGCCTGAACCGCCTGGGCACGGCCAATCTCGCCGCCGTCGGCGGTCACCGCACTGTTGAGTGCCATGTTCTGCGGCTTGAACGGCACGACCCTGACGCCCTGACGCGTGGCCCAACGGCACAACGCAGTCACCAGCGTGCTTTTACCGGCATCCGACGTGGTGCCCTGCACCATCAGCGTGGTCATTGCTTTTCCTTGGCGAAATCTTCGAATGCCTGCGCCAGTCGCACCCAGGCGGCTTCGTCACCGGGCAGGCCGAATCGCAGGCTGCTGTTGTGTGTGAACAACCGCAGGAGAATGCCGCGCCGGGCCATGAATTCATGCAGTGCTTCGGCGCGCTCGGTGATCAGCCACTGGAACAGCGCACAACCGCCCTGGGGCTCGAAACCGTGTTGCTGCAGCAACGACGCCAGGCGCTCGCTGGCCTCTTCGGTGCGCAGCCGTTGCCGCGTTTGTCCCTCGGTATCGCGCAGACAGGCCTGCCCCACTACCCGGGTTGCGCCGCTCACGGCCCAGGGCCCCACTTGTTCTGCCAGCAACTTGAGCAACTTGCGCTCGGCCAGCACAAACCCAAGGCGCACACCGGCCAGGCCGAAAAACTTGCCGAAGGAGCGCAAGACGATCAGCCCGACCTGATGGGCAAACGGCGCCAGGCTCAGTTGCGGCGTGTTATCCATGAACGCTTCGTCCACCACCAGCCAGCCGCCGCGCTGGGCCAGTCGCGTGTGCCAGTCGAGCAGACGACTGGGGGTGAGGCTCAGGCCCGTGGGGTTATTCGGATTGACCACCACCAGCACGTCGAAACTGTCGAGAAAGAAGTCGACTTCCTGCTCCAGCACTTCCCGCACGATATAGCCGTTGCGACGCCACGCTTCGGCGTGCTCGGCATAGCACGGCGACAACACACCGACTTTGCCCGCGCGCCGCAATCGCGGCAGCAGCTGGATCGCCATTTGCGAGCCGGCCACCGGCAATGCCTGCAAGGTGCCGTAGTAATCACAGGCGGCCTGTTCCAGACCATCGTCCGCCTCCGGCAAACGGGCCCAGGCCCGAAGCGGAATATCCGGCACCGGGAACGGCCAGGGCGCAAGGCCCGTCGACAGGTCCAGCCAGTCGGCTTCATCTATGCCGTATTCGAGCGCCGCCTTGCGCAATCGTCCACCGTGCTCAAGCATAAAATTCGGCCCCCAGGCAGAGAATCAGCAGCCATAACCATACCCCGCGCTGGACCAGTTGCCAGCCCTGGTCGATGGAGTCGGCGTCCGCCGGCACGCCCTCACCCAGTTGCGGACGCTGGTGCAATTCGCCGTGATAAATCGCCGCACCGCCCAATTCGACGCCAAGGGCCCCCGCCCCTGCCGCCATCACCGGGCCGGCGTTCGGACTGTCCCAGGTCGGGCCCTGGGAGCGCCAGCATTTCAACGCCAGCCGGGTTTTGCCCAGCAGCGCATAAGTCAGTGCCACCAGACGCGCTGGAATGAAATTGAGCACGTCGTCGATCTTCGCCGCCGCCCAGCCGAACCGTTCGAAGCGCTCATTGCGATAGCCCCACATCGCATCCAGCGTATTGCTCAGGCGATAGAGCACCACGCCCGGTGCACCGGCCACGGCAAACCAGAACAACGCGGCGAACACCGCGTCGCTGCCGTTTTCCAGCACCGACTCGGTGGCGGCACGGGCGACTTCGGTTTTATCCAGGTCACTGGTTTTACGGCTGACCAGATAACTCACACGCTTGCGTGCTTCATCCAGATCATCGCCGCGCAAGGCCTTGGCCACCGGCGTGACGTGCTCACCGAGGCTGCGCATGCCGAGGGCGCAATAGAGCGCGAGAATCTCGACGATCCAGCCAACGTAAGGCGCCCAGGAGAATGCCGTGACCAACAGCACCAGCGGCAACACGGCGATCACCCACGCGGTGACACCATGGCTGCGCCAGCCCCGACCGCCGCCGTTGAAACGTTGCTCGATGCGATCGGCAAAACGGCCGAACGCCACCAGCGGATGCCAGCGCTTGGGTTCGCCCAGCAGCGCATCCAGCGCAACCGCGGCGACACTCAACAACGCCACACTCATTGACTCACTCCCCAATAGTTCTCATACAGCAATTCATGCAGCGGACGCGCCTGCGCCCAGCCTTCGAGCACCAGCATCGGCGCCGGGTAGAACGCCTTCACCGGTCCCAGGCACAGTACCGCCAGCGGTTTGGCTCCCGGCGGCAGCCTCAGCAGGTCCGCCAGTGCCTGGGGTTCGAACAGCGACACCCAGCCCATGCCCAGGCCTTCGGCGCGGGACGCGAGCCACAGGTTCTGGATGGCACAGGACAGCGAGGCCATGTCCATTTCCGGCAAGGTGCGGCGACCGAAGATATGCTGCTCGCGGTCGTCCATCAGCGCGGCGACCAGTACCTCGGCGCAATCGTTGATGCCTTCCACCTTGAGCTTCATGAACTCGTCGCTGCGCTCGCCGAGGGCTTCGGCGGTGCGGATGCGTTCCTCCTCCACGAGCCCCTGGATTTGCCCGCGCAAGGCGCGATCACTGATGCGGATGAAGCGCCAGGGCTGCATCAGGCCGACACTGGGTGCCTGATGCGCAGCCTCGAGCAGACGCTGGAGCAACTCGGGCTCGACGCTGCCACCACTGAAGTGGCGCATGTCGCGGCGCTCGCCGATGGCGCGGTAGACCGCTGCGCGTTCGGCTTCGGTGAATGCGTTGTCGGTCATGGCCTCTTCGCGAGCAGGCTCGCTCCCACAGAGGATTGCGTTTCTTCAGGCAACTCACCATCAAATGTGGGAGCGAGCCTGCTCGCGAAGGCGGTCCCACAGTCCGGCGCAAACAGCGCGGCAATCGCCGAAGGATTGGACGGAAAATAAAAATGCACATAAGAAGCGGTCATCCGCCCCTCACGATAAACCGCCTCCGCGCCGCGCCCGCCGTTAGGGCTCACGCCCCGGGCAATCGGCGCCAGCTCAGTAGTGGTCAGCGAATGGTGATAGGTGTGCCCGCGCAGCGAACCTTCCGGCAGTTCCACCGCTTGCAACGCCAGCGCGGCCAGACGCTTTTGCATGACCGCATCACCGGCCAGCAAGCCCGCCAGTTCGGCGCGAGTGCCCTCGACATCGGTCAGGGAGTCGAGCAGATACAGCATGCCACCACACTCGGCGAGCAAGGGTTTGCCCGCCCGGTGGTGGGCGCGGATCGCCTCGAGCATCGCCGTGTTTTGCGCCAGCGCGACATGGTGCAGCTCCGGGTAACCGCCCGGCAGATACAGGCTGTCCGCCTCCGGCAATTGGCGGTCGCGGATCGGCGAGAAGAACGACAGCTCGGCCCCCATCGCCCGCAGCAAATCCAGGCTCGCACCGTAGGTGAACGCAAAGGCTTCATCACGGGCCACAGCAATGCGCACACCGGCCAGCAGCGGTTCGGCGACGATGACATCGGGGGCGGCGAACTCGACGGCCGGTGGCAGCGCGACCTCGCAACTGCTGGCCAGGGCGTCGGCTGCCGCATCGAGGCGCAGGTCGAGATCGTTCAGTTCACTGGCTTGAACCAGCCCCAGGTGTCGGCTCGGCAGTTCAATCCCGGTTTCCCGGGACAGCGCGCCGTACCAGCGCAACCCTTCAGTCAGGCTGCCTTCGAGCAGTTGCGCGTGGCGCAGCGTGCCGACGCGGTTGGCCAGCACGCCGGCGAACGGCAGGTCCGGCTGATAACGCGCCAGCCCCAGGGCCAGTGCGCCGAAGGTCTGGGCCATGGCGGTGCCGTCGATCACACCCAGCACCGGCACACCGAAATGCCGCGCCAGATCCGCGCTCGACGGCGTACCGTCGAACAGCCCCATGACGCCTTCGATCAGGATCAGGTCGGCTTCAGCGGCGGCCTCCCACAGCAACCGGCGACTCTCCTGCTCGCCGACCATCCACATGTCCAGTTGATACACCGGCGCACCGCTGGCACGTTCGAGGATCATCGGATCGAGAAAGTCGGGGCCGCACTTGAACACGCGAACCTTGCGCCCCTGATTGCGATGCAATCGGGCCAGCGCCGCGGTGACGGTGGTCTTGCCCTGGCCGGAGGCCGGCGCAGCAATCAGAACCGCCGGGCAATGACGAGGCTGGTTCACAGCTCGACGCCTTTCTGCGCTTTGATCCCGGACTGGAAAGCGTGCTTGATCATGCCCATTTCGGTGACCGTGTCGGCCATCTCGATCATTTCCGGCTTGGCGGCACGCCCGGTGACCACCACGTGTTGCATCGGCGGCCGGGCCTGCAAGTCGCTGAGCACCTGATCGAGATCGAGGTAGCCGTGCTTGAGGGCGATGTTCAGCTCATCCAGCACCACCAGGCCGATGGACGGATCGCGCAGCAATTCCCGGGACACCGCCCACGCCGCTTCGGCGGCAGCGATGTCGCGCTGACGGTCCTGGGTTTCCCAGGTAAACCCTTCGCCCATCACATGAAAACGCACCTGCTCGGGAAAGCGCCGGAAGAACAGCTCTTCGCCGGTACTGTTGCGGCCCTTGATGAACTGCACCACGCCGCATTGCATGCCGTGCCCCATGGCGCGGGCGAGCATGCCGAAGGCCGAACTGCTCTTGCCCTTGCCGTTGCCGGTCAGCACCAGCAACAGACCACACTCGTTCGGGGAATTGGCGATGCGCTCGTCGATCACGGCTTTTTTGCGCTGCATGCGCGCCAGGTGGCGTTCGTCACGATCGGGGGTATCAGTCATGGGGGAGCTCTCCGTTGAGGCAGGAATAACGGCGGGCAGGCACAGCAATAGAAGGCAACAAGCCTGGCATCGCCCACCGTGATGCCGCTGGATGTATCAGGCCGGTCTCCGGGCTCATGAGTGGCGCGTAGCCAGACTGCGCGCCTTCCCGCATCGAATCGACACAGTGGCATCAGACACAGTTTTCACTCATTTACCGTTGCGGGGGCAGCGCCGGAATTGCGGGTCTTCGACCAACAGAAGAACTCGCTCACCGGCTTCCCTGTTTCACTCTGTCGACCCAAGTCACAGAGCACCTGAAACAAGCCGCGAAGGTTAGAGGGTTGGGGGTGGAGCGTCAATTAAAGCCGGGAGGCCATCCGCCGAATAACGGTCGTCAAGCAAAAAACTGACGTCAATCTTGTGCCTCGCTCTCAGCAGTGATATCAAAGAGCCACAACCTCACAACACAATAACAAGGGTGAGCCCATGCAAGGCATGATCATCAGCAATCCAAAGCTGGAATTCCTGCGCCCTGTGCTCGAGCGCTGGTTCGAGTGCATCGACCGCTATAACGCCGTCCGCGGTGATGGCGACACGCCCTACTGGCACGACGAAAAAGCCAATCTCGGACTGCTGTCGGCCGCCGCCTGGATGGCCGAGATGGTCACACTGCAACAGACGCCCACCCGCAAGCAGACCGAAGAAGGCGAACGCAACAGCCGCGCCGACCTGTTCCTCGCCTCGCCCGAAACCCGCGCCTACATCCAGACCAGCCAGCGCTGGCCACGGGTCAACAGCCTCAATCTGAGCCAGGCCCTGCTCGACATCGCCAGCGATGCGAAGCGCCTGAGCCACGCCAGCGACCTGAAACTCGGCTGCCTGTTCGTCGCTCCGCAAAAAGCCCAGCAAGGCGCGACACCGGAAGAACTCCAGGACATGGTCGACGACCTGCAAAAGGAACACACCTGCGCGGTTGCCTGGTATTTCCCGTATGCCTACCGCAAGTTGCGCAATGAAGCCGGCAACTATCACCCCGGCATTGCGGTGCTGTTCAAGGAAGCACGTGGCTAGGGGTTGAACCATTGGACGACAACGCGTCTCTATGATTAGAACAAGGCATTCATAGGGAACACCCGTATGCGCACGCCCCCGCTCGTTCTCGTTATCGTGATCTGCGGAGGGCTCGCCGGTTGTAGTGAGACCGCCGGCCTGCAAGTCTCCGACGGCACCGGCCCCTCTCCTCAACTGCCGCCCCCCAACAGAACCCTGATCCCGACTGTGAACATCGCCCCCGCCATCGGCTGGCCACAGGGCGCGAAACCCGTCGCCGCCGCGGGCACTCAAGTGGCCGCTTTTGCCGAAGGTCTGGATCACCCCCGCTGGCTTTATGTGCTGCCCAACGGCGACGTACTGGTGGCGGAAACCAATGCGCCACCCAAACCCGAAGACGGCAAAGGCATTCGCGGCTGGGTCATGAAGAAAGTCATGGGGCGCGCCGGAGCTCGCGTGCCCAGCGCGAACCGCATCACCTTGCTGCGCGACAAGGACCACGATGGCGTCGCGGAAACCCGCACGGTGTTTCTGCAAAACCTCAACTCGCCCTTCGGCATGACCCTGGTCGGCAAGGACCTGTATGTGGCCGACACTGATCGCCTGCTGCGCTTTCACTATGAAAGTGGCGATACGCAGATCAAGTCGCCGCCGGTGAAAGTGGTCGACTTGCCGGGCGGCCCGCTGAACCACCACTGGACCAAAAACGTCATCGCCAGCAAGGACGGCCGCAAGCTTTACGTCACCGTGGGCTCCAACAGCAACGTCGCGGAAAACGGCATGGACAAGGAAGAAGGTCGCGCAGCGATCTGGGAAGTGGACCGTGCCACCGGCCAGCACCGGATCTTTGCCGCCGGCCTGCGCAACCCCAACGGCATGGCCTGGGAGCCGCGCAGTGGCGCGCTGTGGACCGCGGTCAACGAGCGGGATGAAATCGGCAGCGACCTGGTCCCGGACTACATCACCTCGGTGAAGGACGGCGCATTCTATGGCTGGCCGTACAGCTACTACGGACAGCATGTCGATATTCGCGTCGAGCCGCAAAACCCCGACCTGGTGGCCAAGGCCATTGCTCCGGACTATGCCGTCGGCCCGCACACGGCATCACTGGGCCTGGCCTTCGCTGAAAACAGCAAGCTGCCGGCGCCGTTCACCCAGGGGGCCTTCATCGGACAGCACGGCTCCTGGAACCGTAACCCCCACAGTGGCTACAAAGTGATTTTCGTGCCGTTCAGCGCAGGCAAACCTGCGGGACAACCGATTGAAGTGCTCAGCGGTTTTCTCAACGAGAAGGAAGAAGCCATGGGCCGCCCGGTGGGCGTGGTGATCGACCGGCAGGGCGATCTGCTGGTGGCTGATGATGTGGGGAACAAGGTGTGGCGGGTGTCGGCGATCAAGTAATTCGCCTCACCTGTGGGAGCGAGCCTGCTCGCGAATGCGCACGGTCAGTCGACAAATTTTGTGACTGATACACCGCTTTCGCGAGCAGGCTCGCTCCCACAGGGTTCTAGCGCTTGCGACAGAGTGTGAGCCCGTCACCCAACGGCAACAACGACAGATCCACCCGCACATCATCCTTCAACGCCAGGTTGAGCGCCTGGATCGCCCGGGTGTCCGCGCTCTCGGGACTGTCCTCAAGCACGCGCCCGCTCCACAGGGTGTTGTCGAACACCGCCAGCCCACCGACCCGCAGCAAATGCAGGGCATGCTCCAGATAACTGGGGTAGTTGGCCTTGTCGGCATCGATGAACACCAGGTCGAACTGCTCGCCCTGACCTTGTCGTTCAAGCTCGGCGAGGGTCTCCAGTGCGGGTGCCAGGCGCAGGTCGATCCGCCCGGCGAGCCCCGCTTCCTGCCAGTAGCGCCGTGCGATGGCGTTGTAGTCGCCGGGGATATCACAGCAAATCAGCGAACCGTCAGCCGGCAATGCCGCCGCCATGCACAGCGCGCTGTATCCGGTGAACGTACCGACTTCGAGCAAGCGTCTGGCGCCTGTCAACTTCACCAGCAAGGCGAGAAACTGTCCCTGCTCCGGCGCCACCTGCCAGCGCGCCATCGGCAGCGCCTGGGTCTCATCGCGCAAGCGCTTGAGCAGTGGCGTTTCGCGCAGGGAAACATCGAGCAGGTATTGGTACAGGGCGTCGTCGAGATTCAGCGTGCGAGCAGTCATGAGCAGCAGCTCCGGACGTTACGGGTTGCGCGCCAGATGTTCAGGCTGCAGAACACGCTTGGCGCTCAGGTAGGCCTTTTGCCAATAGGCCTTGGACAGGCTGTCGAGCTTTACCGTGCCGCCGGTGGCCGGTGCATGGACGAAACGCCCTTCTCCCACGTAGATGCCG
The DNA here is from genome assembly GCF_058986625.1 of Pseudomonas sp. GW821-FHT07G06. NCBI lineage: Bacteria > Pseudomonadati > Pseudomonadota > Gammaproteobacteria > Pseudomonadales > Pseudomonadaceae > Pseudomonas > Pseudomonas sp. GW821-FHT07G06. Next base: position 188,558 of record NZ_JBYSVW010000001.1, read on the forward strand.
GCATGACTGACCTGGGAACCACCATTGGTAGCGAAGAAAAGCAGATCGCCGGTTTGCAGGCCTTCCTTGCCGACATTCGCCGCTTGCATGGAGATCATCTCGCGCGTGGTGCGCGGCAAGGCAATACCGGCGACATCGCGGTACACGTACGCGATCAGGCCGCTGCAATCAAATCCGGAATCCGGCGTGTTGCCACCCCAGCGATAAGGCGTACCCACCAGGCCGAGCGCGCGAAACAGCACGTCTTCCGCTTCGGGCGAAAAAGCTTGTGGGGAACCAAATACGATGGGCGCGCGAACCACCGGCGCAGGAGGCGGTGTGCGGCTGGCGCAGGCACTGAGCAGCGCGGCGAAGAACATGATTGCGAGGCGGGCCGACGTCGTCATAAGCAGAGCATCCTGATCTGGCTGCGGCTTTTTTCTGCCGGGAGTGCAGAAAAGAAAACCGCCTGCGCGGGACGCAGGCGGTTTGCCATCATTCATACATCAGGATTTTAGCTGTTATGCGGCAAACTTCAAGTAAGACTTTAAGTTCACCCTACAAACTGTGCACTTATTTGCGGGCAGTGACGATTGGCGACGCGTTAGGTGCCATCGCCAGGGCGCGCTTGGCCTCGATGAAGGTCTTGCTCCAGTAGCTGTCGCCCAGGCTATCGATGCGCACACCACCGCTGCGGCGGCTGCTGGAGTGGATGAACTGGTTGTCACCCAGGTAGATCCCGGCGTGACTGACGCGACCACGACGACCGTTGGTTGCGAAGAACAGCAGATCGCCCGGCTCAAGCTTGCTGCGCGAGACCAGCGGAGCGTCCACGTTGATCATTTCGCGGGTGGAGCGTGGCAGGTTCATGCCCGCTTCTTCGCGGAACAGGTAACCGATGAAACCACTGCAATCGAAGCCGGCTTCAGAAGTGCCACCGAAACGGTAACGGGTACCGATCAGGGACATGCCGCGTTCGAGGATGCTGTCGGCCAGGACCGGAAGCTGGTAGGACTTGCCGCCAGCGAAGTCTGCGAGTTCTTTTTCGGTAGCCAGCTCTTCCTGAAAGAGAGCGGAAGACTGGGCAGTGGCCGAGTTTTGAACCTGCTGTTGCGGCGCTTGCTGGGCCACTGGAGTGTGGGCAGCGCAACCGAACAGCAGGGTGACGAGTGCGAGAGGCACGAGGGGTGCGAAGCGATTTAGCATGGGCACGACCGTGGCTGAAGTTGTAAAGAAGTCGAGACTATGCCCGCTATCGACCTCATTTGCAAATTCAATCAATCTTTTTGTGACTTATTGGTTTCTCGTTTACATCTAAGCGCTTAAGCCCATTTTAAACATGCACGCGGCCTGCAGCCTTGCAGGAAAGCGGAATTTCTGGCGCCTGAAATATGCCGAAACGGCTGTAAGCCCCGGTTTCAGCGGGTCTACCAGCCGAGGGTTTCTTTCAAAAACGGGATTGTCAGCTTGCGCTGAGCCTGGAGGGAGGCCTGATCGAGGCGCTCAAGCAGCTCGAACAACGCGCTCATGCTGCGGGTACCGCGAGTCAGGATGAAATGCCCGACCTCATCGGTCAGATGCAGTCCGCGACGGGATGCGCGCAATTGCAGGGCACGCAATTTGTCCTCGTCGGACAGTGGGCGCATCTGGAAGATCAAGGCCAGGGTCAGGCGCGACTTGAGATCCGCCAGCTTCACCGGCAACTCGCGCGGGGATGTCGATGCGGCAATCAGCAGGCGCCGGCCGCTGTCGCGCAGGCGATTGAACAGATGGAACAGTGCCTCTTCCCAGTCCGCCTTGCCGGCAACCGCCTGCAGGTCATCGAGACAGACCAGTTCGTACTGCTCAAGGTTATCGAGAATCTCGATACCGCGATCGAGCAGCTCGGCCAGCGGCAGGTACACCGCAGGCTCTCCCAATTGCTCGAAGCGCAGGCAGGCAGCCTGCAACAGGTGCGTACGCCCTACCCCATCCTTGCCCCAAAGGTAGATCAGGCTTTCGGTCCAGCCGGCGTCGGCTTCGCAAAGCCGCTCGACATAGCCGAGTGCAGCGGCATTGGCGCCTGGGTAGTAGTTGATAAAGGTGGCGTCGTCACGCAGACGCACACCTAGGGGCAGCTGAATCGGTTTCATGCTGACTGAACAGTTCCAAAGGAACCGTTAGTGGCCTCTGTGTAAAGTTTGCGAAGTTTATACCCGTGAAGCGGGCCGCACAATGCGATAGACCACAAGCAAAATCAAAGGTTTGCGTTAACGCACCGGTTTTATGACAGTTTCTTTGGCGGTGCATGTGACAGTCGCGCTGTGTAATCAGGCTGACCCGGCACGAACCCGGACAGCCCGCCATCGCCCATCGACACCTTTTACCCCTGCGGTTCGTCGACGCCCCCGTAGATATCGGAATCCTTATACAAATCTTGCACATGGCGCACCAGCACCATGATCACCGCGGCGACCGGCAATGCCAGCAGCACACCGGTAAAGCCGAACAGCTCACCCCCGGCCAGAATCGAGAAAATCACCGCCACCGGGTGCAGACCAATCCGGTCACCGACCAGCAACGGCGTCAGCACCATACCCTCCAAGGCCTGGCCGACCATGAACACCGCGACAATGCCGAGCATCGGGTAAAGATCGCCACCGAACTGGAACAGCCCTGCAATCAGCGCCGCACCGATGCCGATGATAAATCCCATGTACGGCACGATCGCTGCCAGACCGGCAATCAGGCCAATCAGCAAGCCCAGCTCCAGCCCGACCAGCATCAGGCCTGCTGCGTAGATCACCCCCAGGGCTACCATGACCAGCAACTGACCGCGAACGAACGCTCCGAGCACTTCATGGCATTCACCCGCCAGCGACACCGCGCGCTCCTCACGATCACGGGGCAGCAGGCTGCGGACCTTGGCCATCATCAGGTCCCAATCGCGCAACAGATAGAAGCTCACCACCGGGATCAACACCAGATTCGCCAACCAGCCAATCAACGCCAGCCCCGAGGCCGTCGCATGACTCAGTACCACGCCGACAACATCGGAGGTCTGGCTCATGTGCTCGCCGATGGCTGCCTTGAGCCGGTCGAACTTCCAGAAGCCCTCCGACAGGCCGAACTTCGATTGCGCCCAGGGCAACGCCGTGTGCTGCAGCCAGTCGAGCATCTGCGGGGCCAGTTCATACAAACGAAACAGCTGCCGGGCGAGCAACGGCACCAGGACCAACAGCAGCGCGGTGAGGATCAATGTAAACAGGGCAAACACCGCCACTACACCCCAGGTACGAGACAGCCCCGCCTTCTCCAGTCGATCCACCAGCGGGTCGAACAGATAGGCCAACAGCAGGGCCACCAGGAACGGCGTCAGGATCGGATGCAACAACCAGACAAAAACACAAAGCAGGACCACCCCGCCGAGCCAGAACCAACGCCGCGTATCGGCCATGAACCACTCCATTGCTTCTATATAAAGAGAGAAAAACTACCAGCGAAACCGCAGTTGGGGTGTCGGGGCAGGCGCCGGGGCTGGCACCGCACCACCGGCGGTCGGCTGAACCGGCACTGCCGGAGTCGGTGCCGGAGCCGCCGGCGCTTCCTGCAACCGTGCCAGCGACAGTTGCGCACGCAACTGCTCGGCGCTGCCATTGACCCGGTAGACGATCCGGTCGCCGTCGACGCTTTGCACGCGCCCGCCAAAGGGCTCCAGCAAGCGCCCAAGGGACGCGTAGTGTTCAAGATTCATGCCTTGCACTTCCAGCAATTGCGCGCTCGAAGCACCCGGCTTGGCGACAAACCGCGGCGCCAGGCGCTCATTGACCGCCAGCATCACCGCATCGGCCACGGCGGCCTGATCGGCGCCCTGCACGCTACCTGCCTCTTTTTTATCCCCCAGCCACAATTGCCACTTGGCTTGCCACTGCCCGCCCTCCTCTTTGGCGTGTACCGCGAGCAGGGCGTCGGCGTTGTAGCGTTCCGATGCCGCAAGCAAAGGGCCGGAATCTGCGCCTTCCAGATTCGGCGCGGTGGCGACGATCTGTTCGTTCAGGTCCGCCAATGGCAAGCGCAATGGCAAGCCCCGGTGCTGGGCAGCCCGCCGCAGTGGCGCCGCGCTGGCCTGGCCGTCGCCCACCAGGCTTGAACCCTCGGTGGAATCGTTGAGCCACCAGCCGAGGATCGACGGCCGATTGGCCCCCCACATGGCCAGGCCGGCGCGGCGCAAGGCCTGCTCGGTGGTACCCGGGTCGAAATCGACTTTCAGGACTTCCGGCGGACCGGCTTCAAAGCCGTATTGGCTGATGATCTGTTGCGGATCTTTGCGAATCGCCGCCAGCCCCGGATTCTGAGCGGCCTTGGGGTCGCCGGTCAGGCGCAACACCAAAGTGTCCAATGCACGTTGAGTCGCCTGCTCACGCTCCTCGGGCGACTGGCCATTCACCGGCTCGCGTACCTGATAAAGGCCTTTGACGGTTTCGGCATGACTGACCAGGCTGACCACTGACAAACAACTCACAAGCAAGAATTTACAAAAACGCATGGAAGATTCCTGACGACAAGAGCGGCTGGAACAGACCGCATGAAGACGATCGAGCAAGGCTGTGACCATTGCCCGATGCAAAACATTCACACGTTCCGGGTAAGTTTTCGCACTGTCATAACGATAGACGGTTAATCGCGACACCTTATACAGCCAGGCAGGATGCCACCGACACCGCGCATCAACGGTTTTTTTTAACGGATATGGCCCTGCTGTCGGCCTGAGGATGGCCGCTGCGGCTCAAGCCTGATAAAATCGCGCGCCTTCGCAGACCGGCAACAGCCGGGCACTTTCGAAATTCGCGTGAGGCAATCGCCTTCGTCGATTTCGGCGGCCCCGCTGAACTCGGTCGTTACCCCTGAATCCCCCCTAAAGGCCTGGATCATGAGCAAGCAACCCTCCCTGAGCTACAAGGACGCCGGTGTAGACATCGACGCCGGTGAAGCATTGGTCGAACGCATCAAGAGCGTCGCCAAGCGCACTGCGCGCCCGGAAGTCATGGGCGGCCTGGGCGGTTTCGGCGCCCTCTGCGAAATCCCGGCCGGCTACAAGCAGCCTGTGCTGGTTTCCGGTACCGACGGCGTTGGCACCAAGCTGCGCCTGGCACTGAACCTGAACAAGCACGACAGCATCGGCATCGACCTGGTTGCCATGTGCGTGAACGACCTGGTGGTGTGCGGCGCCGAGCCACTGTTCTTCCTCGACTACTACGCCACCGGCAAACTGAACGTCGACACCGCTGCCCAGGTTGTTACCGGCATCGGCGCTGGCTGCGAACTGTCGGGCTGCTCGCTGGTGGGCGGTGAAACCGCTGAAATGCCGGGCATGTACGAAGGCGAAGACTACGACCTGGCCGGCTTCTGCGTCGGCGTCGTGGAAAAATCCGAAATCATCGACGGCTCCAAGGTTGCTGCCGGCGACGCCCTGCTCGCCCTGCCGTCTTCCGGCCCGCACTCCAACGGCTATTCGCTGATCCGCAAGATCATCGAAGTGTCCGGCGCCGACATCGAAAACACCCAGCTCGACGGCAAGCCGCTGACCGACCTGCTGATGGCCCCGACCCGCATCTACGTGAAGCCGCTGCTCAAGCTGATCAAGGAAACCGGCGCGGTCAAAGCCATGGCCCACATCACCGGTGGCGGCCTGCTGGACAACATCCCGCGCGTTCTGCCAAAAGGCGCGCAGGCTGTGGTTGACGTGGCCAGCTGGACCCGTCCGGCCGTGTTCGACTGGCTGCAAGAGAAAGGCAACGTCGACGAGAACGAAATGCACCGCGTGCTGAACTGCGGTGTGGGCATGGTCATCTGCGTGGCCCAGGAGCACGTTGAAGCCGCCCTGAACGTTCTGCGCGAAGCGGGCGAGCAGCCTTGGGTCATCGGCCAGATCTCCACCGCTGCCGAAGGCGCGGCTCAGGTAGAACTGAAGAACCTCAAGGCTCACTGATGCCTAAGACCTGTGATGTCGTGGTGCTGTTGTCCGGCACCGGCAGTAACTTGCAGGCCCTGATCGACAGCACGCGGACCGGCGACAGCCCGGTCCGCATCGCTGCGGTGATTTCCAACCGCGCCGACGCCTACGGCCTGCAACGCGCCAGGGACGCGGGTATCGACACCCGCACCCTGGATCACAAGGCTTTCGAAGGTCGCGAGGCCTTCGATGCCGCGCTGATCGAACTGATCGACGCCTTCAACCCCAAACTCGTGGTACTGGCCGGATTCATGCGCATTCTCAGCGCGGGTTTCGTACGCCACTATCAGGGCCGCCTGCTCAATATCCACCCCTCGCTGCTACCCAAATACAAAGGGTTACACACTCATCAGCGCGCGCTGGAGGCCGGCGACGCCGAGCACGGCTGCTCCGTGCACTTCGTCACCGAGGAACTCGATGGCGGACCACTGGTCGTACAGGCTGTAATACCGGTAGAGTTACAGGATTCGCCGCAGAGTCTGGCGCAGCGGGTCCATGTTCAGGAACACCTGATCTACCCGATGGCCGTACGCTGGTTTGCCGAAGGTCGTCTGGCCCTCGGTGAGCAAGGTGCTTTACTGGATGGACAGCTACTCGCGGCCAGCGGCCACTTGATTCGAAACTAGGAGATTTTATGCGTCGCGCCCTGCTCTTCGCTTGCGCTCTGCTCGCTTTGCCCTTCGCTCAGGCGGCAGAACTTCAACCCTTCTCCGCCAGCTACACCGCCGACTGGAAACAGCTCCCCATGAGCGGCACTGCCGAGCGCAGCCTCGAAAAAACCAGCGACGGCAAATGGAAACTGAGTTTCAAGGCATCGATGATGATTGCCAGCCTGTCCGAGGAAAGCACCCTGACCCTGGACAAGGACACGCTGCTTCCGGAGTCGTACCACTTTGAACGTGGCGGCCTGGGCAAGGCCAAGAAATCGGATCTGGATTTCGACTGGAACACCAAGATGATCACCGGCACCGATCGCGGTGACGCCGTCAAGCTCCCTCTCAACCGCGGCATGGTCGACAAGTCCACCTACCAGTTGGCACTGCAACATGATGTTGCTGCCGGCAAAAAGACCATGAGCTATCAAGTGGTCGATGGCGGCGAAGTCGACACCTATGACTTCCGCGTGCTGGGCTCTGAAAAAGTCGACACCAAGGCCGGTCAGATCGATGCGATCAAGGTTGAGCGCGTGCGCGACCCGACGCAGAGCAAACGCATCACCGTGATGTGGTTCGCCAAGGACTGGGATTACCTGCTGGTCCGCCTGCAACAGGTCGAAACCGACGGCAAGGAGTACAACATCATGCTCCTGGACGGCAAGGTCAACGGCAAGACTGTCAAAGGCAACTGATCCGGATCGACACGAAAAGCCCCGCCATTGCGGGGCTTTTTTTGAATCAAAAGATCGCAGCCTTCGGCAGCTCCTACATGGATCGCATAAACCTGTAGGAGCTGCCGAAGGCTGCGATCTTTTGATGCATTGAGGTCCACCGCCAACCGCGACAACTCCTGGCTCGCCGCACGGGTCTGATTCGCTCCGGCCGAGCTCTGTCGACAGCACTGTCTGATGCACTTGTTCGCGGCCGTATTGGGCAATGCGGTCGGACTCGCCGAAGCTTGCGACGTTGCTGCATGCAAAACACCATCACTGCTACGGTAACGATTCAGCGAAAAAGCCCCACCTTACAAGAAAACCGGAACGCATATCCGGCACCATGCTCTATACCTTCAAGGTCTTTTTGATCGAATAAATATCCTGTCGCCTGCGAGGTTTCCCATGACCGTTACCGTCAACACCGTTTCTGCCGAAGGCTTTCGCCACAGCGTACAAATCGATGACCATGAACTCTTCGCCGACGTGCCCGTCACGACTGGCGGTGAAGGCACCGCGCCGGAACCGCACGATTATTTCGATGCCGCGCTCGGCGCCTGCAAGGCCCTGACCCTCAAGCTCTATGCGAAGAAGAAGGACATCCCGTTGACCGGTGTCGGCGTCGAGGTCAAGCGCGACAACAGCCTGGAGCAGAAAGGCCAATACACGCTGCACGTCAAACTGACCCTCAAGGGCGTACTCACTGACGCCCAGCGCGACGAGCTGCATCGCGTGGCCGATCGCTGCCCGATCCACAAGCTGATGACCACGTCTGAAGTCAGCATCGAAACGCATTTGTCCGAAGGCGCCTTCAGCCAATAGCGGCAAAGGCTGCGCAAGCGGGTTATGCTCGAACGCATCACCCGCTCGCCTGGAACGCACCATGACCACTCCGCTCGTGATCCGCCCCCGCACTGAAGACGTCGAAGGCCAGCCGATCCTGCGCCCACTGCCATCCGCCAAGTGCCGCAGCGTCGGGCCATTCGTGTTTTTCGATCACATGCTGGAAACCCGTTATCCGCCGGGCAAAGGCATGAATATCCGCCAGCATCCGCACATTGGCCTGTCCACCCTGACCTATTTGTTCCAGGGGCAAATCCAGCACAAGGACAGCCTGGGTTCCGATCAGGTTGTTGATACTGGCGATGTCAGCTGGATGACGGCCGGCAGCGCCATTGCCCACGTCGAACGCACGCCAGAGGCACTCAAGGAGAGCGGCTTCACGATGCACGGCTTGCAGATCTGGCTGGCATCGCCCAAGGACAAAGAACAGGGTCCGGGGCACTACAGCCACCATCCGGCGTCCACCTTGCCGGTCAGCGAAAACCTGGGGGTGAAGATCCGCATGATTGCCGGATCGGGCTTTTGCCTGGAGTCACCGGTGCCGGTGCTTTCTCCTACGTTGTACGCGGAATTGCACCTGCAAACGGCGACGACATTGCTGATTCCCACCGAGCATGAAGAACGTGCGCTGTATGTGTTGAGCGGCGAGGTGCAACTGGATGGCGAGCTGATAGAACCGTATTCGCTGGTGGTACTGCCTGCCGGAGAAGAGTTGACCCTGTTTGCTGAAAGCGACAGTCACGCCGTGTTGTTTGGCGGCGCGCCGCTGGACGGGCCACGGCGGATCAACTGGAACTTTGTCGCGAGCGATCCGGCGGCGATTGATGAAGCGCGCCGGCGTTGGGCGGCCGGGGACTGGCCGACAGTGCCGGGGGAAGTTGAGCGGATTGAACTGCCTTAAAGCAAAAGATCGCAGCCTTCGGCAGCTCCTACAGGGAAATGCCTTCTCCTGTAGGAGCTGCCGCAGGCTGCGATCTCTTGATCCTGGGGCAATCAGCCCTTGAACACTTCATCCAGCAGATTGTGCATCGACGTGAAGGCCCGGGCAGCCACCTTGGCGTCATACATCATCATCCCCGGCACCTTGGCGTGCGGGTCGGTGAACGAGTGAAACGCACCGCCGTAGCTCAGCAACTGCCAGTCCACACCGGCCGCGTTCATTTCATCTTCGAACGCCGGCAACTGCTCCTTCGGCACCAATGGATCGGAAGCACCGTGCAGGACCAGGACCTTACCCTTGATGTTTTTCGCGTCGGCCGGATTCGGTGTGTCCAGCGTGCCGTGGAAGGAAACCGCGGCCTTCACCGGCGCACCGGTACGGGCAAACTCCAGGGCACAGCAGCCGCCAAAACAGAAACCGTAGGTCGCCAGCTTCGACGTATCGACTGCCGCCTCGCCCTGGCTCTGCAACTGCTCGAACGCCACCTGCATGCGCTTGCGCAGTAATCCACGGTCATTCTTCAACGGCATCATTGCCGCCCCGGCCTCGTCATTGTTCGACGGACGAACCGATTGCCCGTAAAGGTCGGCGATCAGCACCACGTAGCCCTTGGCCGCCACGGACCTGGCGATCTCCTCGGCACCGGCGCTGACGCCCATCCAGTTCGGCGCCATCAACAATCCGGGACGCGGGCCTTTATGGTCGGCATCGAAGGCCAGACGGCTTTCGTAGGCCTGGCCGTCAATCTGATAGGCAACGGAACGTACAGTGATTTGGCTCATTTCTGACTCCTGATTGTTGAACACCAGAATGAAAAAACCCGCCGAAGCGGGTTTTCTGCAACACAGTTAAGCCGATAGCTCGACCAACAGTTTGTTCAGACGACGCACATAGGCCGCCGGATCTTTCAAACTGTCGCCGGCCGCCAGGGCCGCCTGATCGAAGAGGATGTGCGACAGATCGCCGAAGCGCTCGTCGCTCTGCTCGTTGTCGAGCTTCTCGATCAGCGGATGAGCCGGGTTGAATTCGAAGATCGGCTTCGAATCCGGAACCTTCTGCCCGCTGGCTTCGAGGATCTGGCGCATCTGCTGGCCCAGGTCCTGCTCGCCGATGGCCAGGATCGCCGGCGAATCGGTCAGGCGATGGGACACACGAACTTCCGCAACGGATTCGCCCAGCGCGGTTTTCAGACGCTCAACCAGACCTTCTTTGGACTTCGCGACTTCTTCCGCGGCCTTCTTGTCCTCTTCCGAGTCCAGGTTGCCGAGGTCCAGGTCACCGCGCGCCACGTCGACGAAGCTCTTGCCGTCGAAGTCGCTGAGGTAGCTCATCAGCCACTCGTCGATGCGGTCGGTCAACAGCAGCACTTCGATGCCTTTCTTGCGGAAGACTTCCAGGTGCGGGCTGTTCTTGACCTGCGCGTAGGTTTCGCCGGTCAGGTAGTAGATCTTGTCCTGACCTTCCTTGGCGCGCGCCAGGTACTCGGCCAGGCCGACAACCTGCTCGCCATCGTCGCCATGGGTCGAAGCGAAACGCAACAGACCGGCGATTTTTTCCTTGTTGGCGAAATCTTCTGCCGGGCCTTCCTTCATGACCTGACCGAAGTTTTTCCAGAAGCCCTTGTATTGCTCAGGCTCGTTCTTCGCCAGTTTTTCCAGCATGTCCAGTACGCGCTTGGTCAGCGCCGACTTCATGGAGTCGATGATCGGATCTTTCTGCAGGATTTCCCGCGATACGTTCAGCGACAGGTCATTGGAGTCGACCACACCCTTGATGAAGCGCAGGTACAGCGGCAGGAAGGACTCGGCCTGATCCATGACGAATACGCGCTGCACGTACAGCTTCAGGCCTTTTGGTGCTTCACGCTGGTACAGATCGAACGGAGCACGGGTCGGTACGTAGAGCAGCGAGCTGTATTCCAGCTTGCCTTCGACCTTGTTGTGGCTCCAGCTCAGCGGGTTCTCGAAATCGTGAGCGATGTGCTTGTAGAACTCCTGGTATTCCTCGTCCTTGATCTCGGTACGCGGACGGGTCCACAGAGCGCTGGCACGGTTGACGGTTTCCCATTCAACGGCAGGCTTCTCTTCGCCTTCAGCGGCCGCCACTTCTTTCGGCAACTCGATCGGCAAGGCGATGTGGTCGGAGTACTTCTTGATGATGTTGCGCAGGCGCCAGCCATCGGCGAATTCGTCTTCACCGGATTTCAGGTGCAGGACAATGCGAGTGCCGCGCTCGGCCTTGTCGATGGTCGCGACTTCGAAGTCACCTTCGCCCTTGGACGACCAGTGCACGCCTTCGCTGGCAGCGCTGCCGGCACGACGGCTGTACACATCGACTTTGTCGGCGACGATGAAGGCGGAGTAGAAACCGACACCGAACTGGCCGATCAGGTGCGAGTCTTTCTTCTGGTCGCCGGTCAGGTGCTTCATGAAATCGGCGGTGCCGGACTTGGCGATGGTACCCAGGTGGGTGATCGCGTCTTCGCGGCTCATGCCGATACCGTTGTCTTCGAGGGTGACGGTTTTAGCGTCCTTGTCGAAACTAACGCGGATTTTCAGTTCGGCGCCGCCTTCCAGCAGCTCTGGCTTGGCCAGGGCTTCGAAACGTAATTTGTCGACAGCGTCAGAGGCGTTCGAGATCAATTCGCGAAGGAAAATTTCCTTGTTGGAATACAACGAATGGATCATGAGATGCAGCAGCTGCTTCACCTCGGTCTGGAAGCCCAGGGTTTCCTTTTGAGTTTCCACACTCATGGTCATCAAACTCCAATCAGATGGCATAAGCCGCGACCTTGAGGGTCGGCGGCGGGTTGTCATCAGAGTTTGGGGCTGAGTTCAGGATTTCAAGGGCTCCTCGAGTTTGAAATGTGCACGGGCCGTGGCAATGGGTTCGGCCTCAGTGCTTTGCCAGGCGGTAATCGCCACGTTGGCAACCCGCCGCCCCTGGCGGCAAACCTGGCATCGGGCCCAGGTGTCGCGAAACTGCCCGGCTCGCAGGTAATCCAGGGAGAAGTCGATGATCTTCGGCACCCCGGGCGATCCGGTAAACACCAACAGGTGCAACGCTGCGGCCAATTCCATGAACCCGGCGATCACACCGCCATGAATCGCCGGAAGCAAAGGGTTGCCGATGTTGTCCTTGTTCGCCGGCAGCTTGAACAGCAGCTCATCGCCCACCCGTGAACATTCGACGCCAATCAGCCGGGCATAGGGAATCAAACCCAGCAGCGAGGCGTAATCGCCCTGCTCATGGGCCTTTTGCAATTGATCCTTCAGCGACTCGCTCATTGCGCACCTCCGGCGACGGCGCTACCAAAGCCTTTGGTGCCTTTGATGCCCTTGCCCATGCGCATGAATGTGCCCATCACATGGGCAATGGGTTGCCCGGGATCATCCTGATAGGCGAAGCCACGGGCAAAAATCACGTCGGTGGTGACCCGGTAGCACTGGGCGAAGCCATAGACATCCTTGTGCGGTTCGGCGGCGTGCATGTAGTCGATGCGCAGGTCGAGGGTCGGACAGACTTCGAACTCCGGGAGCACACAGAGCGTCGCCATGCCACAGGCCGTGTCCATCAGCGAGGTCAGTGCCCCGCCATGAATCACACCGGTTTCGGGATTGCCAACGATCTGCGGGCTGTACGGCAGCACAATTGTCAGCCCTTCGCTGCTGGCGCTGTGAACGCTTAGTCCAAGTACCTGACAATGTCGCAACGCCGACAGAAAGCGCTTCGCTTGCTCAAAAACGGGGTTTTCAGCCATTTGATAAACACTCTTGTTTACGTTCGTGCAATGCGGTGGCAGTCCGGGTAAAAGTTCCGCATTAGAACAAAACTTATATATCTGAAAGAATTAAGGAACTTAACCCTGATGTGTGAGCTCTTAATGCCAGTACATGCTTTTCATCAGGAGAAACACCCCATGCGTAAGACTTTAGCTATTGCCTTGATGTTGACCGCTTCCCTCGGTCTCGCTGCCTGCGATAAAAAATCCGAGGACAAAGCTCAAGATGCTAACCAACATGCTGAGCAAGCCCAGCAAAAAATGAACGAAGCTCAGGATAAAGTGAACGACGCGGCGAAGGAAAACGCCGAAGCCGCCAAAGCTCAGGCTGAATCGAACGCGGAAGCGGCAAAAGAGGCTGCTCCGGCTGCTCCGGCCACTCCAGCCGCTCCGGAAGCGCCTAAGAACTAATCCGGTTTTTAGCGTGATAAAAGAAAACCCGCCAAGTGCGGGTTTTCTTTTGCCTTCAAAAAATGCTTAGAGCAGAATCGTTCGAAAAGTCGGACTAATCATCAGCAACAGCGAGCAGATTAATCCCACCAGCCAGACCAGACTGCGTTGCCAGGCCAGGTCCTTCCAGTAACACACCAGATAAATAACCCGAGCGATCACAAAGATGATCGCGAGCAAATCGATGAGCCAGCCTGCCGTCTGCGTTGTATGCGCCATCAACACACCCACCGCAAACAATATGAAGGCTTCAAAACTATTCTGATGCGCCGCCAGCGCACGGGCGCCGAAACCTGTGAGTTGGCCCTGCTGCTGGCGCGGCAGGTGATTGTTGTAACCGCCCTGCTCTTTCATGGCCTTGGTCACGGGCATACGCGCCACGTAAATCAGCACGGCACTGACAAACACGCACCAGAACGGAATACTCATCAAGCAGCCTCTTTGATCACCTCGGGCAATGGCGCCTCTGTAAGGGTATAGACCATCACGTCGAGAACGTCAGAGTGAAACTCGCGACGGTACAACACGAATACCACGCCGGCGCTCATCAACATGAACAACCAGGGGCTGACAAACCAGGCCAGCATGGTCATGCCGAAGTAGTAGGAACGCAGCCCGAAGTTGAACTGGTTGGCGGCCATGGAGATGACTCGGGCTGCCCGGTTCGCAAAGGCTTTACGCTCCTGCTCCGAGACATGACGCTCACCGACCATGGGTGCCGAGCCCACCAGGATGGCCGCGAAGTTGTACTGACGCATGCACCAGCTAAAGGTAAAGAACGCATAGACAAACACCAGCGCCAGGCACAGCAACTTGATTTCCGACATGCCCTGGGACGCCTGTTGCACCATCGGGATATCCGCCAGCAACGATACCGCCCTTTCCGAAGCCCCCAGCACCGTGAGAATACCGGCCAGGATAATCAGCGTACTGGAGGCGAAGAACGAAGCGTTGCGTTCCAGGTTGCCGATCACGCTGGCATCGGCGATGCGGTTGTCGCGCAGCAGCATGCGGCGCATCCAGTCTTCACGATAGAGGTGCAGCACACTGGCCAGGCACGCGGTGTCACGGCCTTTCCAGGTGGCATAGCGGGTGTACCCGCCCCAGCAGATGACGAACCAGATGGCGGCAAGGATGTGGATCAGGTTGGCTTGGATGAACGACATGCAGGTCCTTGTGATGTAGTAACGGAACACTGAAATCCTGTGGGAGCGAGCCTGCTCGCGAAAGCGGTAGATCAATCAACATTTACGTTGAATGAAGCGACGCCTTCGCGAGCAGGCTCGCTCCCACAAAGGATGTTGCAGTGCTTCGACGTTAGCTCAACGCAAAAGACACCGCATCACCCCATAAAAAAATGCCCCGTATCGATTGATACGGGGCATTTCTGTTGTGTTCACAGGCCCGCTTGTGACGGGCCGGTAAAGCTTAAGCCAGCGCTTCTTCGCGCTTGCCCAGCAGACGGTCGCAGACAACGGCAACCACCAGGGTCATCACCGAAGGCACCAGCCAGGCCAGGCCCTGCTCGCTCAGCGGCAGGTGCGCCATTTGCGTCGGCATCCAGTCCGCCAGGCCTGCACCCTTGAGGGCGTCGATCAGGCCGAAGATGAACGACACCAGCATGACCGGGCCGAGGATACGACCCTGCTCATGCCAGAAGTCCTTGCAGAAGCTCAACGCCACCAGAACGATGCACGGTGGGTAGATCGCGGTGAGCACCGGGATCGAGAACGCAATCAGCTTGGTCAGGCCCAGGTTGGACACCAGCAGCGAGAACGCCGCGAGGACGATCACCAGTGTCTTGTAGGACAGTGGCAGCACTCGGCTGAAGTACTCGGCGCAGGCACAGGTCAGGCCGACCGCGGTCACCAGGCACGCCAGGGAAATCAGCACGGCCAGGAAACCGCTGCCCAGCGAACCGAAGGTGTGCTGCACGTAGGCGTGCAATACCGCCGCGCCATTGGTAGCGCCAGCGGCCACTTCATGGCTGCCCGAACCGAGACGGAACAGGCTGACGTAAACCAGTGCCAGGCCGATGCCGGCGATCAGGCCGGCGATGATCGCATAACGGGTGATCAGTGCCGGCGACTCGACGCCGCGGGAACGGATGGCGTTGACGATGACGATGCCGAACACCAGGGCGCCCAGGGTATCCATGGTCAGGTAACCATTGATGAAGCCTTGGGAAAACGGTGCCGCCACGTATTCAGGCGTGGCTTGGCCAATGTCTCCGGCCGGCAAGGCGAATGCTGCAATGCCCAGCACGGCCAGGGCGATGATCTTCAGCGGAGCGAGGAAGCGCCCTACGGTATCCAGCAAACGGCCTGGGTACAGCGAGATGAAGAACACCAGCAGGAAGTAGACCGAGCTGTACAGGAACAATGCCAGCGGGCTCTCGCCGGTCAGCGGCGCCAGGCCCACTTCGAAGGATACCGTCGCGGTACGTGGCGTCGCGAACAGCGGGCCGACAGCGAGGTAGCAGGCGGCTGCCAACAGGCCACCGGCGACTTTACCGATCGGGCTGCTCAAGGCATCCATTGCGCCGCCGACCTTCGCCAGCGCCACAACGGTGATCACCGGCAGACCAACGGCCGTGACCAGGAAACCCAGCGCCGCCATCCAGACATTGGGCCCGGACTGCAAACCGACGATAGGCGGGAAGATGATGTTGCCAGCCCCGACGAACAGGGCAAACGTCATAAAACCAAGTGCCAGGATGTCCTGGCCTTTCAACACTTTCATTAAGGAAATACCACACTACTGAATCGGAATTTAGAGAGGGATTTCCCTATGGGTGAGGGAAATGCTGTCAGTCCGTATAAGACCAACCCTTTTAGCGCGTTGGTGCCTTGTGGGCCGCGGACGCAAAAATGGCGCGTAGACTAACGAATTTGGACCAGAAACGCACTGTTAGAGGGCGAACTATCCGATACGCGACATTTTTGTGTCGCGTTTATGCATGTAAATGGTTGGTGCCTGTAAGTCCGTCATCGCGAGCAAGCTCGCTCCCACAGGGATTTGTAGTGGTCATGCAATCTGATCCATACCGCAAAAACTGTGGGAGCGAGCTTGCTCGCGATGAGGCCCTGCCAAACAACGCATAAACCCCGGAAATGACAAAGGCCACCCGAAGGTGGCCTTTGTTTGGTGAAGCGTCAGTCAAGCGCGAGGCTTACTTGACAGCCCAACCAGTCAGCTCGGCCAGGGCCTTGCCGATGTCTGCCAGCGAACGCACGGTTTTAACGCCTGCGTCTTGCAGAGCAGCGAATTTCTCGTCTGCAGTGCCTTTGCCGCCAGAAATGATTGCGCCAGCATGGCCCATGCGCTTGCCCGGAGGAGCAGTCACACCAGCGATGTAGGAAACAACCGGCTTGGTCACGTGTGCCTTGATGTAGGCAGCCGCTTCTTCTTCAGCCGAACCGCCGATCTCACCGATCATCACGATCGCTTCGGTCTTCGGGTCTTCCTGGAACAGCTTCAGGATGTCGATGAAGTTCGAACCCGGGATCGGGTCACCACCGATGCCGACGCAAGTCGACTGACCGAAACCGGCGTCAGTAGTCTGCTTCACAGCTTCGTAGGTCAGGGTGCCGGAACGGGAAACGATACCGACCTTGCCTGGCAAGTGAATGTGACCTGGCATGATGCCGATCTTGCATTCGCCTGGAGTGATCACGCCTGGGCAGTTAGGGCCGATCAGGGTAACACCCAGCTCGTCGCACTTAACTTTAGCGTCCAGCATGTCCAGGGTAGGAATGCCTTCGGTGATGCAGACGATCAGCTTGATGCCGCCGAAAGCAGCTTCCAGGATCGAGTCCTTGCAGAAAGGAGCCGGAACGTAGATCACGCTGGCGGTGGCGCCAGTGGCAGCTACGGCGTCTTTCACGGTGTTGAACACTGGCAGGCCCAGGTGCTCGGTGCCGCCTTTGCCTGGAGTTACACCACCAACCATCTTGGTGCCGTACTCGATGGCTTGCTGGGTGTGGAAACTACCTTGCGAACCGGTAATACCCTGGCAGATAACTTTGGTGTCTTTATTGATCAGGACGCTCATTATTTGCCCTCCGCAGCTTTGACAACTTGTTGAGCAGCGTCGGTCAGGCTGGTAGCAGCGATGATGTTCAAACCGCTTTCTGCCAGTACTTTAGCGCCCAGCTCAGCGTTGTTGCCTTCAAGGCGAACAACAACCGGGATTTTCACGCCGACTTCTTTCACTGCACCGATGATGCCTTCGGCAATCATGTCGCAACGAACGATGCCGCCGAAGATGTTGACCAGTACTGCAGCGACGTTAGTGTCGGACAGGATGATCTTGAACGCTTCGGTAACGCGTTCCTTGGTAGCACCGCCGCCCACGTCGAGGAAGTTGGCTGGCTTGCCGCCATGCAGGTTGACGATGTCCATGGTACCCATGGCCAGGCCAGCACCGTTGACCATGCAACCGATGTTGCCTTCCAGGGCTACGTAGTTCAGTTCGAACTTGGCAGCGTGCGCTTCGCGCGGATCGTCCTGCGACGGATCGTGGAAAGTCTTCAGCTTAGGCTGACGGTACATGGCGTTGGCGTCGATGTTGATCTTGGCGTCCAGGCAGTGCAGATCGCCGTCAGCCTTGATCACCAGCGGGTTCACTTCCAGCAGGGCCAGATCGTGATCCTGGAACAGTTTGGCCAGACCTACGAAGATCTTGGCGAACTGGGCAACTTGCTTGCCTTCCAGACCCAGCTGGAAAGCCAGTTCGCGACCCTGGAATGGCTGAGCGCCAACCAGTGGATCGATAGTGGCCTTCAGAATTTTTTCTGGAGTGTCGTGAGCGATTTTCTCGATGTCCACGCCACCTTCGGTGGAAGCCATGAACACGATGCGACGGCTCGAACGGTCAACGACAGCGCCCAGGTACAGCTCTTTAGCGATATCAGTGCACGATTCAACCAGGATCTTGGTGACTGGCTGACCATTGGCGTCAGTCTGGTAAGTCACCAGACGCTTGCCCAGCCACTGCTGTGCGAAGGCTTTGGCGTCTTCTTTGTTGCGAACCAGCTTGACGCCGCCCGCTTTACCGCGACCACCGGCGTGGACCTGGGCTTTGACAACCCACTCGCTGCCGCCGATTTTGTCGCAAGCTTCTGCTGCTGCTTCCGGGGTGTCTACCGCGTAACCGGTGGATACTGGCAGGCCGTACTCAGCGAACAGCTGCTTACCCTGATACTCGTGAAGATTCATGCTTATTACCGTCTTCGTTAGGTACTGCGCATTCGGTGCTGCACTGTTCAGTGCCGCACCACCTGTGACTGCTGCTTGCGTAGCCTTTCCGGACAACCGGTGCAGCTACGCAAGACTGCGTCCAGCGGAT
Source organism: Pseudomonas sp. GW821-FHT07G06 (assembly GCF_058986625.1). NCBI lineage: Bacteria > Pseudomonadati > Pseudomonadota > Gammaproteobacteria > Pseudomonadales > Pseudomonadaceae > Pseudomonas > Pseudomonas sp. GW821-FHT07G06. The sequence continues at coordinate 207,262 of NZ_JBYSVW010000001.1, forward strand.
ATTCCGCGGTGAGTCTTGCATGCAAGGCTCACGACGGGCCACGCCGCCGTGGTTTCTTATTATCTCTTTCGGACATGTGAAAACTGCTGCGCTAGGAAATACTGCGTTAAAAACAGGTTCGAAATGCTCATTGACTGACGTCAACTCCGCTTCCTCACCTGTTTTTGCCTTGTCTTTCCGTCGCTCGCTACGTTTTCACAAAGCCCTCAACGCTTCTTGCGGTTGGCGATGTGGATGGCGCCGCCATTCACTGCCAAAGCAGCTTCGTGCAAGGCTTCAGACAGGGTCGGATGGGAGAAAACCATCATGCCCAGGTCTTCAGCGCTGGTGCCGAATTCCATACCGATCGCGCCCTGCTGAACCAGTTCGGCAGCGCTTGGGCCAATCACGTGGACGCCCAGTACGCGGTCCGTCTTGGCATCTGCGATGACCTTGACGAAACCACCGGTGTCGTTGGCAGCCATGGCACGGCCGGAGGCTGCGAACGGGAAGGTGCCGACGTTAACTTCAACGCCTTCGGCTTTCAAGGCCTGCTCGGTTTTACCAACCCACGCGATTTCCGGGTGAGTATAAATAACCGAAGGGATCAAATCATAGTTCATCTGGGCCTTGTGGCCCTTGATGCGCTCGACAACCATGATGCCTTCTTCGGACGCCTTGTGCGCCAGCATCATGCCGCGAACCACGTCGCCGATGGCGTAAACGCCCGGTACGGTGGTGGCGCAGTGATCGTCAACGTGCACGAAACCGCGCTCGTCCAGGGTCACGCCGCAGTCGGCAGCCAACAGATCAGTGGTCACCGGACGGCGACCAACGGCTACGATCAGCTTGTCGAAAGTGATGTTCTGTTCGCCGTTGGCATCGGTGTAGTTCACCACGACTTCGTCGCCGTTCACTTTGGAACCGGTGACGCGAGCGCCCAGCTTGATGTCCAGACCTTGCTTGGTCAGGGTTTTCAGCGCTTCCTTGGAAACAGCGGTGTCGGCTGCCATCAGGAAGGTGTCCAGGGCTTCCAGGACAGTCACTTCTGCACCCAGGCGCGACCAGACCGAACCCAGTTCCAGACCGATCACGCCAGCGCCGATCACGCCCAGACGTTTTGGAACGGATTGGAATTCCAGGGCGCCAGTCGAATCGACGATCACATTCTGGTCAACCGGAGCTGGCGGAATGTCGATCGGACGCGAACCTGGTGCCAGGATGACGTTTTCGGCTTCGATGATTTCTACCGAGCCATCAGGCTTGGTGACTTCGACTTTCTTGCCGGCCAGCAGCTTGCCGTGACCCTGGATGGAGGTCACACCGTTGGCTTTGAACAGGGTCGCAACGCCGGAGGTCAGGCCTTTGACGATGTTGGCTTTACGGCCGACCATCGCTGGCACGTCCATGGTCACGCCAGCGTGATTGATACCGTGGATCGCGAAACCGTCCTGGGCTTCGTGGAATTTCCACGAGCTGTCCAGCAGGGCCTTGGATGGAATGCAGCCGACGTTCAGGCAAGTACCGCCCAGAGCCAGTTTGCCTTCCTTGTCGGTGTACTTCTCGATGCAGGCAGTGGAGAGACCCAACTGCGCGGCCTTGATGGCAGCGACGTAACCGCCAGGGCCCGCACCGATCACTACTACGTCAAATTTCTGCGACATTCAAAAAATCCTCTTTAGCGAAAAGCTTCAAGCCGCGAGCGGCAAGCCAGGCTGCGGGTTTTCCGACAGCACGGGCTTGCAGCTCATGGCTGCTTCTATCAGATATCCAGCAACAGACGAGCCGGATCTTCCAGCAGGTTCTTGATGGTCACCAGGAAGGTCACAGCTTCTTTGCCATCGATCAGACGGTGATCGTAGGACAGTGCCAGGTACATCATCGGACGGATAACGACCTGACCGTTGATGGCCATAGGACGCTGGATGATGTTGTGCATGCCCAGGATGGCGGCTTGTGGCGGGTTGACGATCGGGGTCGACATCATCGAACCGAAAGTACCGCCGTTGGTGATGGTGAACGTACCACCGGTCATTTCGTCCATCGACAGTTTGCCGTCGCGGGCTTTCTTGCCGAAGGTGGCGATGCCGCCTTCGATTTCAGCCAGGCTCATCAGTTCGGCGTTACGCAGAACCGGTACTACCAGGCCGCGATCGCTGGAAACTGCAACGCCGACGTCAGCGTAACCGTGGTAAACGATGTCGCCGCCGTCGATCGAGGCGTTGACAGCCGGGAAGCGTTTCAGTGCTTCGGTGGCCGCTTTCACGAAGAAGGACATGAAGCCCAGGCGCACGCCGTTGTGGGACTTCTCGAAGAGATCCTTGTACTTCGAACGCAGCGCCATGACTTCGGTCATGTCGACTTCGTTGAAAGTGGTCAGCATCGCCATGTTCGACTGGGCTTCAACCAGACGCTTGGCCACGGTGGCACGAACGCGGGTCATCGGCACGCGCTTCTCGATGCGGTCGCCAGCAGCGAACACAGGAGCAGCGGCAGCCGGAGCAGCAGCCTTGGCAGGTGCGGCAGCAGGAGCGGCTTTCTTCGCTTCGACAGCGGCAACCACGTCTTCCTTGGTGACACGGCCATCTTTGCCGGTGCCTTTGACGGAAGCCAGGTTGATGCCGTTTTCTTCGGCCAGCTTGCGAGCGGCTGGAGCGGCGATAGCGTCTTCGTCAGCGCCGGCAGCTGGAGCTGCGGCGGCAGCGGCCGGAGCAGCAGCGGCAGCTGGAGCTGCGGCAGCAGCGCCGCCTTCAACGATGGAGCCCAGGACTTCGTCGGACAGAACGGTGTCGCCTTCGTTCTTGACGATAGCGCCCAGCACGCCGTCAGCGGTAGCCAGCACTTCCAGCACGACTTTGTCGGTTTCGATGTCGACGATCAGTTCGTCGCGCTTGACCGCATCGCCCGGTTGTTTGTGCCAGGTGGCAACGGTGCCATCGGCAACCGATTCCGGGAAAGTGGGGGCTTTGATCTCGATAGCCATTGTCTGTGGTTCCTTAAATTCGGTTTCAGGTGCGCGAAGGCGTTAAACAGTAAAGGCGTCTTGCAGCAGTTTTTCCTGCTGTTCGGCGTGCATCGATGCGTAACCGCATGCAGGTGCAGCAGAAGCCTCACGGCCCGCGTACTCGAGTACGAGAGACTTGTTGAGGTTGCTGATGCTGCGACGCATGTGGTGTTGGCTGCAGTACCACGCACCCTGGTTCATCGGCTCTTCCTGACACCAGACGGCATGCTTGACGTTGGTATAAGGAGCCAGGACTTCTTTCAAGTCGTCCTCAGGGAATGGGTACAGCTGCTCGATACGCACGATGGCGATGTCGTCACGACCTTCGGCACGGCGTTTTTCCAGCAGGTCGTAGTAGACCTTGCCGCTACACAGAACAACGCGCTCGACCTTTTTCGGGTCTTGGGCATCGATTTCCGGGATGACGGTCTGGAACGAACCTTCGGCCAGATCTTCCAGCGTCGAGATGGCCAGCTTGTGGCGCAGCAGCGACTTCGGAGTCAGGACTACCAGTGGCTTGCGCAGCGGGCGAATCACCTGACGGCGCAGCAAGTGGTAGATCTGAGCCGGCGTCGTCGGCATGCACACCTGAATGTTGTGCTCGGCGCACAACTGCAGGTAACGCTCCAGACGAGCCGAGGAGTGCTCCGGCCCCTGACCTTCATAACCGTGCGGCAGCAGCATGGTCAGACCGCACAGACGGCCCCACTTGTGCTCGCCACTGGTGATGAACTGGTCGATTACAACCTGGGCGCCGTTGGCGAAGTCGCCGAACTGGGCTTCCCAGATAACCAGGGCATTCGGCGTGGTGGTCGAGTAACCGTACTCGAACGCCAATACCGCTTCTTCGGACAGGAACGAGTCGTACAGGTCAAAACGCGGCTGACCGTCGTACAGGTTCTGCAGCGGGATGTAGGTGCCCGCGTCTTTCTGGTTGTGCAGGACAGCGTGACGGTGCGAGAACGTACCGCGGCCGATGTCCTGGCCAGTCATGCGAATCGGGTGACCTTCGAACGCCAGGGTCGCGTACGCCATGGTTTCGGCGTAGCCCCAGTTGATCGGCAGGCCACCGGCTTGCATCTTCTGGCGGTCTTCGTAGATCTTGGCAACCTGGCGCTGAACCACGAAGCCTTCCGGGATTTCCAGCAGCTTGGCGGACAGTTCCTGCAAGGTCTTCAGATCGAAGCGAGTGTCGTGACGCGCGGTCCAGGTGTGACCCAGGTACGGACGCCAGTCCACGAACAGTTCCTTGTTCGGCTCCTTGACCAGGCTTTTCACAACGTGCAGACCGTTGTCCAGCGCGTTGCGGTATTCGTCGACTTTCGCCTGAACACGCTCTGCATCCAGCACACCGGCCTGAGTCAGACGATCGGCATACAGCTCACGGGTGGTGCGCTGCTTGGTGATCTGCTGATACATCAGAGGCTGGGTGCCGCTTGGCTCGTCGGCCTCGTTGTGGCCGCGACGACGGTAGCAGACCAGGTCGATCACCACGTCACGCTTGAACTGCATGCGGTAGTCGATGGCCAGCTGGGTCACGAACAATACGGCTTCCGGATCATCACCATTCACATGGAGGATCGGCGCCTGGATCATTTTCGCAACGTCGGTCGCGTACTCGGTGGAACGCGAGTCCAGCGGGTTGCTGATGGTGAAACCGACCTGGTTGTTGATCACGATGTGCACGGTACCGCCGGTCTTGAAACCGCGGGTCTGCGACATCTGGAAGGTTTCCATGACCACGCCCTGACCTGCGAAAGCAGCGTCACCGTGGATGGAGATCGGCAGAACCTTCTCGCCGGTCGGGTCGTTGCGACGATCCTGACGGGCGCGAACCGAACCTTCGACCACCGGGGAAACGATTTCCAGGTGGGACGGGTTGAACGCCATCGCCAGGTGAACTTCACCGCCGGTGGTCATCACGTTGGACGAGAAGCCCTGGTGGTATTTCACGTCACCGGAACCGAGCTCGACCTTCTTCTTGCCTTCGAACTCGTCGAACAGCTCGCGCGGGTTCTTGCCGAAGGTGTTGACCAGCACGTTCAGACGGCCACGGTGGGCCATGCCGATGACGATTTCCTTGGTGCCGTAGGAACCGGAACGCTGGATCAGCTCGTCGAGCATCGGAATCAGGCTTTCGCCGCCTTCCAGACCGAAACGCTTGGTACCCGGGTATTTGGTGCCCAGGTATTTTTCCAGGCCTTCACCGGCGGTCACGCGCTCGAGCAGGTGGCTCTTGATGTCGGCGGAGTACGTCGGACGGCCACGCACGCTTTCCAGACGCTGCTGGAACCACTGGCGCTGCTCGGAATCGGTGATATGCGTGAATTCAGCGCCGATGGTGCGGCAATATGTCTGCTGCAACGCTTCGTGAATTTCGCGTAGGCTCGCTTCCTCTTTGCCGATGAACAGGTCGCCGGCACGGAAGGTCGTATCAAGATCGGCATTGGTCAAGCCGTAATGATTGATCGACAGGTCTGCAGGTGCAGGACGCTGCCACAGTCCCAGCGGGTCAAGCTGGGCTGCCTGGTGGCCACGCATACGGTAGGCCTGGATCAATCGCAGCACTTCAACTTGCTTCTTCTCGTGCTCACTGCTCACGCTGCCGGCGGAAACCGGTTGGGCGCGGCGCTGGTTCTTTGCCAGCAAGACGAAATGATCGCGAATTGTGGAGTGCGAAACATCGGTGGCAGAGTTGCCGTCAGCAGGCAACTTCTGGAAGTAGGTGCGCCACTCTTCTGGCACAGCGTTAGGGTCGTGCAGGTAGAGCTCATAAAGCTCTTCCACATAGGCAGCGTTACTACCGGATAGGTAGGCACTGTTCCACATGCGCTGCATCACGCTTTCTTGCATGCTTGGTCACCCTCGGTTAGGGGAACACCACCGGTGTCGACACCGAGCAAACTTGCAGAAGTCCGAATGCAGCGACCAAAACAAGCCACTAGGATCACACTGATAGTCCGGGTACCAGCCCGGATGCCCCTGCTTGTCTCATTTCTTCAAAATAAGAGCCGCAGCCTTTTAAGCTGCTGCTCAGGTTAAAACTACGGCGCCGGTTGAAGCCTGCGCCGTAGCATCTACGGGTACAGCGGTCCTACGGGTACAGCAGCTGAATCACACGCCGCTCGAGAGCAACATGTTACGGATGTGACCGATGGCCTTAGTCGGGTTCAGGCCTTTCGGACATACGTTGACGCAGTTCATGATCCCGCGGCAGCGGAATACGCTGAACGGGTCATCCAGCGAAGCCAGGCGCTCGGACGTCTTGGTGTCACGGCTGTCTGCCAGGAAGCGGTATGCTTGCAGCAGGGCGGCCGGGCCCAGGAACTTGTCCGGGTTCCACCAGAAGGACGGGCAGGAAGTCGAGCAGCAAGCGCACAGGATGCACTCGTACAGACCGTCCAGCTTTTCACGCTCTTCAGGGGACTGCAGACGCTCGATGGCCGGAGCCGGCGTGTCGTTCTGCAGGTATGGCTTAACCTTCTCGTATTGCTTGTAGAAGATGCTCATATCGACGACCAGGTCACGGATAACCGGCAAACCTGGCAGAGGACGAACGATCAACTTGTTACCTTTTACGACAGCAGACAGCGGCGTGATGCACGCCAGGCCGTTTTTGCCGTTGATGTTCATGCCGTCGGAACCGCAAACACCTTCACGGCAAGAGCGACGATAGGAGAAACCTTCGTCCTGCTCTTTGATCAGGGCCAGCACGTCCAGCACCATCAGGTCTTTACCACCGGTATCGACCTGGAATTCCTGCATGAACGGCGCAGCGTCCTGATCAGGGTTGTAACGATAAACACTGACTTGCAACATGGCGGTCACCCTTAATAAGTCCGGACTTTAGGTTCGAAAGTCGGAACAGTCTTCGGCGAGAAGTTCACGGCACGCTTGGTGACGCGCTTGTCACCCGGGAAGTACAGGGTGTGGCACAGCCAGTTTTCGTCGTCACGGTCTTCGAAGTCTTCACGGGCGTGAGCGCCGCGGGACTCTTTACGTACTTCGGCAGCGATGGCGGTAGCTTCGGCCACTTCCAGCAGGTTTTGCAGTTCCAGCGCTTCGATACGGGCAGTGTTGAACGCCTGCGACTTATCGTTGATCTTGACGTTGGCGATGCGCTTGCGCAGGTCAGCCAGCTGGGCAATACCCTTCTGCATGTATTCGCCGGTACGGAATACACCGAAGTAGTTCTGCATGCAGCTTTGCAGCTCGCGACGCAGGGTAGCCACGTCTTCGCCTTCGGTACGCTCGTTCAGGGCGGACAGACGGGCCAGGGCGGCATTGATGTCGGCGTCGGTGGCGTCGTCGTATTCGATACCGTCGGTCAGCGCTTTTTCCAGGTGCAGGCCGGCAGCGCGGCCGAATACCACCAGGTCGAGCAGCGAGTTGCCGCCCAGACGGTTGGCACCGTGAACCGATACGCAAGCCACTTCGCCCACAGCGAACAGACCAGGAATGATCTGATCCTCGCCTTCGGCGTTCTGGGTGATCGCCTGACCATGAATGTTGGTGGCAACGCCGCCCATCATGTAGTGGCAGGTCGGAACAACCGGAACCGGAGCAACCACCGGGTCAACGTGTGCGAAAGTCTTCGACAGTTCGCAGATGCCTGGCAGACGGCTGTGCAGCACTTCCTCGCCCAGATGGTCGAGCTTGAGCATCACGTGGTCGCCATTCGGACCGCAACCGTTGCCGGCGATGATCTCTTTAACCATCGAACGGGCAACAACGTCACGACCGGCAAGGTCCTTGGCGTTCGGAGCATAACGCTCCATGAAACGCTCGCCGTGCTTGTTGATCAGGTATCCACCTTCACCACGGCAGCCTTCTGTAACCAGTACACCGGCGCCGGCGATGCCGGTCGGGTGGAACTGCCACATTTCAATGTCTTGTACCGGTACGCCGGCACGCAGCGCCATGCCAACGCCGTCACCGGTGTTGATCAGGGCGTTGGTGGTCGATGCGTAGATACGGCCTGCACCGCCGGTCGCCAGCACGGTGGCTTTCGCACGGATATAGGTGGTTTCACCGGTTTCGATGCAGATGGCGATCACGCCGACGAACTCGCCTTCGCCATTCTTCACCAGGTCGACAGCGTAGTACTCGTTCAGGAACACGGTACCGGCTTTCAGGTTGCCCTGATAAAGGGTGTGCAGCAGCGCGTGACCGGTACGGTCGGACGCAGCGCAAGTACGGGCAGCCTGCCCGCCTTTACCGTAATCCTTCGACTGGCCGCCGAATGGACGCTGGTAGATACGGCCTTGCTCGGTACGCGAGAACGGCATGCCCATGTGGTCCAGCTCGTAAACGGCAGCCGGGCCTTCCTGACACATGTATTCGATAGCGTCCTGGTCACCGATGTAGTCGGAACCCTTGACGGTATCGTACATGTGCCAGCGCCAGTCATCGTTCGGATCCGCAGACGCGATCGCGCAGGTGATGCCGCCCTGGGCGGATACAGTGTGCGAACGGGTCGGGAACACCTTGGTGATCACGGCAGTCTTGTGACCGCCTTGTGCCAGTTGCAGCGCTGCGCGCATGCCGGCACCGCCACCACCAATGATGATGGCGTCGAAAGAAATCGTTGGAATGTTAGCCATGAATCAGATACCCCAGAGAATCTGCACACCCCAGACGAAGTAAGCGAACATCGCAACGCCGCATACCGCCTGGAAAAGGAAACGTACTGCAGTCGCGGACTTGCCCAGCGCCATTGGCGTCAGGTAGTCGGTCGCGATGGTCCACATGCCGACCCAGGCGTGAGCGCCCAGGGCAACGAGGGCCAGCAGACTGAAGATACGCATCCCGTTGTGGGCGAACAGGCCGTGCCATTGGTCGTAGCCAATGCCCGGGTTCGCTGCGAGGTATCCGATCAGGAAGATGAAATAAGCCGCGAGAACGACCGCAGACACACGTTGCGCCATCCAGTCATAAAGACCGGAACGCGAAAGGTTCGTAACGCTGGTTACCATATCCAAACTCCTGCCAGAACGATCAACACCACGGAAACGGCGATGATAATTTTCGAGCCCAGGCGGCCGCCTTCCAGCGTCTCACCGATGCCCATATCCATGATCAAGTGGCGCACACCGGCTACCAGGTGATACAGAAGAGCGGACAGGAGGCCCCATGCTACGAACTTGGCCAGCGGGCTGGTCAAGCATGCCTTCACCTCGGCAAAACCTTCCTCGGAACCCAGGGATTTGCCCAATGCATAAAGCATGAAGCCGAGGCCCAGGAAGAGGATGATGCCGGAAACACGGTGAAGAAACGACGTAACGCCGGTGATGGGGAGTTTGATGGTCCTTAGGTCTAGGTTTACAGGTCGTTGGCTTTTCACGGCTTTTTTTTCACACTGAAGAGCCCCTAACAATCAGGGCAAAGTTGTTGGGGAGTGCACTGGTCAGGTAACCACCACCCAGGGATGCGACCCCCAATAAAGCAGGCCCAAAAGCCCCTGGCGGTCGGTGGCCGAGTATAGACAGTTAGGCTACTAATGACAACGCAAAGACCTAACCCAAACAGCGGATTGCGCAACTGACATAAAAGGCGTAAATGGCAGCCAATTTCGAGAAAAAAGTCCGGTTAAAGCCTTCTGGAGCAAGACTTTAGGCAAATTGACATTCGAATTTATCTCACTATAGTGGTGCGGGCCCTGCGTGGGGGGTCTGTCTGATGATTTCAAGCATAAATAGGAGGCCACATGGCTGACAAAAAAGCGCAGTTGATCATCGAGGGCGCAGCCCCCGTCGAGCTGCCCATTTTAACCGGCACCGTTGGTCCCGATGTTATCGATGTTCGGGGCCTGACGGCCACGGGCCGTTTCACCTTTGACCCAGGCTTCATGTCGACCGCTTCGTGCGAGTCGAAGATCACCTATATCGACGGCGACAACGGCATCCTGCTGCACCGCGGCTACCCGATCGAACAGCTGGCTGAAAAGTCGGACTACCTGGAAACCTGCTATCTGCTGCTCAACGGCGAACTGCCGACCGCAGAACAGAAGGCCCAGTTCGTCAGCACCGTGAAGAACCACACCATGGTTCACGAGCAGTTGAAGACCTTCTTCAACGGCTTCCGTCGCGACGCCCACCCGATGGCCGTCATGTGCGGCGTAGTCGGCGCCCTCTCGGCCTTCTACCACGACTCCCTGGACATCAATAACCCGCAGCATCGCGAAATCTCCGCGATCCGCCTGGTTGCCAAGATGCCGACCCTGGCAGCGATGGTTTACAAGTACTCCATGGGCCAACCCATGATGTACCCGCGCAACGACCTGTCGTACGCGGAAAACTTCCTGCACATGATGTTCAACACCCCGTGCGAGATCAAACCGATCAGCCCGGTACTCGCCAAGGCCATGGACCGGATCTTCATCCTCCATGCCGACCACGAGCAGAACGCCTCGACGTCCACCGTGCGCCTGGCGGGCTCCTCGGGTGCCAACCCGTTCGCCTGTATCGCCGCCGGCATCGCTGCACTGTGGGGCCCTGCCCACGGCGGTGCAAACGAAGCCGTACTGACCATGCTCGATGAAATCGGCGATGTTTCGAACATCGACAAGTTCATCGCCAAGGCCAAGGACAAGAACGATCCGTTCAAACTGATGGGCTTCGGTCACCGCGTTTACAAAAACCGCGACCCGCGCGCCACCGTCATGAAGCAGACCTGCGACGAAGTATTGAAGGAACTGGGCATCCAGAACGATCCGCAACTCGAACTGGCCATGCGCCTGGAAGAGATCGCCCTGACCGACCCGTACTTCATCGAGCGCTCACTGTACCCGAACGTCGACTTCTACTCGGGGATCATCCTCAAGGCGATCGGCATTCCAACCAGCATGTTCACCGTGATCTTCGCCCTGGCGCGGACCGTCGGCTGGATCTCCCACTGGAAAGAAATGCTCTCCAGCCCGTACAAGATCGGCCGTCCGCGCCAGCTGTACACTGGCTACGAGTCGCGTGACATCACCAAGCTGGAAGACCGCAAGTAAGCGCTGTCTTGCTGTAGCGAGTTGAGTTGTACCGGGAACGGCCTCTGCTTTTTATATAAAGAGCAGGAGGCCGTTTTTGTTTGTGTTTGGCGGTTTTTTGATCGTGGGCATATCCGTTATTTAGGTAACGGCGGCTTATGGTTCCGCCCTTACGGCGGGTCACTTTGGAAAAGCCCCAAAGTAACCAAAGGGCTCTTGCCCCTGACATTCGGTGCCTCGCCGTGGCTCGGCATGCCCTCGCTCCGGTCCTGCTCCGTGGGCCCGCCGCCATCGGCCATCCATGGCCGGGGGCGGCTAACCCGGCATCCATGCCGGGTTGCCCACTGCGCAGAACCTGCGCTCGGCCTCACGAGGGGGCGTACACCGCAAAAGCAAAGCGAGGCGGCCTACCGGCCGGCCTGATTGTGATCCGTGCGTGCCTCCCTGTAGGAGCTGCCGCAGGCTGCGATCTTTTGATTTTGATTTTTGACAATGTCGAAGAGGCGGAAGATCAAGATCAAAAGATCGCAGCCTGCGGCAGCTCCTACAGGCCGAGCGTTAGCTCGCCTGCCGCTCTTGATCTTGATCCACCCGCCCCTTCGGAAGGCTGAGTGGAGGCGTTCATCCGGGGGTTAGGCGCGCAGCGCCGTTCGGCGAAGCCGAACACATCGAGAGGAGGTCGAAGCGAAGCCGACCGGAGGCGATGCCCCCGGATGAATGCCGGAGCGAAGGAACGCCGAGCCCAGGCGAGGGGCCGTACGTTCGGGGCGAGCGTTTTTTTGGTTACTTTTTTTAGGCGCTTGTAAAAAAAGTGACTCGCCGTAAGGGCGAAACCATAAGCCGCCGTTACCGCAGGAATGGATATGTACACGATCAGCGAAAGACAGGTCGGCTGACAGACCGCCATCGCGAGCAAGCTCGCTCCCACAGTAAATCGGTACATCCGCAAAATTCAGTTCGATTAACGCACAATAAAAAAGTGCCCCGATCTTTCGACCGGAGCACTTCATAAAACATCGCCAGCTATATCAAAGCATCAAGACTTAGTGCGATACCGCCCCACTCGCCCCAAGACCAGTCTGCGAACGAACAAACTGCGGGAAGAACAGCGCCCGCTCATTGTCAGCCGCAGTCGACTTGTCAGTGACCGAGAAGAACCAGATCCCGACAAAGGCAATCATCATCGAGAACAACGCCGGGTACTCATACGGGAAGATAGCCTTCTCGTGATGCAGGATCTGCACCCAGATGGTCGGGCCAAGGACCATCAGGCCCACTGCACTGATCAGGCCCATCCAGCCGCCGATCATCGCACCGCGAGTGGTCAGCTTTTTCCAGTACATGGAAAGCAGCAGTACCGGGAAGTTGCAGCTCGCCGCGATGGAGAACGCCAGGCCCACCATGAACGCGATGTTCTGACTTTCGAACAGAATGCCCAGAACGATGGCCAACACAGCCAAGGCAATGGTGGTGATCTTCGAAATACGAATCTCATCCTTCTCGTTGGCCTTGCCCTTCTTGATCACACTGGCATACAGGTCGTGGGACACCGCCGAAGCGCCCGCCAGGGTCAAGCCGGCCACTACCGCCAGAATGGTCGCGAACGCCACCGCCGAGATGAAGCCCAGGAAGATGCTGCCACCGACCGCATTGGCCAGGTGCACCGCCGCCATGTTGTTACCGCCGAGCAATGCACCGGCCGCGTCTTTGAAAGCCGGGTTGGTGCTGACCAGCAGGATCGCGCCGAAACCGATGATGAAGGTCAGGATGTAGAAGTAGCCAATGAAGCCGGTTGCGTACAGCACACTCTTGCGAGCTTCCTTTGCATCACTCACGGTGAAGAAGCGCATCAGGATGTGCGGCAGACCCGCGGTACCGAACATCAGTGCCAGACCCAGGGAGAACGCCGAGACCGGATCTTTCACCAGACCGCCCGGGCTCATGATCGCTTCACCTTTAGGGTGAACCTTGATCGCCTCGGAAAACAGCATGTTGAAGTCGAAGTTGACGTGTTTCATCACCATCAGCGCCATGAAGGAAGCGCCGGACAGCAGCAGAACTGCCTTGATGATTTGCACCCAGGTGGTCGCCAGCATGCCGCCGAACAACACATAAAGGCACATCAGCACGCCCACCAGAATCACCGCGACGTGGTAGTCGAGGCCGAACAACAGCTGGATCAGCTTGCCGGCACCGACCATCTGGGCGATCAGGTAGAACGCCACCACCACCAGCGAACCGCAGGCGGACAGCGAACGGATCTGGGTTTGCCCGAGGCGGTAGGACGCCACGTCGGCAAAGGTGTACTTGCCCAGGTTACGCAGGCGCTCGGCGATCAGGAACAGAATGATCGGCCAGCCCACCAGGAAACCGATCGAATAGATCAGCCCGTCGTAGCCTGAAGCGAACACCAGCGCGGAAATACCCAGGAAGGAAGCGGCCGACATGTAGTCACCGGCAATCGCCAGGCCGTTCTGGAAACCGGTGATCTTGCCGCCAGCGGCGTAGTAGTCGGCTGCCGAATTATTACGCTTGGAAGCCCAGTAGGTGATGCACAGGGTGGCACCGACGAAGGCGACAAACATCACGATTGCCGACACGTTAAGCGGTTGCTTTTGCACGGCACCGGTCAGGGCGTCAGCCGCCCAGGCGCCAGGCGCGAAAGCTGCGATGCTCAAAAGAGCCATTAGACGGCGGATCATTGCTGAGCCTCCTTGAGAATCGCATTGTTCAGGTCGTCAAATTCGCCATTGGCACGGCGTACGTAGATACCGGTCAGGACGAAGGCCGAGACAATCAGCCCGACGCCAATCGGTATGCCCCAGGTAATCGAGGACTCAGGGTTGATTTTCGCCCCCAACACCTGCGGCCCATAGGCAATCAGAAGAATGAATCCGGAGTAAAGCCCTAGCATGATCGCCGAAAGAATCCAGGCGAATCGTTCCCTCTTGCTAACCAGCTCCTTGAAGCGCGGGCTGTTTTGAATCGAGAGGTAAATGCTGTCGTTCATTGTTTTTATCCTCGCAGCACAGATTGAGTTGGAACGGTATCCACTCTATGCGGCTGCGGGGCAGGTTCCAGACGACCTTAGTCTTAGAACCACATGACGTTTTCGCCAATTTCCAGCATGCACCAAACAACTGTGGGAGCGAGCCTGCTCGCGAAGGCGCCTGATCAGCCGACAACTCAGTCAACTGACAGAACGCTTCGCGAGCAGGCTCGCTCCCACAGGGTCAAGCGTGCTCTTTGTTATTACTTGGTCCAGTCAGCCACGCGCTCAGGGTGTTTGGCGACCCAGTCCTTCGCCGCGGCTTCAGGTTTGGCACCGTCCTGAATCGCCAGCATCACCTGGCCGATTTCATCCTTGGATTCCCACTGAAAGTTCTTCAGGAACTTGGCCACTTCCGGTGCCTTGGCCTCAAGCCCTTTGCTGCCGATGTTGTTCACGGTTTCTGCCGCGCCATACACACCTTTCGGGTCTTCGAGGAAGCGCAGTTTCCACTTGGCGAACATCCAGTGCGGTACCCAGCCGGTGACGGCGATGGATTCGTTTTTCTTCTCGGCACGGGTCAGCTCGGCAATCATGCCGGCGCCGGAACTGGCCTTGAGTTGATAACCGTTCAGGTCGTAGTCCTTGATTGCCTGGTCGGTCTTGAGCATCACGCCTGAACCGGCGTCGATGCCGACGATGCGATTCTTGAAGGTGTCGTCGGTTTTCAGGTCCTCGATCGACTTGGCCTTGACGTACTCCGGCACGATCAATCCGATTTTTGCGTCCTTGAAGTTCGGGCCGTAATCGACGACCTGATCCTTGTTCTTCGTCCAGTATTCGCCGTGGGTCACCGGCAGCCAGGCCGACAGCATGGCGTCGAGTTTACCGGTTGCCACGCCCTGCCACATGATCCCGGTGGCAACGGCTTGCAGCTTCACGTCATAACCGAGTTTCTGCCTGATCACTTCGGCGGCCACGTTGGTCGTGGCAACACTGTCCGACCAGCCGTCTACGTAACCGAGCGTCACTTCCTTTCCGGCGGCACTGGCCACGGTAGAGCTGATCGCCAGCACCAAAGCGGCACCTGCGCCCAAGAGTCGTCGCATCTTCATCGTTACTTCCCCGAAAGTGCTGCGCTCGACGGATGCCGAGTCGCTTAAACGTATTGTTATGGTGCACAGCGCCCCCATCACGCCTCACAGCAAACCCGTCCCGACATCAGCGGAGTACTGACGCCTTCGATGATCAACCTGACGCTCATCGCGACCTGCTCTGCCAGCGACCTCAAGGCATCGAGAAACGACATCAGAAAGCCATTAATCCTGACCACGGCAAACGCACCTGCCAAACCGCCCGAACTTTGCATGTCAAAATCATGCAGGCCACCAAGCATGCGGTAAATGCAGGTAACATGCGCCGCTTTGCTCCCACACGGCCTGACCATGTCCGCGACATACCGCTTCCCTTTTGCTGCTTATCTATTCGCTTGCCTGCTCGGGCTGTTCGCCCTTGGCGGCTTCTGGTACGGCCTCGGCAAACCGGTGATCCTGCCGGACGCGGCCAGCGCCACGCACAAGCTGCAATGCGCGTCCTATACGCCGTTCGACAAGGACCAGTCGCCGTTCGATGTGCCGTTCAACCTTCGTCCCGAGCGCATGGACGCGGACCTCGCGTTACTGGCAACTCGCTTCGAATGCATCCGAACCTACTCGATGACGGGGCTCGAGGCTTTACCGGAACTTGCGCGAAAGCACGGGCTGAAAATGATGATCGGCGCCTGGGTCAACAGCAACCCGGTAGACACCGCCAAGGAAGTAGAGCTACTGATCGCCGAAGCCAATGCCAACCCGGACGTGGTGACCGCGGTAATCGTTGGCAACGAGGCCCTGCTGCGCAAGGAAGTCACCAGCACACAGCTTGTAAAACTGATTGATCGGGTCAAAAGCCAGGTCAAACAGCCCGTCACCTACGCCGACGTCTGGGAGTTCTGGCAAAAGCACCCGGAAATCGCCCCATCGGTGGACTTCGTGACCATCCATTTGCTGCCTTACTGGGGTGATTACCCTTGGGATGTCGAGGTCTCGCTGTCGCAACTTGCCGGAGTACGTCAGTCGTTCGCAGGCATGTTCGCCCCGAAAGAAGTGTTCATTGGAGAAACCGGCTGGCCCAGTGAGGGCCGTCAACGGAGATTGGCCGTACCAAACCGGGTCAATGAAGCCAAATTCATTCGTGGTTTTGTCGCCATGGCCGAGCAGCAAGGCTGGCATTACAACCTGATCGAAGCCTTCGACCAGCCATGGAAGCGCGCCAGTGAAGGCGCGGTCGGCGGCTACTGGGGACTGTTCGACGCCGATCGCCAGGACAAGGGCGTGCTGGCCGGGCCAGTGACAAACGTCCCGTACTGGTCGCAATGGCTGGCGGTGGGTGGCCTGATCTTTATCGGCACCCTGCTGCTTGGCGGCCGGGTTCGCACGACGCGCGCGGCGCTGGTGCTGCCACTGCTCGGCGCATTGGCCGCATGCTCGATTGGCGCCTGGGGCGACCTGGCACGCGTCACCACTCGCTTCACCAGTGAATGGCTGTGGGTTGGGTTGCTGACCGTGCTGAATCTGCTGGTGCTGGCCCATGCCGCACTGGCCCTGAGCCCGCGTGACGGGTGGCGCGGGCGGGCTTTCGATTTATTAGAGCGCCGTGCTGGCTGGCTGGTTGCAACGGCAGGTTTCGCGGCGGCCGTGATAATGCTGGAGCTGGTGTTCGATCCGCGCTATCGCAGTTTCCCGAGTGTCGCGTTCATCGTGCCGGCGATGGTCTACCTGTGCCGCCCGGTGAGCGGGCCGCGCCGGGAAATCGCCCTGCTGACCTTCATCATTGGCGCCGGCATCGCACCGCAACTGTTTCGTGAAGGTTTACAGAACCAGCAGGCCTGGGGCTGGGCGCTGGTGAGCGTGTTGATGGTGGTTGCGTTGTGGCGCTGCTTGCGGGTACGCAAGGGATAGATCAAAAGATCGCAGCCTGCGGCAGCTCCTACAGGGAAACACGTATTCCTGTGTAGGAGCTGCCGCAGGCTGCGATCTTTTTATCAGCCGATGCAACTTTCCCGAACCAGCCGCAACCCGGCAATCACCACCGCAAACACCGCCAACGTCGTGTTGTACAAGGCCAACGCCGGAAAACCGAGCACCAGCGCCAGCACCGCCAACCACCACCCTGCACGCCCGGACAACACAAAGCCGATCACGGCAGCAGCCAAGGCGCCCCAGCCCAGAACCCCGAAGTGAATCATCAGACCCAGGTTCGAACGCACCTGGCATTCCCAGCGGCTCGCCTCATCCACGCAAATGCCGACCCACTGCGCATCCTCCATGAAGCCATAACGTGCGCCATAACTGGCGGCCAGCCAAACAGGCAGCAAAACAAGCAGCAGGATCACAGGCAGGCGGCGGTACATGAAACACTCCAATTGGCGAAAAACGGCGGCCAGCTTAATCGCCCTTAAGCGTTTCGCAAGCGATAACAACTGTTAACTGGGCATTCAATCGCTGCAAAGTGTATCGTCCAGCTACTATAACTTCGAAATCAGGCCTGTTTGGTGCCGAGGGTTGGCACTTTGGCGCAAATCCGGTGGTCATAGCCTGCGAAATTCATTTGGCACCTTCTCCTAAGGGATTTAGTCATGCTCCGTTCCTTGCCCTTCGCCGCCCTGTTTGGCGGCCTTATATTGAGTGCGTCCGCACTGGCGGTCGACGTTGACGCCACCAGTTATGGCTACCCCCTGACCAACCCGTTCGAGGCGACCATCGCGACCACGCCGCCGGACCTGCGTCCGGAGCTCCCCCTGGACGAGGACATCGATCAGACAGTGCGCAGCGTCACCTTGCGTCCGGAACGGGCGTTCGAGTTGCCGGACAATTTCTGGGCGGTCAAGAAACTCGACTACCGCATTGCCACGCAGGATCACGCCGCGCCGCTGATTTTCCTGATTGCCGGCACCGGTGCGCGCTATGACAGCACCCTGAACGAATACCTGAAGAAGCTCTATTACAAAGCCGGCTACCACGTGGTGCAGTTGTCATCGCCTACCAGCTATGACTTCATGAGCGCCGCATCGCGCTTCGCCACGCCGGGCGTTTCCAAGGAAGACGCCGAAGATCTGTACCGGGTGATGCAGGCCGTGCGGGCACAGAATCCGAAAGTGCCTGTCACCGATTACTACCTGACCGGGTATAGCCTGGGCGCACTGGATGCCGCTTTCGTCGCGCACCTGGATGAAACCCGCCGCAGCTTCAACTTCAAGAAAGTCCTGCTGCTCAACCCGCCGGTCAACCTCTACACCTCGATCACCAACCTCGACAAGCTGGTCCAGACCGAGGTCAAGGGCATCAACAACAGCACCACGTTCTATGAACTGGTACTGAACAAACTGACCCGCTACTTCCAGCAGAAGGGCTACATCGACCTCAACGACGCCCTGCTCTACGACTTCCAGCAGTCCAAGCAGCACCTGACCAACGAACAGATGGCCATGCTGATCGGCACCTCGTTCCGCTTTTCGGCGGCGGACATCGCCTTCACTTCGGACCTGATCAACCGTCGCGGTCTGATCACCCCGCCCAAGTTCCCGATAACCGAGGGCACCAGCCTCACGCCGTTCCTCAAGCGTGCGTTGCAATGCGACTTCGACTGCTACATCACCGAACAAGTCATCCCCATGTGGCGCGCCCGCACCGATGGCGGCAGCCTGCTGCAACTGATTGACCAGGTCAGCCTGTATGCACTGAAGGACTATCTGCGCGAAAGCCCGAAAATCGCCGTCATGCACAACGCCGACGACGTGATCCTCGGTCCTGGCGACCTGGGCTTCCTGCGCAAGACCTTCGGTGACCGCCTGACCGTTTACCCGTACGGGGGCCACTGCGGCAACATTAACTACCGCGTCAACAGCGACGCCATGCTGGAGTTCTTCCGTGGCTAAATTTCTCCTGCTTTTCGCAGCGTTACTCTGTGCAGGCGTCGCCCATGCAGACAACAGCAAAGCCAACGCCCCCGTGGTCGTCGACAGTGACGGCTTCAAGGAACCGTTGAGCAAACTCAAATTCAACCCGGGCCTGGATCAGCGCGAGTTCGAGCGTTCGACGCTCGGTGCGCTGGCCGTCTACGATCCGCTGGAGGAGTGGAACCGGCGCGTCTATCACTTCAACTACCGCTTTGACCAATGGGTGTTCCTGCCGGTGGTCAATGGTTACCGCTACGTCACCCCGAGCTTCCTGCGCACCGGCGTCAGCAATTTCTTCAACAACCTCGGCGACGTGCCGAACCTGTTGAACAGCCTGCTGCAACTCAAGGGCCAGCGCTCGCTGGAAACCACCGGGCGCCTGCTGCTCAACACCACCATCGGCATCGCCGGCCTGTGGGACCCGGCTACCGCCATGGGCCTGCCGCGCCAGAGCGAGGACTTCGGCCAGACGCTGGGCTTCTACGGCGTGCCGGGCGGCGCTTACTTCGTGCTGCCGATCCTCGGTCCGTCGAACCTGCGTGATACCGGCGGCCTGCTGGTGGATTACACAGCCGAGAATGCGATCAACTTCCTCAACGTGGCCGAGGTCAGCTCCAACCATCCGGAAGTCTGGGTCCTGCGCGGTATCGACAAGCGTAACCAGACCAGCTTCCGCTATGGCCAGATGAACTCGCCGTTCGAGTACGAGAAAGTGCGTTACGTGTACACCGAAGCACGCAAGTTGCAGATTGCCGAGTAAACAAGGCAGCTGTAAATCAATGTGGGAGCGGGCTTGCTCGCGAAAGCGGTGTGTCAGACAACCTTTTGGGTATCTGACACGACCACTTCGCGAGCAGGCTCGCTCCCACATTTGTTATGTGTAGTCTTCAGCCTTTCAGGGCTTTCCAGATCTTGCCGACAGCCATAACCCCAACCAACACCACCGCCCCCGCCACAATCCCCGCCACGCCATTGAGCAACACCGGCACGATAAACCCGCCGCCACCCGCCGCCGCACCGACACTTTCGATCCAGTGATGCACCACCGGCACACCGTGCGTGAGAATCCCGCCACCGACCAGGAACATCGCCGCCGTGCCGATCACCGACAGGCTCTTCATCATGTACGGTGCCGCACGCAGAATCCCGCCGCCGATGCTTTTCGCCATCTGCCCGGTTTTTTGAGTCAACCACAGGCCAAGGTCGTCGAGCTTGACGATACCCGCCACCAGTCCGTACACGCCGACCGTCATGACTATGGCAATGCCCGAAAGCACGATGATCTGCTGGGTCAATGGCGCACCGGCCACGGTGCCGAGGGTGATGGCGATGATTTCCGCCGAAAGAATGAAGTCGGTGCGGATCGCGCCTTTGATCTTGTCCTTCTCGAACGCCACCAGGTCAGTGGCAGGATCGGCCACCGCCTCGACCAGCTGCGCATGCTCGGCGGCGTCTTCAGCCTTGCTGTGCAGGAACTTGTGGGCGAGCTTCTCAAACCCTTCGAAGCACAGATAAGCGCCGCCAACCATCAACAGCGGTGTGACCAGCCACGGAATGAACGCACTGATCGCCAATGCCGACGGCACCAGGATCAGTTTATTGATGAACGACCCCTTGGCGACCGCCCAGACCACCGGGATTTCCCGCTCGGCCCGCACGCCGCTGACTTGCTGGGCATTGAGTGCCAGGTCGTCACCGAGTACGCCGGCCGTTTTCTTGGCGGCCATTTGGGTCATCAATGAGACGTCATCCAGCACGGCCGCGATGTCGTCGATCAGTACCAGCAAACTGCTTCCTGCCATGAATCGGGTTTCCTTCTGCAATGAATGCGCAGCAGCATAGCGCGGCATCACGGGCTGCGGTGCATTCTTGAGCGCCGCGCGAGGCCGGTGATACCATGCGCAACCGCCAGAACAGGCAAGGAATCACCGGGTTTATGAGCACTATCCGCGAGCGCAACAAACAACTGATCCTGCGTGCCGCCAGTGAGGAGTTCGCCGACAAAGGCTTCGCTGCGACCAAAACCAGCGACATCGCAGCCAAGGCGGGATTGCCCAAGCCCAACGTCTACTACTACTTCAAATCCAAGGAAAACCTCTACCGCGAGGTCCTGGAAAGCATCATCGAGCCCATCCTGCAGGCTTCGACACCGTTCAATCCGGACGGCGAACCCGGTGAAGTGCTCAGCGGCTACATTCGCTCGAAAATCCGCATCTCCCGCGACCTGCCTTTCGCCTCCAAGGTGTTCGCCAGCGAAATCATGCACGGCGCCCCCCACCTGAGCAGCGATCTGGTCGAACAGCTCAATGGCCAGGCCAAACACAACATCGAGTGCATCCAGACCTGGATCGACCGCGGACAAATCGCCCCCATCGACCCCAACCACCTGATGTTCAGCATCTGGGCCGCCACCCAGACCTACGCCGACTTCGACTGGCAGATCACCGCCATCACCGGCAAGGCCAGGCTGGATGAAGAAGATTACGAAGCGGCGGCGCAGACGATTATCCGGTTGGTACTCAAGGGGTGTGAGCCGGAGCGGTAGACCGAGTCGCGGCCTTCGCGAGCAGGCTCGCTCCCACAAGGGTTTTGTGAGCACTGGAGATCCATTGTGGGAGCGAGCCTGCTCGCGAATAGCGGCACCACGGTTTCAACTCAAACCCAAACAGCATCCCACAGTGGATAGTCGCCCAGCTTCTCGACCAGCCCAGCCCGCAATGGGTTAGCCACGACATACCGCGCCATCTTCACCAAATCCTCATCTCGCCTCAATGCTCGGTCGTGATACCCCTGTTGCCAAAAACAGATCTTCCCGCCGACCGACCGATTCATTGCCTTAGTGCTTAACGATTTGGTCCTTTGCATCAATTCACTCAGAGAACCCCGCTGCAGCTCGATCAACCAATGAAAATGATCGGGCATGACGACCCACGCCAATGACTTCGCGCAACCCTGCTCCTGAGCATTACGGAATTGGTTCACGACTAATCTGCCCAAGGTGAAATCCTTGAAGACAGGTCTGCGTTCGAAGGTATTGGCAGTCAATAGGTAGATGCGGTTTTGTTCTGCGCAACGGCCGATACGCAGGCGATGTGAGGCAGACAACTTGGGCATTCCCTTGCCACTCTCATGATGAAGTCATGAAAAGGCTAGCCCCGGAATTGCTGGAGGGTAATGCAGATTTTTAGCTGGATGTGACTGGGAGATTGCCTTCGCGAGCAGGCTCGCTCCCACAGTGAAATTGCGGTGATCAGACATTTTATGTCCGCCACCGCCCCTTGTGGGAGCGAGCCTGCTCGCGAAGGCGATTGATCAGGCGGTACAGATCAAGCCGCCACCCCCGCATCCGCCACCAACCCCAACGCTTCGATGGCATTGATCGCGCACTGCTCGTCAACATCCGACAGATCGCCGCTGATCCCCACCGCCCCCAGCACGTTCCCCTCCTGATCCCGCACCAGCACACCACCCGGTGCCGGCACGACGCTGCCCTGCCCCAGGCTGTTCAACGCGGCGATAAACGCCGGGCGTTGCTGGGCGTCCAGCGCCAGCAGGCGTGAACCCTTGCCCAGCGCGATGGCGCCCCAGGCCTTGCCGATGGCGACGTGCGGGCGCAGCAGGCTGGCGCCGTCTTCGCGTTGCAGGGTGATCAGATGCCCGCCGGCATCCAGTACCGCGATGGTCAAGGGTGCCGCGGCGATTGCACGCCCGGCGGTGATGGCCTCGTTGACCAGGTTGACTGCGACTTTCAAGGTTAAAGCGCTCATGGTGCCGTCCTCATTTTGTTATAGGGAAAGTCGTGGGGCTGCGGTTTTGTGCCGCAGCCCGATGCAACAAATAGAACACAATGAATTATTTTTTTGTATACAATAATTCTCGAAAGGCGCCACATGCGACGAAAAGCCACAGCAGAAAGGGCTTCCGACGAATGAAACAAGCGCTTGAGAAAATGGATTGACCTGCGCCGTCCGCCGTGAATACACTCTGCGCAAAGCCACTTGTATACAATTACAAAACGTAAAGAGGCACAAAACCATGAGCAAAATGAGAGCAATCGAAGCCGCCGTTCTGGTGATGCGCCGTGAAGGGGTCGATACCGCTTTTGGCATCCCGGGTGCTGCCATCAACCCGCTGTACTCCGCCCTGCAAAAGGTCGGCGGCATCGATCACGTACTCGCTCGCCACGTTGAAGGCGCCTCGCACATGGCCGAGGGCTACACCCGCACCAAGGCCGGTAACATCGGCGTGTGCATCGGTACTTCCGGCCCTGCCGGCACCGACATGGTCACCGGGCTCTACAGCGCCTCGGCCGACTCGATTCCAATCCTCTGCATCACCGGCCAGGCACCCCGCGCCCGTATGCACAAGGAAGACTTCCAGGCTGTCGACATCACCAGCATCGTCAAGCCAGTCACCAAGTGGGCAACCACTGTTCTGGAACCGGGCCAGGTGCCTTACGCGTTCCAGAAAGCCTTCTATGAAATGCGCTCCGGCCGTCCAGGCCCGGTGCTGATCGACCTGCCGTTCGACGTTCAAATGGCGGAAATCGAATTCGACATCGACGCTTACCAGCCACTGCCGCTGGCCAAGCCGACTGCTAGCCGGGTTCAGGTCGAGAAGGCCTTGGCCTTGCTGGATCAGGCCGAGCGTCCATTGCTGGTAGCCGGTGGCGGCATCATCAACGCCGACGCCAGCGACCTGCTGGTGGAGTTCGCCGAGCTGACCGGTATTCCGGTTGTCCCGACCTTGATGGGCTGGGGCACCATCCCTGACGATCACCCGCTGATGGTGGGCATGGTTGGCTTGCAGACGTCGCACCGCTACGGCAACGCGACCATGCTCAAATCCGACGTGGTGCTGGGCATCGGTAACCGTTGGGCCAACCGTCACACCGGTTCGGTCGACGTCTACACCGAAGGCCGCAAGTTCATCCACGTCGACATCGAAGGCACTCAGATCGGCCGCGTGTTCACCCCGGACCTGGGCATCGTGTCCGACGCCGCTGCCGCGCTGACCGTGTTCATCGAAGTCGCTCGCGAGTGGCAAGCCGCTGGCAAGCTGAAGAACCGCAGCGCCTGGCTGCAAGACTGCCAGCAGCGTAAAGCCAGCCTGCAGCGCAAGACTCACTTCGACAACGTACCGGTCAAGCCGCAGCGCGTTTACGAAGAAATGAACCAGGTGTTCGGCAAGGACACCTGCTACGTCAGCACCATCGGTCTGTCGCAGATTGCCGGCGCGCAGTTCCTGCACGTCTACAAGCCGCGTCACTGGATCAACTGCGGTCAGGCAGGCCCTCTGGGCTGGACCATTCCGGCAGCGCTGGGCGTGGTCAAGGCTGATCCGAACCGTAAAGTCGTGGCCCTGTCGGGGGACTATGACTTCCAGTTCATGATCGAGGAATTGGCGGTGGGCGCGCAGTTCAAGCTGCCGTACATCCATGTCGTGGTGAACAACTCGTATCTGGGCCTGATCCGTCAGGCGCAGCGCGGTTTCGACATGGACTACTGCGTACAGCTGTCCTTTGACAACCTGAACGCGCCGGAACTCAACGGCTACGGTGTCGACCACGTCGCGGTGGCCGAAGGCCTCGGCTGCAAGGCACTGCGTGTGTTCGAACCGGCTCAGATCCAGCCAGCCCTGCGCAAGGCCCAGGAACTGATCGAAGAGTTCAAAGTTCCGGTGATCGTCGAGATCATCCTGGAGCGCGTGACCAACATTTCCATGGGCACGGAGATCAACGCCGTCAACGAATTCGAAGACCTGGCGCTGGTCGGCGACGACGCACCGACTGCGATTTCGCTGCTCGACTGATCCACTATTGCTGATGGTTCGCCCCTGTAGGAGCTGCCGAAGGCTGCGATCTTTTGATCTTTGTTGTGGAAGATCAAGATCAAAAGATCGCAGCCTTCGGCAGCTCCTACACACACAGCGCCATCGTCATTAATTTGCAACGGGAGACCACCATGCCGCGTTTCGCTGCCAACCTGTCCATGCTGTTCACCGAACAGGACTTTCTTGCCCGTTTCGAAGCGGCCGCCAAAGCCGGCTTCAGTGGTGTCGAGTACCTGTTCCCGTACGACTTCAGCTCCGCCGAAATCAAGGCCAAGCTCGACGCCAACGGTCTGACCCAAGTGCTGTTCAACCTGCCGGCCGGTGACTGGGCCAAGGGCGAGCGCGGTATCGCGTGTCTGCCGGACCGGGTTGAAGAGTTCCGTGCCGGTGTCGATCTGGCCATCGCCTACGCGCAAGTGCTGGGCAACACCCAGGTCAACTGCCTGGCCGGTATCCGGCCGCAGGGCTTTGACGATGCCACCGTGGAGAAAACCTTCGTCGCCAACCTCAAGTACGCGGCCGACAAGCTGCAAGCGGCGGGCATCAAGCTGGTGATGGAAGCGATCAACACCCGTGACATTCCAGGCTTCTACCTGAACAACACGGCGCAAGCCCTGTCGATTCGCGAGCAGGTCGGCAGCGCCAACCTGTTCCTGCAATACGACATCTACCACATGCAAATCATGGAAGGCGACCTGGCCCGCACCCTGCAATCGCACCTGGGCGAGATCAACCACGTGCAGCTCGCGGACAACCCGGGGCGCAACGAACCAGGTACCGGTGAAATCAACTACCGCTTCCTGTTCGAACATCTGGACCGCATTGGTTACCAGGGTTGGGTCGGTTGCGAATACAAGCCGCTGACCACCACCGAAGCAGGCCTGGGCTGGCTCAAAACCCACAACGCAATCTAAACGAACATGAAATCCCTGTAGGAGCTGCCGCAGGCTGCGATCTTTTGATCTTGATCTGCAAAAGCAACATCAAAAGATCGCAGCCTTCGGCAGCTCCTACAGGGGGGCACACAAAAACAAGAGGATTTTCTCATGGCTAAAATCGGATTTATCGGCACCGGCATCATGGGCCACCCAATGGCGTTGAACCTGCAGAAAGCCGGTCACAGCCTGTTCCTGTCGGCGCACCACGACGCCGCCCCTGCCGACCTGGTTGCCGCCGGCGCCGTTGCTCTGGCGAACCCGAAAGAAGTCGCCCAGGAAGCCGAGTTCATCATAGTCATGGTGCCGGATACCCCACAGGTCGACGATGTGCTGTTCCGTGCCGACGGTATCGCTGCCGGCGTGGGCAAAGGCAAAGTGGTGATCGACATGAGCTCGATCTCGCCGACCGCCACCAAGGCTTTCGCCGCGAAGATCAACGAAAAAGGCGCGCAATACCTCGACGCCCCGGTCTCCGGTGGTGAAGTCGGCGCCAAGGCGGCGACCCTGAGCATCATGGTCGGCGGCGATGCCGACGCCTTCGAACGCGCCCTGCCGCTGTTCCAGGCCATGGGCAAGAACATCACCCTGGTCGGTGGCAACGGTGACGGTCAAACCGCCAAGGTGGCCAACCAGATCATCGTGGCCCTGAACATCCAGGCGGTGGCCGAAGCCCTGCTGTTCGCTTCGAAAAACGGTGCCGATCCAGCCAAGGTGCGCGAAGCACTGATGGGCGGTTTCGCCTCCTCGAAGATCCTCGAAGTGCACGGCGAGCGCATGATCAAGGGCACCTTCGATCCGGGCTTCCGCATCAGCCTGCACCAGAAGGACCTGAACCTGGCCCTGCAAGGCGCCAAGGAGCTGAACATCAACCTGCCGAACACCGCCAACACCCAGCAAGTGTTCAGCACCTGCGCGGCCATCGGTGGCAGCAACTGGGATCACTCGGCGCTGATCAAGGGTCTGGAACACATGGCGAACTTCTCGATTCGCGATAAGAAGTAAGCCCTGCCGCAAAACCTTGTGGGAGCGAGCCTGCTCGCGAAAGCGGAATGTCAGTCAGCATGGATGTTGAATGTCACGACCTCTTCGCGAGCAGGCTCGCTCCCACAGGGATCCGAGTTGCCCATTCGAATAACAAGAATTCCGGGAGCCCGCCATGTCGGTCGATCCGCAACAATTGCTGCGCGAGCTGTTTGCCACAGCCATCGACGCGGCACATCCGCAACAAGTCCTCGAAGCCCATCTGCCTGCCGACCGCAGCGGTCGCGTGATCGTCATCGGCGCCGGCAAAGCCGCAGCCGCCATGGCCCAGGTGGTCGAGCGTTGCTGGCAGGGTGAAGTGTCAGGCCTGGTGGTGACCCGTTACGGCCACGGCGCACCTTGCGAAAAAATCGAAGTGGTCGAAGCCGCGCATCCGGTACCGGACGCTGCAGGTCTGGCCGTGGCCAAGCGCGTGCTGGAACTGGTCAGCGACCTCAACGAATCCGACCGCGTGATCTTCCTGCTCTCCGGCGGCGGCTCTGCCCTGCTGGCACTGCCGGCCGAAGGCATCACCCTGGCCGACAAGCAGTCGATCAACAAAGCCCTGCTCAAGTCCGGCGCGACCATCGGCGAGATGAACTGCGTGCGCAAGCACCTCTCGGCGATCAAGGGCGGCCGCCTGGGCAAAGCCTGCTGGCCGGCCACTGTCTACACCTATGCGATTTCCGATGTACCGGGCGACCTTGCCACGGTCATCGCCTCCGGCCCTACCGTGGCCGACCCGAGCACCTCGGCCGAAGCCCTGGCGATCCTCAAGCGTTATGCCATCGAGGTCCCGGCCTCGGTGCGCACCTGGCTGCAAAGCCCCGAATCGGAAACCGTCAAACCCGGCGACCCGAGCCTGGCACGCAGTCACTTCCAATTGATCGCCCGTCCGCAGCAATCCCTTGAAGCGGCGGCGGTGAAGTGCCGCCAGGCCGGGTTCAGCCCGCTGATCCTCGGCGACCTCGAAGGCGAATCCCGCGAGGTGGCGAAGGTCCACGCCGGCATCGCGCGACAAATCGTCCTGCACGGTCAGCCGCTGGCGGCGCCCTGCGTGATTCTCTCGGGCGGTGAAACCACCGTCACCGTGCGCGGCAATGGCCGTGGCGGGCGCAACGCCGAGTTCCTGCTGAGCCTGACCGACAGCCTCAAAGGCCTGCCCGGCGTCTACGCACTGGCCGGTGACACCGACGGCATCGACGGCTCGGAAGACAACGCCGGGGCAATCATGACCCCGGACAGCTACGCCCGCGCCGCCGCAAAGGGCCTGAGCGCCAGCGACGAGTTGGACAACAACAACGGCTATGGCTATTTCGAGGCACTCGACGCCCTGATCGTCACCGAGCCGACCCGAACCAACGTCAACGACTTCCGCGCCATTCTGATCCTTGAGAGCACTAAACATGACGCCTGACAAAAAGGTCAAAATCCTCGCCACGCTCGGCCCGGCCATCGACGGCATCGACGACATCCGTGAGCTGGTGCTGGCCGGGGTCAACATCTTCCGCCTGAACTTCAGCCATGGCGATCACGCCGACCACGCCCAGCGTTTCCAGTGGATTCGTGAAGTCGAGCGCCAACTGAATTATCCATTGGGCATCCTGATGGACCTTCAAGGCCCGAAACTGCGGGTCGGCAAGTTCGCCGAAGGCAAGGTGCAACTGGTACGTGGCCAGGCCCTGCGCCTGGACCTCGACGCCACGCCGGGCGATGAGCGCCGGGTCAACCTGCCCCACCCGGAAATCATTGCCGCGCTGGAGCCGGGCATGGACCTGCTGCTGGACGACGGCAAGTTGCGCCTGCGGGTCGTGACCAAATACGCCGACGCCATCGACACCACCGTGCTCAATGGCGGCGAACTGTCGGACCGCAAAGGCGTGAACGTGCCGCAAGCGGTGCTCGACCTGAGCCCGCTGACCGCCAAGGATCGCCGCGACTTGACCTTCGGTCTGGAACTGGGCGTGGACTGGGTGGCGCTGTCGTTCGTGCAACGTCCCGACGACATCCGCGAAGCCCGCAGCCTGATCGGCGACAAGGCCTTCCTGATGGCCAAGATCGAGAAGCCCTCGGCTGTCGAACAACTGCGCGAGATCGCCGAATTGAGCGATGCGATCATGGTCGCCCGTGGTGACCTGGGCGTGGAAGTGCCGGCCGAAAGCGTGCCGCAGATCCAGAAGAACATCATCAGCACCTGCCGCCAGCTCGGCAAACCGGTGGTGGTGGCCACGCAGATGCTGGAGTCGATGCGCTTCTCGCCAGCGCCCACCCGCGCCGAAGTCACAGACGTGGCCAACGCCGTGGCGGAAGGTGCGGACGCGGTGATGCTGTCGGCGGAAACCGCGTCCGGCGAATACCCGCTCGAAGCCGTGCAGATGATGAGCAAGATCATCCGCCAGGTGGAAAACGGTCCGGACTACCAGACTCAACTCGACGTCAGCCGACCGAAAGCCGAGGCCACCGTTTCCGACGCGATCAGTTGCGCCATTCGCCGTATCAGCAACGTGCTGCCGGTGGCGGTGCTGGTCAATTACAGCGAATCCGGCGCGTCGAGCCTGCGTGCGGCGCGGGAGCGGCCGACCGTGCCGATCCTCAACCTGACGCCGAACCTGCAGACCGCCCGTCGCCTGAGCGTGGCGTGGGGTGTGCACTCGGTGGTCAACGATCGCCTGCGCCAGGTCGATGAAGTCTGCTCCACAGCGCTGGAGATCGCCCAGGCCCAAGGCATGGCGCAGCGTGGCGACACCTTATTGATCACCGCCGGTGTGCCCTTTGGGCAGCCGGGATCGACTAACTCTCTGCGTATCGAGACATTGATCTAGCGCCCATACCGGCCTCATCGCGAGCAAGCTCGCTCCCACAGTTGATTTGTGTACGGCACAAATACAATGACTGAGCAAAGACTCAATGTGGGAGCGAGCTTGCTCGCGATGCAGGCAACTCGGTTTCACTGACTTTCAGAACTGCCATGCCTGCCAACCATTTCAACACCCACTGCCCCGACTGGGCCGAAGCCTTGCTCAACGGCTTTAGCCAGATCTTTCTCCAGCGTAATCCGCTGTGCGGCCTGCTGTGCCTCCTGGCAATCCTGTTCACTGCGCCCGCCTTGCTGGGCGGCGCCTTGCTCGGTGGTGTCGCCGGGTTGCTCACCGCACAACGTCGCAACTACGCCAAGGCTGACCGTCAGGCCGGGTTGTTTAGCTACAACGGCGTTCTGCTCGGACTGTTGCTGAGCCTGTACTTCCCCTGGTCGGCGATGATGCCGCCGCTGATTCTGGCCGCCGGTGGCCTGAGCGCGATGTTCACCCAGCAGTGGCTCAAGCGCGTCCGGTTCAGCCAATACCTCCCCGCCTACACCACGCCATTCGTGGTGCTGAGCTGGGTGTTGCTGTGCTTCGCCACACCCTCGACAGAGGCGCATTTGATCGAGGTCAGCACCCTGAACATGCTCGCCGCCCCTTTCAAAGGTATCGGTCAGGTGATGTTCCTCGGTCATCCCCTGGCCGGTGCGATGATTGCCGCCGGCCTGCTCATCGCTGATCGCCGCGCCTTCTGCTGGGCGTTGCTGGCGTCTGTCGCGGGCATGGGCTGGAGCCTGCTGCAGCACGACTTCTACACCGCACTGCTCGGCCTCGGCGGCTACAACGCCGTACTCGCCGCCCTTGCCTTCAGCTCGCAGCGTCGCCAACCGTGGCTGCCGCTGGTCGGCATCGGCCTGGCGCTGCTGCTGACGCCGGTGTTTGCCACCATCGGCCTGCCCACGCTGACCGCGCCGTTCATTCTTGCCTGCTGGCTGATCCGCACGGTTGTTCAGATGCTCGGCAAAGCCACGGTCGAAAGCGCGCCTTGCGCTACCGGGGAGAATCAACCTAGGCTGCGCTGATCATCGAGTCAGGCGTTATCCATGGACAGCAACAAACACTGGCGTGAAGACCTTTACGTCATGATTTTCCAGACCGACACCCAGGCGGGTCGGCGCTTTGACGGCATCCTGCTGTTGATCATCCTCGCCAGCCTGGTGATCGTGATGCTCGACAGCATCGACAGCGTTCACCGCAACTACGCCGATGTACTCGCCTATATCGAGTGGGGCTTCACGGTGATTTTCCTCGGCGAATACATCCTGCGCCTGTACTGCTCGCCCAAACCCCTGCGCTACGCCTTCAGCTTTTACGGACTGGTGGACCTGCTGGCCATCGTGCCCGGCATCCTCGCGCTGTATTACGCCGATGCGCAATATCTGCTGATTATCCGGATCATCCGCATGCTGCGGATCTTCCGCGTGCTCAAGCTCAGCCCTTATCTCAAGCAAGCCAACTACCTGATGTCGGCGTTGCGCGGCAGCAAGCAGAAAATCGTGGTGTTCCTGGTC
The DNA here is from genome assembly GCF_058986625.1 of Pseudomonas sp. GW821-FHT07G06. Lineage (NCBI taxonomy): Bacteria > Pseudomonadati > Pseudomonadota > Gammaproteobacteria > Pseudomonadales > Pseudomonadaceae > Pseudomonas > Pseudomonas sp. GW821-FHT07G06. Next base: position 238,367 of record NZ_JBYSVW010000001.1, read on the forward strand.
AGCGTCTGCACGCTGGTGACGGTATTCGGCACGTTGATGTATGTGATCGAAGGCCCGGAACATGGCTTCACCAGCATTCCCAAAGGCATCTATTGGGCTATCGTGACACTGACCACCGTGGGCTTCGGCGACATCGTGCCGAAGACGCCGCTGGGCCAGGTTGTTTCGTCGCTGGTGATGATCACCGGTTACTCGATCATTGCCGTGCCAACCGGGATTTTCACCGCTGAACTGGCCAATGCCATGCGCGGCGATCAACTTCAACACGACTGCCCGGTGTGCAAGAAAAACAGCCACGAACACGGTGCTGCATTCTGCTCCCGTTGCGGCAATGCACTGTTCAAAAAACTGGAATAAGCAAAGAGCTTTTTAATCTTTAAAGGACTAAACGAGCCCAGCTATAGTCGCGTGCTCTGAAACCAAAAAATAACCCGTAGGAGCTGCCGCAGGCTGCGATCTTTTGATTTTTCGTTTTTTTTAAGCAAGATCAAAAGATCGCAGCCTGCGGCAGCTCCTACAAATAGAACAAGGAATTCGCAGTGAAAAAACTCTTTGGCGCCTCACTTCTCGCCGCTGGCCTTGCCCTTGGCAACATCGCCCAGGCTGCACCGACGCTGCTCAACGTTTCCTACGACGTGATGCGCGATTTCTACAAGGACTACAACACTGCGTTCCAGAAACACTGGCAAGCCGAGCACAACGAAAACATCACCCTGCAGATGTCCTTCGGCGGCTCCAGCAAACAGGCACGCTCGGTGATCGACGGCCTGCCGGCGGATGTCATCACCATGAACATGGCCACCGACATCAATGCCCTGGCGGACAACGGCAAACTGGTCCCGGAAAACTGGGTCACGCGCCTGCCGAACAACAGCGCGCCGTTCACCTCGGCCACCGTGTTCATCGTGCGCAAGGGCAACCCGAAAGCCCTGAAAGACTGGCCGGACCTGCTCAAGGATGGCGTGCAAGTCATCGTGCCGAACCCGAAGACTTCGGGGAACGGTCGCTACACCTACCTCTCGGCCTGGGGCTACGTGCTGAAAAACGGCGGTGACGAGAACAAGGCCAAGGACTTCGTCGGCAAACTGTTCAAGCAAGCGCCGGTCCTGGATACCGGTGGCCGTGCCGCCACCACCACCTTCATGACCAACCAGATCGGCGACGTGCTGGTGACCTTCGAGAACGAAGCGGAAATGATCGCCCGCGAGTTTGGCCGTGATCAGTTCGAAGTCATCTACCCAAGCGTTTCCGCCGAAGCCGAGCCACCGGTGTCGGTGGTCGACAAAACCGTCGACAAGAAAGGCACCCGCGCCGCCGCCGAGGAATACCTGAAGTACCTGTGGTCGCCGCAAGGCCAGGAGATCGCTGCCGCCAATTACCTGCGCCCGCGTGACCCCGCCGTGCTGGCCAAGTACACCGACCGCTTCCCGAAAGTGGACTTCCTGTCCGTCGAGAAGACCTTCGGTGACTGGCGTACCGTGCAGAAGACCCACTTCAACGATGGCGGGATTTTCGACCAGATCTACAGCGGTCAGTGATCGCTGAGCGGCAATGAACAAGGCGACCTGCACAGGTCGCCTTTTTTGTGAACACCCCCCGAACGACTGTAGGAGCTGCCGCAGGCTGCGATCTTTTGATCTTGATCCTGTTTTTTAAAATCAAGATCAAAAGATCGCAGCCTGCGGCAGCTCCTACAGGGGTGCACCTTTAGCTCAAATTGCCGCAGAAAATGGCCTGATTACCATCGACCGGGCTCTGACGCACCACCAGGGCGTAGCTGCCGGCTCTAAGGGTCTCGACGGCGACCGGCGCGCTTTTCCAGAAGCGCTGGTTCGACGCTTGCGAATAGAACCGGGCATTTGGACCGTCATTCATGTCATAGGCTGGTTTCGAACCCAGGTTCCCACAGCTTCCCGGATAGATGTAGGCCGTCAATCGACCCGGCAGTGTGCTGCCTATGCCCTCGCCGCTGACCTCAACCCAGAACGTTGTTGCGTTATCACCGGGCATCATGATCAACCGGGCAATATTCCCGGGATTATCGGATGTAGCATTCAGGGGAACGCTGGTGACCTGACTGTCAGGCACTGTCGAGCACCCAGAGATCCAACCGACCGCTACCACTAACGCCAGCGAAGATACGATTTTCATCGTGATACTCCCGCTTGTAAGGACACATTGAAGTGATCCCCCTGTAGATTCTAGCTGCCGGGGCTGCGCGGGCTTTTCTTCAGATGGCCGGTTGCCATGTGTCGGCTACATCGGCGGCGTCACGCCATCCTTGCCCGCCGAGATGGATTGAGCGGTGAGCGTGCCGTCAGCGCCCTGCGTGACAAAGGTCACGATCTTCACGCCCACCTTCAACAGGCTGCGATCGGCCGGCATCAGGTTAACGATGGGAACGTCTTCGGGCACCAGGATCTTCTGTTGGCCACCCTTGTAGTTGACGGTCAGCACCCGGCCATTGCTCACCACCAGGTCGCCGACGCTGCCGTTGGTCATACTGCTGCCCTTGACCAGATCGAAGGGCCGATGACCGTCACCACTGCCGGCCAGTTCCGGCGGGAACACATGGACCTCAAGGGCCTTGAGCGTGCCGTCCTCCTGGGGAATGGCTGCGGAGCCGATGTAGCTGCCGGGCTTGATGTCCTCGATATTGGCCAGGGTCACGGCGCGGACCTTGGTGTCCTGGGTCAGGTTGATCACCAGGTTGTCGCCGCTGTTGGCGCGGACTTTCACAACGTCCGGACTGACACCGGTGATCTCGCCGCGTACACCGATGCGCGTGCCCGGCGCGTCTTCGGCCTGCGCGAGGCCAGCGCTGAATACGCTGATCAAGGTGAGGACTGAAACCCGGCGAATCAGCTGACGAAACTTCACATTCATGGAGCGGCCCTCGGGTCATGAGACGTGGAGAGAGAACATAAGCACGCTATCGAACAAGATGTAAGTGAATGTATCATTGACCTTCGATCTTCTGACGCAAGGCCATCAGGCGCACGACACACGCGTCCGTCAGTCATTCCGCAATGGAATGATAGCTATCACTCCAATCCCGCTTCCGCCGTTTCAGTCAGCCCGTTAGCCTGCGCGCATTCCTTTACGTACAGCGAGACCGTTATGAACCCAGCGACCCAGGTGCCCCACGGCACCGCGACAATGACCCGAGGCATGGTGCTGCTGTTCGCCTTCTGCTGCGGCGCCATTGTCGCCAATATCTACTACGCCCAGCCGATCATCGGCCTGATCGCCCCGGACATCGGCCTGACCAACACCATGGCCAGCCTGATCGTTTCCCTGACTCAGATCGGCTATGCGCTGGGGCTGTTTTTCCTGGTGCCGCTGGGGGATCTGCTGGAGAACCGCCGGTTGATGATCATCACCACCCTGGTGGCGATTGCCAGCCTGCTGGGTGCGGCGTTCACCGATCAGCCGAACCTGTTCTTGCTGATTTCGCTGTTGGTGGGGTTCAGCTCGGTTTCGGTGCAGATCCTGATTCCACTGGCCGCACACCTGGCGCCGGAAGAAACCCGTGGCCGAGTAGTGGGCGGGATCATGGGCGGTTTGCTGCTCGGCATTCTGCTGGCCCGGCCGGTGTCCAGCGTGGTAGCCGACCACTTCGGCTGGCGCGCGATGTTTGTGATTGCCGCGGTGTTGATGGCGGCCATCAGCATCGTGCTGGCCATGACCATTCCCAAGCGTGAGCCTGATCACAGCGCTTCCTATGGCCAGTTGCTGGGTTCGCTGTGGACGCTGCTGCGCAAGCAACCGGTGCTGCGTCAGCGGGCGTTTTACCAGGGCTGCATGTTTGCCACGTTCAGCCTGTTCTGGACTGCCGTGCCGCTGGAATTGGCGCGCAATCACGGCTTGTCGCAAAGCGAGATCGCGATTTTCGCGTTGGTAGGTGCCATCGGCGCCATCGCCGCCCCGATCGCCGGACGCCTGGCGGATGCCGGCCACACCCGCATCGCGTCGGTGCTGGCCCTGCTGTTCGCCAGCCTGAGTTTTATGCCGGCGTTCATCCATCCGGCCTACAGCGTCATCGGCTTGGCCGTGACTGGCGTGGTGCTGGACTTCTGCGTGCAGATGAACATGGTCCTCGGCCAGCGTGCGGTGTACGCGCTCGACGGTAAAAGCCGCAGCCGCCTGAATGCGCTGTACATGACCAGCATTTTCATCGGCGGCGCCTTCGGCTCTTCGGTAGCCAGCGCAGTGTACGAACAGGGCGGCTGGTTGTGGATCGTGATCGTCGGCAGTGCGTTTCCACTGCTGGCGTTGTTGCGGTTCCTGAGTGTTTCGCCGAAGGCATCGTTGGCGACGGCTTAATACCTCAATCCTCGCCGCACCTGGATCTGTGGGCGCGGTTCCCACCGGGAGAATGTGCAGGGGGTGTTGAAGAACGATGTTTGAAAGCAGGCGTTTCGTTTATTGCGATTTTCGATTAATTCGAATAGCCTGCTGAAATCGATTATTCAGAATATTGGAAGCCGTCATGTCGACCGTCATTCATCCGCCAATCAATTTGCCCGCGAAACACGAGATACAGGCTGCAATCGTGGGGCAACGTACCCTGGCTGCCTATCTCGCCACCCAGTTCGAAACTCAGCATATCCAGATATTCGATGAGCAGAACGAAGCGCATAACATCGAACTGCCCACCTCGGCGCTCCGTTTGCTCGTCGATATTCTGGCGGAGCTCGCCGCCGGTAACGCTGTGAAAGTAGTCCCGGTCCACGCTGAACTGACTACGCAAGAAGCAGCAGACCTGCTCAATGTCTCACGTCCACACCTGATCAAACTGCTCGAATCCGGCGAACTGTCCTACCACAAAACCGGCAAGCACCGACGTGTGCGTTTTGCCGATTTGATGGACTATAAAAACCGGCGCGACACCGCCAGCGAGCAGGCAATGCTGCTTCTCGCCGAGCAGGCACAGGCGTTAAGGACAGGATACGAGTGAGGCACACTTCATTTACCGCTGTATATGACGCTTGCGTGCTTTACCCCGCGCCCTTGAGAGACTTTCTGATGTGGCTCGCGCTCTCCGGGCTTTTCAGGGCGAAATGGTCAGTGGCAATACACGATGAATGGAAACGCAATCTGCTAAGAAACCGCCCGGATCTCAACACCGCGCAATTGAATCGCACCTGCGAGCTAATGGATCTGGCGATTCCCGACGCCTGCGTGTCGGGGTACGAAGCTTTGATACAAGGACTGACGCTGCCCGATGCGGATGACCGACATGTCCTGGCGGCTGCCATTCGTTGCAACGCCAGCGTCATTGTCACTTTCAATCAGAAAGACTTCCCTCGCACCGCGCTGCAACCTTATGGCATCGAGGCCCAGCACCCCGACGAGTTCGTCGACAACCTTTTCGACCTGGATCCGGCAGCGGTGGTCGCCGCGGCACAACGACAGCGCAAGCAACTGAAGGCCCCACCGATGAACACTGACACTTATCTCGATCTCTTGTTACGCCAAGGCCTGGTTCAGTCGGTCAAGGCATTGAACAGTTTCCGCGCAATGCTCTGAAAACCGCCACCCCCAATCGCTACAACACACACCCATCGAACCCGACCCTGACATTCGCCGGCAATTCACCCTGATGCTGCATCAACCAGGCATCCAGGGTATGCCCGACATGGGTCAATACCGCCAACTTCGGCTGCAATTCATCGATGCTCTGCAAGGCCAGGTTCAGGTCATTGTGATTGCGCGGTGCCTGGGGTTGCGGCGGCATGGAGCAATCCAGCACCAGCAGGTCCGGTGGTTCACGCCGCAGCCAGTTCAACGTGTCCGGCGGCAGGCCTACGGTGTCGGTCAGGTAGGCAATCCGCCGCCCTTCTCCTTCCAGCCAATAACCGAGGGTCGGTTTCGAGTGTTGCAGTGGCAGCGCAGTGACGCTGAGCGCGCCGAAATGCCGGGTTTCGAAGCCATCGAAGGGTTGGCTGAAGTCGAGAATGCCGGGGTGTTTGTAGAGGTCGGCCAGGCCTTCCGGGTCCACCGGGCCGTGGACCGGAATCACCAGGCCCTGGCCCCAGCGCAGATGCAACAGGCCCTGGGCGTGATCGGCGTGGTAGTGGGTCTGGAAAATGCCGTTGAAACTGCGCGGCGGGAAACGTTCGCACAGGTCAGGCAAGCCGCTGTCGATCAACCAGCGTTGATCGGCGCACTCGACCAGCGCACTGCACGGTCGACGCTGCAAGCGCTCATCGTCGCGGGCGGCAACGCAGACCACACATTCGCAACCGTAGACCGGCACTTGCCGGGCATCGCCGGTGCCCAGCAACGTCAGGCGCATGGGGCATGCTCGTCAATGCAAGCCAGCAAGCGTTCAACAGTGGTCTCCAGCGGCCCGGAGTTGTCGAGCAGGTGCACGGCCGAGTCTTCTGCCAGCAGCCGCTCATTGAATCGGACATTGCGGGCCAGGCGCTGATCGATCTCGATCAGCGACTCACGCCCGCGCTCCAGCAGGCGTTGACGCAACACCGCCTGATCCACGGTCAGCAACAGCACCAGCACATTCGGATAGCGCAGACGGGTTGCCTGCAAATGCCCCCGCGAGCCATTGACCAGCACGTCCTGGCCGGCGGCCAGCCAATCGTCGATTTCCCGGGGGATGCCATAGGACAGCCCATTGGCGTGCCAGCTCAGGGCAAACGCGCCCTGAGCTTCCATATCGGCGAATTGCTGCGCGCTGACACCCAGCGCCGCCTCGCCCACGGCTTCGGCCGAGCGGGTAATGACCCGGCGCACGATACGGCAGCCGCGTTCGGCCAACCGCGTTCGCGCGGCATCCAGCAGGCTGTCCTTGCCCGAACCTGAAGGCCCGATGAGATAGATCAACCTGCCCGCCATCAAAACACCCTCTTCGCTTGTCGCCATACTTGCTGGACCACCGGCAGACCGTCCTGGCTGCGCGCTTGTAGCAGGTCAGCCCGCAGGCCCGGTGCGATCTCGCCGCGATCGTTCAGCCCGGCGGCCCGGGCCGGATTCAGGCTGACCATGCGCACCGCTTCGGCCAGACCGATCCGCTCACTCTGCGCCGCCAATGCGAACGCCGATTGCAGCAGGCTCGCCGGGTAGTAGTCGCTGGACAGAATATCCAGCAAGCCTTCGGCGGCCAGATCGAAAGCGGCCACGTTACCCGAGTGCGACCCGCCACGCACGATGTTCGGTGCGCCCATCAACACATTCATGCCGTGCTCCCGGCAACCGCGCGCAGCTTCGACTGTGGTCGGAAACTCGGCGATGGTCATGCCGTAGCGCGCCGACTCCTCGACGTGGGCCAGGGTCGCGTCGTCATGACTGGCCACCGACAGCCCAAGGGCCAGGCAATGCTCGACAATCGCCGCGCGGTAGCGGTCGCTGTAGGTGCGCGAGTTGGCCATTTGCAGGGTGATGAATTCGTCCATCTGCGTGGTGGTCAGGTGGTACTTGCCCATGTAGTACTCACGGTACTTGGATTCCAGCACAAACTGGCGCTGACCCGGCGAATGGTCCATCACCGATACCAGTTGCACCAGCGGGTTTTCCACCAGATCGCGGAACACGCTGAGGGTGTCCGGGTGGCACAGCTCGCAGCGCAGGTGCAAACGGTGTTCGGCGCGGGTCAGCCCGGCGTCGGACGCCCTGGAGATGGCATCGAGCATCGCCGGCAGTTTCTGCATGCGATTGCCCTTGGGGTTCACGTCACCGATGGACACCGCGTCGAACACCGTGGTGATGCCGGCCGCGATGATCTGCGCATCGTGGCTGAGCACCGCCGGCACCGACGGCCAGTCCACACCGGGGCGCGGGGTCATGTGGCGTTCCAGGTTGTCGGTGTGCAGCTCCACAAGCCCCGGCAGCAGGTAGTCGCCATTGAGGTCCAGGGCCTGGGGCAAGCGGCTCGGGCCTTCGGCGACTTCGGCGATCAAGCCGTCGCGCAGCAGCACGGTGCCGTAGAACACGCGGTCAGCGGTGACCAGTTGGGCATTGCTGAGGATCTGTTCAACGGGCATCGGCGTATTCCTTCTCGGTCGCAGCGGCTGGGGTCATGTCGAGATGACGGTCGGCGACCGCCTCGCGGGCGATACGGTCGTGGAAGATGCCGATCAGTGCGGCACCGGCGGCTTTTGCTTCATTCATCAGCTCCAGCACCACCTGGCGGTTGCTGTCATCGAGGGAGGCCGTGGGCTCATCAAGCAACATCACCGGCCACGCCACCATGAATCCCCGGGCGATGTTGACCCGCTGCTGTTCGCCACCAGAGAAGGTGCCCGGCGCCAGTTGCCACAGGCGTTGCGGGATGTTCAGGCGAGTGAGCAACGATTCGGCCCGCGCTTGTGCCTGCTCTTTCGCCCAGCCACGGGCCAGGGCCGGCTCCATCACCACGTCCAGGCACGCCACCCGGGGAATCACCCGCAGGAACTGACTGACATAACCCAGGGTGCGCTGGCGCACTTGCAGGACGTCCCGGGGCTCGGCGCCGACCAGCTCCCGCCATTGGCCATCGTGCTGTACACGGATGCTGCCGCCCGCCGGCAGGTAGTTGCCATACAAGGTGCGCAGCAGGGTGCTCTTGCCCGCACCGGACTGGCCGTGCAGCACCAGGCACTCGCCGGCCGCCACACTGAAGTCCACCCCGCGCAATACGTTGAGGACCACGCCGTTCTGTTGATGCAGGGTGAAGGTTTTCGAGAGGTCACGGACCTCGATCAAGGTATTCATCGCTGGGAATTCCACTATTGAACGGGGCTTCACGGCTGCAACACCGAAGACACCAGCAGCTGCGAGTAAGGGTGCTGCGGATCGTCGAGGACCTGATCGGTCAGCCCGGTTTCCACTACCCGCGAGCGGCGCATCACCATCAGGCGGTCGGCCAGCAACCGCGCCACCGCCAGGTCGTGGGTGACGATCACCACGGCCAGGTCCAGCTCACGCACCAGTCCGCGCAGCAGGTCGAGCAAGCGCGCCTGCACCGACACATCGAGGCCGCCGGTTGGCTCGTCCATGAACACCAGGCGCGGGCTCGACACCAGGTTGCGGGCGATTTGCAGGCGCTGCTGCATGCCGCCGGAGAAGGTCCTGGGCAAGTCGTCGATGCGCTGCGGATCGATTTCCACCTGGCTCAGCCAGTCCAGCCCGGCACCGCGCAGTTGCCGGTAATTGCGCACGCCCTGAGCCATCAGGCGTTCGCCGATGTTGGCCCCGGCGGACACGCCCATGCGCAAGCCGTCCCGCGGGTTCTGCTCGACAAAGCCCCATTCGGTGCGCAGCAAGGTGCGGCGCTCGGCCTCGCTGGCGCTGTACAGGTCCAGCCATTGACCCTGTTTGTCGCGGTAGCCGATATTGCCGCGTTGCGGCGGCAGGCGGCCGCTGAGCAATGAGAGCAAGGTGGATTTGCCCGAGCCGGACTCGCCGACAATGCCCAGCACCTCACCGGGGTACAGGTCGAAACTGACGTCCTGGCAGCCCTTCTCCGGCCCGTACAACAGCGACAGATCACGCACCTGCAACAGCGGCTCGGTGGACACGGACAATTGGTTTTTCAGCGCCTGGTTCATTGGCCCTGCTCCTGCTGGCAGACGCGCTGGGCGCAGTAATAGGTATCGGAACAGACGAAGCTCTGGGTACCGGCATCGTCGAGGATCAGTTCGTCGAGGAACGATTCGCGACTGCCGCAAATGGCGCAGCACTCTTCCCATTTCTGCGCTTCGAAGGGGTGATCCTCAAAGTCGAGACTGGTGACGCGGGTGTACGGCGGCACCGCGTACAAGCGTTTCTCCCGACCGGCGCCGAACAGCATCAGTGCCGGGCTCATGTCCAGTTTCGGGTTGTCGAATTTGGGGATCGGCGACGGGTCCATCACGTAGCGTTCGTCGACCATCACCGGGTAGGCGTAGGCCGTGGCGATGTGGCCGAAGGTGGCGATGTCTTCGTAGAGTTTGACGTGCATGACCCCGTAATCGTTGAGGGCGTGCATGGTCCGGGTCTCAGTTTCCGAGGGCTCGATAAATCGCAGCGGCTCGGGAATCGGCACCTGATAGACCATGATCTGGTCGGCGTGCAGCGGGGTTTCCGGGATGCGGTGACGGGTCTGGATCACCGTCGCGTCCGGCGTGCTTTCGGTTGTTGCAACGCCAGCGGTGCGGGCGAAGAAGCGCCGGATCGACACGGCGTTGGTGGTGTCGTCCGCACCCTGGTCGATGACCTTGAGCACGTCGTCGTCACCGAGAATCGCTGCGGTCAGTTGCATGCCGCCGGTGCCCCAGCCGTAGGGCAATGGCATCTCGCGGCCACCGAACGGCACCTGATAACCGGGGATCGCCACGGCCTTGAGCAAGGCGCGGCGGATCATGCGTTTGGTCTGTTCATCGAGGTAGGCAAAGTTGTACGCCGCGTCGCGCACCGGTGCCCCGCCTTTCATGGGGTTGCTCAGGTCATTCATGGCGTTGCCCCTCGGCAGGCTTGCGCAGTTTGCGGATCAGTTCCAGTTCGGCCTGGAAATCGACGTAGTGAGGTAACTTGAGGTGCGAGACGAAGCCGGCGGCCTCGACGTTGTCGCAGTGCATCAGCACGAACTCCTCCTGCTGCGCCGGGGACACGATCTCTTCGTTGTATTCGTCGGCGCGCAAGGCACGGTCGACCAGCGCCATGCCCATGGCCTTGCGCTCGGCGTGTCCGAAGGCCAGGCCGTAGCCGCGGGTGAACTGCGCCAGCTCCGTGGCCGAGCCGACGAACTGGTTGACCATCTCGCACTCGGTGACTTCGATGCAGCCCAGGTTGATCGGAAAGCCCAGCTCCTCGGGATCGATCCACACCTCGACTTCACCGATACGGATTTCCCCGGCGAACGGATGGTTGCGGCCGTAACCGCGCTGGGTCGAATAACCCAGCGCCAGCAGGAAACCTTCGTCGCCACGGGCCAGCGCTTGCAGGCGCTGGGCGCGACTGGCCGGCAGTTCCAGCGGGTCGCGGGTGATGTCCGCCACGCTTTCGCCGTGGTCGGATTCGGTCTTGATCAAGCCTTCCTGAGCCAGCAAACCGAGGACTCGTGGACAGGGTTCGAGGCTGGCATTCGGCGCGACTTGCGGCCCTGGGTATTCGCCTTCGGCGAGCAGCGCAAAATCCAGCAGACGATGGGTGTAATCGAAGGTCGGTCCCAGCAGTTGCCCGCCCGGTACATCCTTGAAGGTGGCGGACAAACGCCGGCCAAGCAGCATGTTCGCGGTATCGATCGGCAGGCTCGGGCTGAAGCGCGGCAACGTGGTGCGGTAGGCGCGCAGCAGGAAGATCGCTTCCACCAGATCCCCCGCCGCCTGCTTGATGGCCAGCGCAGCGAGTTCTTCGTCGTACAGCGAGCCTTCGCTCATCACCCGCGCCACCGCCAGCGGCAATTGCTGACGGATCTGTTCGACACTCAGCTCGGTGACCGACGTATCGCCCCGGCGCTTTTTCGCCAGCAGGCGGTGGGCATTGTCGATGGCCTGTTCGCCACCCTTGACGGCTACGTACATCAGGCACGCTCCTCTGCGATGCGGGTGCTGCGGGGCAGGCCGATCAGGTCGTGGCCGGCGGTGAAAAACAGATCCAGACCGCGGGGGAATTCGTTGCTGCGTTGGCGTTCACGCCAGAAGCCAGCGGCGACCGGCAGCGCTACGCCGTATTCGGTTTCGATCCCCGGTCCGCGCCACTTCAGCCCTGCCCCGCCGCCGAGGCTCGGCAGTTGAACCAGCACGGTGCAGGACTGGTCCGGGTAACGGTCGTTGCCGTGATCGAAACCGCTGAGGTCGAGCACATCATCGGCAGCCAGCAAGGCAAACCGTGCGTCTTCACGCCGGGCGGTCAGCGGGCAACCGCAATGGAACGCCAGGTTGGCGCGGATCAGCGGCGTGTCGAAGGTCGGCGCCAGCCATAGCGGCGTATCGACATCCAGCAGCGCCAGGCATAAGGCGTAGGTCGCGGGTTCCAGTCCTTCAAGGCTCGGCGTGGCTTGCAAGGTCTGGATCAGACCGGGGCCGGCCAAGGCTTTCAGGGCCGCGCGAAAACCGCGCTGGGCATCCAGCACCGGGTCGGCGAACGCCGGTTGCAACAGCTGTGCGCTCATCAGTTTTCTCCTCGCACGAGGGTGAAGAATTCGACTTTGGTGGCGGCGGTTTCCGCCTCTTTTTGCGCCCGGCGTTCGGCCTGGACGGTCGCCAGCGGCGTGATCATTTCCGCCAGCCAGTGGCGCTGTTGCGCGCCCTGCAAATGCGCATCGGCCAGGGCGGCCAGTTCGGCATGGACCTTGTCGCGACCCGCCAGATAGCTGTAGCCGGTACGGCCATCGGCCAGGCGCACCACGCAGCGGGTCACGCTCATTTCACCGACGTTGAACGGCGCGCCATTAACGCCCATGCGGCCACGGACCAGGGTCATGCCGATTTCCGGGGCGCGGATCAGTTGGTATTCGACGTCGCGCAAGGCGGCTTCGAAGGGCTGCAATTCGCTGCGACGGGCGCGGGCCAGCACGCCGATCCAGTGCTGCCGTTCGGTGTGAGGAACCGGGTTTTGCATTGAGTTCTCCATCAGGTGACGACCTGGTACTGGAAGCGATCCGAACGGCTGGTGGACTGGGCCAGCTCCACGGCACGGCCGTCGCGATCGCGGGAAAGGGTGAACACACTCAGGGCCGGCAGATGCCGGGGCATCAGCAGCAGCGCGGCCTCTTCACGGTTGGGCAAACGGGCGCCGATCAGGCTCTGGGTGCGGGTCAGCGGCCTGTCGCGCTCGCGCCAGTACTGGCGCAGGGAACCGCCGGTGTAGTCGGCCAGCAGCGACGCGTGACTGGCACAGTAGCGGTGGCGGATCAGGCTGACCGGCTGGTTGTCGAGCTTGCGCAAGGTCTGCAACTCGATCATCGGCGCCATTTCCGCGATACCCAGATGTTGCGCCTCTTCACGGCTGGCGAAGCAGTAGCGACGCTTGAGCAACACCGCCTCGACGCCATGCCCCTGGGCCGAGAGCGACTGGCTGTAGGCGCTGTCGGCGGTCATCGAGTAAATCAACGGCCGCTCCAGGACCTGGGTGCCCTTGCCCTGACGACGCAACAGGCTGCCTTCGAACACCAGTTCATCGATGGCGCGGCGCAAGGTATGGCGGTTGACCCCGAAGCGTTCGGCCAGCATCACCTCCCCCGGCAGGAAATCTCCGGCGCGGTAGTCCGCCAGCTCCCGACGCAGGATGTCGGCCAATTCGCGGTACACCGGCTCATCTTGTCTAGACAACTGCATGCTTTAAAAAAAGCGCCCGCAGGCACCCCTCCGAAAAATCAGATGAACTGCTTGCGCAGGCGTTGCGAGAGGATGTCGATCAGGCTGACGACGACGATGATCACCAGCAGCACCGCGCAGGTCTGCACAAACTGGAAGGCGCGGATGTTCTCCCACAGGATCACCCCGATGCCGCCGGCCCCGACCATGCCCACCACCGTCGCCGAGCGCACGTTGGCCTCGAAGCGGTACAGCGCGTAGGACACCCACAGCGGCATGACTTGCGGGATCACTCCGAAGATCACTTCTTGCAAGGCACTGGCACCGGTGGCGCGAACGCCTTCGACCGGGCCTGGATCAATCGCTTCCACGGCTTCGGCGAACAGCTTGGCGAGCACACCGGTGGTGCTGATCCACAGCGCCAGCACGCCGGCAAAGGGGCCCAGGCCGACGGCCACCACGAACAACATGGCGAAGACCATTTCATTGATCGAACGGAAGGCGTCCATCACCCGGCGCAAGGGTTGGTGAATCCACCACGGCGTGATGTTTTCCGAGCAAAGAATGCCCAGCGGCACCGAGCAGACAATCGCCAGCACCGTGCCCCACAGGGCGATCTGGACGGTGACGATCATTTCCTTGAGGTACATGCGCCATTCATGGAAGTCCGGCGGGAAAAAATCCGCGGCGAAGGTCGCCATGTTTCCCGAGTCGCGGTACAGCGCCATCGGATTCATCTCGGCGCCGTGCCAGGCCCAGGCCAGCAGGACCAGGAACAGGCCCCAACCGACGTACTGCGGCCAGGTGCGCTTGCCGACAGCTTCAGCGTGCAGAGTGGTCATGAGGGTTCTCTAAAAAAGTTATGCCCGGTGCAAAAACTGTGGGAGCGAGCTTGCTCGCGATGAGGGCCGCAAATTCAACATTGATGCCAGCTGATCCACCGCCATCGCGAGCAAGCTCGCTCCCACAGTTACTGCGTCATCAATCAACCGGCGTTGGCTGCGCTTTTGTTGTCGGTGTTTTTTTCCAGCAAGGTCAGACGCTCTTGCAGCTTGGCCAGCTCGGCATCGATATCGGCCAGTTTTTTGGCCTTGTCGGCGGCTTCCAGCTTGTCGTCGGCGCTGATCGTGGTGCGCTGCTTGAACAGTTCGAGCTGACGGATCGGCAGCAACTGGTCGTCGCTGGATTTCAGGAACTTGCCCAGTTGCATGCCCTTGAGCACCGCTTTCTCTTCATCGGTGTCGCCGTAGCTGAAGATGAAGTCGCGGATCTTGCTCTTCTCGCTGTCACTCAGCGCTTTGCTCCACACCAGCGGGTCGGCGGGAATCAGCGGCGACTTCCAGATCACCTTGAGCTGTGCGGCCTTGTCCGGCTGGGTGACTTCCAGGCGATCCCAGCTTTCGGTGTTGAAGGTCGCCACATCCACTTGCCCTTTGGCCACGCTCAGTGCGTTGACTTCATGACTGGAGTTCAGCGTGCGCTTGAACGCGGTGGCGGCATCGACGTTGTTCTTGGCGAACACGTAGTAGCCCGGCACCAGGTAACCGGAGGTGGAGTTCGGGTCGCCATTGCCGAAGGTCAGGTTCCTGGCGTTTTTCAGCATGTCGTCGACGGAGTTGATCGGGCTGTCCTTGCGCACGATCAACACGCTCCAGTAACCGGCGGCGCCACTGGCGGCGGCGGTCTGGGCGAAGATCTCGCCGTTGGAGCGGTCCACCGCTTCGATGGCGGCCTTGTTGCCCAGCCAGGCCACATCGACCTTGTTGAAGCGCATGCCCTGGATCAGGCCGGCATAGTCGGACGCGAACGTGGCGTTGATCTTCAGGCCGGTCTTTTTCTGCATGTCATCCAGGAACGGCTGCCAGATGCTCTTGAGGTTTTGCGAAGACTCGGTGGACATGATGCCGAAGTTGATGGCTTTTTCTTCCGCGTGGGCGGTGCCCAGCACACAGCTGGCGAGCAGTGCTGCGCCAGCAAAAACGCGACCGATACGGTTCAACATGGAAGGGTTTCCTGAGGGTGAACGGTTGGGGAGTTCGAGGTTGATCACGCGCGCGCCAGCACCAGCCGCAGCGCGG
Organism: Pseudomonas sp. GW821-FHT07G06; assembly: GCF_058986625.1. Lineage (NCBI taxonomy): Bacteria > Pseudomonadati > Pseudomonadota > Gammaproteobacteria > Pseudomonadales > Pseudomonadaceae > Pseudomonas > Pseudomonas sp. GW821-FHT07G06. The sequence goes on from NZ_JBYSVW010000001.1 coordinate 253,680, forward strand.
TTTCACTGTGACGGGATGACTCGGAACACATGAGGCTGGTGTCGATGTCGGCACCGTACAAATCGTTGAGGACCCGGCCGCTCAATTCAGAGCCCGGACCGTCGAAATGAATCCGCCCGGCCTTGAGCGCCACGGCACGCGGGCAATAACGGGTGGCGTAGTCGACTTGATGCAGGGTCACCACCACGGTCTTGCCGTCGCGGCGATTGATGTCGGCGAGGATCTCCATGACCTTGCGCGCCGATTCCGGATCAAGGGAGGCAATCGGCTCATCCGCCAGAATCACCTCCGCCCGCTGGGTCAACGCACGGGCAATCGCCACGCGCTGCTGCTGACCGCCGGACAGGGTCGAGGCCCGCTGCGCCGCCAGGTCTGCCAGGCCCACACGGTCCAGGGACTCCAGGGCGAACTGCTTTTCCTCGGCATTGAACAGGCTCAAGTTGCCACGCCAGCGCGGCATGCGCCCCAGGCAGCCGAGCAGCACGTTGTCGAGCACGCTCAAACGGTTGACCAGGTTGAACTGCTGGAAGATGTAGCCGATGTCGGCGCGCAGGCGGCGCACCTTGCCATTCAAACGGCCGGACGCCTGCACCTCGCGACCCAGCACCTTGACGCTGCCGCCGTTGTTTTTATCGCAACAGGCCAGGCCCGCAAGGTGGCGCAGCAAGGTGGACTTGCCAGAGCCGGACGCGCCGATCAGCGCGACCATCTCACCGGCCGCGATGGTCAGTTCGAGGTCGACCAGTGCGGTTTTACGCGCAAAGGTCTTGTTCAGGTGATCGACATGGATAGCTGCGTTCATGGGCTTCTCTGTCTGGTTGAACAGCCGTCCATGGCTGCATTTGAGTTCAACAGACTGTAGGCACGGGGGATGTCAGCCCTATGACTTGCACATGTCGCTGGATGGACCATTTGATGAAGGTTTTGTGAAAGGTTGAGCTGACATCGGCTTGACGCTAAACACCATTGCTCGCTCCAGCCCTGACACGCGTGTTTCCCTGTAGGAGCTGTCGAGTGCAACGAGGCTGCGATCTTTTGATTTTTGACAATGTCGAAAGGGCGGAAGATCAAGATCAAAAGATCGCAGCCTTCGGCAGCTCCTACAGGGGGAGTGTGTTTAGCCGAACGGCGTACACAAACGCTCTTCCCCACTCATCAGGCCGAGCGTTAGCTCGCCTGCAGCTCTTGATCTTGATCTACCCGCCCCCTCGGCAGGCTGAGTGGAGGTGTTCATCCGGGGACGGGCGCGCAGCGCCGTTCGACGCAGTCGAACTCATTGCATGCAGGTCGAAGCGAAGCCGACCGGAGGGCAATGCCCCCGGATGAATGCCGGAGCGAAGGAACCCCGAGCCTCAGCGAGGGGCCGTACGTAAGGGGCGAGACCTTTGGTTCCTTTGGGCTGGGCCGGCACTCCGGCGTTTGCCAAAGGGACTCGCCGTAAGGGCGAAACCATAAGCCGCCGTTACCCCAAAAACGGATATGTACCCAATCAACAAAGCAAAGGTCGGCTGTCAGGCCGCCTTCGCGAGCAAGCCCGCTCCCACAGGGGTTCAGCATCAGCCAGGCAATCACATTCGGCAGGCACAAAAAAGGCGACCCGAAGGTCGCCTCTTTGCGTTACTGCCCGAATTGCCGTCCCAGCCCACCCGGTACACCGTGAATATCAGTCTCCTCCCACGGCCCCTTCGGACTGATCGACCGGCTCCAGCCGTTATCCCAGCGGTAATAGGTACGCTGGCGATAAAAGGTATTGGGCTGATCATCCAGCACATAAACCCCAAGCTTCGGATCCCAATGGCTATTGCCCCCCGGTGGTGGCGCAAAGCTGGCAGACGTGCGAGGCAGCGGCTTGGAGGGTTTTACCGGAACAGACGGCTTGCTCGGTACCGGCGACGTCGATGGCGTGGGGCTGGGCTGCGACGGCGGAATCGGCGGCGGAGCCGTTTGCTCCGGTGGTCGCTGGACCGCACAAGCGCTTAACCCCAAAACGACGCTGAGCAGGGCAATACGAGCGATGGCGGTCATGGTGGCGTTTTCCTGTTATTTGTCCGGGCTGTCGATGGTCAGTGTTTGCGGCGCGGTGGTGCTGCTGGCCAAGGGCTGGCTGCGACCGATCCACTCGCCGGCGGTCGGTTTGCCAGCACGGGAAACGCGCGCAACCAGTTGGACTTCAGGGAAGTTCGACAGTTTCAATTGCGGCATCATCGCGTCGGCATCACTCAGCTCGACGGTCACCGGCAGGTCGGCCACGGTCATGCGCTTGACAGCCAGCGGGGCCGGCGGACCGGAGACCGCACGGGCGAAGATGAACACGCTGTCGCCAGGCTGGACCTTGGTTTTGAGCTCCGCCGCCAGATCGACGCTGACCTTGAGCAACGCTGTGGACTTGGCCGCCGGTGCTTGCGCAACCTTGCCACCGCTGGCCACCAGTTTCTCCGTGGCCCGGGTGATCCCGCCTTGCAGCGCCTCCCGGGACGGGTCGTCCGGCGGCAACTGCGCCAACAGGCGATTCCAGTAATCGATGGCGTCCTGATAACGCTCGCCTTCAAACGCAGCAATGCCGAGCAGGCCGAGGCTGGTGACTTCTTTCGGATCGGCCTTGAGCGCTTCGTCGGTCAGGGCCTGGACCTTGTCCGACCACTTCTTGCCATCGGCGAAGTACTGCGCCTGGGCCCATTGACCGAGCAGTTCGGGCTGACGACCGGCCAGGTTCACCGTGCGCTCGAACATCTTCGCCGCGTCCGCCGGGCGATCCTGCGCCATGTAGGTGCGACCGAGGAAGTACATGCCTTCGGCGGAATCCGGTTGAGCGGCAACCACACGCTCCAGGCGCTGGGTCATTTCTTCCATCGACTTGGGTGCCTGGGAGAATTCGCGGGTCAGTTCGACCTTGTCGCTGGCGCCGTAATGCATGTACAGACCCAGACCCAGCACCGGCACCAGAACCGCCGCCAGCAACGGCAAGGGTTTGCCCAGTCGCGACGCCCGCGGCGCTTCGACGCCTTCGGTGTCCGCCAGCAACTCACGGGCGGCTTCGGCGCGACCGGCGTCCATTTGCGCCGCATCGAGCACGCCCTCTTCCTGCTGAGTCTGCAACTCAGCCACGCGCTCCTGATAAAGCGCGACGTTCAAGGCGGTACGATCCTCTTCAAGCTGGGCACGACGGCTGCGCAGCACCGGGATCAACAGAAAACTCAGGGCAACCAGAAGCAGCAGACCTGCAGCGAGCCAGAAATCAATCATTCTTGGTTTTATCCAACAGGTGGTCGAGGCGCGAGCGCTCCTCGGCAGACAGCGAGTCCGGGGTGCCGGCGCGTTGCACGCGACGACGGCGGACGATCACCGCGATGATCACGACGCCCCCCAGCAACAGGCCGGCGGGGCCGAACCAGAGCAAGGCAGTCTTGGCGTTCAACGCAGGTTTGTAGCGGACGAAATCACCGTAGCGGTCGACCATGAAGTCGATGATCTGCTGGTTGTCCTTGCCTTCGCCGAGCATGCGGAAAATCTCTTTGCGCAGGTCGGCGGCAATCGGTGCGTTGGAATCGGCAATGTCCTGATTCTGGCACTTGGGGCAACGCAGCTCCTTGGTCAGCTCGCGAAAACGCTCGCGGTCACCTTCCTTGGCAAACTCATAGGTGTCGATGGCCGCGTGGGCCACACCGGCCATGCTCAAGCCCAGGACAGCGGCAGCAATCCAGCGCTTCATGGCTTGGCCTCGTCGACCAGCGCCTGGTACTTGCCCGCCAGTTTTTCGCGCCAGACCTGCTCGTCGATCACGCCGACGAACTTGTCCCGGATGATGCCCTTGGCGTCGATGAAGAAGGTCTCCGGCGCGCCGTACACACCGAGGTTCAGGCCCAGCGAGCCTTCGTCGTCACGGATGTCCAGTGCATACGGGTTGTGGAAGTCCGTCAGCCACTTCAAGGCATCGGCGTTGACGTCCTTGTAGTTGATGCCGTAGATCACCACGCCCTGCTGGGCCAGCTTGTTCAGCACCGGGTGCTCGACCCGGCAGGAAATGCACCAGGTGCCCCAGACGTTGACCAGCGCCGGCTTGCCCAGAATGTCGGCACGGGTCAGGGTCTTGTCGCCCTGCACCGACGGCAGGGAAAACTCGGGGAACGGCTTGTTGATCATGGCCGAAGGCAACTCGGCCGGATCCAGGTACAACCCACGGTAGAGAAACACGGCAACCACCAGAAAAATCGCCAGTGGTAATAACATCAACCAACGCTTCATGCAGTGGCTCCCGACAGGCCCAGTGCTTCGCGCACGCGGCTTTTTACCTTGACCCGATAACGCCGATCCAGCGCCGCCAGCAAGCCACCTGCGCCTGTCAGCAAACCACCGAACCAGATCCAGCGCACGAACGGTTTGACGTGTACGCGCACCGCCCAGGCACCGTTACCCAGCGGTTCACCGAGGGCGACATAGAGGTCGCGGGTGAATCCGGCGTCGATGCCCGCTTCGGTCATCACCGAGTTCTGCACGGTGTACAGGCGTTTTTCCGGGTGCAGCACGCTGATTTCCTTGCCGTTGCGGATCACCCGGACAGTGCCCTTGTCGGACGTGAAGTTCGGGCCTTCGAAGTGCTTGGCGCCTTCGAAGATGAAGTGATAACCGGCCAGGTCCATGGACTCGCCCGGCGCCAGGCGCAGGTCACGCTCGGCACTGTTCTGGCTCGACAGCACGACACCCAGCGCACACACGGCAATGCCCAGGTGTGCGATCTGCATGCCCCAGTAGCTGCGGGTCAGGGTTGGCAGGCCTTTGATCAGGCCTTTGTGGCGGGTCTTGTCGACAATGTCACGCGCACCGGCCAGCAGCACCCAGGCGGCGAGCATGAAGGTCGCGAGCACTGCCCAGTTGAAGTCGCCGTACGCGACGCCAGCCACCACGGCCATGGCCGCACTGCCGAGCAATACCGGCGTCAGCATGCTCAGCAGCCATTTCACCGGGGTGTCTTTCCAGCGCACGATCACGCCGACCGCCATCACCACCATCAACAACGCCATCAACGGAATGAACAGCGCGTTGAAGTACGGCGGGCCGACCGACAGCTTGGCGCCGGTCATGGCATCAAGAATCAGTGGGTACAAGGTGCCCAGCAGGATCATCGAGGCGGCCACCACCAGCACCAGGTTGTTGCCCAGCAGCAGGGTTTCCCGGGACCACAGGTTGAAGCCGACCTGGCTCTTGACCACCGGCGCGCGCAGGGCGAACAGCGTCAATGAACCGCCGACCACGAACAGCAGGAAAATCAGGATGAACACGCCGCGTTCCGGATCGGAGGCAAAGGCGTGTACCGAGGTCAGTACGCCGGAACGCACGAGGAAGGTGCCCAGCAGGCTCAACGAGAACGCAGCGATGGCCAGCAACACCGTCCAGCTCTTGAACACGCCACGTTTTTCCGTGACCGCCAGCGAGTGAATCAGCGCGGTACCCACCAGCCATGGCATGAACGAGGCGTTTTCCACCGGGTCCCAGAACCACCAGCCGCCCCAGCCGAGTTCGTAGTACGCCCACCACGAGCCGAGGGTGATGCCGATGCCGAGGAAGGCCCAGGCCACGATCGTCCACGGACGCGACCAGCGCGCCCAAGCGGCATCCAGGCGACCGCCCATCAGCGCGGCGATGGCGAAGGCGAAGGCCACCGAGAAACCGACATAGCCCATATACAGCATCGGCGGGTGAACGATCAGGCCAATGTCTTGCAGCAAGGGGTTGAGGTCGGCACCGTCGCTGGGCATTTGCGGCAGGATGCGCTTGAACGGGTTGGAGGTCATGATCAGGAACAGCAGGAAACCGGTGCTGATCATGCCCATCACCGCCAGCACGCGGGCCAGCATGACCTGCGGCAACTGCCGGGAGAACACCGACACCGCGAAGGTCCAGCCACCGAGAATCAAGGCCCACAACAGCAGGGACCCTTCGTGGGCACCCCACACCGCGCTGAACTTGTAGTACCACGGCAAGGCGCTGTTGGAGTTGTTGGCCACATAGGCCACGGAGAAGTCATCGACCATGAAAGCGTAGGTCAGGCAACCGAAGGCAAACAGCAAAAAGCTGAACTGCCCCCACGCGGCCGGCTGGGCCAGGCTCATCCACAGGCGGTCACCGCGCCAGGCACCGAACAGCGGCACCACGGCCTGGGCCAGGGCGAAGCACAGGGCCAGGATCATCGCCAGATGGCCAAGCTCGGGAATAAAGATGCCGGATGTCATGGATCAACCCTCCTTCGCGGGCGTTGGAGCCGATTGACCGCTGTCTTTCAACGCCTTGGTCACTTCCGGCGGCATGTACTTCTCGTCGTGCTTGGCCAGCACTTCATCGGCCACCACCACGCCATCGGCATTGAGCTTGCCCAGGGCGACGATGCCCTGCCCTTCGCGGAACAGGTCCGGAAGGATGCCGCGATAAGTGATGGTCACGGATTTGTTGAAGTCGGTGACGACGAACTTCACGTCCAGCGAGTCGCCGGAACGTTGCAAGGAACCGGCCTCGACCATGCCACCGGCGCGAATGCGCGTGTCATGGGGGGCTTCGCCGTTGGCGATCTGGGTCGGTGTGTAGAACAGGTTGATGTTCTGCTGCAGGGCGCTCAGGGCCAGGCCGACGGCAGCGCCGACCCCGACCAGGATCGCCAGAATGATGATAAGACGCTTTTTGCGCAGCGGATTCACTTGCCGTTCTCCCGGCGCAGACGACGCGCCTCTTGTTGCAGATACCGCTTGCGGGCCAGGATCGGCGCCGCCACGTTGAGGGCCAATACCGCCAGGCAGATGCCATAGGCTGACCAGACATACAGGCCATGATGACCCATGGCGATGAAGTCGCCGAATGAAGCAAAACTCATCGAGCGACCTCCAGGCTGTTTTCCACTTCGGCCTTGACCCAACTGGCCCGGGCTTCGCGCTTGAGCACTTCAAGGCGCATGCGCAGCAACAGCACCGCGCCGAAGAAACAGTAGAAACCCAGCGCCGTCAGCAGCAAAGGCAGCCACATCTCGGCAGGCATTGCCGGTTTTTCGGTGAGGGTGAAAGTCGCGCCCTGGTGCAGGGTGTTCCACCACTCCACCGAGTACTTGATGATCGGGATGTTGATCACGCCGACAATCGCCAGCACCGCACAGGCCTTGGCCGCGCTGTCACGATTGCTGATCGCGTTGCCCAGCGCAATGAGACCGAAGTACAGGAAAAGCAGGATAAGCATGGACGTCAGGCGTGCATCCCAGACCCACCACGAGCCCCAGGTCGGCTTGCCCCAGATCGCGCCGGTGACCAGCGCCACGGCAGTCATCCACGCACCGATGGGTGCCGCGCACTGCAGGGCGACGTCGGCCAGTTTCATCTTCCACACCAGCCCGACGATGCCGCACACCGCCAGCATCACGTAGATGGACTGCGCCAGCATGGCGGCCGGAACGTGGATATAGATGATGCGGAAGCTGTTGCCCTGCTGATAGTCCGGTGGCGCGAAGGCCAGGCCCCAGACTACGCCAACGCTGATCAGCAACAACGCCGCGACGCTCAGCCAGGGCAGCATTTTGCCGCTGATGCCGTAAAACCATTTGGGCGAGCCGAGCTTGTGAAACCACGTCCAGTTCATACTGTTTCCATCACGGTTGCTCTTTTCTTTGAAGAGCCAGGGTCTTTACTGGTCATTTTTTAACCAGACCTCATTATTCGCCGACGCTGATCTTCAGGCCAGCAGCTATTGCAAAGGGTGTCAGGGTTATCGCCAGGGCGGTCAGGCTACCAAGCCACAGGAGATAACCGGTCGCCGGCATCCCCTGCAAGGCTGCCTGCAAAGCGCCACTGCCAAGGATCAACACCGGGATGTACAACGGCAGAATCAGCAGGGCCAGCAACAGGCCACCGCGCTTCAAGCCGACCGTCAGCGCCGCACCCACTGCACCGAGCAGGCTCAGTACCGGTGTACCGAGCAGCAACGAAAGCAGCAACACCGGCAGACAGGCGGCAGGCAAACCGAGCATCAGCGCCAGCAAGGGGGCCAGCAAAACCAGTGCCAGGCCGGAAAAAGCCCAGTGTGCCAGCACTTTGGCCAAAACCAGAAGAGGCAGGGGGTGCGGCGAAAGGACCCACTGCTCAAGCGATCCATCCTCGAAATCACTGCGGAAAAGCCCGTCCAGCGAGAGCAGAACCGATAAAAGTGCTGCCACCCAGACCAACCCCGGAGACAAGGTTTGCAACAATTGAGACTCGGGTCCGACGGCCAACGGGAACAGCGAAACGACGATGGCAAAGAACACCAGCGGATTGGCCAGCTCCGCCGGACGGCGGAACAGCAGACGCGCCTCGCGGGCGACCAACAGGCCGAACACACTCATACGGCCCAGCTCCCCAGATCGATGTCGCGATAACCGGCCGGCATCCGGCTCAGCGTGTGGTGAGTGGTCAACACCACCATGCCGCCGCGTTCGCAGTGGCCGGCCAGGTGTTCTTCAAGTTGCGCCACGCCCTGCTTGTCGAGGGCGGTAAAGGGTTCATCGAGGATCCACAACGCAGGGCTGTCCAGGTACAGGCGCGCCAGCGCGACGCGACGCTGTTGACCGGCAGACAGGGTGTGGCAAGGCACATCCTCGAATCCGCGCAGCCCGACCGCAGCCAGGGCCTGCCAGATCGCCTCATGGGTCGCGGGATGATGCAAGGCACACAGCCAGCTCAGATTCTCCTCCGGCGTCAGCAAATCCTTGATCCCGGCCGCGTGGCCGATCCACAGCAGGTTGCGCGCCAGTTCGCCGCGTTGCTCGTTCAGCGGCTGACCGTTGAGCAGCACTTGACCGGCGGTCGGCTGCATCAGCCCCGAGAGCAGGCGCAACAGGCTGGTCTTGCCACTGCCGTTGGGGCCACTGATTTGCATCATTTCGCCACTGGCCAGTCTCAAATCGAGATTTTCGAAGAGCAGCCGAAGGTCTCGCTCACAGGCAAGGGCAACGGTTTGCAGGACAGGACTGGTCAAGGGTTCACGGGCCTTATACGGTTCAAGTCGGCACTGGCGCGGCCGTTAAAGAGATGCAGCATAGATGCAATGACGTCTTGTTCTAGAGAGCTGCGTCAAACAATTGCAAAGTTTTCGCCATTTTTGGATACAACGGCGCGGCATTATACATGCCAGGCCCTACTCTAAAGAGTGCATTTTCCTCAGGTTGTGACCGCGTATGACAGGCGAAATGAACATCCTCCCGCTACCGCAGACCCTCCCGGCGACCTCACGCCCGCAGGTGCTCAGCGGTGAGTTGCTCAAGTTGCTGACGCCGGTGGAGGGGCTGATCAGCGTCGGTCAAACCGCCCAGGCCGAAGTGTTGTCGCTCAAGCAGGCGGATCAGACTTTCCAGATGCTGCTCAAGGTCACCCTCGACAGCGGCCGCCAGACCACGGTCCAGACCACCAGCAATCAACCGCTGGCCCAGGGCACCACGCTGCTCGTTACCCAGCCCTCGGCCGGCAACCTGGCCGTGACGGTGCAACAGGCCATCGCCTCCAGCGTCGCCACCCTCACCCGCCTCGACACCGCACAACTGCCCGTTGGCACCCTGCTGCAGGGCAAGGTGCTGACCTCGCAAGTGCTGCCGCAAGTGCCCGGCCAGCCCCTGGTGTTTCGTTCGATGGTGAGCCTGCTCAACACCGCACTGAGCGGCAGCACCCTGAACATCGACAGTCCGCAGCCCTTGCGCATCGGCACCTTGTTGAGCGCGCAGGTGCAAGACAGCCAGACATTGAAATTCGTGCCCCTGAGCAGCCGCCAGGAACAACTGGCGGTCACCCGGCAACTGGTCGACCAGCAAAGCCGCCAAGGCTCGCTGGACGGCTTGCTCAAACTCCTGCAGAACCTTGCGCCCTCGGACCAGACCTCCGCCGAACTGCGCAGCGCCGCTGCCCGGTTGCTCGCCGGCCTGCCTGATGTCGAGCAACTGAGCACCCCCAAGGGCCTGGCCCTGGCGCTGGCCAGCAGTGGTGCGTTCCTCGAAAGCAAACTGCTGAACGGGCTAAACCCGACACTCGCGCCGGACATGAAAGGCGACCTGCTCAAACTGGTTGCGCAGTTGAGCCAGGGCTTGCCGGCCAACACCAGCCTCGGCGCGATCATCGCCGCCAACACCCTGGCCCAGGCCATGCCGAATTTTGTCCGCAATGCCCTCGGCATGCTCGGCCAGGTCAGTGCCAAACCGTCGCCGGGCGGCTTCCCGCTGCCCGACCGCCTGCTGCAAAGCGCCGAGGGTGAAAACGACCTCGAACACCTGCTTCGCCTGGCCGCCGCTGCGGTTTCACGCCTGCAAAGCCATCAGCTGTCGAGCCTGGAACAAACCGGCGTCACCGCCGACGGACGGCTGATGAGCACCTGGCAAATGGAAATCCCGATGCGCAACCTGCAGGACATCGTGCCCTTGCAGGTCAAGTTCCAGCGCGAGGACGCCCCCGAGAAAGAACAGCCAAAGGAGCGTCGCGAACAAGGCGAACCCAAGCAACAGCTGTGGCGAGTCGAACTGGCCTTCGCCATGGAGCCGTTGGGGCCCCTGCAAATCCAGGCACAACTGATCAAGGGCACCCTCTGCGGCCAGCTCTGGGCCGAACGGTCGTACACCGCCAGCCTGATCGAAAGCAACCTGGCCGGGCTGCGCGACCGCCTGCTCTCCGCCGGCCTGAACGTCGGCGACCTGGACTGCCACCTCGGCAGACCACCCCAAGGCCCGCAAACCCGCCTCGAACAACGCTGGGTCGACGAAACCGCATGAAAAACCCCAACGCCCCACGCCAGGCCATCGCCCTCAAATACGACGGCACCCACGCCCCCACCCTCACCGCCAAGGGCGACGAAGAACTGGCGGAAGAAATCCTGCGGATCGCCCGCGACTGCGAAGTGCCGATCTACGAAAATGCCGAGTTGGTGAGGCTGCTGGCGCGCATGGAACTGGGGGACAGCATTCCCCAGGAGCTGTATCTGACGATTGCCGAGATCATTGCGTTTGCGTGGAATCTGAAGGGGAAATTTCCGGTGGGAATGGGTCCGGATGCGCTGATGGTCGAGAAGGACATCACTGGACGCGGGGATGATTATTGAAGTTTCGAGGACGCCTTCGCGAGCAAGCCCGCTCCCACAGGGGGCGGAGATGGCCCCGGATTTTGTGAACGACTCCGAACCATTGTAGGAGCGAGCCTGCTCGCGATGGACTCAAGTCCGACGCGTTCATTCAGAATGCCCGCGTTATCGTTGACGTCCATCGCGAGCAGGCTCGCACCTACAGGTAACTAGTTCTTGTGCACTTTGCTCATCAACTCCGCCTCAGCCTGGGTCAAGCCGCAGGACTGGGTGAGTTCGTCGACGCTGGCGCCCATCCCGACCAATCGCGCTGCCTGGGCAAACGACAGGCTGGTCGGGTCGCGCTGTTCCAGTTGAGCGAGTTTGTCCGGCAACGGCGCAACGATCGCCCGCAGTTCATGCAGGTCTTCGCCCATGCGCACGTTGCCGTTCTGGTAGTTGTCAACGCGTTTGCCCAGGTCCTTGATGCGCTGGTCGCGCAGCGCATCGCCCTGGGCCTGTTGCGCAGCGATCTGCTTCTGGGCGCGAATGTAGGCCAGAAACATCGCCAGCGTACCTGCCCAGAACAGGAACAGGACAATGACCGCAACCTCGAGAATCAATCAGATACTCTCCAGTTCCGACCATTCTTCTTCGCTCATCATCTTGTCCAGCTCGACCAGGATGAGCAATTCGTTGTTCTTGTTGCACACGCCTTGAATGAACTTGGCGGACTCTTCGTTACCCACGTTCGGCGCGGTTTCGATTTCCGACTGACGCAGGTAAACCACTTCGGCCACGCTGTCGACCATGATCCCGACAACCTGCTTGTCGGCTTCGATGATGACGATACGGGTGTTGTCGCTGATCTCGGCATTCATCAGGCCGAAGCGCTGGCGGGTGTCGATCACGGTGACGACGTTGCCGCGCAGGTTGATGATGCCCAGCACGTAGCTCGGGGCACCCGGGACCGGGGCGATTTCGGTGTAGCGCAGGACTTCCTGGACGCGCATCACGTTGATGCCGTAGGTCTCGTTGTCCAGCTTGAAGGTGACCCATTGCAGGATCGGATCTTCGGAACCTTTTGCCGCCGTTGCCTTGTCATTCATACCCTGACCCCTCAAGAAACCGCCCTGGCGGTGTGTGTTCCGTGCAACGCCATCGAGTGACGTCGCCTGTTGTTTATTTGATGTTTGTCGGTTTGTGGTTCAGCTTGCTGCCGGACATGTGCTTTGCCCCGCCACTGGCGATCAACTCCGCCAGGGAGGCGACGTCGAGCAAGGCGCACATGTGTTCAATCACCGTGCCGGCGAGCCATGGCCGCTGACCCCGGTGACTTCTCCATTTGATTTCATTCGGGTCCAGTCGCAGCGAGCGGCTGACCTGATGCACCGCCAGGCCCCATTCGTAGCCCTGGACCGAAATCACGTATTGCAGGCCCTGCTTGAAATCGTCGCGATAACGGTCGGGCATGACCCAACGCGCGGTATCGAGCACCTTGAGGTTGCCGGCCTGGCTGGGCAGGATGCCCAGGAACCATTCCGGCTGGCCGAACAACGGCGTCAGCTCGTGACCGGCCAGGGAATAGATCGACCCCAGGCACACCAACGGCACCGCCAGGGTCAAGCCGGCGACATCGAACAGCAGGCATTCGAAAGGTTCGGCGGCCCAGGACGGACGACCTTCGGTGGCCACCGGTGGCGGCGTATTGCTCGGTGGCAGATGCACTTCGACGACGGGCGGCACAAGTACCTGAGGCTCCTCGATAACAGGAGTCTCCAGCACTTCGGCCTCTTCGATCGGTGCCACCAGGGTTTGCAACAGCGGCGCAATGGTCGATATCGGTGCCAGAACGGGTTCCGGAGCATCGATCACGACGACGGAAGCCCTGGCCAAAGGCGCAGTCGCCGCAGTGGCTGCCACCGCGATTTGCTGTGCATCCCGGGCCTGTTCTTCGAGCACGGCAGCCTGGAACTCGTCCAGCACGCCTTGCTCTTCGACGACGCTCAGCGCTTCGACAACCTCGGCCATTTCCTCGGTTGCGTCTTGCAGCAAGTTATCCAGATACGACTGCAATGCCAGTTGTGGGCGCGATGTTGTCCTTACCAGTCGATTCATGAACGCTCACCTGTAGGAGCGAGCTTGCTCGCGATGAACCTGAGAGCGCCACGGGGTGCCAGGTTTCCCGCGTCATCGTTGACGACCAACGCGAGCAAGCTCGCTCCTACAGGAATCCGGCTCATGTCAGGCCACCTGCGCAACAAGTTGCGCCGCCAGCAAATGCTTGAGCAACGCACGGTAAGCGAGAACGCCACGGCTCTTGCCGTCGAACTGCGAAGGCGTCAGCCCGGCACGGCTGGCATCGCGCAGGCGCGTGTCCACCGGGATGTAGCCTTGCCAGATTTCGTCGGGGAATTTGTCGCGCAGCACGCGCAAGGTGCCGAGGGACGCCTGGGTGCGGCGGTCAAACAGGGTCGGCACGATGGTGAACGGCAATGCCTGCTTGCGCGAGCGGTTGATCATCGCCAGCGTGTTGACCATGCGCTCGAGGCCCTTGACCGCCAAGTGTTCGGTCTGCACCGGAATCACCAGTTGCTGGCTCGCCGCCAAGGCATTGACCATCAGCACACCAAGCAAGGGCGGGCTGTCGATCACGGCGTAATCGAAGTCCTGCCACAGTTGCGCCAGGCTCTTGGCAATCACCAGGCCCAGACCGCTCTGCCCCGGCGACTGGCGCTCGAGGGTGGCCAGCGCGGTGCTGGACGGCAACAGGGAAATGCGCTCGTCGCTGGTCGACAGCAACAGTTGACCCGGCAGGCCTTGCGGCACGTTGCCTTTGTGCAGGAACAGATCGTAGTTGCTGTGTTCCAGGCTGTCGGGATCGTAGCCGAAGTAGCTGGTCATGGAGCCGTGGGGGTCGAGATCGACCACGACCACGCGCTTGCCCGCCTCGGCCAGCAACCCGGCTAAAGCGATGGAGGAAGTGGTTTTACCGACACCACCCTTTTGATTGGCGACTGCCCAGACTCTCATTCGGATTGTTCCTCCCGGTCGCACGGATCGACCGAGAAATAGCTCAACGTGTTAATGCGGGTGACGGAGAATTGACGGCGTTCTCTCGTACCGGCGACTTGACCGGGGTCGGTGCAGTTTGTGTGCCAGCACGCTTCAATGCGGCATCCGGTTGCGCATGGGCGGTTCCGGTGCCGGTCAGGCTGCGGCGAACATCGAGGTTGCGCGACACCACCAGCACCACGCGACGGTTGCGTGCGCGACCTTCGGCGGTGGCGTTGTTGGCCACCGGCTGAAACTCGCCGTAGCCCACCGACGCCAGGCGACCGGGGTTCACCCCCTGCATCGCCAGCATGCGCACGATGCTGGCCGAGCGGGCCGAGGACAGCTCCCAGTTGGTCGGGTACTGCGCAGTGCGGATCGGTTGATCGTCGGTGAAACCTTCGACATGGATCGGGTTGTCGAACGGCTTCAGGATCGCCGCGACCTTGTCGATGATGCTGAACGCGATGTCGCTGGGCATGGCATCGCCGCTGCCGAACAACAGGCTGGAATTGAGCTCGATCTCGACCCACAACTCATTGCCGCGCACGGTCATCTGGTTGGAGCTGATCAGGTCACCGAACGCCGCGCTGATATCGTCGGCGATGCTCTTGAGCGGATCGCTGGCGCCGGAGACACCGGCATCGACCTGGTCACTGTCCTTGACCAACGGCTTGGCCGGAGTCACGGTCTTCGGCCGCTCGTCACCGATGGGGATCGGCTTGAGCGCGCGATCGGAATCGGTGAAGACGCCGATCAGGGCTTCGGAAATGACCTTGTACTTGCCTTCGTTGATCGAAGAGATGGAGTACATCACCACGAAAAAGGCGAACAGCAAGGTGATGAAGTCCGCGTAGGACACCAGCCAGCGTTCGTGGTTGACGTGTTCTTCATGCTGGCGACGACGTGCCATGATCCATGTCTCCCATCAATCCATGAAGCCCTGAAGTTTCAACTCGATGGAGCGAGGGTTTTCACCTTCGGCGATCGACAGCAGTCCTTCCAGCAACATTTCGCGATAACGCGACTGGCGCAGCGCGATGGCCTTGAGTTTGGCGGCAATCGGCAGCAGCACCAGGTTGGCACTGGCCACGCCGTAGATAGTGGCGACGAAGGCCACGGCGATGCCGTTACCCAGTTGCGACGGATCACCCAGGTTGCCCATGACGTGAATCAGGCCCATCACCGCACCGATGATGCCGATGGTCGGCGCATAACCGCCCATGCTTTCGAAGACCTTGGCCGCTTCGATATCGCGGCTTTCCTGGGTGTAGAAATCCACTTCCAGAATGCTGCGGATCGCTTCCGGCTCGGCACCGTCGACCAGCAGCTGCAGGCCTTTGCGGGCGTAATTGTCAGGCTCGGCGTCGGCGATACCTTCAAGACCCAGCAAACCTTCCTTGCGGGCGGTCAGGCTCCAGTTCACCACGCGATCGATGCCACCGGCCAGGTCGACGCGAGGCGGGAACAGGATCCAGGCGAGGATCTGCATGGCGCGCTTGAAGGCGCTCATCGGTGATTGCAACAGCGCCGCGCCGATGGTTCCGCCGAGCACGATCAACGCTGCCGGGCCGTTGGCCAGGGCGCCCAGATGACCGCCTTCAAGGTAGTTGCCGCCGATGATGGCGACAAAAGCCATGATGATGCCGATCAGGCTTAGAACATCCATCAGATGCACGCCTCGACCAGGTGCTTGCCGATGTCGTCGAGGCTGTACACCGCGTCGGCGAGTTCAGCTTTGACGATGGCCATCGGCATGCCGTAGATCACGCAACTGGCTTCGTCCTGCGCCCAGATCGAACTGCCGCCCTGCTTGAGCAGGCGCGCGCCTTCACGGCCATCGGCGCCCATGCCGGTCAGGACGACCGCCAGAACTTTGTCACCGTAGGACTTGGCTGCCGAACCGAAGGTGATGTCCACGCACGGCTTGTAGTTGAGGCGCTCGTCACCCGGGAGGATTTTCACCGCGCCGCGACCGTCGATCATCATCTGCTTGCCACCCGGCGCCAGCAGCGCCAGGCCTGGACGCAGGATGTCGCCATCCTCGGCTTCCTTGACGCTGATGCGGCAGAGCTTGTCCAGGCGCTCGGCGAAGGCCTTGGTGAAGGCGGCCGGCATGTGTTGAACCAGCACGATCGGGGCCGGGAAATTGGCCGGCAATTGGGTCAACACCCGTTGCAGGGCAACCGGGCCGCCGGTGGACGTACCGATGGCCACCAGTTTGTAGGCCTTGCGTTTTGGCGCGGGCGACGACGCAGCGGGGGCATGCGTACGCACCGGGATCGGTGCCGGTGCCGGACGCGCGGGCGCGCTGCTGGCAAAACTGCCCACGCTGGAGGGCGCAGGCGTCGGCGCTGGTGCAGCGACAGGCGCCGGAGCGCTGTAGTGACTGACACGACGATTACTGCGCGAGATGCTGAGAATCTTCTCGCACAGCAGTTGCTTGACCTTCTCGGGGTTGCGCGAGATGTCTTCGAAATTCTTCGGCAGGAAGTCCACCGCACCGGCATCCAGTGCATCGAGGGTGACCCGGGCGCCTTCATGGGTCAGCGAGGAGAACATCAGGACCGGGGTCGGGCAGCGTTGCATGATGTGCCGCACGGCAGTAATGCCGTCCATCATTGGCATCTCGTAGTCCATGGTGATCACGTCGGGCTTGAGGGCCAGCGCCTGATCGATCGCCTCTTTGCCGTTGGTCGCCGTGCCGACGACCTGGATATTCGAATCCGCTGAAAGAATTTCCGAGACGCGGCGGCGGAAAAACCCCGAATCGTCCACCACCAGGACTTTGACTGCCATAAACACTCCATTAGATGGAGCGAGGCCAGGCGCCCCGCTCCAGCAGAATCAAATACGCCGTGTGGCGTAACGCTTGAGCATGCTCGGAACATCGAGAATCAGCGCGATGCGGCCGTCACCGGTGATGGTGGCGCCGGACATGCCCGGCGTTCCCTGGAGCATTTTGCCCAATGGCTTGATGACCACTTCTTCCTGGCCCACCAGTTGATCGACGACAAAGCCGATCCGCTGCGTGCCCACCGAAAGGATCACCACATGGCCCTCGCGCTGCTCTTCGTGAGCGGCGGAGCTGACCAGCCAGCGTTTGAGGTAGAACAATGGCAGCGCCTTGTCCCGCACGATCACCACTTCCTGGCCGTCCACGACGTTGGTGGTCGACAGGTCGAGGTGGAAGATTTCGTTGACGTTCACCAGCGGGAACGCAAACGCCTGGTTGCCGAGCATGACCATCAGCGTCGGCATGATCGCCAGGGTCAGCGGCACCTTGATGACGATCTTCGAACCCTGGCCCTTGGCCGAGTAGATGTTGATCGAACCGTTGAGCTGGGAAATCTTGGTTTTCACCACGTCCATGCCCACACCGCGACCCGATACGTCGGAGATCTCGGTCTTGGTCGAGAAACCCGGGGCGAAGATCAGGTTGTAGCACTCGGTGTCGCTCAGTCGATCGGCCGCGTCCTTGTCCATCACGCCGCGTTTCACCGCGATGGAACGCAGGACATTCGGGTCCATGCCTTTACCGTCATCGGAAATCGACAGCAGGATGTGATCGCCTTCCTGCTCGGCCGCCAGGATCACCTTGCCGCCACGGGCCTTGCCCGATGCTTCGCGCTCTTCCGGTGACTCGATGCCGTGGTCGACCGCGTTGCGCACCAAGTGGACCAGCGGGTCGGCCAGGGCCTCGACGAGGTTCTTGTCGAGGTCGGTTTCTTCGCCGACCAGTTCCAGGTTGATCTCTTTCTTGAGCTGGCGAGCCAGGTCGCGAACCAGGCGCGGGAAGCGCCCGAAGACTTTCTTGATCGGTTGCATCCGGGTCTTCATGACCGCGGTTTGCAGGTCGGCGGTGACCACGTCGAGGTTCGACACGGCCTTGGACATGGCTTCGTCGCCACTGTTGAGACCCAGGCGGACCAGGCGGTTACGCACCAGCACCAGTTCGCCGACCATGTTCATGATCTCGTCCAGACGCGCGGTATCGACGCGTACGGTGGTCTCGGCTTCGCTCGCCGGTTTTTCCGCCGGTGGCGCGGCCGGGGCGCGGGCAGCAACCGGTGCGGCGGCTGCCGGCGCTTCGGCTTTTGGCTCGGGGGCCTTGGCCACAGGTTTCGGCGCCGCCTTGGCTGCCGGTGCCGGTGCCGCAACAGCGGCGTTCGAACCGTTGGCCGCTGTCGCGGTGCCGACTTCGCTGAACTTGCCCTTGCCGTGCAATTCGTCGAGCAGCGCTTCGAACTCGTGATCGGAAATCAGATCGCTGCCAGCCGCCGCCGCGCTGGGGGCAGCAGGTGCAGGCACCGACGCAATGGCCGACTCCAGTGCCTCGACAGCAAAGTTGCCCTTGCCATGCAACTGGTCGAGCAGTGCTTCAAATTCGTCGTCCGTAATATCGGAACTGTCGCCCGGCGCTTTCGGTGCTTCTGGCGCCGCCGGAGCCTGCGCAATCGCATCGACGGCAAACTGGCCTTTACCGTGCAACTGATCGAGCAACGACTCGAACTCGGCATCGGTGATTTCGTCGCTGGCAGCCGCATCGCTGGCAGGTGTCTCTCTTGCAGGTGCGTGGGCAACCACCGGCGCCTCGGCCTGTGCCTTGACGGCATTGAGCGAGTCCAGCAACTGCTCGAATTCGTTATCGGTAATATCGCCTGAATCGGCTTCGGCCACCGGCGCTTCAACCACGGCGGCAACAGGCGCAGCAACCCCTTCGTCAGCCGATTGCGGCTCGGCCAGACGGGCCAGCGCCGCCAGCAGCTCAGGTGTCGCCGCCGTGATCGGGCTGCGCTCGCGGACTTCGCTGAACATGCTGTTCACCGCGTCCAGCGCTTCGAGAACCACGTCCATCAATTCCGAATCGACGCGACGCTCACCCTTGCGCAGGATGTCGAACACGTTCTCGGCGATGTGGCAGCACTCCACCAGCTCGTTGAGCTGGAGGAAGCCGGCGCCCCCTTTTACAGTGTGAAAACCGCGAAAAATTGCATTGAGCAAATCCGCATCATCCGGACGGCTTTCCAGCTCGACCAGTTGCTCGGACAGTTGCTCTAGAATCTCGCCGGCCTCAACCAGGAAATCCTGAAGGATCTCTTCATCGGCGCCGAAGCTCATCAGGGGGGGTGCTCCTAAAGGTCTAAAAACCCAAAAAACCTAAAACTCTAAAATCCTAGGCTGGATAGCAAATCGTCCACATCGTCCTGACCGGACACAACGTCTTCTCTTTTATCGGCATGAATCTGCGGACCTTCACCCTGAGAGAGATGTTTTTGTGGATCTTTTTCAGCAAGCATCGCTTCACGGTCATGTTCGATGCCCGCAAAGCGGTCCACCTGACTGGCCATCAGCACGAGCTTGAGCAGGTTGCTTTCAACTTCGGTAACCAACTGGGTCACACGCTTGATCACTTGCCCCGTGAGGTCCTGGTAATCCTGGGCGAGCAGGATGTCGTTCAGGTTGCCCGACACCGCGCGATTGTCCGTGCCGCTGCGCACCAGGAAGCCGTCGACCCGCCGGGCCAGTTCACGAAACTCTTCAGCGCCGACTTCACGACGCATGAAGCGCCCCCAGTCCGTGCTCAAGGCCTGGGCTTCATCCGCCAGGCTGTTGACCAGCGGCGTGGCATTCTCCACCAGATCCATGGTGCGGTTGGCCGCGGCCTCGGTCAGCTTGACCACATAGCCCAGACGCTCGGTGGCGTCGGTGATCTGCGACACTTCTTCGGCTTGCGGCATGTGCGGGTCAATCTGGAAATTGACGATCGCGCTATGCAGTTCGCGAGTGAGCTTGCCCACTTCCTGATACAGGCCGCGGTCACGGGTCTGGTTGAGCTCATGGATCAATTGCACCGCGTCGCCGAACTTGCCTTTTTCAAGGCTCTCGACCAATTCGACGGCGTGTTTTTTCAGGGTCGACTCAAAATCGCCCAATGAAGTTTCGTTATTGCCCATAGCTCCCCCGTGGCGCAGTCATCAACCGATGCGTTCGAAAATCTTCTCGATTTTTTCTTTCAACGCCTGGGCCGTGAAGGGTTTGACCACATAGCCGTTAACGCCGGCCTGGGCCGCTTCGATGATCTGCTCACGCTTGGCTTCAGCGGTCACCATCAGCACCGGCAGGTGCTTGAGCTTTTCATCGGCACGCACGTGGCGCAGCAGATCGATACCGGTCATGCCCGGCATGTTCCAGTCCGTTACCAGAAAGTCGATGCTTCCGCTGTTGAGCACCGGAATGGCGGTAGTGCCATCGTCGGCCTCGACGGTGTTGGTGAACCCAAGGTCACGCAGCAGGTTCTTGATGATCCGCCGCATCGTTGAGAAGTCATCAACGATGAGGATTTTCATGTTCTTGTCCAATTCGACCTCCAAGCAGTCTTAAACGCGCCCAGCACCTGGACGCGCCATTTCAATCAATCCGGCAAAGCACTCAATGACTGTCTGGAGCACAACAGATCGGGACCGGCGCAGTTCAACACCACACCAGCCTCTTTCGCAGTGTCCCCACACTGCCTTCAGCGCGCTCGCCACTCCCCCAAACGCCCCCGCAAGCGGGCCGCGCACTGGCTGTGTAACTGGCTGACCCGAGATTCGCTGACCCCCAGGACCTCACCGATTTCCTTGAGGTTCAACTCTTCGTCGTAGTACAGCGCCAACACCAGTCGCTCACGCTCCGGCAAATTGGCAATCGCATCCGCCAGCGCAGCCTGGAAGCGTTCATCTTCCAGATCGCGTGACGGCTCGGTATGAGCACTCGCGCCATCCTCGTGCAGCCCTTCGTGTTCGCCGTCCTGCAACAGATCGTCGAAACTGAATAACCGGCTGCCCAGGGTGTCGTTCAAAATTCCGTAGTAATCGTCGAGACTCAATTGGAGTTCGGCCGCAACTTCGTGATCTTTAGCGTCACGGCCGGTTTTCGCTTCAATCGAGCGAATGGCGTCGCTGACCATGCGCGTATTGCGGTGAACCGAGCGTGGCGCCCAGTCCCCCTTGCGCACTTCATCGAGCATGGCGCCGCGGATTCGAATGCCCGCGTACGTCTCGAAACTGGCGCCTTTGCTGGCGTCATATTTGGTCGATACCTCAAGCAGGCCGATCATCCCGGCCTGGATCAGGTCTTCGACCTGGACACTGGCCGGCAAACGCGCCAGCAAGTGGTAAGCAATGCGTTTAACCAGCGGCGCGTAACGCTCGATCAGCTCGTACTGCGCATCACGAGCCGATTTTTTGTAGAGGTTGTAACCGCTGGCTGTCATAGCACAGGTCCTGCTGTTTGCTGCACGAGACGTTCGACGAAAAACTCCAGGTGCCCGCGCGGGTTGGCAGGCAGCGGCCAGGTATCGACCTTCTGCGCGATGGCCTTGAACGCCAGCGAGCACTTGGAACGCGGGAAGGCCTCGTAGACGGCGCGCTGCTTCTGCACAGCCTTGCGCACGCTTTCGTCGTAGGGCACCGCGCCGACGTATTGTAGGGCGACGTCGAGGAAGCGATCCGTGACCTTGGTCAACTTGGCGAACAGGTTGCGCCCTTCCTGCGGGCTCTGGGCCATGTTGGCCAGGACGCGGAAGCGGTTCATGCCGTAGTCGCGATTGAGCAACTTGATCAAGGCGTAGGCATCGGTAATCGAGGTCGGCTCGTCGCACACCACCAGCAGCACTTCCTGGGCTGCGCGAACGAAGCTGACGACCGACTCACCAATGCCCGCAGCGGTGTCGATCACCAATACGTCGAGGTTGTCGCCGATATCACTGAAGGCCTGGATCAGGCCTGCGTGTTGCGCAGGGCTCAGATGCACCATGCTCTGTGTGCCGGATGCGGCCGGAACGATACGAATGCCGCCTGGTCCCTGCAGCAGTACATCGCGCAGTTCGCAGCGGCCCTCGATCACGTCGGCCAGGGTACGTTTGGGTGTCAGCCCCAGCAGAACGTCGACGTTCGCCAGCCCCAGGTCGGCGTCCAGCAGCATGACGCGCCGGCCAAGCTCAGCCAAAGCCAGGGACAAGTTCACTGACACGTTAGTTTTCCCGACGCCACCTTTGCCGCCGGTCACCGCGATCACCTGTACGGGATGCATGCTGCCCATGTTATTTCTTTACCTTGTCTTGCATAGACGGAGGCCACATTACTGGCTGCGCGTTCACAAACGGAACAATGCATGGCAGACCATCGATGTAGGTACAAAAACGATTCATTATTACCTCAGCCAACCTGCTTGGTCGGGCTGTGGTAGATGTCAGCGAACATGTCAGCCATGGCTTCTTCGCTGGGTTCTTCCTGCATTTGCACGCTGACGGCGCGACTGACCAACTGATGACGGCGCGGCAGATGGAGATCATCCGGAATCCGCGGGCCATCGGTCAGGTACGCCACTGGCAGCTCATGACTGATGGCCAGGCTCAACACCTCGCCCAGGCTTGCCGTTTCATCCAGTTTAGTCAGGATGCAGCCGGCAAGCCCGCAACGCTTGTAACTGTGATAAGCGGCGGTTAGAACCTGTTTCTGGCTGGTGGTTGCCAGCACCAGATAATTTTTTGAGCGGATGCCACGACCGGCCAGGCTTTCGAGCTGCATGCGCAGGGCCGGGTCGCTGGCCTGCAGGCCGGCGGTATCGATCAGCACCACGCGCTTGCGCAGCAATGGATCCAGCGCCTGCACCAGGGACTGGCCCGGATCGACGTGGGTCACCGGCACATTGAGAATACGCCCCAGGGTCTTGAGTTGTTCCTGGGCACCGATGCGGAAGCTGTCCATGCTCACCAGCGCGATGTTCTGCGCGCCGTACTTGAGCACGTAACGGGCAGCCAGCTTGGCCAGGGTCGTGGTCTTGCCCATGCCGGCAGGGCCGACCATGGCGATGACTCCGCCCTCTTCCAGCGGCTCGACGTCCGGGGTAACGATCATGCGTGCCAGGTGCGCCAGCAACATGCGCCAGGCCTGACGAGGCTCCTGGATTTCGCTGATCAGTACCAGCAGATCGCGCGACAGCGGGCCAGACAGGCCAATGCGTTGCAGGCGACGCCAGAGGTTGGCCTGGTCCGGACGGCTGCCTTGCAGCTGGTTCCAGGCCAGGGACCCGAGTTGTACTTCCATGAGCTCGCGCAGGCTGTTGAGCTCGAAGCGCATCGAGTCGAACGCGCGCGGGTCCACGCCACCGGACGCTGGTACAGCAGCCGGTGCGGGACGACGGGGTTCGTCGTACGTCGGCTCGATCAGCGGCTCGGCGGCGGTCAACGGCAAGCCGGCGAACAACTGGCGGTTGGTTGCATTGTCGCTCTCGCCATCGCTGCGCAGGCTCAATTCGGCCTGGGCGGTGACGATCCGCGACTGAGTCTTGCGCAGCTCGTCTTCGAGCTCCATGTTCGGAACTCGCGGTGCCAGCGCCGACAACTTGTAATCCAGCGCAGCCGTCAGTTCGACGCCCCCGGCGATCCGGCGGTTGCCGATAATGGCAGCATCAGCGCCCAGCTCATCGCGAACCAGCTTCATGGCCTGACGCATATCGGCGGCGAAAAAACGCTTAACTTGCATAAACCACTACCTCAGCCGTTGGGCCCTACTGTCGCAACGATGGTCACTTGCTTGTTGTCAGGGATTTCCTGGTAAGCCAACACGTGCAAACCCGGGACTGCGAGCCGGCCGAATCGCGAGAGCATCGCGCGAACCGGACCGGCCACCAGCAGAATCACCGGCTGACCTTGCATCTCCTGGCGCTGCGCCGCGTCAATCAGCGAGCGCTGCAGTTTCTCAGCCATGCTTGGCTCCAGCAGAACGCCCTCTTCCGAGCCTTGTCCTGCCTTTTGCAGACTATTGAGCAATATCTGTTCCAACCTTGGCTCCAGCGTGATAACTGGCAGCTCCGACTCAGTGCCTACAATGCTTTGCACGATTGCACGGGAGACGCCAACCCGCACGGCAGCCACCAGCGCGGCGGTATCTTGACTCTTGGCGGCATTGTTGGCGATGGCCTCGGCAATGCTGCGGATATCGCGAACCGGCACTTGCTCGGCCAACAGTGCTTGCAGCACCTTGAGCAGTTGCGACAGCGAAACCACGCCCGGCACCAGCTCCTCAGCCAGTTTCGGCGAGCTTTTGGCCAGCAATTGCATGAGTTGCTGCACTTCTTCGTGACCGATCAGTTCACTGGAATGCTTGTAGAGTATCTGGTTCAAGTGGGTGGCCACCACTGTGCTGGCATCGACCACCGTGTAACCGAGGGACTGCGCCTGGGCACGCTGGCTGATTTCGATCCAGACCGCCTCCAGGCCGAAAGCCGGATCTTTGGCGGTAATGCCGTTGAGCGTACCGTAGACCTGCCCCGGGTTGATCGCCAGCTCGCGATCCGGGTAAATCTCCGCCTCCGCCAGGATCACCCCCATCAGGGTCAGGCGATAGGCACTCGGCGCCAGGTCGAGGTTGTCGCGGATATGCACGGTCGGCATCAGGAAGCCCAGATCCTGGGACAGCTTCTTGCGCACCCCCTTGATCCGCGCCAGCAACTGGCCGCCCTGGTTGCGGTCCACCAGCGGAATCAGGCGATAGCCCACTTCCAGGCCGATCATGTCGATGGGCGTCACGTCATCCCAGCCAAGCTCCTTGGTTTCCTGGGCGCGGGCCGGCGACGGCAGCAACTCCTGCTGGCGCTTGACCTCTTGCAGGGCCTGCACCTTGGCGACGTTCTGCTTTTTCCAGAACAGGTAGGCGCCACCGGCCGCCAGGGCCGCCATGGTCAGGAACGAGAAGTGCGGCATGCCGGGCACCAGGCCCATGACCGCCATCAAGCCTGCCGCCACCGCCAGCGCCTTGGGCGAGGCGAACATCTGGCGATTGATCTGTTTGCCCATGTCTTCCGAACCGGACGCACGGGTCACCATGATCGCCGCTGCTGTCGATAACAACAGTGATGGCAATTGCGCCACCAAACCGTCACCGATGGTCAACAGCGCATACACCTTGCCGGCATCGCCGAAGGTCATGCCGTGCTGGAAGATACCGACCGCCATGCCGCCGATCAGGTTGATGAACAGAATCAACAGGCCGGCGATCGCGTCACCACGGACGAATTTGCTGGCACCGTCCATGGAGCCGTAGAACTCGGCTTCCTGGGCGACTTCCGAGCGGCGGGCCTTGGCCTGGGCCTGATCGATCAGGCCGGCGTTAAGGTCGGCGTCGATCGCCATTTGCTTGCCGGGCATCGCATCGAGGGTGAAACGCGCGCTCACCTCGGAAATCCGCCCCGCACCCTTGGTCACCACGACGAAGTTGATGATCATCAGGATCGCGAAGACCACGATACCGACCACGTAGTTACCGCCGATCACCACTTCGCCGAACGCCTGGATCACCTTGCCGGCGGCCGCGTGACCGTCCTGGCCGTGGAGCATCACCACCCGCGTGGAGGCCACGTTCAACGCCAGGCGTAACAGCGTCGCCACCAGCAGGATGGTCGGGAACACCGCGAAATCCAGCGGGCGCAAGGCGTAGACGCACACCAGCAGCACGACGATGGACAGGGCAATGTTGAAGGTGAAGAACACGTCCAGCAGGAACGGCGGCACCGGCAACATCATCATCGCCAGCATGACCAGCAGCAACAGCGGCACGCCCAGATTGCCTCGACTGAGGTCGGCAATGTTGCTGCGGGCACTGTTGATTAACTGAGAGCGATCCACCGGTTTTCCCCGTTCCTTTAAAGCAAACTTTTGACGCCTGAAGCAGGCGCAGGGCGGCTACTGCAAGAAGCTTTCCAACTTTTGCAAAGGCCTGGAATAGAGGTTTTCGCAGGTAAAAAAGATCGCAGCCTTCGGCAGCTCCTACAGGTTCACACCGATCTCATGTAGGAGCTGCCGAAGGCTCGGGCCGCGTTCGGACGATCTTTTGATTTTCAGATCAGGAATCGCGGCGCAAATCCGGCGGAATCGGCAGGTCATCCTTGAGCGGATCCGGTCGCTTGCCCTTGCCCGCCCGGTACTGTCGAATCTGATAGACGTAGGCCAGTACCTGCGCAACCGCCAGATAGAGCCCGCCGGGGATTTCCTGCTCCAGCTCGGTGGAGTAATAAATCGAGCGCGCCAGCGCCGGTGACTCCAGCAACAGGATCTCGTTGGCCGCAGCAATCTCGCGGATCTTCAGGGCCAGGAAGTCGGAGCCCTTGGCCAGCAACACCGGCGCACTACCCTTCTCCGGATCGTATTTGAGCGCCACGGCGTAGTGTGTCGGGTTGGTGATGACCACGTCGGCCTCGGGAATGGCGGCCATCATCCGCCGCTGGGACATCTCTCGCTGCAGCTGTCGAATCCGCTGCTTGACCTCCGGTCGCCCCTCCTGATCCTTGTGCTCGTCGCGCACTTCCTGCTTGGTCATCAACAGTTTCTTGTGGCTTTCCCAGAGCTGCACCGGCACATCCACCGCCGCGATGAGGATCAGCCCGCACGCCATCCACAAGGTGCTCCAGCCCACCACTTGCAGACTGTGGATGATTGCCATGTCCAGGGGTTCATGGGCGATACGCAGCATGTCGTCGATGTCCGACGACAACACCGCCAACGCCACGAACAAAATAATGATGAACTTGGCAAAGGCCTTGAGCAGCTCCACCAGCGACTTGGCGGAGAACATGCGCTTGATGCCTGCTCCGGGGTTCATCCGGCTGAACTTGGGCGCCAGTGAACCCGCCGCGAACAGCCAGCCGCCGAGGGATATCGGGCCGATAATGGCAGCCAGCACCAACGCAATCATCACCGGCTGGATCGACCACAAGGCAATTTGCCCCGAGTGCAGCAGGTAGGCGCTCATGGATTTCTGATCCATGATCACTTCCCGGGGCAACGAGAAGTTAATGCGCATCAGCTCCATCATGTCCTGCGCCATCGTACCGCCGAAAATCAGCAGCGCTGACGCACCGACCAGCATGATCGCCAGGGTGTTCAGCTCCTTGGAGCGCGCAATCTCACCTTTCTCGCGTGAGTCCTGCTTGCGCTTCTCCGTGGGGTCTTCTGTTTTGTCCTGACCGCTTTCGCTCTCAGCCATGACTCAGCTCGCCCGTGCCATTTCGCGTAAGAACTGCAAAGCCTCGGTGGCCAGCGGTTGATACTGGTTGAGGATGTCCGCCAACCCGACCCAGACGATAAACAGCCCGAGTACCAGGGTCAGGGGGAAGCCGATGGAAAAGATGTTGAGTTGCGGCGCCGCCCGGGTCATCACACCAAACGCGATGTTGACCACCAGCAGCGCGGTGACCGCCGGCAACACCAGCAACAATGCCGAACCGAGCACCCAGCCAAGCTTGCCGGCCAGCTCCCAGTAGTGATTGACCATCAGCCCGCCACCGACCGGTAGCGTGGTGAAGCTCTCGGTCAGGACCTCGAACGCCACCAGATGTCCATTCATGGACAGAAACAGCAGCGTCACCAGCATGGTAAAAAACTGCCCGATCACCGCTGTCGACACGCCGTTGGCCGGGTCGATCATGGACGCGAAGGCCATGCCCATTTGAATCGCGACGATTTGCCCGGCCACCACAAAGGCCTGGAAGAACAACTGCAAGGCGAAGCCCATCACTGCGCCGATCAGGATTTGCTCGGCAATCAGCAGCAACCCGCTCAAGTCCAGGGCATTCACCGGCGGCATGGGTGGCAGGCCGGGTGCGATGACCACGGTAATGGCCAGTGTGAAATAGAGGCGAACCCGCCGCGGTACGAGGGTGGTGCCGAATATCGGCATGACCATCAGCAAGGAACCGACACGAAACAACGGCAACATGAATGTCGCGACCCAGGTACTGATCTGGGTATCGGTCAGCTGCAGCAGCGACGACATGGCTTAGCCGATGACCATCGGGATGTTGTGGTACAGCTGGGTGATGTACTCCATGAAGGTCTGCACCATCCACGGACCCGCCACGATCAGCGTCACCAGCATCACCAGCAGGCGCGGCAGGAAGCTCAGGGTCTGTTCGTTGATCTGGGTGGCGGCCTGGAACATCGCCACCAGCAGGCCCACCAGCAAACTCGGAATCACCAGGATCGCCACCATCATGGTGGTCAACCACAGGGC
Source organism: Pseudomonas sp. GW821-FHT07G06 (assembly GCF_058986625.1). Lineage (NCBI taxonomy): Bacteria > Pseudomonadati > Pseudomonadota > Gammaproteobacteria > Pseudomonadales > Pseudomonadaceae > Pseudomonas > Pseudomonas sp. GW821-FHT07G06. The sequence continues at coordinate 281,831 of NZ_JBYSVW010000001.1, forward strand.
TTCGCGAAAAATGTCTACGGCGACTTCAGGGGTCATGGCGATACACCGCCAAAGCTGCTGGCCAGGGTGCCGATGATCAGCGCCCAGCCATCCACCAGCACGAACAACATGATCTTGAACGGCAGGGAAATGATCAGCGGCGAGAGCATCATCATACCCATGGCCATCAGCACACTGGCCACGACCAGGTCGATGATCAGGAACGGAATGAAGATCATGAAGCCGATCTGGAACGCCGTTTTCAGTTCGGAGGTCACGAAGGCCGGTACCAGGATGGTCAACGGCGCCTGATCCGGTGTGGCGATGTCAGTGCGCTTGGACAGGCGCATGAACAGTTCCAGGTCGCTGGTGCGGGTCTGGGCGAGCATGAAGTTCTTGATCGGCACCTGCGCCTTGGCGACCGCATCCTGGGCCGTCAGTTTTTCCGCCAGATACGGCTGCAAGGCGTCCTGGTTCACCCGGTCGAACACCGGCGCCATGATGAACAGGGTCAGGAACAGCGCCATGCCGGTGAGGATCTGGTTCGACGGCGTCTGCTGCAGGCCCAGGGCCTGGCGCAGGATCGAGAAGACAATGATGATCCGGGTGAAGCTGGTCATCAGCATGACAAACGCCGGGATAAAACTCAGCGCGGTCATGATCAGCAGGATTTGCAGGCTGACCGAGTATTCCTGCGCACCCTGCGCATTGGTGCCCAGGGTGATGGCCGGGATCGACAGCGGATCGGCGGCGAATGCCAGCGGTGCAGCCAGCATCAGGGCCAGCGTCAAGACGATGCGTAGCGCACCCATTACTTCTTATCCTTCTGATCTTTACCCAGCATCTCCAGCAGGCGCTGCGCAAACTCCGGCGTCGGCTTCTCGGTGCTCGGCACCTGCACCGGCTCCTTGAGGACGTGCAGCGCAGTGATGCTGCCAGGGCTCAGGCCAAGCAGAATCTGCTCGTTGCCGACCTGCACCAGCATCAGGCGGTCGCGAGGCCCCAGCGCGCGGGAGCCGACGATCTCGATCACCTGCCCCTTGCCGGCCGGACCGGCCTGCTGGACCCGACGCAGCAACCAGGCGAGGAAGAAGATCAACCCCAGCACCAGCAGCAATCCGAACACCAACTGCGTCAGTTGCCCTGCCACACCACTGCTCACCGCTGGCGCAGCAGCCGTGGTCGCCGTAGCGACCGGCTCGGCCGCCAGCACGTCGAACGGCATGACCCATACAAACCCGAGAAGCTTTTTCACTCAGCGCAGCTTCTTGATGCGTTCGCTTGGGCTGATCACGTCCGTCAGGCGGATGCCGAACTTCTCGTTGACCACCACCACTTCGCCGTGGGCGATGAGCGTGCCGTTGACCAGCACGTCCAGCGGCTCGCCGGCCAGGCGATCAAGCTCGATCACCGACCCCTGGTTCAGTTGCAGCAGGTTGCGGATGTTGATGTCGGTGCTGCCCACTTCCATGGAGATCGACACCGGGATATCGAGGATCACGTCCAGGTTCGGGCCCTCGAGGCTCACCGGATCGTTGTTTTTCGGCACGCTGCCGAACTCTTCCATTGGCAGGCGGTTGGACGCGGAATTGCCGGAATCGGCGGCGAGCAATGCGTCGATGTCGGCCTGCCCGGCATCACCGGTTTCTTCCAGGGCCGCGGCCCACTCATCGGCCAGGGCCTGGTCGTCTTGCGTGTTCATAATGTCAGTGTCCTCGGCGAGCAAAAGTTCAGAATTCGGTTAATCGCGAATGGGTAGGAGCGCCGGTCAACGGCGCTCGATCGGCTCGATCACTTGCAACGCCAGGTTGCCCTTGTGCGAGCCCATCTTGACCTTGAAGGCCGGCACGCCGTTGGCGCGCATGATCATTTCTTCCGGCATGTCGACCGGGATCACATCCCCCGGCTGCATGTGCAGGATGTCGCGCAGGCGCAGTTGACGACGGGCCACCGTCGCGCCGATCGGCACGTCGACGTCCAGCACGTCCTGGCGCAGGGCGTTGACCCAGCGCTCGTCCTGATCGTCGAGGTCCGACTGGAAGCCGGCGTCGAGCATCTCGCGCACCGGCTCGATCATCGAGTACGGCATGGTCACGTGCAGGTCGCCGCCACCGCCATCGAGTTCGATATGGAAGGTCGACACCACAATGGCTTCGCTCGGGCCGACGATGTTGGCCATGGCCGGGTTCACTTCGGAGTTGATGTACTCGAAGTTGACTTCCATGATCGCCTGCCAGGCTTCCTTCAGATCGACGAACGCCTGCTCCAGCACCATGCGCACCACACGCAGTTCGGTCGGGGTGAATTCACGCCCTTCGATCTTGGCGTGCCGGCCATCGCCACCGAAGAAGTTGTCCACCAGCTTGAACACCAGTTTGGCATCGAGGATGAACAGCGCGGTGCCGCGCAGGGGTTTGATCTTGACCAGGTTGAGACTGGTCGGCACGTACAGCGAGTGCACGTATTCGCCGAACTTCATCACCTGCACGCCGCCGACCGCCACGTCCGCCGAGCGTCGCAGCATGTTGAACATGCTGATGCGGGTATAGCGGGCGAAACGCTCGTTGATCATTTCCAGGGTCGGCATGCGTCCACGGACGATGCGATCCTGGCTGGTCAGGTCATAGCTTTTGACACTGCCAGGTTCGGCAGCGTTTTCGGTCTGTACCAGACCATCGTCGACGCCATGCAGCAGCGCGTCGATCTCATCCTGGGACAGCAGGTCCTGCACGGCCATGTCGTGTTCCTACTGCAATACGAAATTAGTGAAAAGCAACTGTTCGATCACCACTTTGCCGAGCTCTTTCTGCGCCACTTCCTGGACGCTGGCGGTGGCCTTCTGCCGCAGCATTTCCTGACCGACCGGCGATGCGAGGGTCGCAAAGTCCTGCCCGGAGAACAGCATGACCAGGTTGTTGCGGATCACCGGCATGTGGACCTTGAGCGCTTCCAGATCTGCCTGATTGCGCGCGAGCATGGTGATGCTCACCTGCATGTAGCGCTGGCGGCCGTTCTGGTTGAAGTTGGCCACGAAAGCCGGCGCCATCGATTCGAAAATTGCTGGCTGTTTGCCGACGGGAGCGGTTTCCACCACCGCGGCGGCAGGCTTGTTCTGAGCGCTGTGCATGAAGTACCAGGTCGCGCCCACGGATACACCGATCGCCAGCAGCAGGGCCACCACGATCAGGATGATCAGCTTGAGTTTGCCTTTGGTTGCGGGGTCTTTTACTGCTGCGTCGCTCTTCGCCATGCCAATAATCCGTCACTATTCGGGGTTTCACAGTCGCACGGCAAGGCAAGAGCAAGTGTTATGCCAGAACGGTTGGAGGGGGAAATGGGCTGCGGCTGGTTGAAGCCGGAAATCAAAAGATCGCAGCCTTCGGCAGCTCCTACATTGGAATGTGTACATCCCGTAGGAGCTGCCGAAGGCTGCGATCTTTCAGAGGACGCCGCGAATCATCAGGCGTAATAATCGACTGCGCTTGAACCAATAACGCTGGTCACGCTGGCCGCCACTTCCGCGACCGATGGTGCATGCTCGTCATCCATGGAATCGATACGGCCGCCACTGGCGCGGGTCCCTCCGGCCTGGCTTTGCCGGGCTTGTTCCTGCCCTTGTTGCGAACCACGGGACTGGTCCGAAACGTTGACATCGACCTGCCCCATGCCCTGCTGCGCAAACATGTCGCGCAAGCGATGGACCTGGCTGTCCAGCGCCTCGCGGACGCCCGGATGCGCACTCATGAACGTGACCTGGGTCTGCTGATCGGGAACCATGTTCACTCGGATGTCCAGACGTCCCAGTTCAGCGGGTTGCAACTGGATGTCCGCGGCCTTGAGGTTGGCGCTGGACAGGTACATGACCCGGTTCACCACCTCTTCGGTCCAGCCGCTCTGGTGCATGGCGATCGGCTGGTTCACCGGCAAGGCATTGGCTGTCTTCGGTGTGGCCGCCTGGGTCAGCGCGGCCAGACGATTGGCGAAATCATCGACACGGGTGTCGCTGCCGGCAGATTTGAGATCTTTCAGACCGTCATCGATCAAGCCACTGAAAGCCTTGTCGTCACCTTTCCCGGCACCGTCCTTGTCGGCCTGAACATCCAGCATGGTCGCCATGCCGGCGGCAAAGTTTTGCGCCGACGTCAGCTCACCGTCAGCCTGGGCTTGCGCCTGTGTCGGTGCGGCCTTTTGCTGCGCCTGACTGGAAGCCGACACGTGACCGCTCTGTTCCATCGCCAGGCGTAGCGCCGGCAGGGCGTCGAGTGGGTCGGCCTCGGGATCGAAGTCACCGTCAGCGCTTGGCGGCGCCGGAACGCTTGTAGCCACGATCGCCGCAGCAACCGGCGCTTCAACCGTTAGCGGCACCGCATCAGCTACCGCAGGCGCTGCTGGCGCTGGCAGCACGGGCTGTATGGCTTGCTGCAATGCAGGATCAAGCGCCGGATCGACCGGCGCGGCATCGGCGACCTGAGCCGGGTCGGCCTCTGACGTATCTTCGCCGGCGGTCTTGTCGTCAGCCTGCACCGATTGGTCGGCAGGCAAGGATTTGCCGCCATCGGCAACCACCGGCTCCCCGACGGCAGACTTGTCGTCGCCAGCGTCCGTCTTTGCGCCGACACCGGAGGTTTTGTCACGCTCAGGCTTGAGCGGAGCATCCGCCAGCGCATTGGGCTTGTTTGGGGCCTGATTGGCGTAGACATGGGCGAAGCTTGCGGCCTTGTCCCCGGGCTCTGCGGCCACTGCCGGAGGATTGGCGGAGGCAGCCTGAGTCTTGGCCTGCCTGGAGGCCTGAAGCAGAATATTAGGGGTAACGGGCATGAAACGGTCTCCGCTGCACAGGGCTCGTAAGTACAGTTGGGTTAGATAACTGCAAAGGTCGAGCCAGTTTCACACGATAGAGACCAAAAGCAGCGTTTGCTCAGATTTTTGCTGGGCAACGCTGTCGCTCAGCTTCGTACAGAGGGCGGATACCGGCGAATTCACGGTCGATTTCGCCGACCAGTTCAAGAACGGCCGCGCATGGCAAATTGGCGGCCTGCTGCTCAAGCTGGTGGCAGAGCTCGGTCAGCCTGAGGGCACCCATGTTACTGCTGCTACCCTTGAAGCTATGAGCGGTTTCAACGAGCCGTGTGGCACTGTCAGGCGCTTTCAAGACTTTCAGGCGCTCTTCGGAGTCCGCAAGAAAGATATCCAGCAGATCCGGATAACCCTCTTCCATCACTTCCCGCAATGCACTCAGCACGTTGCGATCCACATGTGTTTCGTCGTCCACTTGCTCACTCCTTGATCAAGAATGCGCGGATTATGCCAGAGCCTCCCAGATAAACTCCACGCGTGCACTTCGACCTTTGTCGGTCCAGTGGGCATTACGCCCCAACTGGCGGATCAGACTGATCCCTCGCCCTGACAGGCGGATGGCGTCCAAAGGCCTTTCCATCACCCGCTCGACGTCGAACCCTTCGCCGCTGTCTTCGACCTGAATCGTCAGGCAACCGCCGTCGTCTGTCGGCACCACCTGCAAATGGACCCGCACATAGCCTTCCTGCAGCTCGTCGAGCCGAACATTGCGCTCTTGATAATATCGCGCAAAACCCGACGCATTGCGCTTGAGGCTCGAATCCAGCCCCAGCACGCCGTGTTCCAGCGCGTTGGAATAGAGCTCCGCCAACACACTGTAGAGCGCACCGCTCTGAGCCCGAAGGCCATGCACCTCAAGCAGCAACTGCAACAGATAGGGCAAGGGATTGAATCGCTTGAGCGTGGCGGCACGGAACTCGAAGCTCACCGACCAGTCCAGCGGACACGACTGGCCGCTGTCGGAATAGACCAATGCCGGTGGCGTGACCTGCTCCGACTCCAGCAGGCTGATTTCGACCATGCTGACATCGTCGCGCGCTTCACCACCGAAATCGCGCAGCGCCTGCTCGATCTCTTCGAACAGCGCATCCGGCTGACGATTGGCAGCGAACACCTGCTGCAGTCGCTGCACGCCAAACAACTGTTCATTGGCTCCGCAGGTGTCGATCACCCCATCGGACAAGAGGAACACCCGATCCCCGAGCGCCATGGGAAACACTTCGGTGCGCTCATCGAAGGATTCCGGGCTCAGCACCCCCAAAGGCAGGTGCCGCGCGGGCAGAGGGGTGCGCTCGCCACTGGCAATGCGATGCAGGTAACCGTCCGGCATTCCACCGTTCCAGACCTCCACCGCACGACGCTGAAAACTCAGGCACAGCATCGTGGCGCAGCAGAACATGTCCACCGGCAGGATGCGCTTGAGCTTGGCATTCATTTCACGCAGGGTTTCCGCCAGGCCATAGCCCTTGGCGGTCATCCCGTAGAAAACTTCGGCCAGGGGCATGGCGCCCACGGCCGCCGGCAGACCGTGGCCGGTGAAGTCGCCCAGCAATACGTGCATGTCTCCGGCCGGGGTGAACGCGGCCAGCAACAGGTCGCCGTTGAACAGCGCATAGGGTGATTGCAGATAACGGATATTCGGCGCGGCGCTCAGGCAGCCGGCGTGCGCCACCTTGTCGAAAACCGCCTTGGCCACGCGCTGCTCGTTGAGCAGGTAGTCGTGGTGCCTGGCGATCTGGTCACGCTGCTGCAGAACGGTGTCCTGCAAGCGCCGCAAGCGATCCATCGCCTTGATCTTGGCCGCGAGAATCACCTGGTTATAGGGTTTCGCCAGAAAGTCGTCACCGCCGACCTCCAGACAACGGGCCAGCGCCTCGCTTTCGGACAAGGACGTGAGGAAGATGATCGGCACCAGGGTTTCCCCGGCCAGGGCCTTGATTTGCCGGGCCGCCTCGAAGCCGTCCATGACCGGCATCATCGCATCCATCAACACCAGGTGCGGTCGTTGCTGGCGAAACGTGTCAACCGCTTCGGCGCCGTTGGCCGCCGTCAGCACTTCGTGCCCCTGGCGGCGCAGGATGCTCGCCAACAGCAGGCGATCGGCGGCGCTGTCCTCGGCAATCAGGATCGTCAGCGGCTCCAGTGGCTGCATGGCAATCAACTGATGTCGAACAGTTTGTCGAAGTTGGAGATGGCGAGGATTTTGCGCACGTCGGTACTGCTGTTGACCACGCGGATGTCGGAGTCATCACCACCAGCGTGATCGCGCAGCAAAAGCAGCATGCCCAAGGCCGAGCTGTCGAGGTAAGTGGCGTCTTTCAGGTCGACCACAACCGCCGATAGCTCCTTATCTTCGTAGGACTGACGAAATTCCTGATGTTTGGCGAAATCGAAACGACCCTTGACCGAGATCGTCAGCTTTTGCCCATCGGGTGAGACTTCTGTAACAACTGGCATGTCATGGCTTCCTTGTCATTTGTAAACCTGCTTGTACAAGGTTTAGCAGTTGATAGAGGTTGGGGCAAGGCTGGAAATGGCGCAAACCCTGTGGGGGCGTGGCTTGCCCGCGATGGACGATAACGCGGTCCACCCGATTCAATACTGATCCTGCCGTGGCAAGCGCTGGGATAATTCGTCCAACAACTTTTGTTCGCGCCGGTCTTCGAGCGCCCGAGCTTCATCGGCATAGCGCTGAACCAGCTTGCGCAGGCCTTCGACCCGGGCAAACGCCTGCTGCCAGGTTTCCCGGGCCTTGTTCAGGTTGTTTTGATGCCAGGCCAGGCTTTGCCGCTGCTGGTCGATGGCCGTGCCCAGCTGCGCGAGAAAGCCCTGATAACCCAGCAGCCATTGGCCCGAGACGCCGCCACTGCCGCGTACGATCCATTGTTCCTGATAGTCGAGGCGGAAGGCTTCGAGGTCGGCGAGCTTGCTTTCCGCCAGGCGAACCTGCCCTTGAAAGTGCCCCAGGCGCTGGACCGCGGTTTTCTCGGCCTTTTCGGCCATTTCCACCACCGGCGCCAGCCTTCCTGCCCGACTCTGGGCCATGACCGCTTACCCGCCCGCCGCAGGCGCGAAGATCGAGGCGAGATACGCTTCGCTTTCACCCAGGCTGATGCTGTCGTTGAGGCCCTGCCGCAGGTATTTGACCAGTTGCGGTTGCAGGGAAATCGCCAGGTCGGTCTCGCGATCGCCGCCGGCGACATAGGCGCCGACGCTGATCAGGTCGCGACTCTGTTGATAACGCGACCACAGCTGCTTGAAATATTGCGCACGAACCATGTGCTCCGGCGATACCACCGCCGGCATGACCCGGCTGATGGACGCTTCGATATCGATGGCCGGGTAGTGCCCTTCCTCGGCCAGGCGCCGGGACAATACGATGTGCCCGTCGAGTACACCCCGTGCCGAGTCGGCAATCGGGTCCTGCTGGTCGTCGCCTTCGGACAGCACGGTGTAGAACGCGGTGATCGAACCGCCGCCCTTCTCCGCGTTACCGGCGCGCTCCACCAGTTTCGGCAGTTTGGCGAACACCGATGGCGGATAGCCCTTGGTCGCCGGTGGCTCGCCGATGGCCAGGGCGATTTCCCGCTGGGCCTGGGCAAAACGGGTCAGGGAATCCATGAGCAACAGGACATTCTTGCCCTTGTCGCGGAAATATTCGGCGATGCGCGTGCAGTACATGGCGGCGCGCAGTCGCATCAGCGGCGCATCGTCCGCCGGGGATGCCACGACCACGGAACGCTTGAGTCCTTCTTCACCGAGGATGTGCTCGATGAATTCCTTGACTTCACGACCCCGCTCACCGATCAGACCGACGACGATAATGTCGGCCTCGGTAAAGCGCGTCATCATCCCCAGCAACACCGACTTACCGACACCGGTACCGGCAAACAGGCCGAGCCGCTGACCACGACCGACCGTCAACATGCCATTGATGCAACGGATGCCCACGTCCAGCGGTTCGCTGATCGGCTCGCGCTTGAGCGGGTTGATGGTCGGGCCGTCCATCGGCACCCAGTCTTCGGCCTTCATCCCGCCCTTGCCGTCCAGTGCACGACCGGCACCGTCGAGCACTCTTCCGAGCATGCTCATGCCCATGGGCAGGCGACCGGTATCGGCCAAGGGCACCACACGGGCACCGGGGGCGATGCCGGCAACACTGCCGACCGGCATCAGAAAGACTTTGCTACCAGAGAAACCCATGACCTCGGCCTCCACCTGCACCGGGTGATAGCTGTCGTCATTGATGACCATGCAGCGGCTGCCCATGGCGGCGCGCAGGCCTTCGGCTTCGAGGGTCAGGCCGACCATGCGCAGCAGGCGGCCTTCGAGGATCGGTGCGCCCTCCAGTCCCGTGGCCTCGGCGTAGCTGCCCAGGCGTTTGGCGAAACTGGTGCGTTCAAGGCGCATCGGATGCATCCGGCTCTGGCGCGGCAGCAGGCTTGCTGTCGATCGGCAGTTCCAGGCTCAGGTCAGGCGCGGCCGGGTGCAGGGCCTGCTCGTGCAACTGGTCGAACAGCTTGTCCATCACCCGCGCGACGCGGGTTTCCACCGTGGCATCGATACGGCTGTGTTCTGTCTCGACCCGGCAACCGCCAGGCAACAACGACTCGTCTTCGACGATGCGCCAGGTTTCTTCATGGCGTTCGCGCAGGGCTTTGACCTGTTCGAAATCCTGCGGGTTGATGTACAGCCGCACATTGCCCACGCCCAGCGGCAAGAGCTTCAGTGCATCGCGCATGACGTGTTCGATCTGCGTCGAGTCGATGGCCAGTTCACGCTGGATCACCTGTCTGGTGATGTGCTGCACGAGGTCGACCAGGGACTTTTCGATCTGAGTGTCCTGTTCGGCGATGGGCTCGAACAGATGGCTCATCAATTGCTCCAGCGCCGCGATCTTGGCGGTCAGGGCCACTTCGGCTTCCTGGCGGACCTTGAGCGTGGTGCTGTGGAAACCTTCCTTCTCACCCACCGCGAAACCTTCGTTGTAGGCTTCCTGACGAATGCTTTCGAGTTCTTCGAGGGTCAGTGGCTGGACTTCCTCCAGCGGCACTTCCTCCATTTCCGGCGGCTCGGGTTCCGGTTCAGGCTCCGGCTCGGGTTCCGGCGGGTCGAAACTGGGCAGCGCCCAGGTATCGAAGCCACTGACATCCCTGGCCCGGATCAGGTCAGTGGGTGCATCATCATTCTTGACCATGGTGTTAGATCATTTCCTCGCCGCCCTTGCCGCCGAGAACGATTTCTCCGGCTTCGGCCATACGGCGGGCGATGGTGAGGATTTCCTTCTGCGCGGTTTCCACGTCGCTGACGCGCACCGGGCCCTTGGCTTCCAGGTCGTCGCGCAACAGTTCCGCGGCACGCTTGGACATGTTCTTGAAAATCTTCTCCTTGACGCCTTCGTCCGACCCTTTGAGGGCCAGCACCAGCACATCGGAGGACACCTCGCGCAGCAGCGCCTGGATGCCGCGGTCGTCGACATCGGCCAGGTTGTTGAACACGAACATGAGGTCTTCGATCTGACCGGACAGGTCTTCGTCGACTTCGCGGATCGAATCCATGAGCTGGCCTTCGATCGAACTGTCGAGGAAGTTCATGATGTCCGCCGCCCGCTTGATGCCTCCCAGGGTGGTGCGCGAGGCATTCGAGTTGCCGGAGAACTGCTTCTCGAGAATCTGGTTGAGTTCTTTCAGGGCCGCCGGTTGCACGGTGTTCAGCGAGGACACGCGCAGGATGATGTCCAGTCGCACCTTGTGGTCGAAGTTGCCGAGCACTTCACCGGCCTGGTCCGGATCGAGGTAGGCCACCACGATCGCCTGGATCTGCGGGTGCTCATAACGGATCACGTCGGCGACGGCGCGCGGCTCCATCCACTTCAGGCTGTCGAGGCCGCTGGTGTTGCCACCCAGCAGGATGCGGTCGATCAGGCCGTTGGCCTTGTCTTCGCCCAGGGCCTGGGTGAGCATTTTGCGCACATAGTCGTCGGAGCCGACGCCCAGGCTGGTCTGGTCGCCGACGATATCGACGAACTCGCTCATCACCTGCTCGACCTGCTCGCGGTGCACATTACCCATCTGGGCCATGGCCACGCCCACGCGCTGAACCTCTTTGGGGCCCATGTGGCGCAGCACCTGGGCCGCGTCGGTGGAGCCCAGGGACAGCAACAGGATTGCGGCCTTGTCGACCTTGGACAGTTTGGCGGCAACGGCTCGGTTATCACTCATCTGCGTTAATCCACTCTTTCACGACCTGGGCAACACGACCCGGATCTTCGGCCACCAGACTCTTGATTGCGTTCAACTGAGCGTCGTAACCCTCGCTCGGGCTCGGCAGCAGAATGCTGGTCGGGCCACCGAGGCTGACACGGTCGTTGGCCAGTTCGCCATCCAGACCGCCCATGCCACCCAACTCGACGTCGCTGCCGATACCGACCAGCTGCTTGCCTTTGCCACCACCGGTGATGTTGTTGAGCACCGGACGCAGGACACCGAACACCAGCACCAGAATGAACAGCACACCCAGCACTTGCTTGACGATGTCCCAGAACCACGGCTGGGAGTAGAACGGAATATCGGCAATCACCTCACCGCGCTCGGCGGAGAACGGCATGTTGATCACACTGACACTGTCACCGCGGCTGGCATCGAAGCCGACCGCGTCCTGAACCAGGCGTGTGAAGCGCGCCAATTCATCGGCGGTCCACGGCGCACGGGTGGTTTCGCCGTTGGCCGGGTTGATCTTGACCTGATCATCGACCACCACCGACACCGACAGGCGATTCAACCGGCCCTGCTGCTGTTTGGTGTGGCTGATGGAACGGTCGAGTTCGAAGTTCCTGGTCGATTGCTGACGCTTGTCCGCCGGGTACGGGGCGAGCATCGGCTGGCCGGTGGCCGGGTCCATGATTTGCTGGCCATTGGCATCAACCAGTGGCTGGCCTGGCTGCACCATGCCAGCTGCACCCGGCGTGCCGCCCGTGGTTTGCGGCGCGGAGGCCGGCGATGGCGGCTGGTTGCTCAAGGCACCCGGCACGCCTTGCGGACCGTTGCTGGCGGTACGTTGTTCGTTCACCGACTGCTCGCTGCGCAATGCCGGTTGATCCGGATTGAACTGCTCGGAAGTCGACTCGACCGCGCTGAAGTCCACATCGGCGGATACTTCGGCTTTATAGCGATCGTTACCCAGCACCGGCTGCAGGATGTTGTGCACGCGTTGGGTGAGCATGCTTTCCATGCGGCGGCTGTAGTCGAACTGCTTGCCGGCCATGGTCAGCTCGGAGTTCTCCGCCTGATCCGAGAGCAGGTTGCCCTTCTGGTCGACGACGGTGATCTGCGACTTGCTGAGTTCGGGAACGCTGGTCGCGACCAGGTTGATGATCGCCACGACCTGGCCTGGCTCGAGGGAGCGACCGGAATAGAGTTCGACCAACACCGAAGCGCTCGGCTTGCGCTCGTCGCGCACGAACACCGAACTCTTCGGGATCGCCAGGTGCACGCGGGCACCCTTGACGTTGTTCAGGCTGGAAATGGTGCGGGCCAGTTCGCCTTCGAGGCCGCGACGATAGCGGGTCGCTTCCATGAACTGGCTGGTGCCGAGCCCCTGTTCCTTGTCGAGGATTTCAAAACCGATGTTGCCGTCGCTGGGAGTGACACCAGCACCCGCGAGCTTGAGCCGCGCACGGGACAGGTCATCGGCCTTGACCAGCAAGGCACCGGAATTGGGTTCGACGGTGTACGGAATATCGGCGGAGGCCAGGGTATCCATGACCTGCTTGGCGTCCATACCGGCAAGGCTGCCGTACAGAGGCCGGTAGTCCGGCTGTTGAGACCACAACACCACGGCAAAACCAATCGCCACGCTCGCCGCCAGACCGACCAACAGGCCCACCTGACGCAACATGGTCATCTCGGAGAGGTTTTCCAGGAAGGACAACCCGAACAGCGGCGGCTTGCCGTCTATTGGAGTGGCCTTGGCCGGAACATTATCGGCGACTGCTTCTGCCATGACTCAATCTCGTCCTTTAAACCGGCATCTGCATGATGTCTTGGTAGGCCTGTACCAGCTTGTTGCGCACCTGGGTCAACGCCTGGAATGACACACTGGCCTTCTGCGAGGAAATCATCACGTCTGTCAGGTCGACGCCGCTTTTGCCGATTTCGAAGGCGCTGGCCAACTGAGTGGAAGCCTGTTGGGTGTCGTTCACTTTATTGACGGCCTGGCCGAGCATGTCGGAAAAGCTGCTGCCCGCCACTTCAGGGACGGCAGTCGATTTCGGCGCAGACATGGCATCCATTTGCATGGCGCGCATATCCAGCATCAACCGATTGAATTCAATACCTTGGCTCATGGTCTCTCTCTTTGACGACCCGCAATTTTTTGACACTCACTCGGCGGGTCATGAGGTGTTAGCAACAAGGGTGCCAGCTCCATGGCCACTCCAAACAAAAGCTCTTTGGCCCGCAAATCACCGCAAAAAACTGTGGGAGCGAGCCTGCTCGCGAAGAGGGAGCGTCGGTCGACACTCATGTACCTGACACACCGCCTTCGCGAGCAGGCTCGCTCCCACAGTTTTAGATCGGCGTTGTGTGCATCTACTTTCAGGTGGCAAACAAATACGCTTCCACATCCATGCCGGCATCGCGCATCTGCGCCAGCTTGTAGCGCAGGGTTCGCGGGCTGATTCCCAGGCGCTCGGCCGCCTCTTTGCGGCGACCGCGCTCGGCGCGCAGGGTATCGATGATCATCTGGAACTCACGGCGACGCAGGTCATCACCCAGCGCACCGGCCGACTCGGACTCGACCTCCGCAGGCCGCACCGGCGCCGGAATCAACACAGGCAACGGAGCGCAGGCCACCGGCCCGGCCAGGCAGAAGTCCTGCGGCTGGATCAGACCGCCCTGTTGCAAAATCAGCGCACGCTGAATCGCGTTGTCCAGTTCACGCACGTTACCTGGCCACGGATAACCGATCAGGCACGCCTGAGCCTCGGGCGACAATCTGGCAGCCGAATGCTTCATTTTATTGACGTGTTTGGCCAACAGGCGCTCGGCCAACGGCAGAATGTCAGCGGTGCGCTCACGCAGCGGACGCCAGGCCAGCGGAAACACCGACAGGCGATAATAGAGGTCTTCGCGAAAGCGCCCCGCCGCCACTTCACCCGCCAGGTCGCGGTTGGTGGTTGCCACCACGCGAATATCCAGCGCGATCGGTTTACGCGCGCCAACCCTCTCGACCTCGCGCTCCTGCAGCACGCGCAACAATTTGGCCTGGAGCCCCAGGGGCATTTCGGAAATTTCGTCGAGCAATAGAGTGCCGCCGTCGGCCTGCTCGAACTTGCCGGCTTGCGCGGCAATGGCGCCGGTAAAGGAACCCTTCTCGTGACCGAACAACGTCGCTTCAAGCATGTTGTCCGGGATCGCGGCGCAGTTGATCGCAATGAACGGCTGACTGGCCCGATGAGAATGCTGATGGATGTAACGCGCCAGCACCTCCTTGCCCGTGCCCGATTCACCCGAGATCAACACCGTGGAATCACTGCGCGCAACCCGTGCCGCCAGCTCGAGCAACTGCGCGCTCGCCGGCTCGAACGCTACCGGTCCCTCACCCTCGGCCAGGCCAAGACTGCCCAGGGCATGGCGCGCCACCAGATCGAGCAACGCCTTGGGTTCGAATGGCTTGACCAGGTAGTCCGCCGCCCCCTGGCGCATCGCATCGACCGCACGCTCGACCGCACCGTGAGCCGTCATCAGCAACACCGGCAACTGTGGCTGCCGCGCCCGCAGCATGCCCAGCAACTGGTGGCCGTCCATGCCTGGCATATTGACGTCACTGATCACCAGACTGAAAGCCTCATCACCGACAGCTACCAGCGCCTCTTGCGCCGAACCCACCGCCTTGTAATCGTGCCCCGCGAGCAACAGCGTATCAGCCAGTGCCTCGCGCAACGCACGGTCGTCCTCGACCAACAGAACCTTGATGCCCATCAATGTCACTCCGCTCCCTGAGCGTTGCTGAACAGCGGCAGGATCACCTGCGCGCAAGTGCCGCGACCGAGCCGCGAACGCAGCTGCAATTCTCCCTGATGCGCACGGGCCACCGCCTTGACCACGGTCAGACCAAGACCTGTACCGGTGGTCTTGGTGGTAAAAAAGGGTTCGCCCAATCGCGCCAGAACCGCGGCATCGATACCCGAGCCACTGTCACTGACACACAGGCGCAGGGTGTTGCCGCGGGTGTAGAGGTGAATCTTCAGGCGCAATTGACCGGCACCGGACTGAATGGCGTTCTCGATCAGGTTGAGGATCGCGCCGACCAGGGTGTCGCGATTGCACAGCAACTCCCCCGAATGACTGTCGCACTGCCAGCGGATCGGCAGATCCTGCACATGGGTCAGTGCGGCCGCCTGCAGCGATTGCATCAGTTGGCCAGGGGTTATGCGATCGGTCAGCGGCAGCTCACCACGAGCAAACACCAGCATGTCGCGCACCTGGTGCTCGAGCTCGTGCAGGCGCTCCTTGAGACGCCCGGCAAAACGCTGCTGGGTAGCCACCGGCAGCGCTTGCTCGGTCAAATGACTGGCGTACAGCAACGCGGCGGACAGCGGCGTGCGTATCTGATGAGCCAGGGAAGCGACCATGCGCCCCAACGACGACAGACGCTCATGACGAGCCAATTGATCCTGCAGATGGCGGGTTTCGGTCAGGTCATTGAGCAACACCAACTGGCCAGGCTCGGCGTCCAGCGAGCGCGTGGCGATCGACAGACGCCGGCCATCCTTGAGGGAGACCTCATGGCCATCGTCTTCGCGCGGCGCAAAACAGCGGGCAATGACGTGGCGCCACAACTCACCGTCCAGCGGCAGGCCCAGCAACTCGCACGCCGCCGGGTTGGCTTCGCGCACGATGCCCTGGGCGTCAATGACGATGACACCGCCGGGTAACAGATCAAGGAGATTCTGCAGGCGGTTGGCCAGGCGTTCTTTTTCCGCCAGCTCCTGCATGCGCTGGGCGCTAACCACCGCCAGCTCACCCTTGAGCTCGGTTACCCGAGCTTCAAGCATGCTGTAGGAATCGGTCAACTGACTGGACATCTGATTGAACAGCGCGAATGCCTGCTCAAGACCCAGACGGCTCGCCTGCTCTACGGACGACGGTTGCCGCGAAGCATCCCCAAAAGCATCTGAGGCAGGAGATATCTGGGCGGATGGGGGCATGGTGCTCTCTCGCTTGGCTGACCGTCAGTGAAACGGAACGTTGCGAGGGACAAAGCAATACCCATGCCTAAAAAAAACTTCCTATAAATGAATGGGTTGAAAAACAGGCGTCAATCATCCGCCTGTTCGTCTCCATCGCGTCGGCTCATGCCGTACTTGCGCATCTTTTCCACCAGCGTGGTACGACGAATACGCAGGCGCTCGGCCGCGCGCGCCACGATGCCGTTGGCATCATCCAGCGCCTGCTGGATCAACCCTTGCTCCAGGCCACCGAGGTAGTCCTTCAGGTCCAGGCCCTCCGGCGGCAACATGGCGTTGGCGGTGAAGTCCTGCGTATGACCGTTGATGGCCACGCGCTCTTCCAGATCGGTGCGCAGGCTGTCGACCATTTGCTCGTCTTCATCGTCGACGTAGCGGAATTTCTTCGGCAACTCGACCACGCCGATCACGCCGTATGGATGCATGATCGCCATGCGTTCCACCAGGTTGGCCAGTTCGCGGACGTTGCCCGGCCAGCCATGCCGGCACAGCGACATGATCGCCGCCGAGTTGAAACGGATCGAGCCGCGCTTCTCGTGCTCCATGCGCGAGATCAGCTCGTTCATCAGCAGCGGGATGTCCTCGACGCGCTCTCGCAGCGGCGCCATCTCGATCGGGAACACATTCAGGCGGTAGTACAGGTCTTCGCGGAAAGTGCCGATCTCGATCATGCTTTCGAGATTCTTGTGGGTCGCGGCAATGATGCGCACGTCGACGCTCTGGGTCTTGTTGCTGCCCACGCGCTCGAAGGTGCGCTCCTGCAATACGCGCAGCAGCTTGACCTGCATCGGCAGCGGCATGTCGCCGATTTCGTCGAGGAACAGGGTGCCGCCGTTGGCCAGCTCGAATCGACCGGCACGGCTGGTGATTGCCCCGGTGAAGGCGCCCTTCTCATGACCGAACAATTCGCTTTCCAGCAACTCGGCCGGGATCGCCCCGCAGTTGACCGGCACGAACGGCGCTTCGCGGCGCTTGGAATGGTAATGCAGGTTGCGCGCAACCACTTCCTTGCCGGTGCCGGACTCACCGAGTATCAGCACGCTGGCATCGGTGTCGGCGACTTGCTGCATCATCTGGCGGACGTGCTGGATCGCCCGGCTGGTGCCGACAAGACTGCGGAAAAGGTTGGGTTCGCGATGACGACCGCGCTCGCGGGCCTGGTCGTACATCTCGCGATAGACCTGGGCACGATGCAGCGAGTCGAGCAGCTTGCTGTAGCTGGGCGGCATTTCGAGGGTCGAAAGCACCCGGCGACGCTGGTCCTCCGGCAGGTCAATGGAAGAATTATCGCCCATTAACAAAACCGGAAGGAACTCATCCCAGGTCGAGAGTGTCTTTAGCAAGCCCAGAAGTGCACCAGGAGCATTGACCGTCCCGATCAGGACACAGATTACTTCACGACTTGACGACAAAGAGCCGACAGCCTGCTGCCAGTCATGGCTACCGCAGGGTAAATTTTCTTCGCCGAGAAAATTTAAAATCACCGCCAGGTCGCGGCGGCGGACGCTATCGTCATCAATCAGCAGAATTTTGGTTTCACGCCACATGCAATAGCAACTTCCCTAGTCAACTCAATGCCCAAAATGCTGGGGCAAGCTAAACGCTTGCAGGCCTGATATGCCTGAAGACGACTGAATTCTGGAACCAGCCACTAGTTAAGTCAAAAAACCGTGCACAGTCAAATTTATGGCGCACATGTCTGGATTAACTTGGGGTTAATTAACCAAACAGATGGTAAACCTTTGCCGCGTTCCGCGCTTGCTGGATCTGAGACATTTCGTCGACTATCGCCTGCCTCTCCCCCATCGCCACCTCAAGCAGCTGCTTGTAGACATACAGCAACTCCTCAAGATTACTGCGCAGAACCTCCTCGTCCAGCGAAGCCTCGCTCAAGACGTCTTCCATGCAGGAACGGCAATCCAGGTCCAATTGACCGATAGCTTCCCAGTTGCGCTCGGCCAGGGCACCGACCAGCGCTTCACGAGTGTGTTCTATTCGCTGCAATACAAGACTCATGGCGATCTCCTTAGAACTGCGGACCTGGCTCAGCAATACCGTCCCAGCCTTCTTTCACTGTTCGAAGCAAGCCAGCGACCTCATCGAGGATCTTCGGATCGCTCTTGATGTTTGCCTCGACCAAGCGCTTCATCATGTAGATGTAAAGGCGGTCGAGCTCGCCCACGGCATCTGCGCTGTTTTCAAGATCCAGACCTTCGCGCAAGCCACCGATGATGCCAATGGCCTTGCTGATCGACACGCACTTGCCAGGAATGTCCTTGCGCTCCAAGGCACCTTTGGCCTGAGCAATACGGTCCAGCCCACCTTCCATCAGCATTTGCACCAAGCGGTGCGGACTCGCTTCGGAGGTCTGGGCGTGCGCACCCACTTTCTGATATTGCCGAAGGGCTAACATTGGATTCATGTTCTACCTCATTGCCACAAAGACTCGTATACCCAGTGTATCGTCAGCGAGTCAAAAAACTTTAGATCAGAAGACAAAAACCCGGCGCACGCAAAAAAGCGCAGCCGGGTTTTTGTCATTCATTCATGACTAGTTATTGGACTTCTGCGCGTTCAATGTCGCGAAGAAGCCGGTAATGTTGCTGGCCGTAGCCTTCATTTGCCCCACCAGCAAGTCCATCGCGTTGTACTTGGCGGTCAACGTTGCGGTCAGGTTGGTGACACGCAGATCCAGCGCCGCTTGCTGCGTCGAAATATTCTTGGCGACAGATTGCAGGTTGGTATTGCGCTGATCGAGCAAGCCACCTGTCTTGACATACGGATCCACCGCATTACTCATACGGGTCAGCAGACCGTTACTTGCGTCGGTGCCAGTGAACAACTGCTGTACCTGACCACTCATGCCGTTGGTTGCCATGGCGTTGGTGAAGGCAGTCGTGTCGAACGCCAGGTCACCCGTAAGTCCGTTCGTCATCACCCCCAACTGCGACAGCACCGACAATTGCCCGCCCGCACCCGGAGCAGTCAGCACGCCACGCATGTCTGCAATCAGCGATCGCGGCAACGAGTCGCCGGTGAATGCGGCGGAAACAGTCAGGTTACCATCTGCATCCGCTGTCGCCTTTGACAGGGAGTCGATGGTTTTTTTCAGGGTGTTATAGGCATCAACGAACGACTTGATCGATGTCTGCAAACCTGTGGTGTTCGTCCCGACGGTGACGACAGCGGCAGTCTGGCTCCCGACTGCCCCGGGACTCACGGACGTCAGGTTGAGTGTCAAGCCGCTGATCGCACCGGAAACCGTATTGCTTTTACTGGTGACCGACAAACCGTCGATGGACAGAGTTGCATCCATGGCGACGCCGTTCACAGCACCCGAATCAGTACGAGATGGATTGGCCCCCATCGGCAAAGTACCGTCGATTTCCAGCTCGGGGATACCGTCGACCTTCAAGTCGGAACCCGAGCCAGTCTTGTTCGAGCTGATAACCAGGCGCGAGTAACCGTCACTATCGGTCACGATGTTGGCCGAAATACCATTGCTCGCTTGCGCGGAGTTGATGGCATCCCGAGTAGTCTGCAAGGTTGCATTCGCTGGAATTACCACATTGTAAGGCGTGCCATTCTGAGTGATTGTCAGAGTGCCAGCCGAAATGGCACTGGCAGCACCGTCTTCAAAAGCTGCACTGGCTACTTTCGAGCTTGTGGCCAGGTTTTGCACAATAACGCTGTAGGAACCCGAGACCGCAGTGTTATTGGAGGTAGCAGACAGAATCGAGGTATTGCTCGAAGTCGCTGTATAGCCTGAAAACGCAGGACTCGTCGTGCTGTTAAGATTTTTTAGAGAGGCTTGGAATGCCGCCAGAGCGCTTTTCAAGGAACCGACACCGGAGATTTTCAGCGTGTTGGCTTTAGTCTGGGTATCAATTTGCGTCTGTTTGGCCGACTTGTCGGAGTTGACCAGCGCGGTCACGATCGCACCGATGTCTAGACCGGATCCTAGTCCCGACCCTGGTAAAATTGGACTTGCCATGTGCCTCTCCCTCTTTGTGTGTCGCCGGTCATTTGACTACTAGACGCAATCAATGATCATGCAAACACGTTTCATGCCAGTGTCAGGCTTTGGTATCGAACAAAACGCTGCGGGCGTTGTGCAGGCTTTCAGCCAACTTCAAAGCTTCCGCAGACGGAATCTGCCGAACCACTTCACCAGACTCGCTGGCAATCACCTTGACGACGACCTGACCAGATGTTTCGTCGATGGAAAATTCAAGATTACGCTTGACCGACTGGACGAACTTTTCGATTTCCTGAACGGCCACTTTCAATTTGTCCGAACTGTCCGAACTGTCCGAATCCGAACTACTACTTCCAGCGACAGCCTGGATGGCGTCGGCGCGAGGTTTGTCAGCCGGTTTATCGGTCACACTGGCTGCCGGTTTCGCGGCCGGATAAGACAAATTCAGCTTTACGCTCATGTCCATGACCATCACCTCCTAGAAAGTAAAAAGCGAGAGAGCACGCAAGCGCACTCCCCCGCCAAAACCCGCTCCGATATTACTGAAGCAGTTTCAGTACAGCGGATGGCAGCTGGTTAGCCTGGGCCAGAACAGCGGTGGAAGCCTGTTGCAGAGTTTGCTGCTTGGTCAGGTTCGCAGTTTCTGCGGCGAAGTCGGTATCTTGTACGCGACCCTGTGCAGCAGTGGTGTTTTCGTTGATGTTTTGCAGGTTGGAGATGGTGCTGGTCAGACGGTTTTGCGAAGCACCCAGGTCAGCACGGGTGGAGTTGATGGTCGCAATTGCAGCGTCGATCGCGGTGATTGCGTTGTCGATTGCGACAGCAGCAGCACTTGGGGAAGCGCCGGTCAGAGCAACAGCACCGCTGTTTACAGACAGGCTGGTGGCGTCGAACTTGCCAGTCAGGGTCAAGTCGATGTGGTTAGCCGAACCAGTGTTTGCACCCACTTGCAGAGTCACAACACCAGCCGAACCGTCCAGCAGGTTTTTGCCGTTCAGGTTGGTGGAAGCCGAGATACGGGTCAATTCGTCAGACATCTGAGCGAATTCGGAGTTGGTAGCGGTCTGGTCAGCAGTGCCGTTGGTGCCGTTACGTGCTTTAACAGCCAGTTCACGCATACGCTGCAGAATGTCGGTCGAAGCTTGCAGCGCGCCTTCAGCGGTCTGAGCTACGGAGATACCGTCGTTGGCGTTCTGGATAGCCTGGGTACCACCACGGATCTGCGAGGTCATGCGAGTTGCGATCTGCAGGCCGGCGGCGTCGTCTTTGGCGCTGTTGATTTTCAGGCCGGAAGACAGGCGCTGCATCGAGGTCGAAAGCGCATCGGAGGCACGGTTCAGGTTCTTCTGAACGTTCAACGACGTGGTGTTAGTGTTTACTGTTAAAGCCATGACGAATTCCTCGTTGGTTGGGTACTGCGGCTTCCGGCCCTGGCAACCGCCGGGTATGGCCTAGAGAACCTTCGTAATAGTTATCGTCGGGTTGGCAGGTTGCTTGAGGGCTTTTTTGAAAAAAATTGCCATCACCCTGCCACCCCCTAGAAAACAAGGGCTTAGCGCCCCCTCAACCACTAAAAAAATGACGTCATAAAACCGTTCACGGCGCAAACCCGCAGGCCAGTGCGTTCGATCGATGTTAAACCGCAACGTTTTTCAGCAATTTTGTCCACGACCGTCGAACGTCTTTCGGCGCGCACAACACCAATGTCTGCACTTCATCGAACACATCGACCATGGTCAACGCCGCCTCGACAATCATCCCCCCTGCCCGACTGCTGTTGAGGAAACTCACCTGCGGATACCCCGCGATGTAACGCTCAAGCCCGGACCGCTCCCGAAGTACCAACGGCAGGTCCCCAAGACCCGTGCCGCAGACATGCAGTGGAGGGCGTCTAGCGGCAGGGTGTCTTGCATTCATCTAAAGCAAAAAAAGCGCTCAAGGCTAACCCTTGAACGCTTTTTTGTACCGGCCTTTGTTATGAAAAGAACTTCATTCAGGTCGATAGATAATTGCCGAGCCCCAGGACAGCCCAACGCCGAAACCACTGAGCGCAACGCGCTTCCAGTTGGAGTCCAGCATGTGTTTTTCTAGCAGTAATGGAATGCTCGACGACACGGTGTTACCGGTCTCGACCATGTCCTTGATGAACTTCTCCGGGCACTCCTCAAAGCGCCGCGCCACTGCATCGACAATCGCCGCACTGCCTTGGTGAATGCAGAATGCATCGATATCGTCAGCCTTCAGTTCCGACTCTCCCAGCAACTCATGCAAATGCGCCGGCACTTTGAGCAGAGCGAAGTTGAACACCTGACGACCGTTCATGAAGAACACACCGTCGGTGACTTTCAGGTGAGGAGCGCCGGAACCATCGGTGCCGAATTTGGCCTTGCCCAGTGCCCAGGTCGGGTCTTCACCCAACCACGTGGCAGTGGCGGCATCGCCAAACAACATCGTGGTATTGCGATCTTCCGGATCGACGATCTTCGAATACGGGTCGGCCGTGATCAACAGGCCATTTTTCAGGCCGGCAGCCTCCATGAAACCCTTGATTGCGTAGATACCGTAAACGTAGCCGGAACAGCCCAGAGAAATATCGAACGCTGCGACATTGGTCGACAGGCCGAGCTTGTCCTGCACGATGGCCGCCGTGTGTGGAAGTCCTTCCTCATCACCGTTCTGGGTGACGACGATCAGCGCATCGATGGATTCACGTTTCAGATCAGGGTTGCTGGCAAACAGCGCATTGGCTGCCTCAACGCACAGATCGGAAGTTTCCTGCTCGAGGCCTTTGCGTGGCAGAAAAGCCGAACCGATCTTGCCCAGGATGAATTCTTCATCCTTTTCGAATTTTGCACCTTGTGCGTAATTGTCCACGCCGGCTACAGGAACGTAGCTCGCAATGCTTTTTATGCCAATCATTACGGCTTCCCAATAATAAACAGCCCAATACCACCACCCGCAAGGAATCGAGGGGCGCCGACAAACCAAGATTGTCTATCGCCTGGAGGGCGACAGCGGGAAGCGTAAAGGGCTATCACCGGACCTGATAAAGACCCAGGCGCCGTCTTCCCGGTTAATACAATACAGTGAAGATGCGCGTTCTGACTCTCAGGTCACGCTATTTTGCCGATTCACCCCGGTTATGGGTTATCAGGCCAACGACCAATCCATCGGCGTTCCACGCTTGATAGCCTGACGGGCGCGTCGTCCCAGAAGGTTTGAAGCATGTTTGGGGGACAACCCAAGTCCCGGACGAATGGCACGTAGATTGGTGCTTTTAAAGGGCTCGCCAGCGACTATATCCTCGGTGACACACAACGAGCGGCGGTATACCAAGGAGTTGCGCTCGACATCGGCCACCCCGTAATTCACCTGCCCCTAAGCCTGCCAGGCGCGCTCGGTCTTGATAACCAGACTCGCCATTTCCTCCGTCTCCAGTGAGAAACCGGCGTCCACGCCACCCGCCGCGGCTGGTATTGCTCCAGCAAGCGACGGATGAAATAACGCCAGAACGACCCCGTGCCGCCTGAAATGAAAATCGATTGGGCGTTGACCTGCCTTGGACCTTTATACCCGTGAGCCAGGTTTAAACGAGCAGTTGTGCCCAGTTAACCGACGTACCTTCACCCAGGGCAAAACCTTTGCCGGTCAATGCCAGGTTGGCGTTGTAGGCCGGGTCCTGAGCGAAGTGGGCGGACCATTTTTCACGCAACGCAGCAAGGGCTTGTGGCGCTTGTGCAACCTTGCCTGAATGGAACACGCGAACCAGCGGCGTCCAGACGGTGAGGTAACCGGCCTGACCCGTCTTGAGACACAGGTCAACGTCGCTGAAGCCGTCGGCGAAGCTTTCACTGTCCAGGCCACCCAAGACATCGAACAGCTCTTTGCGCACCATCAGACAGGCCTTCGATACGGCAGAGTAGTTCTGCTCAAGCGCCAACCGATACAGGTAGCCCTCAGCGTCATGTTTCTCACCGATGAACGCCGAACCGACACCACCGTTGAGCCCCAGAATCAAACCAGCCTGAGAGACTTCGTTGTTGCGATCGATCAACTTGGCACCGACGACACCAACCTCTGGACGCTGTGCGTGGTTGAGCAATGTCTCGATCCAGTTCGAATTTACAAGTTCAGCCTCAACATCCAGCAGCACCAGGTACTCGCCCTGCGCCTGCTGGCTGGCTGCGTTATACAGCGCCACCTCGCTCAACGGACGGTCAGCTCGCAGGATGTGCACTTTCGGATGGTGGTATGCACCGAGCCAGTCATTGACCTCGGCCGACTGATTTGAATTGACCGCGATCAACACTTGGTACTGGAGGTAGCGGGTACGCAGCAACACCCCTTCCAGGCAGCGTTGCAGCGCCGGCAGATCGTCACCCGCCGCCAGAATGATCGACACCAGCGGGCGTTCCGTATGGCGATAATCCACTTGATACGTGCCCGGCATCGCCGAGGTGATTTTGGCCTTGTAACCGCGATTGCCCAGATGGCGCAGCAATGCCTGACGCTCGTCGGCGTTCTCTTCCAGCACTGGCGCCTGGGTGATCAGCAACGGTTCGTCGAGATGAGCCAGGCCGCCAAGACCACCCTGCTCGATAACGCGCAGGAGCAGGTCGAATTCCAGAGCGTTGCTGAAATCGGCCTGGTAGCCACCCGCCTCGATCAAGACCTCACGACGAATCAGCCAATGACGCGCCATCAGCGCTGGCACGCTTTGCAGCAGATCCAGATTGAAGCCGGGCCGGAACACGTCCACCAGTGCACCATCGTCCTTGCGCTGGATTTCATCGGTGGCGACCGCGCGAACGTCAGCGGCAGACATCAGTTCCAGACTGGCACGCAACAGGCCGCCGGCAGTGAACTCGTCGCCCGCTTGCGTCAGCAGCACCCAGTCGCATGGCGATTGTTCGGCGCTCAGGTTCAGCTTGTCGACGTAGTTGGTTCGGGTAACGCGGACAAAGTGCAGGGTGTTTTGCGCCGTGGTGGCCACCGGTGGTTCACCCGTGGTGAAGACCACCACTTTGAATGCTTTGCTGTGGCCCTCAAGCAGGCTATCGAGCGTGGCTTGCACCTTGCTGATGTCGTTGTCCAGGTCCAGCAAGAAAACACCGAACTGTGGACCACCGTCGTTTGCCGCCAGATGTTGGGTAATCGACTCAAGCTCCCTGGCATCGGGCTGACGGGCGTCGAGCCACTTCAGCAGTCGCCCGGAGTGCATTTTGTCGAACGTCGCACGATTACCCTCGACTGATACGGCCTCAAGACGTGCAGCCCAGTCACGCTGTGTCTGCGCCTCCTCGTCTTCACCCAGCAGTTCCAATTGGACCGCCAGACGCTTAACCAACGTGCAATTGAACACGTTGGTGTCGTGGGCCTGCCACAAACGCTCGACCACACTTTCCGGCGTGTCATTGTTACGCGCCAGCATGAGGTTCTCCTGGCGGGTCCAGATGCCCTCAAGGGCCTGAAGCTGAAGGCGACCGGCCGGCATGGCGTGCAACAGGAATTCCAACTGGGTCAAGTGATCGAAAAAAAACTGGTTATAGAACGGCATTTCGACGTACTGCTTGGGACCGAAACGGCGCACGGGACCTGTTTCGACATTCGACCAGCTTGATTCGAAGATCGACTCGACAGCCAATGCCCGACCTGTGCGCAAACCATCAGCCAAGGCTTCGAAGCACTGCAATGCAAACTGTTTTCCATGCTCCGGTTCCAGCACCTCGATCTGTGTAGATAGGCCGGCGAGGTACGCGGCAAAGGCTTCACGCTCGGCGACCGTCCTGGCGTCGTTATGAGCCAGCGAGTGGAATATCTCGGTGCGGTGATCCGAGTGGCCGCAGTTCAGCTCACGCACAGAATACGGGATCGACAGAACTCGCGCCTTGCCCCGCGCCAGCATGTAATAGGTGTGACCGACTTCCTGCCACTGCAAGGAAGTCTCGTGCGGCAGGACTTCGTACCAGTCACGAACCAGGGCCGTGCGCTGGACCGCATAGAAAGGCGGGAGGTACTGCTGCATGTATTCCAACAAGCGATCCTGAGGGTGATCGGCGCAATAGTCCTCGCAGACTTTCTTGTCACGCCGGAAGTAACTGACGCTATTGGCCTGCGCCTGGTACATCAATGTGTAACCGTGGCACAGGGCGTAGTCGGGATTGGCCTCCATGAAGGCTACGGCTTCGTGCAGGGCATCATGCACATGGAAGTCATCGTCCGCGGCAAACACCATGAGCGGCGTGGTCACTTGCTCTACACCAAAGGCCAGCTTGGCTCGTTTGCTCCAGTACCCGTATTGGGGCACATGCTGGTAATCCACATTCGCGTACTGGCCAGTCATACCTGACAGCTCTTCGGTCGACGAGTCCAGCACCAGAATCCTGCAGGGCAGGCCGCTGTAGAAATGCGTCGCCCGACGCAAAAATGCCGGCCGCTCATGAGACATCAACACCACAGTCAACTGTTCGTTGAGTGCCAACCCGTGTCCAGAATTATTCTCGCCTTGCATACATATCCCCAGAACGGCAAATCGCCGAAAAAACCAATGATGTCTGCCCGTTACCGCACGCGATGCAAATAGCCATCCGGCGCGACGGTGATCAGCAGCTTGCTGTGAATGACCTGATCGACTTCAAAATCGTCCATGCGGTTGTTGCACATGTCATAGGTGACGTAAGAGGTATGCAGGAAGTAGTTGGCGAAGAAGTCCTTGATGGCGTAGCCCTTGCAGCCCAGGCAAATCACAAAGTCGTGGATGCCGAGGGCGAAGTACTGCTTCATGATGTGCCAGAGAATTGGCTTGCCACCGATCTCGATCATCGGCTTTGGCTTGAGGTGTGACTCCTCACTGATGCGCGTGCCCAGGCCACCCACCAAAATAACTGCCTTCATCCCCTTTCCCTCTTGTTCATCAGAGGTCCCAACCCAGCCGTATCAGGCTTTTGTGGGTCATCTGGATAAAACGCTCAACGCCGATACGGGCCCTGTCGATCAGGCCGCCAATGCTCGTTTTATGGCGAATTAGAGGGAACCTGCAGGAAACGCGCCAGCTCTTTGCTGCGCGCGACGGGTGTAATGTAGATGCCATTGCGAGAGCGCAAAAAACAGGCGACTCAAGAGTCGCCTGTTTTGAACGGATCACACGTGACGCAATCAGTCACTCAACCAGCCTTCTTCCCAATAGCGCAAGTTATCGCCATGCAATACGTAGTCGCGCATCACCACTTCACGTAACTCATCACCCATTCGGTAGCTGGCATCCGGGTCGGACAGGTGCATGCGGATCGCTTGCAGCCATTCATCGGTGGTGTTGGTCTTGATCCGCGTGCACGGCAAGTAACCGCTATAAGCCTTGGTGTCGGAGCAGATCACCGGAAAACCGCAAGCGCCGTACTCGAGCAAACGCAGGTTGCTCTTGCAGTCGTTGAAAATGTGAAATTCCAGCGGCGCCAATGCCAGATCGAGGTTCAGACTGGCCAGTTTCGCCGGGTAGACATCCAGCCCGATCACACCGTGGAATTCATGCATATACGGACGCAAATCATCCGGGCACATGCCGAAGAACACCCAGTCGACTTCATTGGCCAATTCGCGAACCACGTCGGCGATCACTGCCAGGTCACCGTGGTGACTGGTACCGCCGCCCCAGCCGACCCGCGGCTTTTTCGAGGTCCGACGCTGGCTGCGCATATCGCTCCACAGATGCTTGGCCAGCATGTTCGGGACGACACGAATGTCGCTATGCATGCTCGACAGCGCATCACCGAGCGACTCGGTAGACACTACTACGCGATCGCACATACCGACGCCACGCCGAACCAGCTTCTCCATGTCCTCCTTGGCCGGCAGGTTGCGCTTGTGCGCATTGCGATGCGGGACATTGATGACATAGTCATCCAGTTCATAGATTCGCCGCGCATTGGAATAGGTTCGCAGCAGCGGAATATCATTAATCAGCCATTCAGAGTACCTGCCCTGGATGATGATAACGTCAGGTGACTGACGCTCAATCTCAATGATGGACGGCATGAGGTAATGAATTTTCCCCTGGACTCTTCCGGCAGCTTCAAGCTCGATTAACGGCTGAGTCACGCGGTAGTGCCCGACGGCGGTAGCGTTTGCCGGCAAGGCGAGGATATTGGGCAATTGCGCTGTTGAAAACGGGCTCCAGCCATCAATCTGACCCGGCTCAAGAATAAAACTGGTTCTGCCCAATCCATTCAGTGACAAGTTGGCGCTGTATGCCGGATCGCGAGCGATTATTGGCAGCCAGCGCTTATAGAACAATTCCTGTTCCAGGTTACGCAAAGTCGCATCGGCTTCCTGCACGGGCTGAGCCCCTAAAGCCAGTCGAGCATGCGGTGTCCAGACCACCAGGTAGTTGGCCTGACCGACGCGCAGGCAAAGATCCACCTCGTTCAGGGACTGCGCCAAGCCCTGCTCATCCAGACCACCAACCTGCTCAAAAACCGCTTTGCGTACCATCAGGCAATCACCGCCGACAGCGCTCAAATCGTGAGCGACCTGCAATCGGTTCATGTAGCCGGCCGCCTGCAAAGACTCGCCATAAAACGGCGACCCGGCGGGCCCATGCAGACCGAGTATCAGGCCCGCATGCGCTACTCGTCCATCCGGGTCGAACAGCTTGGCGCCGACCACCCCGACTTCCGGGCGTTGCGCGTGATTGAGCAGTTCTGCCAGCCAGTCATCCTGGGTGATCACCGTGTAAGGATTGAGCATCAGGACATATTCGCCCCGGGCGTGCCTGGCAGCGAAATTGCGCACCGCAGCATCATTGCCCTGCTGTGGATACACAAGCACGCGGATCCGCTCGGAACCAAGTTGCGCCATACCCTCAAGCCAGATTCGGGCTTCGACGCTCTCGCTGCCGTTATCGACGAGAAGCAGCTCGTATTCGCCGTAAGTGGTCTTCTCCAGCAAGCTTTCGACGCAGCGCTGCATGGCGACAGTCTGGTCTTTGCTGACAATGATGATCGACACCAGCGGCCGATACGCATGCTGGTAATCGACACGATTGAGCAGAGCAGAGCTGTCGCTGCGAATCTCATGGGCAATGCCCAAACGTTGCAGGTGCGCTTTCAGTAATAACGGGTTGCCTTCCAGCACCGCAGGCGAGGACAACCACTTGCCGAAGTCGAATACCGACTCCATCAACACTTCTGCAATGTGGCCGACGGCTTGCACACCATCGCTCTCGACCATGCGCCATAGCACATCGTGAGGCGCCAGCTCCCCGTGCGAGGAGTCTAAACCGCCGAGCGCGAGAAAACGTTGACGCTCAAATGCCAGTGCCCTGCCGACATAGGGATAACCACGCATCAAATCCAGGTTGAAGTCCGGCTTGAAAACCGGTTCGGCGGACTCTCCTTGACGCAGTCCACCTTCATCACCATACAGGCAAGTCATCGTTGGCGAGGCGGCAATCCGTTCGGCCATCATGAGCAACGCGGGCGCCACCAGACGATCGCCTGCACGCAGCAAATAGAACCAGTCAGCACCGGTCAGCTGCGCCGACAACTGATTGATTTGCTCTTGCCAGTCTTCCTGGAGCGGCAGGCGAAAAACCCGCTCATCCAGCGCCGCTTCTGTACAGGATGTCGACAAGACCAGCGTCAATTCCGGTGCGTAATCCTGCGAAGCGAGCGCGTTGAGTGTGAGCTCCAGCGCTGAACGACTGCCCGTTTCATCGATGATAATCGGCACGATCTTGGGGGCATGCGACCAGCTTGCCTGCGTATCCGGCAATAATTGCCGCTGACCGTCACTGATAGTCCGGCATGCCAGCCACTGCGCATAGAGCTCTGAAAAACTCTCGCTGAAGATACCCACCTGATGAATTTGGGTTGTCTGCCGATTGCCCAGTGTGTGGCTTAAAGCCAACTCTTCCCAGACCCGTGGCGACTCATCAACGCGGGTCAACGGCAGGTAACGAACCCATCCCGGTGCAGGCGCTTGCTCACCGCTGCGAGCCTTGAGCATTTGAAACAGCCATTGACGCTCAACCTCAATAGCATCCCTCATCGGTTGCTGATTGCTCAGACGATCCGGATGCAAGCGCTCGACGCTGAGTACTTGATTGGACATCGCCAGGTTGCCGCGTCGTAACAGGCACACGTACAGCGCGAAATCGAGACTGGCGACAAAACAATGACCCTCTTGGGTCAACGCGGGCAAAAGCTCCAGCACGTCACTACGGCGGAACAACGCATTACTGAAACCACCGAGAATATTGGCCGGAAAACGGTCGAATATCCCCAGCATGTCATCCCCATGGAACAGGCTGCTCATAGGGGACAGCGGCGTGTTTATCAGGCGCGATGGCAGCAGCGTGTCGTTGGCATCCCAAAGCATGCGTTGAGCCAGCGCCAGACTCACATCCTCGTTATCGATCAGCAACTGAGCCTGGAATTCTATGCACGAGGCAAACAACTGATCATCATCACACAGGAACTTGATGAACTCGCCCTGCGCCTCGTCCAGACACCGATGCAGGTTCCCCACCAACCCGAGCGTGCGCGGGTTGCGCACATAACGCACCGCTACACCCGACTGCTCAACCTGTGCCGTGACAATGCTCTCAATCTCGTTGCCGCGACTGTCGTCACACACAATGATCTCGAGATTGGCGTACCCCTGACTCACGGCACAGTGCAGCGCACGTTCGAAAAAGCGTGGATTGAAGGCGGGAATGACCAGGCTGACAAGCGGGAGTGAATTCACGGCGGGCTCACAGGCGGTGCGAGCCCGCCCAGAAAAGCGAGCCCTTCGAAACCGCAAAAAAGACGGATAAATACTGAAGTAATGAGGCAATCGGGAGCCGATGCGCCCGACGACCGTCAGATCTTGTTGAACAAGCCCAACTGGGAAATCTTGCTGAACGCCAGCTGTGCGGCCTGCAACATGGTCTGCTGCAAGGTCAGGCGCGTCATGACTTCTGCCGGGTCAGAGTCGCGAATCGACGACTGACTGGTGGTATTGGCCAGCGTCAGGCTCTCGTTGGTCGCGGTTTGATTATCCAGCGACTGGCCTCGAGCGCCGATCGAACTGACGGCAGTACCAATCTGATTCACGGCACTGTTCAGGTTGTTCAGGCCCGAATCCATAGCGGCATGAAACTGCTGTTTGATCACCGGATCGGAGTCGACCGGCGAATTCAACGCGGTAATCATCTGTCCCAGGGTATCGAGTACGTTCTGGGTCTGGTGATTGTTACCCTGAATCACAAACTGATCACCGGCAGCCGGTGTGCCACCGATGGCGAAGGTCACGCCAGCGGCCGTTGCATTGCCCGCGGTCATGGTGCCCGACGACACGGGCCTGCTGTCAGCAGTGATCGGTGCAGCGTACAGATCGTAGGCCGTGGCGCTGGTGAATTTGAGGATCGCCCCACCCGCCGGGAAGGCATTGGTGTAGCTCGACGAGTTGGTCACGTTGGAGCCAGTGATTACCGCTGTCGAGGTGTTACCCGGGCTGCGCGAAGTATTGAAAGAATCCGGTTTGGCCGACAACTGGAAGCTATGACCGGCGATCACGGTGTCCGGTACATCACCCGATTTGAGGTTGATGTTCAGCTTCAAGTCGACACCGCGGAAGTTCACCACCTGGTTGGCACCGCTGGTATTGCTGACCACACCGTTTTTGCTGGCTTCGGCAGTGACGTCGTTGCCCGCCGCATCGGTAATTTTCAGCTGGGTACTGCTGAGGAAGGTGACCTGATAAGGCTGGCCGCTTGCGAACTTGTTGTTGTAAGTCGAGCTCGAGGTGACCTCGCCACCGGACAATACCACCCGACCATCATCCACTGCCGGAGCGGTCATGGTGGTCTGGGTGCGGCTGGTGTTGATGGTCTGCTGGAAAGCGTCCCAACCGGTGGTATTGGTGGCAATCGACATGCCATCGCCAATGCCCAGGTTGATGCTGCTTTGGTCACCGTTGTAGGTGAAGGTGCCGTCAGCGTTCTGCGAGTACGGTGGCGTATCGGTTTTCGAACCGGAGAACAGATAGTTGCCCGCCGAGTCCCGGGAGTTCATCAAGCCCAGGACCTGTTGCTGAATCTGCACAAGCTCTGATGCATAAGCCTTTCGATCCGCGTCGGTAGCGATGCCGTTGTTGGCAGCAAGACCGAGTTCCTTGGCGCGCTGCAAGGCGATACCGATGGAGTTGAGCGTCGTTTCCTGCAGGCTCAATGCACTCTTGGTACTTTCGATGTTGGTACCGTACTGATCAAGCATCGCGCTCTGCTGGCCCAGTTGCAGCAAACGACCGGCGCCGATCGGATCATCAGCGGCGGTATTGATGCGGGTCAGGCTGCTGGCTTCATTGCTGGTCGCGATGGCCTTGTTGAAGTTGCGCTGGTAATTGGCAGCGGTGATTTCGTAATACTGGGCGGTGGAAATGCGCATGAATTACGACTCCTTAAAGGCTGTTGATCAGCGTGGTGAAAATTTCCTGCGCAGCCTTGATGATCTGCGAAGACGCGGTGTAGTACTGCTGGTACTTGACCAGGTTGCCGGTTTCTTCGTCCAGGTCTACCCCGGAATTCGAATCCCGCGCCCCTTTTGCATTGGCCAGGATCGCCGTGGTGGCTTCGCTGTCGGACTTGCCTTGGGCTGCCTTGGCGCCGACGTTGGTCACCAGCTTGTTGTAGGCATCGGTCAGGCTGATGCCCTTGCTCGCCGTGCCGGTGTCTACCGTCTGCTTGGTTTGCAATCCGACCAGCGCCTGGGCATTGCGGTTGTCCGAAGACGCCGCGCCGGTCAGGTTGATGGTGAAGCTTTCACCGCTGGCCGGCGTGGCACCGACTGTGGTCTGCACGGTGAAGGTCTTCTGCACGGCCGGCGTGACACTGGTGTCCATGACCGGAGCACCACTGGCATCGACCATGCCCACTTTCAGGTTCAAGGTGTTGCTCTGGCCGGGAACGATGGTGCCGGTGCCGATCGAGTTACCCTTGGCATCGACCATGTTGTAGGTCTGGCTACCGCCGCTGGCCGCCCCGAACACCAGCTTGACCGGTGTCGAGTACTTGAGCGCGGTCTGCATTTCTGCCTGGGCCGCCGGGTTGTAGATGTCGATGGTGCTGGTCAGCGTCGGCTGGGTGTAGGTGCCGGTGTTGTTGGCACTGGTTACGCCGGTCAGGGGTGCTGCTGCTGCGATTTTTTTCGGGTCGGTGAGCACGGTCTGGATACCGGCCGCCGCGCCGCGGGTCGGTGTCACCTTGAACGAGTCGCCGGCGCTCAGCGCACCACCGTTCAAGTTCAGGCTGAAGCCGTCGATCACCGGAGCCGGGGTCGTGGTGGTGCTGAACGCGCCCAGGTCGGTGCCGTCCGAGCGCTTGACGGTGTAGTTGGTCGCGCTGGTGAACGTCACCTGATAGTCGCTGGTGGTCAGCTTGCCAGTGTCCTTGATGGTGACATCCAGGTTGCCGGAGCCGGCACTGTTGCCCGCCGCCGCAATGCTGCGCTGACTGACCAGCGCGGCACTGTTGATGTTGCTGAAGATCGCCGCGCCGAAATCACCGTTCTTGTCGATGCCTTGCGCCTGCTGGCTGTTGATCTGGTCCGCCACTACCAGTGCGACGCGCCCCAGCTCATTGAGCGACGGGTCGAGCACTTCCTTGCGGTAGGTCAGCAGGCCACCGATTTCACCGCCGCTGACCACCGAGGTCACGTCGATGGTGCTGGAGCCACGATTGAGCTGCAGCGCCATGCGCGATGGATCTTCCTTGCCCGGCACGGTTTGCAGGGTGTTGGTGGTGTTGCCGACCACCAATGGCTGACCGCTGCCGATGTAGACGTCGTAGCTGTTGCCGCGCTCGACCACCTGGGTGCCGACCAGTGCGGACAGTTGGCGCACGGCTTCGGTGCGCGCGTCCAGCAGGTCGTTCGGCTGGCTGCTGCCGGTGGAGAGCTCGGAAATTTTCTGGTTGAGCGTGGCGATCGTGGTGGACAGCTTGTTCACCTGATCCGCCATGTCACCGAGGCTGCCGTTCAGGTTGGTGTTCTGATCGTTCAACTGCTTGGCAATCGAATTGAAACGGGCGGACAGGGCCTGGGCACCGGTCAGCACCGACTGGCGCGAGGTGTCGTCGGTGGCCGAGGTCGAAACGCCCTGCATCGAGGTGAAGAACTTTTGCAGCACACCGGTCAGCCCGGTGTTGGTATCGGAAAGCGTGGCGTCCAGCGGAGTGGCCTGAGCGTTGTAGGACGCCGCCTCACTGTCGAGCGAGGTGGCGGTACGCAGCTGCGAATCGAGATAGGAGTTGTACACGCGGCGCACATCGGCCAGCGTCGTGCCGGTGCCAATGAACACGTTGCCGTACTGAATCGAGCCTTTGGTGCCCTGCACAGTTTGCTGGCGCGAGTACCCGGCGGTGTCGACGTTGGCAATGTTGTTGCCAGTCGTCACCAACGAGTTATGGCCAGCACTCAGCCCCGACATCCCGATATTGAGCAAACTCATGTTTCAGACCTTATACCTAGTGCCTATAAAGGCGTGGTGGAAACGCCCGCCGCAGCGTAGTTCTGGTAACTCGTCATCTGCTTGGCTATCTGCGAAATCTTGCTCGCGTAGTCCGGGTCGGTTGCGTAACCGGCCTTCTGCAACTCGCGTACAAACTGTTCTGGGTTATCGGCTGACTTCACGACATCTTGATAGCGATTATTGGTCTGCAGCAAAGTCACAAGGTCATGGAAACTGTCCTTGTAGGAGTCGTAGGAGCGGAACTCGGCCGTCTCCTTGACCATCTGCCCGTTCCGGAATTCGCTGGTGATCGCCCGCGCCGAATTACCCTGCCAACTATTGCCGGCCTTGATGCCGAACAGGTTGTGGCTGCTGCTGCCATCCTGCTGGCGCATGACCGATTTGCCCCAGCCGGTTTCCAGGGCCGCCTGGGCTACCAGGTAACGCGGATCGACACCAATCCGCGCCGCCGCTTCCCTGGCCATCGGCAACATGGTGTTGACGAACTGGTCGGCGGAACTGAAGGCTTTCTTCGCTGGCGCCAGAGGAATCTGTGCCATGGCGCGACCGTAGATCTGCATGCCGCCCGAGGAGGATTGCTGCGCAGTCGCCAGCCAGTCGCCGTTGTACAGCGGTCCCGTGCCGGTGCTTGTCGTGCGTTCAGGCAACGGTGTCTTGTTGATCGTCGTGGCAGCGGGCGTCGCCGAAGGCACCAGCCCGGCCAACAGACGATCAGCCAGCTTCGGCGGCAATGCCAGGCGTCGCTCATTGATCAGCGCCATGTCATTGCGATGACCACCCTCACCCGCCTCCTGCGGCGCATGGACCGAGCGCGAAGCCCACAACGGACGCTGGCCATTGACCCGCGACAGCGGTCCGTTGATTGCCACCGTGCCGGCCGCCACCGGCGTTTGCACGGCTGCTTTCGCGGCCTCTTGCTTGGCCAGAGACGCTGCGGCGGCTTCACCCGGCGCCAGCGGTTTGTCCTTCGACATCTGACGCATCAGCACGTCAGCCAGGCCGATACCACCGCCCTCGCGGGACATGGAAACAGCCAGTTGCTGGTCGTACATTTCCTGATATTGCTTGGCCGCCGGGGTGTTCATCGGATTGTCCTGGCCCAGCGCGTCAGTGGCCGAACGCATGGACTTGAGCATTTCCCCGAGGAACAGCGACTCGAACTCCTGCGCCACCTTGCGCAGGTTGCCGTCGCTGTTCTTGTCGCCGACCTTGAGCTGATTCAGACGATTGAGGTCCGAGTAGGAACCCGAATCGCTGCTGCTGACCAGACCGCTCTTGCGCATATCCACGATGGCCGTCCTCAGATCACGATCAGGTCGGCTTGCAGGGCGCCGGCCTGCTTCAGCGCTTCGAGGATGGCCATCAGGTCACCCGGTGCCGCGCCGACCTGGTTCACCGCCCGCACGATCTCGTCGAGGGTGGTACCAGGGCCGAACTTGAACATCGGCTTGGCTTCCTGCTGGGCATTGACCTTCGAACGCGGCACCACCGCCGTCGTGCCATTGGACAGAGGGCCGGGCTGGCTGACGATCGGGTCTTCGGTGATGGTCACGGTGAGGCTGCCGTGGGTCACGGCGGCCGGGGAAACCTTGACGTTCTGGCCGATCACGATGGTGCCGGTACGGGAGTTGATGATGACTTTCGCCACCGCCTGGCCCGGATCGATCTCGAGGTTTTCCAGGATCGACAGGTAGTCGACCCGCTGGCTTGGATCGAGCGGCGCGGTGACGCGAACCGAACCGCCGTCGATGGCCTGGGCGACGCCAGGGCCGAGCATGTTGTTGATCTTGTCGACGATGCGCTTGGCCGTGGTGAAGTCGGAACGGTTGAGGTTCAGCGTCAGGCTGTTGCCCTGGTTGAAACCGCTCGGCACCGCGCGCTCCACCGATGCACCACCGGGGATGCGACCGGCCGACGGAACGTTGACGGTGATCTTCGAGCCGTCGCGCCCTTCCGCATCGAAACCGCCGACCACCAGGTTGCCCTGGGCCACTGCATAGACGTTGCCGTCGATCCCCTTGAGTGGCGTCAGCAGCAAGGTGCCGCCGCGCAAGCTCTTGGAGTTGCCGATGGACGAAACGGTGATGTCGACCTGCTGCCCCGGCTTGGCAAACGCCGGCAGGTCGGCGCTGATCGACACGGCCGCCACGTTCTTCAACTGCACGTTGCCCGAACCCGGCGGCACCTTGATGCCGAACTGCGAGAGCATGTTGTTGAAGGTCTGCAGGGTGAACGGGGTCTGCGTCGTCTGGTCGCCGGTGCCGTTAAGCCCGACCACCAGGCCATAGCCGATCAACTGGTTGGAACGCACGCCGGAAATGCTGGCGATGTCCTTCAGGCGCTCGGCTTGAACGTTGAACGCTGCGGACATCAGGAACGCAGCCATCATGAGACTTCTGAAATTCAACATGCTCAACTGGAAAGCCACCTAGAAAGGGAACAGCGGGCTGAGGAAGAAACGGTCGAACCAGCCTGGCTGACTCGCATCGGCAAACGAGCCGGTGCCCGAGTAGGTGATGCGCGCATCGGCGACACGGGTCGACGACACGGTGTTGTCGGTCGAGATGTCATCGGCACGAACCAGGCCGGCGATCCGCACCAGCTCATCGCCGGTGTTGAGCGTCATCCACTTCTCGCCGCGCACCGCGATGATGCCGTTGGGCAACACATCGGCAACGGTCACGGTGATCGAGCCGGTCAGGGTGTTGCCCTGTGCCGCCTTGCTGTCGCCCTTGGTCGCGCGGTCACCTTCGTAGCTGGCACTCAGGCTCAGGTCGCCATCGCCGAACGGGTTGTTGGTGGTCGCGCTGCTGCCGAACAGCGAACTCAGGCCGATGTTGGCCTTGCTGTTCTTGCCAATTTGCGAGTTGGCGTTTTTGCTGGCCTGAGTCCTTTCATTCAGGGTGATGGTGATGATGTCACCGACCCGGAACGCCTTGCGGTCGCTGTAGAGGTTCTGTTCGAAACCGGCCTGATAGATCGAGCCGTTGTTCGCGGCCGCCGGCAACGGCGTGCGCGGCAACACCGGAGCGTAGTAAGGGTCATTGGGCTTGGGCGTCGAAGGGACGCAGCCTGCGAGCGCGGTGATCCCACTCAGTGCCAGAACAGATACATAGCGATTCATGACCCTACCTCACGGTGTTGCAGGCGGCCTCATGGCCGCCCCATAGACTTGATTACAGATTCTGCGTTACGAACGAGAGCATCTGGTCGGCGGTGGAGATCACCTTGGAGTTCATCTCGTAGGCGCGCTGAGTAGTGATCATGTTGACCATCTCCTCAACGGTGCTGACGTTGGACGTTTCCAGGGTGTTCTGCAGCGTGGTGCCGAAACCGTTGAGGCCCGGTGTGCCGACTTGCGGCGCACCACTGGCGGCGGTTTCCAGGAACAGGTTGTTGCCCACTGCCTGCAGGCCGGCCGGGTTGATGAAGTCGGCGGTCTGCAGGTTGCCGATCACCTGGGCCGCCGGGTTGCCGGAAACGGTGATGGACACGGTGCCGTCGCGGCCGACGGTGAAGGTCTGCGCGTCGTTCGGAATGACAATCGCCGGCTCCAGGGCAAAGCCGCTGGCGTTGACGATCTGGCCGTTGGAGTCCAGGTGGAAGGTACCGTCACGGGTGTAGGACGTGGTGCCGTCCGGTTGCAGGATCTGGAAGAAACCGCGACCGTCGATGGCCATGTCCAGTGGCTGCTCGGTGGTTTGCAGGCTGCCGGCGGTGAAGTTCTTCTGGGTGCCGACGATGCGCACACCGGTACCCAGTTGCAGGCCCGACGGCAGTTCGCTGTCCTGGGTCGACTGGGCGCCAGGCTGACGCTTGATCTGGTAGAGCAGGTCCTGGAACTCGGCGCGGTCACGTTTGAAACCCGTGGTCGACACGTTCGCCAGGTTGTTGGAAATGGTGGTCAGGTTGGTGTCCTGGGCGGACAGACCTGTTTTGGCAACCCATAGAGCCGGAAGCATTCGATTCTCCTCGTGCGCCTGTTTTACGGCGCGACGTTCTGGTAATTAGCTGATCTGCAAGACCCGAGCCATGGCCTGGTCATCGTCTTTGGCGGTGTTCATCATCTTGATGTGCAGCTCGAACTGCTTGGACAAGGCCAGTACCGAGGTCATCTCTTCCACGGCATTGACGTTGCTCGACTCGAGGAATCCGGACACCAGCTTGACGTTGGCATCGGCCTGCGCCGGCTTGCCGTCCTTGGTGTGGATCGAACCATCCAGACCCTTGGTCATGTTCTTCAGGTCCGGGTTGACCAGCTTGATGCGGTCCACTTCAGCCATCACCCGAGGCCCCTCGCCCATTGCGCGGATGCTGATGGTGCCGTCTTCACCGACTTCGATCTGCTGTTCCGGCGGCACGGC
This sequence comes from Pseudomonas sp. GW821-FHT07G06, assembly GCF_058986625.1. Lineage (NCBI taxonomy): Bacteria > Pseudomonadati > Pseudomonadota > Gammaproteobacteria > Pseudomonadales > Pseudomonadaceae > Pseudomonas > Pseudomonas sp. GW821-FHT07G06. The sequence continues at coordinate 320,763 of NZ_JBYSVW010000001.1, forward strand.
AATCGGCCCGCCATTGCCCATGACCGGCATGCCGTTGCCGGCACGCAGCACGCCCAGGGCGTCAACGTTCAGGCTGCCGGTGCGCACGTAACTTTCACCGCCATCGGGATTCTGTACGGCAATCCAGCCGCCGCCTTGCACGGCAACGTCGAGGTCGCGGCCGGTTTCCACCAGTGAGCCCGGGGAGAAATCCGTGGCCGGGCGTTCGGACATGGCAAACGCACGCGCCGGAAAGCTGTCACCGAACACCGGCATCGAACGGGCCTGCTCCAGGTCTTTCTGGAAGCCGTTGGTGGAGATGTTCGCGAGGTTGTTGGCATGCGCCTTTTGCGCCAGTGCATTCTGGCTGGCGCCGGTCATTGCCACATAAAGGTACTTGTCCACACTCTTTCCTCTGCCTGCCGGACGTTTGCCGCCCACTGCTGTGTTGCTGAGCCATAAGCAATTTGCAGACCAACTTGTTTTTGGCGCTACAAGGCCCGGCAAACAGGGGACTTTGAGGAATCAGAGGGGATGGGAGATTTGTATCAGAGACGAAAAACCGGCGGTGTCATGCCGTTGGGTGGCAAGGATCAGCCATTGATCGCTGACATGCTCCACATCACTCGTGTCCGGTAAAAATCGAAGGGGCGGGAGCTTTCTCCCTCCCCCGATCGCTTTGCGCGGTCCGAAATTCGAAGGCTGGACGGCCGCGACGAAAACTCGCACTCCACAAGGCATGAACATGTGGGGCTGGATCTGGAGCAACTGCCCCCTGCGTACACAAACATTACTCCCGCCAACGCCAACGACCTCAGTGACGCAGAACGGCTTGATGCTTGCCTTTGAAAAGTACTACTGCGGGCGAGAAAACTGAAGGCTGCCTTCAGCCATGAAACATGTTTACCGGACACTAGAGCAACGGAAATTGTCAATGGATGCTCGGTGTGCGCCCTTGAAAAATCCAGGCAGGACAACAAGGACTGCGAAGCAATAAAACCTCCGCCATTCAGCACTGCCCGACGACTCATTGGATGGGACATGCCCGTTTCAACTACCAAGTCTCTAACGCACAAACATTGATCGCCAAGGGCTACTGCATGCAAACACAAACCAACTTATCGGTACGGAGGGAGTTGGCCGATTTTTTGCTGGAGTACCCGCACATCAAGAGCCAGCTGTCGGTTTCATGGCGCTGCAGCCCGCCGATATTGACCGCGATGCAACGCCACGTCACAGGTACTCCCGAGCCGTGTGCCATTTTTCAGTCACCCCGAGCAGTGCGCCCATGGCCAATCCCATTACCGTTACCAGCCCGCTACTACCGCCTCTGGAAGAGTTCACGCCTTACCTGCAGCGAATCTGGGACAGTAAGCGCCTGACCAACGGCGGCCCCTTCCACGAACAGCTGGAACAGGAGCTTGCCGAATACCTTGGCGTCCAACATATCTCGCTGTTTTCCAACGGTACCTTGGCATTGGTGACTGCACTCCAGGCGCTACGCATTACTGGCGAAGTCATCACTACACCCTATTCGTTCGTGGCTACCTCTCACTCGTTGCTGTGGAACAATCTCAAGCCGGTGTTCGTGGACATCGATCCGGTTACCATGAACCTCGATCCACAACGTATCGCCGAAGCCATCACCCCGGCGACTACTGCGATCCTTCCAGTTCATTGCTATGGAATTCCCTGTGATATCGAGGGCATCCAGGCCGTCGCCGACACCTATGGACTTAAAGTTATCTATGACGCCGCACATGCCTTCGGTGTCCGACACAACGGCATGAGCATTCTCAACAACGGCGACCTGTCGATTCTCAGCTTCCACGCCACCAAGGTATTCAATACCTTCGAAGGCGGCGCCATCATCTGCCCTGATGAAAAGATCAAACGGCGCATCGATTATTTGAAGAATTTCGGGTTTGCCGATGAAGTCACGGTCATGGCTCCCGGTATCAACGGGAAGATGAACGAGCTGCAGGCAGCATTCGGCGTACTACAGTTGCGCCACATTGACGAGGCCCTCAGGCGTCGACAACAAGTGTTTGAGTATTATCAGAGCGCTTTGGAAGGTATAGAGGGTATCAGCCTCCTGAAGCAACCGCAGGGGCTGGACTGGAACTATGCCTATTGTCCGATTCTGATCGATGGTGAGCGCTTCGGGGTCAGCCGGGACGAGCTGTACGACCGCTACCGCGCTGAAAACATCCTCGTGCGCCGGTATTTCTACCCACTGATATGTGAATTCCCGATGTACCGCGGCCTTCCCAGTTCGAATCTCTCTCAGTTGGGGAATGCCTACGAAGCGTCCCGCCAGATACTGTGCCTGCCGATCTATCCGGATCTCGATACGAAGACCCAGGCACAGATCATCGAGGTGTTGCTCAAGGCTCGGGCGGCATGAGCCTGGTCCGCCCCTCGAATGTCTGCGCCCCGGCAGCTGAACAGCAATACCGGATTGCACTCATGCAACCCTACTTCCTCCCATATCTGGGCTACTTCCAGTTAATCGCCGCAGTCGACTGTTTTGTCATCTATGACAATGTGCAGTTCATCAAGAACGGCTGGATCGAACGAAACCGCTATCTGCTGGAACAGGAGCCGAAGTGGTTCCGGGTGCCGCTGGCCAAAGGCAGTCACACTCAGCAGATCATGGAAAAACGTATTGCCGAAACATTCTCCCCTGGCGATATCCTCAACAAACTGAGCTTCGCCTATCGCCGCGCGCCCCACGCTCAGCGCATGCTGGCGTGGCTGGAAGCACTGCTGGTCGAGCCTGCAAAGAGCATTGCTGAACTCAACGAGCGGATACTACGGGCCTGCTGCTGCCTGATCGGGCTGCAAACGCCGATCATCCGTTCCAGTGATCTGCCGATGTCCGCAGACAGCAGAGCCCAGGACCGGGTACTCGAAGTGGTTCAGGCCAGCGCTGGCACCCACTACCTCAATCCCTTCAATGGCGGCCATCTCTACCGTGCTGAAGCCTTCCAACAGGCCGGTATCACCCTTGAGCTGCTCAAGGCCAACTTGCCCGACTACCAACAGGGATCGAGTGGACACCCCTTCGTCCCCGGCCTGTCGATTCTCGACGCTTTGATGTACAACGACGTGCAGACCGTGGGAGCGTGGGCAAAACGTGGAGAGATTGTCCGTGCCTGAAGCCATCGGCGGTTACTTCGAACTGGAGCTGCGCAAAGGGCAAAATCCTTACCCGCAGGCCGTTGCCTTCAACTCGGCCCGCTCAGCCTTCAAGGCACTGCTGGTGGCGCGCAACCTGCGCCGAGTTTATCTGCCTGTCTACATCTGCGATGTCATGCAGGACGTTCTGCACGGATCCGGCATCGAGGTGCTGCGATATGCACTGTCCGAACAGCTTGAGCTGCCGGACTTCCCGGCCCTGGAAGCCGATGAGGCTCTGCTGTTCGTCAATTACTTCGGACTCAAGGCCGACTACATCAGCGAAGTGCTGGCTACCTTCTACGGCAAGCAACTGATCGTCGACAACTCCCAGGCGCTGTTTTCTCTGCCGCAAGACGGGATCGCGACACTTTATTCACCGCGCAAGTTCGTCGGTGTTGCCGATGGTGGCTGGCTGGCCAATGCTCCTGCTGATCTGCCGCAAGCTGAGAACAGCCGCTCCCAAGCGCGTTTCGGCGCACTGCTGGGGCGCCTTGAAGACTCTCCTCAACATCACTATGCGGCGTTCCAGGCACTGGAACGGACGCTGGAGAACGACGGCATCAAGGCCATGTCCGCCAGTACCGCCCGCCTGCTCGACAGCATCGATTACCACGAAGTAGCCAGGCGGAGGATGGACAACCTGGCGCAACTGCGCCAACGCCTGGACCAGCTCAACCGCTTCGCCATCTGGCCTGCGCAGCCCGTTGCCGCATTGTGTTACCCGCTGCTGGTCAAGTCCGTCGAGACGGCGACCCGGTTACGCGCTCAACTGCTGGAACACCACATCTATGTGCCCAGTTACTGGCGCGAAGTGCTGACCCGTCCAACATCGCCCCCCATCGAAAGGGACTGGGCACAGTGCTTGCTGCCGCTGCCGATCGACCAGCGATACAACGTCGATGATATGAATCGTCTCGCCGACGCCATCCTTCAGAACACGGGAAAATCATGAGCATTCAAGGTCAACGCATCCTGCTCAGGGCACTCGAACTTGAGGACTTGCCACTGCTGCATCAATGGTCCAACGACGAAGCCCTCTGGAGCCTGCTCGGCGGCTGGCATTTCCCTACCTCTCGGGAAGCGCAACGGGATTGGATAATGGGTCTCAAGAGCGACCCGCTCAACCAGCGCTTCGGTATCGAGGTCCAGGGCCATGGCCTGATCGGTACGGCGAACCTGGTCGGCATCGACTGGAAAAACCGCACAGCCGAACACGGCATGATGATTGGTGACTCCTCCCTGCGCGGCCAGGGCCATGGCACCGACGTGATTGCCACAGTGATGCGCTATGCCTTCGATGAACTGGGCCTGAGCCGTCTCTCGACCACCATCATTGAGTACAACGCAGCGTCCCTGGCGACCTACACGCGCAAGACCCCTTGGGTCATCGAGGGCGTGCAGCGCCAGTGGTATTACCGCAAGGGCCAGCGCTGGGACCGCATCATGCTGGGTGTGAGCGCCGAAGAGTACCGAGCCTGGCAAGCCGCGCGGGGCGACAAACCATGAGCCAGGTATTACATGAGCTGCAATCGAACGGCTACGTCTGCCTGCCCTCCCTGATTACGGATCCACTGCTCGGCCAACTGCGCGAAGACCTGGGTCGTGCCATAGATCGTTGCCGTGAGGTACAACTGGAAAACGGTGTTACCCAGCGAACCGAACAGACCGCGCACCATGTACTGACGCAGAATTCCAGTTTCGTTGAATTGCTCGATCGATTCGCCGAATGGGGAATCGTCGACGTCCTGCGGCACATGCTCAACGGTGTAGCAGTCCTCAATTCGTTTGGCGGTCTGAACAACCTGAGCAGTACCGACGCCTACGTGCGTAATGTGCACCGGGACGTGCGTTCCTGGTCAGCCGAGTCCATGCAGATGGCCCAGGCACTGGTGCTGCTCGACGACTTCACTGTCGACAACGGCGCGACCCTGTTTCTGCCGGGCTCACATACCGCACCTGAAAAACCCGCCCCCCAGATATTCGAGACTCAGTCCCGCAAGGCCTTGGGCAGTGCCGGTTCGATCTATTTGTTCGACTCACGCATCTGGCATGCCGCCGGCGTCAATCGTACCGACCAGCCACGACGCTGCCTGACACTGACCTTCACGCGCAGCCACTTCAAACCACAGTTCGATTATTGCCGAGCTCTCGGCGAAGACTTCTGCCGCTCGCAAACACCGACCATGCAACAACTGCTGGGGTGGTATGCCCGTACTCCCTCGACCCTTCATGAGTGGTACCAACCTGAAGAACATCGTTTCTACAGGAAAAGCCAGGAATAACGCCATGTCCGTACGCGACTACAACAAAGAGTTTCAGGATAACGCTCACCGTAGCTACTTCTACGATTTCGACTCGCGTCTGCGACGTTACATGCTGGACAGCTTCGGTCCCTGGCTGGCGGAGGGTCCGACCCTGGAAATGGGCTGCTTCGAAGGTGCCTTCACGGCGCTGTTCGCCGAACGCTTTACCGACCTGACAGTCATCGAAGCGGCCAGCGACCTGATCGACATCACCCGGAAAAAAGTCGGTTCAGGCGTCAGGTTCGTCTGCAGTACCTTTGAAGAAGCAGAGCTGGAACCGCGCTTCGATAACATCTTCCTGATCCACACCCTGGAGCACCTCGACGACCGCCAGGCGGTACTCAAGCGCGTGCACAACTGGCTCGCCCCGGGCGGCCGTTTGTTCATCGCCGTACCGAACGCCAATGCACCGTCTCGCCAGATCGCAGTCAAAATGGGCTTGATCGAACACAACAGTGCCGTAACGGAAGGCGAGCGCCTGCATGGCCACCGGGTAACCTACAGCCTCGACACCCTCGACCACGAAGTACGCAGTGCCGGTTGGCGAGTGAGCCAACGTGGCGGGGTGTTCTTCAAGCCTCTGGCCAACTTCCAGCTGGACAAAGCCCTGGAAACCCAACTGATCGATGAGCGTTTCATGGACGCCTGCCATGCGCTGGGCATGATCTATCCAGACCTGTGCGCCAGTGTGTTCGTCATTTGTGAGCAGCCTTCCAACCTTAAGGCAACCGTATGACCACTCCGTCCGTGCATGGCAAGCCGCGTCACCCCTACTACATCTATGCTTTCGATTATCGGGAGACTTCCTCGGGCGTGTGTGTATTGCACTACCTGTGCCATGCTCTGAACCTGGCCGGCTACGAGGCCTACATCACCCCATGCCAAGTCAATCCGAACCTGCGCACGCCGATTCTGACCGAAGATATTCGCGACCACCATCTGTCAAACGGTTTGGTACCAATTGCGGTCTATCCCGAGGTGGTAAGCGACAACCCGATTGGCGCATCGATCGTGGCTCGTTACATTCTGAACCGCGAAGGCTTCCTCACTGGCCGCGCGATCGACGCACAGAAATCAGACCTGCTCTTCTATTACACCCAGGATTTTCGCGGCGACAGCGAGAGCAGCAACCTGCTCCTGTTGCCAGTCATCGACTCGGAATTGTTCTCGCCGCCAACCGAGCCGGTGCAGCGCAGTGGCAACTACCTGTATTTGCACCGATTCGACAAGGCCAAGGTCGACTACTCGATGTTGCCGGACGATATCGAAGTCCTGAGCCTGGCCAACCCGAAAACCCTTACCGAGCTGGCACAGATTTTTCGAACGGCCTCAACGCTCTACAGTTACGAAATCTCAGCGACGTGCACCGAAGCCATGCTCTGTGGCTGCCCGGTTATCTACATGCCCGGCGGGCACGTAAAGACTCAGCCGTTCATCGAACAGTTCGGAGATGCAGGCTCGGCACTCTATGACGAGCCTGGCGGGCTGGAGCGTGCCCGCGCAACAGTGATGCAGGCTCGCAGGCGCTGGCTGGACATCGAAAAAGCCTTCTGGCCCCAGCTGGAGCACTTCCTCGATATCACTCAGCAGGCCGCCATCCAGCACGCCATTGACACTCATGTACCCTCCATCAAGGACTGGCTGCGCAACCGCGTGCTGACACCGATCCAGCAGCAGTTTGTCGATCAGCGTCGCCAACAACTCAGCGGGCAAACCAGCCTGACCCTGCTGGTACTCGATCCCCAGGGCGATTCCATTGCCCTGAGCGATACCCTGAAAAGTCTTGCGCTGTGGCAGTCCAGCTCCTCGATCAGGTTGCATACGGTGGTCCTGAGCACCGCGCCAGGGCCTGTCATCCTGCCCGCCAACCTGCGCTGGCTGACCTGCGCCAAGCCAGGCGCCATCGAACTGAACGAAATTCTGCAGGCAGACGACAGCGACTGGATCATGCTGCTGACGGCTGGCGATGAGGTCCTGCCCGCCGGCACGTTGATGCTCGACCTGGAACTGCCTGGTGCCAACGGCTACCGGATGATCTATTGCGATGGCATGTATCGCTCAGAGAATGGCCCTAATGCGGTGTTCCGTCCTTGCATCAATCTCGACTACCTCTTGAGCCTGCCTTTTGCCATGGCCAACCATTGGCTGATTCGTCGCGAGCTCGCGCTGCAGGCCGGCGGTTACGATCTACAGGTACCCACGGCGCTTGAACTGGACCTGATCCTGCGACTGATCGAAGCCGGCAGCATGAACGGCATTGCCCACCTGAGCGAACCGCTGGTAGTCAGCAACACACCCAACCTTACCGATAACCCGGACGAGCGCCATGCCCTGCAACGGCACCTGAGCAATCGCGGCTACACCAACGCCAGGGTGCTGCAGGAACCGGTTCGGCATTACCACGTCAAGTACGACCATGATCAACAGCCCTTGGTGTCAATTCTGATTCCTACCCGGGACCAGTTACCGCTGCTGCAGCGCTGCGTGGAAAGTCTGTTATCGAAGACGAGCTATCCACATTTCGAGATTATCCTGATCGATAATTGCAGCGAGACAGAGGAGGCACTCGTCTGGCTGGACGAGATGGACTCGATTGGTGGTGACAAACTGCGAGTCATCCGCTTCCCCCATCCGTTCAACTTCAGCGCCATGAACAATCTGGCGGCCAGCCAAGCGCGCGGCGAGTACCTGGTGTTGTTGAACAACGATACGGAAATCATCCGCGAAGATTGGTTGGACGAACTGCTCAACCACGCCCTGCGCCCCGAAGTGGGTGTCGTCGGCGCCAAGCTGATTACCCCGGCAGGCAAAACCCAACATGCAGGCCTGATCACCGGTCTGCGCGGCCCAGCCGGCAGCCCATTCACAGATAGGGCCGCCAATGGCGCCGGCTACCTGCAGCGTCTGCTGGTCGACCAAAACACCAGCGCGGTCAGTGCCGCCTGCCTGATGATCCGCACGACGATCTACCTGGAAGTCGGCGGTATGGACGAGGCGCTGTTCCAAGTCACCTGCAACGACCTGGACCTGTGCCTGAAGGTGAAGAACCTTGGCTATCTGAATGTCTGGACACCTCATGCCGTGCTCTTGCATGAAGGTGGAGCAACTTGGTCAAACTCTGGCGAGAGCCAACTCAACAAGCAACGCTTCGCTACAGAACAAGAGCAGGCCATGAGCAAATGGCTGAGCGTCCTGGCCAATGATCCCGCCTACAACAGTAACCTGTCGTTGCGCGGTGTCGGCTTCGAGTTGGAAGGCATCAACGAGCTGACCTGGCGACCGCTGTCCTGGCGACCACTTCCGGTCGTGCTGGCACATCCTGCGAAGTCGGCACAAGTCGCCAATCCGCGCATTATCGAGCCGTTTACTGCTTTGCGTGACTCCGGAAAAATCGAAGGCTGCATCAGAAACAGCCTACTGCCGACAACAACGCTGGAGCGCTACAACCCTGACATCATTGTCTTTCAACATCAGGCCGACCCATTGCGCCTGGAACAGATGCAGCGTATCAGCACCCACTTCAAATCGTTCAAGATCCTTGAGCTGGATGCGCTGACGCCAGAGACCCCAGGGTGGATGACGTCACTGCAACAAGCGGCAAGCCTGGTCGACCGCATCATCGTGGCAACGCCAGCGATGGCCGAAGCCTGTGCCTGGCTGCATCAGGATGTTCGCGTCCTCGAAACACGTCTGGATAGAAGATGGTACAACCTCTCGAATGTGCGCCGGACGTTTGACATCCCTCGCATAGGCTGCGCCATCGACCCGGCGCAGCCCTACGTTCAGCCTTTGATCATCGAGCTGATGCAAGCACTGGCCGGTCAAGTGGAGTGGGTACTCTGGGGCGATGTGCCCGCGTATCTGCGGCCGCTTGCCAGCGAGCTTCATCACGACGTTCACGGCAATCCCGATGCCATGGCCAGCCTCAACCTGGATATTGCCCTCGCGCCACAGGGCTTTGGTCAGACCTACGAAGGCGCAAGCCCGCTTCATCTTCTGCAGTATGGCGCTTGCGGCTACAGTGTGATCGGCAGCGATATCGCCGATTACCCGGGCGATCTGGCGATCACGCGCGTAGCTAACAGCCGAGAACAGTGGCTGGGTGCGATCAATGATCACCTGGCCGATCGGCACGCGTCACGACAGCAAGCTGCCAGACTGCGTGAGCAAGTGTTGAACAACTGGGTCTTCGACGATGCCTATGCGGCACGCTGGCTTCAGGGGTGGATGCCCGACTGACGGAGACTAGAGAACGGCGGCCAGGGCAGTGTGCTCGGCCGCCCGGTTATCAATCGGCCAACTCGTTGCGCAGCCAATGCCGCAGATTGTCAACGCGAAGCATGTATTCGCGCACGACCGACTCGCGCAACATGCAGCGCATCCTCCCATGGCGATAGCTGGCATCAGGATCGGCCAGGTATAACGGATCGCCGCCAGCTACTTCGCGGTGCCTGGAACGATCAACAGGCTCAGGTGCTGTCCTTGCCCACCTCATAATCGCGCAACTTGTTGGCAATGGTCGTATGCGAAACCCCCAACCGCTTGCCCAGTTGCCGACTGCTCGGATGCTCGGAATACAGCCGTTCCAGCACAGCCTTTTCGAAACGCCCGACAATCTCGTCCAGCCCACCCTCCAGCGAAAAATCGCCAAGGGGCTGACGCACGCCGTAATCCGGCAGACGAATATGCTCGGCCTTGACCGTGCCGCCATCGCACAGGGAAACCGCCTGGAACAGCACGTTCTCCAGTTGCCGCACGTTGCCCGGCCAGTGGTAGTGGCTGAGCCGCTCCATGGCCGCCGGGGCGAGCTTCGGCAACGGGCAACCGATCTGCCGGCTGGCCTGATCGAGGAAGTGCTCCACCAGTGGCGTCAAACCGTCGAGGCATTCGCGTAGCGGCGGGATATGCAGCGACAACACATTCAAGCGGTGATAGAGGTCCTGGCGGAACTCGCCGCGCGCGCACAATTCGGACAGGTCGACCTGGGTCGCGCAGATCACTCGCACGTCGAGGTAGACCTCCTCGTCGCTGCCGACACGGCGGAAGCAGCCGTCCTGCAAAAAGCGCAGCAATTTCACCTGCAAGCGCGGGCTCATTTCCCCGACGCCATCGAGAAACAGCGTACCGCCCGCCGTCAGCTCCAGCAGCCCGAGCTTGCCTTCGGCCCGCGCCCCTTCAAAGGCACCAGGGCCATAACCGAACAATTCCGTCTCGGCCATGGACTCCGGTAGCCCGGCACAATTGAGCGCCATCAACGGCGACTGTCCACGCGGACTGGCCAGATGGCAGGCTCGCGCCAACAACTCTTTGCCGGTGCCGGTTTCGCCTTCTATCAATAGCGGCGCATCCAGCGGCGCCATGCGCCGCGCTTCGCGCACCACCGCGGCCATCACTTTCGAGCTCTGGAAGATGCTGTCGAAGCCACGCAATTCCTGCTTGCGCACGTTGTAGATGCGCTCACCCACCCGGTCGGCGCGGTGCAGCGTCAGCACCGCACCGGCCATGGCCTCGCTGTCGTCGTGCTCCGACTGCAAGGGCGCGATGTCGGCCAGGAAGACGTCACCCTTGACCTTGACCCGCAGCCCGTTGATTCGCGACTTGTTGGCGCGCACCAGCTCCGGCAAATCGAAATCTTCGGCGTAGCGCGACAGGGGAATACCCGGCACCTCGTCGACCCGCACCCCCAGCAACTGCGCCGCTGCCCGGTTGGCCGCAACGATGGAACCACCCATGTCGATCGACAGCACCGGAAACTCCAGCGCACCGAGCAGGGCATTGAGTTCCATGTGCCGACGCTCGCTGGGCATCAGCCCTACACGCTTGACGCCGAAGACCCCGGCAATCGCTTCGAATTTCGGACGCAAGGCCTGGAACTGAATGTTGATCAGGTTTGGGCAATGCAGGTAGATGGCGTTGCCATGCTCACCCCCCACTTCACCACGGGCCACGTTGATCCCGTACTCCACCAGCAGGTTGAGAATGTCGCGCAGGATGCCGATGCGGTTCTGGCAGTGGACTTTGATACGCATGAAAAAGGCCTGAAAAAGCAGTGATTGAGGTGGATGCCTGGAATGCAGCCTGTGGGAGCGAGCCTGCTCGCGAAAGCGGTGTATCAGTCGACATATCTTTCAACTAGAAGGCCGTCTTCGCGAGCAGGCTCGCTCCCACAGTGTTATTGCAGCGCCCCGCACGAATTTTTCTGCCAAGGCACTCAGATAGTCGTCAAGATTATGTGACAGCCAGCGCGCTTTTCAAACCTGCAAATCCCACAACCTGCGCGACAGCAGCCAATACGTAACGAAAACTTTACGATTCTTGAGGGTTTTTCCTGCTCGATGCGCCGATCACCTGCTGCAATGCCGCAATCCTTGGGGTATTTCTAGGTCCATAGCAGTACATAACAAGAACGAAATCCCCTAGCAGGAGAGCAGTATGAAGCAGACGCAATACGTGGCTCGCGAGCCCGATGCGCAAGGTTTTATCGACTACCCCGCCGAAGAACACGCGGTGTGGAACACGCTGATCACTCGCCAACTGAAAGTGATCGAAGGGCGTGCGTGCCAGGAGTACCTGGACGGTATCGAAAAACTCGGTCTGCCCCACGACCGCATTCCTCAACTCGGCGAAATCAACAAGGTCCTCGGTGAAACCACCGGCTGGCAGGTTGCCCGGGTTCCCGCACTGATTCCCTTCCAGACCTTTTTCGAATTGCTGGCCAGCAAGCAGTTTCCGGTGGCGACCTTTATTCGTACCCGCGAAGAACTGGACTACCTGCAAGAGCCGGACATTTTCCACGAGATCTTCGGCCACTGCCCGCTGCTGACCAACCCTTGGTTCGCCGAATTCACCCATACCTACGGCAAGCTCGGCCTCAAGGCTTCCAAGGAAGAACGCGTGTACCTGGCGCGCCTGTACTGGATGACCATCGAGTTCGGCCTGGTCGATACTCCGCAAGGTCAGCGCATCTACGGCGGCGGCATCCTGTCCTCACCGAAAGAGACCGTCTACAGCCTGTCGAACGAGCCTGAACACCAAGCCTTCGACCCGCTGGAATGCATGCGCACGCCGTACCGCATCGACATCCTGCAACCGCTGTATTTCGCTCTGCCGAACCTCAAGCGCCTGTTCGACCTGGCCCACGAAGACATCATGGGCATGGTCAAGCAAGCGATGCAGATGGGTCTGCACACGCCGAAATTTCCGCCAAAACCAAAAGCTGCGTGAACCGCGACTTTTGCTGACAAGTGAGTCTGTCAGTCACCGTCGCTTTGGTTTAGCGTGACGGCACTGTCGACCGATATAAAAACACTCGATTACAGGAAACACACCATGTCCACTCTGAACCAAGCCCATTGCGAAGCCTGCCGCGCCGACGCCCCACAAGTCAGCGACGAAGAACTGCCGATCCTGATCAAGCAGATCCCGGACTGGAACATCGAAGTACGCGACAGCATCATGCAGCTGGAAAAGGTCTTCCTGTTCAAGAACTTCAAACATGCACTGGCCTTCACCAACGCCGTCGGCGAGATCTCCGAAGCTGAAGGCCATCACCCGGGCCTGCTGACCGAGTGGGGCAAAGTGACCGTGACCTGGTGGAGCCACTCGATCAAGGGCCTGCACCGCAACGACTTCATCATGGCTGCGCGTACCGACGAAGTGGCCAAGGACGCCGAGGGGCGCAAGTAATGCACTTCGACGCCATCGGCCGAGTGCCCGGCGACCCGATTCTGGGCCTGATGGAGGCCTACGCGCAGGACCCGAACCCGCGCAAGTTCGATCTGGGCGTGGGAGTCTACAAAGACGCCCAGGGCCTGACGCCGATTCTCGAGTCGGTGAAACTTGCCGAGCAGCGTCTGGTGGACGGCCAGTCCACCAAGACCTACATCGGTGGTCACGGCGAACCGGCGTTCGGCAAGGCGATCAATGAGCTGGTGCTGGGCGCCGACTCGAAGCTGATCAGCGCACAACGCGCCGGCGCCACCCAGACTCCGGGCGGCACCGGGGCCTTGCGCCTGAGCGCGGACTTCATCGCCCAGTGCCTGCCGGGGCGCGGCGTCTGGTTGAGCAACCCGACCTGGCCGATCCACGAAAGCATTTTCGCGGCCGCCAAGGTCAAGGTCAGCCATTACCCCTACGTCGGCAGCGACAACCGTCTGGATGTCGACGGCATGCTGGCAGTGCTCAACGAAGCGCCCAAGGGTGACGTGGTGTTGCTGCACGCCTGCTGCCACAACCCGACCGGTTTCGACCTGTCCCACGACGACTGGCAGAGGGTGCTGGAGGTAGTACGCAAGCGCGAATTGCTGCCACTGATCGACTTTGCGTATCAAGGATTCGGCGATGGCCTGGAGCAGGATGCCTGGTCGACCCGGCTGTTCGCCGCCGAGTTGCCGGAACTGCTGATCACCAGCTCTTGCTCGAAGAATTTCGGCCTGTACCGCGACCGCACCGGCGCGCTGATTGTCTGCGCGAAAAGCGCCGACAAGCTCACCGATATCCGCAGCCAGCTGGCCAACATCGCCCGCAACCTGTGGTCGACGCCGCCGGATCATGGTGCGGCCGTGGTCGCGACCATCCTCGGCGACCCGGAGTTGAAAAACCTCTGGGCTGACGAAGTGGAAGGCATGCGCCTGCGAATCGCCCAACTGCGCAGCGGTCTGGTGGAAGCACTGGAGCCTCACGGTTTGCGCGAGCGCTTTGCGCACATCGGCGTGCAGCGCGGGATGTTTTCCTACACAGGCTTGACGCCGGGCCAGGTCAAGCAACTGCGCGAGCATCACAGCGTGTACATGGTCAACTCGGGCCGGGCCAACGTGGCGGGGATTGATGCCACGCGCCTGGATCTGCTGGCCGAGGCGATTGCCGCAGTCTGCAAATAACACCACCAAACCCTGTGGGAGCGAGCTTGCTCGCGATAAGGCCATAACATTCAACATCTCTGTTGACTGTCAGGCCGCTATCGCGAGCAAGCTCGCTCCCACATTTGTTTTGTGTCGCTGTTACCGACCTGTCTAGACAATCCCATCCGTCGAAACAAATGGATATAAAAGTCCGTTTGTCATTTTCAGTGCTGTATCCTGCCCAAGCTTTTTTAAAGCGCGGATCTACCAGATCTATCAACAGACTTAGCGAGGAGCGCAACCATGCACGAGATTCCTAATCTCCCCTTCCCAAGCCTGCACGTACCTGAGCAGACGACCACGCAACAAGCCGGTGCCCAACAGCCCGAGCCCAAAGAAGCCACTGACCGCCGCCAGGCTGACAGCGAAGACTGAAACACCCGCCGTACAGACCGTGTGGAAAGCGCTACCATGCGCTTTCCACACAGCCTGAAACGCGAACCTGCACTATGACCGATGAACTCAGCGAAACCTTTGATGAAAAGCAGGCCAACGTCCTGATCGGCACCGCCGAGAAAATGATCGGGATCTGGAATCGCCTCTCCCCCGAGAAACAAGCCGCCTTGCTCGCCCGCTTCGGCACCCAGGAAAATGCGCTGGCCGCCCTGGTCACCACGCAACTGGTCGCGCCTGCCAAGCCTGAATGACGCCGCCCGGCAAATAGTTTTACTTTTTCACAACCAACGACTGTCCACACCGCTATCATAAGCAGCCTATCTATCCTGCTTTACCGTGGACCCTTTCCCCATGCCTGAAAACCAGCGCCCCCTGGCGGTCACGCTGCAAGTCGTTTCCATCGTCCTTTTCACCTTCATCGGCTACCTGAACATCGGCATTCCCCTGGCCGTATTGCCCGGTTACGTCCACAGCGATCTGGGCTTCGGCGCGGTGATCGCGGGCCTGGTGATCAGCGTGCAATACCTGGCCACCCTGCTCAGCCGCCCCTATGCCGGGAAGATCATCGACAACAAGGGCAGCAAACTGGCGGTGATGTATGGCCTGGCCGGTTGCGGCCTGAGCGGCGTGTTCATGTTGATCTCGGCCTGGACCCAGAGCCTGCCGACCTTGAGCCTGATCAGCCTGTTGATCGGCCGTCTGGTTCTCGGCAGCGCGGAAAGCCTGGTGGGGTCTGGCTCGATTGGCTGGGGCATCGGCCGGGTCGGTGCTGCAAACACGGCCAAGGTCATCTCCTGGAACGGGATCGCCAGCTACGGCGCGCTGGCCGTCGGCGCGCCCTTGGGTGTGTTGATCGTCCATCAACTGGGTTTGTGGAGCATGGGCGTGAGCATTGTGCTGCTGGCCGTGCTCGGCCTGCTGCTGGCCTGGCCGAAAAACGCCGCACCGATCGTTGCCGGTGAGCGCCTGCCGTTCATGCATGTGCTCGGGCGTGTCTTTCCCCACGGCTGTGGCCTGGCCCTGGGCTCTATTGGCTTTGGCACCATCGCCACCTTCATCACCCTGTATTACGCCACGCAACACTGGGACAACGCGGTGCTGTGCCTGAGCCTGTTCGGCGCCAGCTTCATCGGCGCGCGCCTGCTGTTCGGCAACCTGATCAACCGTCTCGGCGGCTTTCGCGTCGCCATTGCCTGCCTGTCGGTGGAAACCCTGGGCTTGCTGTTGCTGTGGCTGGCACCGGATGCGCATTGGGCATTGGCGGGTGCGGCGCTGAGCGGCTTCGGCTTTTCGCTGGTGTTTCCGGCGCTTGGCGTGGAAGCGGTCAACCTGGTGCCCGCCTCCAGCCGTGGTGCAGCCGTCGGCGCCTATTCGCTGTTCATCGATTTGTCGCTGGGGATCACCGGACCGCTGGCCGGCGCCATTGCGGCCGGGTTCGGTTTTGCTTCGATCTTCCTGTTCGCGGCCCTTGCCGCGTTGAGCGGATTGATACTCAGCCTTTACTTGTACCGGCAGGCACCGAAGCAACGCGAAGCGCGGGACGCCCGCTAAAAGTCGACCTTGCCACGCCCGGCCTTGATACTGCCGCGCTTGGTCTTGGATTCGAGGCGGCGCTTCTTTGAGCCGAGGGTCGGCTTGGTCGGGCGGCGCTTCTTTTCGACTTTGGTGGCGCTGAGGATCAGCTCGGTCAGTCGCTCCAGCGCATCGGCACGGTTGGCTTCCTGCGTCCGATATTGCTGGGCCTTGATGATCAGCACGCCATCGCTGGTGATGCGGCTGTCGCGCAGCGCCAGCAGCCGCTCCTTGTAGAACTCGGGCAAGGACGACGCCGGAATGTCGAAGCGCAGGTGCACGGCACTGGAGACCTTGTTGACGTTCTGCCCACCGGCGCCCTGGGCGCGAATGGCCGTCAACTCGATCTCGGCATCCGGCAGATGCACGTTGTTGGAAATCACCAGCATGGAAAAGCGTCCGTATTCAGAGCGTGCAGGATACCGCGAAAGGGTCGGACAAACGCGATCCCTGTGGGAGCGAGCTTGCTCGCGATAGCAGTGTGTCAGGCAACGATGATGTCGACTGACACGGCCTCATCGCGAGCAAGCTCGCTCCCACAGGGTTTAATGTCCTGCCATGAATTCGATATCCACAAAAAACCCGGCGCATGGCCGGGTTTGTTGTTTTCGCGCGGAGTTACTTCACTGCCGCCTGCAACGCATGTTGTGCACTGCGCTTGTTCTTGATGCCGTAGCAAACCCACATGAACACCAGCCATACCGGAATCGCGTACACCGATGTCTGGATCCCCGGAATCAACAGCATCACACCGAGAATGAACAACACGAACGCCAGGCAGATGTAGTTGCCGTACGGGTACCACAGGGCCTTGAACAGCGGCGTCTGTTTGGTCTTGTTCATGTGCTGGCGGAACTTGAAGTGCGAATAGCTGATCATCGCCCAGTTGATCACCAGGGTGGCAACAACCAGCGACATCAACAGTTCCAGCGCGCTGTGCGGGATCAGGTAGTTCAGCAGCACCGCAATCAGGGTCACGGCCGCCGAGGCCAGGATCGAACGCACAGGCACGCCGCGCTTGTCGATCTTCGCCAGGCCTTTCGGCGCATCGCCCTGTTCGGCCATGCCCAGCAGCATGCGGCTGTTGCAGTAGGTGCCGCTGTTGTACACCGACAACGCCGCAGTCAGGACCACGAAGTTGAGGATGTGCGCCGCGGTGTTGCTGCCCAGCATCGAAAACACTTGCACGAACGGACTGCCGCTGTAGGAATCACCGGAGGCGTTCAGGGTGGTCAGCAAGCTGTCCCACGGGGTCAACGACAGCAGGATCACCAGGGCACCGATGTAGAAAATCAGGATCCGGTAGATCACCTGGTTGATCGCTTTCGGGATCACGGTTTTCGGCTTGTCGGCTTCGGCAGCGGTGAAACCGAGCATTTCCAGACCACCGAAGGAAAACATGATGAACGCCATGGCCATCACCAGACCGCTGACACCGTTCGGGAAGAAGCCACCGTGGGACCACAGGTTGCTCACCGCCGCTTGCGGGCCGCCATTGCCGCTGACCAGCAGGTAGCTGCCCAGGGCAATCATGCCGACGATCGCCACGACCTTGATGATCGCAAACCAGAACTCGGCCTCGCCAAACACTTTGACGTTGGCCAGGTTGATGGCGTTGATCAGCACGAAGAAGCCGGCTGCGGAGACCCAGGTCGGGATGTCCGGGGCCCAGTAATGGATGTACTTGCCGACTGCGGTCAGCTCCGACATACCCACCAGGATGTACAGAATCCAGCAGTTCCAGCCCGACAGGAAACCGGCAAAGCCGCCCCAGTACTTGTGGGCGAAGTGGCTGAAGGAGCCGGCCACCGGATCTTCGACGATCATTTCGCCCAGTTGGCGCATGATCATGAAAGCAATGAAGCCGCAGATGGCGTAGCCGAGGATCATCGACGGGCCGGCGGACTTGAGTACCCCGGCCGAGCCGAGGAACAGACCGGTACCGATCGCGCCACCTAAGGCAATCAATTGAATGTGGCGATTTTTCAGGCCGCGTTTCAGCTCGCCTGATTGCGGGTTTTGTCCACTCATGAAAAGGGTCTCACGCAAGGTTTGATGATATTCAGTAGACGTTGCTGCTCAAGAAAGGCGTTAAGCGGCACCGATCAAACCCCAGCGCAGGCACCAGGAGTTCAGCGTATTTACAACGGTCATGCGTCACCTGTTTGTTTTTATCTGTGACGAAATCGAACCCGACACGCTCGTGACGCGGCGGAGTGAACAAGGCGGATAGCCTTGAGGGTTGCGCAGATGCGCAGGAGGTCACAGGTAAAACGCGGCGCATTGTACACCTGTAACCCCCTGCTGCCAGACCCGCTGGACAAGCGTGTCTATGGCCGGGATTGCCTGTGTCCGCCCCGGGAGGCCCGGGCGGCTGCAAAAAATGGGTCAGATCCTTGCGGATCATCGACGGGAAAGGCAGGAAAACCGCCTCTCGCAGAGAGATGGAGATGGAATACGGCGTTCATTGCGCCTCCTTTTTGTTATGCACCTGCACGACAGGCATGGCGCGCATAACACCCTGCATGGAGCGGTGAAACAAGCGGGCCAGAGGGCTGGAAGGAGGAAGGAAGGCGTTGATGCGTAAGCGTTTTCTTACGGCATCCCGGGAATGGCGAATCCACGGGGCTAATCGGTGATTTTTGTCAGGTTTTCTTTACAGGCCGTAACATCGAGTTTCCATTCGGGAGAGTATGGTGTTGCCGCTGACGCCTTCGCGGGCAAGCCCGCTCCCACAGTGGATCGCGTTTCTCCAGAACAACCCGGTCTCCTGTGGGAGCGGGCTTGCCCGCGAAGAGGCCCTCAAAAACGACACAGACTTAAAGCCAGCCCAAAAAAAACGCCAACCCGAAGGTTGGCGTTTTTAACTTGTCGCTTGCAGCTTGAAGCTTACCGCTGCCTCACTCCGGCTTACGACGACCAAAGCCCGGACGCTGGCCGGAACCGGCCGGTGCGCCACGGCGCTTGCCCGATGGCGTGTCACCGTCGACCAGTTTGATCCCCGGACGCTTCGGCGCCGGCTTCGCCGGGCGCTTGGTGTCGGCCGGGCGATCGGCAACCGGCGTACCACGGCCTTCGCCACGCTCGGTACGGCCATTGGCCGGACGTGGCGTGCGTGGACCGCGTTCGCCGTCCTGGCGCGCAGCAGGCTTGCGACCTGGACGCTCGCCTTCGATCTGCGGCTCGCGGCTGGCACGTGGAGCAACAGGAGCGGCAGGCCCCCCGGCGGCTGGACGCAGGGTACGCACACGCTCGGTCTTGGCCATCGGACGCGACGACTTGCGCTGCATACGGTCAAGCTTGTCTTTGCTCTTGGCGTTCATCTGCGGCATCGCGACCGGCGTCAGGCCGACCTCGGCACTCAGAATGTCGACTTCGTACTGGCTCATTTCGCGCCAGCGGCCCATCGGCAGGTCGGAGTTGAGGAACACCGGACCGAAGCGCACGCGCTTCAGACGGCTGACCACCAGGCCCTGGGATTCCCACAGGCGACGAACTTCGCGGTTACGACCTTCCATCACCACGCAGTGGTACCAGTGGTTGAAACCTTCACCGCCTGGCGCCTGCTTGATGTCGGTGAACTTGGCCGGGCCATCTTCAAGGACAACGCCAGCCTTCAGACGCTCGATCATCTCGTCATCGACTTCGCCACGCACACGTACCGCGTATTCACGGTCCATTTCGTAGGAAGGGTGCATCAGGCGGTTGGCCAGTTCACCGTCGGTGGTGAACATCAGCAGACCGGTGGTGTTGATGTCCAGACGACCGATGTTGATCCAGCGACCTTCTTTCGGACGCGGCATCTTGTCGAACACGGTCGGACGGCCTTCCGGATCGACACGGGTGCAGATTTCGCCGTCGGGCTTGTTGTACATGATCACGCGGCGCACCGCTTCGGCGGCCTCTTCGCGCTTGATCACCTTGCCATCGATGGTGATGGCGTCGTGCATGTCGACGCGCTGGCCAAGGGTGGCGTCTTTGCCGTTGACCTTGATGCGGCCGTGGCTGATCCAGGCTTCCACGTCACGGCGCGAGCCGACGCCGATACGGGCGAGGACTTTCTGCAGTTTTTCGCCTGCTGGGCCAATTGGCTGGTCGTCTTGCTGGTCTTTGATACTCATCTGGGCACCTCCCGGTGTGGTCTGAAATCTGGGTACTTTGGCGAAGGGATCGCCGAAGGGTCGCGAATCATACGCGCATGCGGGCGTTTGCGCATCAGAGACTAGCTGATCAAGGCAAGGTTATTGGTTTTTGCGCCGAACGGTGACGTGGCGAGGTCAAGATCAAAAGATCGCAGCCTGCGGCAGCTCCTACAGGGGAATCGCATACATCTGTAGGAGCTGCCGCAGGCTGCGATCTTTTGACGTTTCAATCCTCGGATTCGCGGCGTTCGGCTTCGATGGCTTCGGCCAGAGCGAGGGCTTCGGCCTCTTCGTCGCTCAGTTCAGGCTCAGGCTCAGGCTCAGACTTTGGCTGCTCAAGCGCAGCAACCGCAGCCAGGAGTTTTTCCCGGGCCTCAGCCACGCCGAGGATGTCGTCTTCCTGCTCCGGTTCCATTTCCGGCTCAGGTTCAGGCTCGATATCGGGCTGTTCCGAATCAAACTCAGTTACCGCGCCATCACGCAACAGATCATCGAAGTCGGTCTTGATCCCCTCCTCCATGCTGTCCAGCTCCAGCAACAGCGTGTGGAAACTGGTTTCCTCCTTCGGTTCTTCCGGCTCGGCGCTGGCGTCGGCCAACGCTTGCAACCCGGCGGGTACGGGGGCGTCGTCGAAATCGAGCACCGGGTCCGGTTCCAGCTCGCGCAGTTCCGCCAGCGGTGGCAAGTCGTCGAGGTTTTTCAGGTTGAAGTGATCGAGGAACGCCTTGGTGGTGGCGAACATCGCCGGTTTGCCGGGTACGTCGCGGTAGCCGACGATGCGGATCCACTCACGCTCCATCAAGGTCTTGACGATGTTGCTGTTGACCGCCACACCCCGCACGTCTTCGATTTCGCCGCGGGTGATCGGCTGGCGGTAGGCGATCAGGGCCATGGTTTCGAGCATGGCGCGGGAGTAACGCTGCGGGCGTTCCTCCCACAGACGCCCGACCCACGGCGCAAATTTCTCGCGAATTTGCAGGCGATACCCCGAGGCCACCTCCTTGAGTTCAAACGCGCGGCCATCGCAAGACTTGGCGAGAATCGTCAGGGCCTTCTTGAAGACCGGGGGCTCCGGGCGCTCGCCCACCTCGAAGAGCTCGAACAGGCTTTCCAGGGATTGCGGCTTTCCCGAGGCCAACAGAAAGGCTTCAAGCAAGGGTGCCAGGTCACGGGGTTCAGTCAGGTTCATGTTTCGACTCGTTATTCGGCTCGGGCTCGCACGTGGATCGCGGCAAATGGCTCATTCTGCACCAGCTCGACCAGGGATTCCTTGACCAGTTCAAGGATCGCCATAAAGGTCACCACCACGCCAAGGCGCCCTTCTTCAGCAGTGAACAGCTCGACAAACGGCACGAAACCGCCGCCCTTGAGCCGCTCCAGCACATCGCTCATGCGCTCCCGGGTAGACAGCGCCTCGCGGCTGACCTGGTGGCTTTCGAACATGTCGCCACGGCGCAATACCTCGGCCATGGACAACAGCAACTCGGACAGGCGCACGTCCGGCAACAACTTGCGTGCCCGGGCCTCCGGGGCGTCGAGTTTGGGTACCACCACGTCGCGACCGACGCGGCTCAAGCCATCGATGCCTTCGGCGGCGGCCTTGAAACGCTCGTATTCCTGCAAGCGGCGGATCAGTTCGGCGCGCGGGTCGTCCTCTTCGTCTTCGACGGTTTCGGCCCGCGGCAGCAGCATCCGCGACTTGATCTCGGCCAGCATCGCGGCCATCACCAGGTACTCGGCGGCCAGTTCCAGGCGCACCGACTGCATCAACTCGACGTAGCCCATGTACTGGCGGGTGATTTCAGCCACCGGGATGTCGAGGATGTTGATGTTCTGTTTGCGGATCAGGTACAGCAGCAGGTCGAGGGGGCCTTCGAAGGCTTCGAGGAAGACCTCGAGGGCATCCGGCGGGATGTACAGGTCCAGCGGCATTTCCATGACCGCCTGGCCATAGACCATGGCGAAGGGCAGTTCCTGCTGGGCTCCAGCCTGACTGTCGACGGGTTCTACTGCGGACATCTAGGCCTCGACCATGAACGGCGCAGGGTCGCCGCAACCGACGCGGATGACTTCCGGTTCGCCGTCGGCGAGGTTGATCACGGTGGACGCCTTGATCCCGCCGAAACCGCCGTCGATGATCAGGTCGACCTGGTGCTCGAGCAACTGGCGCATTTCGTGGGGGTCATACATCGGGTCGGTTTCACCGGGCATGATCAGACTCACGCTCATCAACGGTTCGCCGAGCTGCTCCAGCAGTGCCAGGGCAATCGGATGGCTGGGCACCCGCAGGCCAATGGTGCGTTTTTTCGGGTGCAGCAACAGTCGCGGGACTTCGCGGGTGGCGTTGAGAATGAAGGTGTACGGCCCCGGCAAGTGGGCCTTGAGCAAGCGGAAAGTGCCGGTGTCGATCTTGGCGAACAGGCCCAGTTGCGACAGGTCACAGCAAATCAGCGCGAAGTTGTGCTTTTCATCCAGCCCGCGCAAACGTCGCACGCGCTCCACAGCCACCTTGTCGCCGATCTGGCAACCAATGGCGTAGGAAGAGTCTGTGGGATAAATCACCACCCCGCCCTTGCGGATGATCTCGACTGCCTGCTTGATCAGGCGCGCTTGCGGGTTTTCCGGATGAATCTGGAAAAATTGACTCACATTCTCTACCTGTTCAGACGGCGGCAATAACTGGGTCATGTTTGAATCGACACCATAGCGGTGGCAGATCCTCCGGGAGTGGCCGGTATTCACCGATCTCCGACCAGCCTCCGGGGCCATGAAAATCACTGCCGGCGCTGACCAGCAGACCGAACTCGCGGGCCAGAATGGCCAGGCTGCCCACTTGTTCGGCAGGCTGGTAACCATTGACCACTTCGATGGCGTGGCCCCCTGCTTGAATATAGTCGGCAATCAGGCGGCGTCGCTTGCTTCGAGTGAATTCGTAGTGCCAGGGGTGTGCCAGGCTGACCCAGGCCTTGGCCGCGCGCAGGGTTTCGACGGTCTCTTCCAGGGTCGGCCAGTGTTGCTTGACGTCGCCCAGCTTGCCAGCACCCAGCCATTTGCGGAACGCCTCGGCGCGATCCTTGACGAAACCTTCTCGCACCATCCAGTCCGCGAAATGCGGGCGGGCCGGCGCGTTACCGCTGTCGCCCAGCGCCTGCTGGATCTCCCGGGCGCCATCCAGCGCCCCCGGCATACCTTTGAGCGCCAGTTTGCGGCTGATTTCCTCGGAGCGTAGCCAGCGGCCATCATGCAATCTGGCGATGGCCTCGACCAACGGCGCGGCGTTCACGTCAAAACCGTAGCCCAGCACATGAATGGTCGCGCCGCCCCAGGTGCAGGACAATTCGACGCCATTGACCAGTTGCATCCCCAGCGCGGTAGCCGCGTGCCGGGCCTCGTCGAGGCCCTCAAGGGTGTCGTGATCGGTCAAGGCCAGGACTCGCACGCCTTTCTCGAACGCCCGCGCCACCAGAACCGCAGGCGCCAGGGCGCCATCGGAGGCCGTGCTATGGCAGTGCAAATCAACATTCACAGGGCTTTGTAACCTCAATTCAGCTGGCGCTATCGCGCGCCCATATGTTTGTTATTATGCCGCCACATCCTGCTTCTGGCTGCCACTGTGAAACAATTCATCGATTTCATCCCGCTCCTGCTGTTTTTCATCGTCTTCAAAATCGATCCACGGGTCGTCGACATCGCCGGCCATGAGCTCACTGTAGGCGGTATCTACAGCGCCACCGCGATGCTGATCGTCAGTTCCCTGGTGGTCTACGGCACACTGTTCATCAAACAGCGCAAGCTGGAGAAGAGCCAGTGGCTGACCCTGATCGCCTGCCTGGTCTTCGGTAGCCTGACCCTGGCGTTCCACAGCGAGACGTTCCTGAAGTGGAAAGCGCCGGTGGTCAACTGGCTGTTCGCCCTGGCGTTCATCGGCAGCCACTTCGTCGGTGACAGCCTGCTGATCAAACGCATCATGGGCCACGCGCTGACCTTGCCGGAGCCGGTCTGGACACGCCTGAACATCGCCTGGATCGCCTTCTTCCTGTTTTGCGGTGCCGCCAACCTGTTTGTCGCGTTCACCTTCCAGAGCTACTGGGTCGACTTCAAGGTCTTCGGCAGCCTGGGCATGACTTTGCTGTTCCTGGTCGGCCAGGGCATTTACCTGTCCCGCCATCTGCACGATGCCGACACCACTACGCCAAAAACCGAGGACTGACATGCTTTACGCAATCATTGCCACAGACGTCGCCAACTCCCTGGAAGCCCGCCTGGCCGCACGGCCTGCGCACCTCGAGCGCCTGCAAGTGCTCAAGGGCGAAGGTCGCATCGTATTGGCCGGCCCACACCCGGCCGTCGACAGCAATGATCCGGGCGCGGCGGGTTTCACCGGCAGCCTGATCGTCGCCGAATTCGATTCCCTGGGCGCCGCCCAGGCCTGGGCCGACGCCGATCCGTACATCGCCGCAGGCGTCTACGCCAACGTTCTGGTCAAGCCGTTCAAGCAAGTCCTGCCGTAACAATTCCCCCGCGCGGTGAACCTTGTCGGTTCATCGCGTTCTCAATCGCTCATTATTCCTGTTTATCGGCCGACAACTTGCCCAATACTCGTATTGGAATCAGGAGTCGCGATGCGCAAGGGTCCGTTGTGTCTGATGTTGGTCACGTTGTCGATCGTGGCGCCCGCCCACGGTGAAGAATACGCCGAGGGTGGAAACTCGACGCCGCTTTCCTTGAGCGCCGGCAGCCAGATCACCGAGCTGCAGCAACGCTTGAAAGAAAGCGAACGGCAACGGGAAGAACTGAACAAGCAATTGCAAACTGTCGATGGCGAACGCGAAAGCCCGCTGCTGGCCCGGTTGCGCCAGGAGAACCAGCGCTTGAAGCTGCAACTCAAGGAAGCCCAGGCCAGCAGCCCGCTGCCGCGCCTGCTGACCGACCAGCAACAATGGTTTGTCATTGGCGCCGGGGTAGCGCTATTGGCGCTGCTCTGCGGTATCTTCGCCAGTGGAGCAAGTCGAAAACGTCGACAATGGCTAAATTGAGTGAGTCATGAGCGAGCTGTTACTGATTGATGATGACCAGGAGCTGTGTGAGCTCCTGAGCAGTTGGCTGAGCCAGGAAGGGTTTCAGGTACGAGCCTGTCACGACGGCCAGAGCGCTCGCCGTGCGCTGGCCGAAACCGCTCCGGCGGCCGTGGTACTGGATGTGATGTTGCCCGATGGCAGCGGCCTGGAGCTGCTCAAGCAGTTGCGCAGCGATCACCCGGATCTGCCGGTGCTGATGCTCTCGGCCCGGGGTGAGCCCCTGGACCGTATCCTCGGCCTGGAACTGGGCGCCGATGATTACCTGGCCAAACCCTGCGATCCACGGGAACTGACCGCCCGCCTGCGCGCCGTCCTGCGCCGCAGCCACCCGGCAGCGGTGTCCAGCCAGCTGGAACTGGGCGACCTGTGTTTCAGCCCGGTGCGCGGCGTGGTCAGCATCGACGAGCAGGAGTTCACCCTCACCGTTTCCGAAAGCCGCCTGCTGGAAGCCCTGCTCAAACAGCCCGGCGAACCCCTGGACAAACAGGAACTGGCGCAGATTGCCCTCGGCCGCAAGCTGACCCTGTACGACCGCAGCCTGGACATGCACGTCAGCAACCTGCGCAAGAAGATCGGCCCACACCCCGATGGCCGTCCGCGCATCGTGGCCCTGCGCAGCCGCGGCTACTACTACAGCCTCTGAACCCTGACGACATACGGCCCCTGTAGGAGCTGCCGCAGGCTGCGATCTTTTGATCTTGCTTTTTAAGATCAAGATCAAAAGATCGCAGCCTGCGGCAGCTCCTACAGGTCGGGAGTTTTGTCAGGTCGGCGGGAAATCGTCTTTACCCAAGCTTTACCCTTCGCTGACCGCCGCTGACCTTGATCTACGTAATCTGCACTCATCCGGAACGTACCGGGAACGAGACAAGGAGATTCACCATGCGCAAGACTCTTATCGCTCTGATGTTCGCTGCTGCCCTGCCGACCGTGGCCATGGCCATACCTGAAGGCGCAGGCCCGATGGGTGGGCCGATGGACGGTTCGCGCCACGGCGGTCAGATGCACGGCATGCACGGCAAAGGCCCGTACAGTCAACTCGACCTGACCCGCGAACAGCGCGAGCAGATCCGCAAGATCATGGGCGAGCAGATGCACGAGCGTAAGCAACTGGTCGATAAGTACCTGGAGAAACTCTCGCCAGCCGACCAGAAAGCCATGAAAGACGAAATGACCGCCAAGCGCCAGAAAGCCGAAGCCGATGTGCGTGCGGTGCTGAAACCGGATCAGCAGAAGAAATTCGACGAGATCCAGAAAAAACAGGCTGAACGTCGCGCCGAGTGGGCCGAGTTCAAAGCCTGGAAAGCGCAACAACCGCAAAAAGCGCAATAATGCGTTAACCCCGGACCCGACGGCTGAACACCGTTGGGTCTGATGCTTTTGATCTACTGTAGGAGCGAGCCTGCTCGCGATGGACGTCAACGATAACGCGCGGCATCAGGCAGCCCGTGTTGTCTATGCGTTTTTCGCGAGCAAGCTCGCTCCTACATGGGATTCTGTGTTTGTTTGAGGATTTCCTGTGCGTTCATTGTTCTGGCGTATCCTGGCCAGCTTCTGGCTGGCCATCGCTCTGGTTGCAGGGCTTTCCATCCTGCTCGGGCACATGCTCAACCAGGACGCCTGGATTCTCAGCCGCCACCCGGGCCTCAACACGCTGCCCGAACAGTGGACGCAAACTTACGAAAGTCAGGGCGAAGACGCCGCCCAAGACATACTCCAGCAGCGCAAGCGCCAGTATCACATCGACGTTCAGGTGCTTAACGAGAGCGGCGATCCGGTGGTGCGCGGCACCTTCCCCAGACGTGCGGCGGCCTTTGAGGCGCGCCAGAACAATGATGACCGGCGCCTGCCATGGCGGCGTCTGACCGATGAGTTCACCAGCGAAAAAACCGGTGACACCTTCCTGTTCATCTACCGCATTCCACACCCGGAACTGGACGCCTGGCACCGCGAGAGCCTGCTCTGGCCGCTCAGTGCCCTGGGAATCGCCCTGGTGGTGCTGACCTTGTTCAGCCTGCTGGTGACCTTTTCCATCACTCGCCCGCTCAGCCGTCTGCGCGGAGCGGTGCATGACCTGGGACAAACCACGTATCAACAGAACAGCCTGGTCAAGCTGGCCAACCGTCGCGATGAGTTTGGCGTCCTGGCCAATGACTTCAACCGCATGGGTGCACGCCTGCAGAGTCTGATTGGCAGCCAGCGGCAACTGCTGCGCGATGTCTCCCACGAACTGCGCTCGCCTCTGACCCGTCTGCGTATCGCGCTGGCGCTCGCCGAACGGGCCGGCCCACAGGAACGGGAACAGCTATGGCCGCGCCTGACCCGGGAATGCGACCGACTGGAAGCGCTGATCAGCGAAATCCTGGTGCTGGCGCGGGTCGACTCCGATAACGCCAGTGCCGAAGAGGTGGATCTGAATGCCTTGCTCAATACCTTGCAGAAGGATGCTCAACTCGGTTCACCCGAGCAGCTCGTTCAACTCGAGGCCGAGTCGCAACTGAATCTGAAGGGCTGGCCGACCATGATCGAACGGGCCGTCGACAACTTGCTGCGCAACGCCCAGCGTTTCAATCCGGTGGGTGGCCTGCCGATCGAAATGCAGGCACTGCGCCAAGGTGAGCGGATCGTCGTGACCGTGCGCGATCACGGGCCCGGGGTCAGTGCCGAATATTTGAGCCAGCTCGGTGAGCCGTTCTATCGGGCGCCGGGGCAGACTGCGGCCGGACACGGCCTGGGCCTGGCCATCGCCCGGCGAGCGGCGGAGCGCCATGGCGGCTGCCTGGTGCTGGCCAACCATCCTGAAGGCGGGTTCATTGCCAGCCTGGAATTGCCGTTGGTGCCGGGAGCTGTCGTACAACCGTAAAAGATCGCAGCCTTCGGCAGCTCCTACAGAGGCACACATAACCCTGTAGGAGCTGCCGAAGGCTGCGATCTTTTGATCTTCAGGCTTTACCGGACCAAGCGCTGACAAACTCGGCCAAGTCGACCTTCTCGGCCACCCGCGGTTCTTTCTGCGGTGTGCCCAGGTACAGGAAAGCAATCACCTCTTCCCCCTCCGCCAGGCCCAACCCCTTGGCCACATGCGGCGAGTACGCCAGGTCACCGGTACGCCACACCGCACCAATACCCTGCGCATAGGCCGCCAGCAAGATCCCGTGGGCCGCACAGCCAGCCGCCAGCAACTGCTCGGACTTCGGATACTTGACGTGATCCTGCAACCGCGCAATCACCACCACCACCAGCGGTGCCCGCAGCGGATTATTGCGCGCCTTGTCGATGACCGCTTCGCTGACTTCGCCGTCCTGCAATTTCGCCGCTTCGGCCAGCAGCTCGCCCATTTGCTCGCGTGCCGCGCCTTCCACCGTCAGGAAGCGCCAAGGCTGCAAGTGACCGTGATCCGGAGCGCGCATGGCGGCGCCGAACAGCACCTCGCGCTGCTCGGCAGTGGGTGCAGGGTCAATCAGTCGCGGAACGGAAACACGGTTGAGCAAAGCGTCGAGAGCCTGCATCGGCCACCTCCTGAAAAATTTGTGCGGCTATTCTAGCTGTAACTGCCGCAGCAGTGCCGGTTTACATGCCCTGCCTCACAGGTAGAATGGCGCCCTTTCCTCTATCAGCCGAGCGGACCTCATGGCGTTGCCGACCTTACGGATCATTGGTTTCATCATCGGCATCTTCCTGATCACGCTGGCGATCTCCATGGTCATACCCATGGCCACGCTGGTCATTTTCGACCGCACCAGCGATCTGCCGTCGTTCCTCTGGGCCAGCATGATCACCTTTGTCGCCGGTTTGGCGCTGGTGATTCCGGGGCGCCCCGAGCACGTGCACCTGCGCCCCCGGGACATGTACCTGCTGACCGTCAGTAGCTGGCTGGTGGTGTGCATCTTCGCCGCGCTGCCGTTCCTGCTGACCCAACACATCAGCTACACCGACTCGTTCTTCGAAAGCATGTCCGGGATCACCGCCACTGGCGCGACCGTACTCAGCGGCCTGGACACCATGTCCCCCGGCATCCTGATGTGGCGCTCGTTGCTGCACTGGCTCGGCGGCATCGGCTTCATCGGCATGGCGGTGGCAATTCTGCCGCTGCTGCGCATCGGTGGCATGCGGCTGTTCCAGACCGAATCGTCGGACCGCTCGGAAAAAGTCATGCCCCGCTCGCACATGGTGGCGCGCCTGATCGTGGCGACCTACGTCGGCATTACCATTATCGGCAGCCTGGCGTTCTGGTGGGCCGGGATGAGCCTGTTCGACGCGATCAACCACGCGATGTCGGCGATTTCCACCGGCGGCTTCTCCACCTCCGACCAGTCTTTGGCCAAGTGGCCGGAGCCTGCGGTGCATTGGGTCGCGATCGTCGTCATGATTCTCGGGGCCCTGCCGTTCACCCTGTATGTCGCCACCTTGCGGGGTAACCGTCGGGCGCTGATCAAGGATGAACAGGTTCAAGGCCTGCTCGGCATGCTGCTGGTGACCTGGCTGGTGCTCGGCACCTGGTATTGGTGGACGACCCAGCTGCATTGGCTGGAGGCGTTGCGGCACGTGGCGCTGAACGTGACGTCGGTAGTGACCACCACCGGTTTTGCACTGGGGGACTACAGCCTTTGGGGCAATTTCTCGCTGATGCTGTTCTTCTATCTGGGGTTTGTCGGCGGTTGTTCCGGCTCGACTGCAGGCGGTATCAAGATTTTCCGCTTCCAGGTGGCCTATATCCTGCTCAAGGCCAACCTTAACCAGCTGATTCATCCGCGCGCGGTGATCAAGCAGAAGTACAACGGTCACCGCCTCGACGAAGAAATTGTGCGTTCGATCCTGACCTTTTCGTTCTTCTTTGCGATCACCATCTGCGTGATTGCGCTGCTGCTGTCGCTGCTCGGCGTGGACTGGATGACCGCCCTCACCGGCGCGGCCAGTACCGTGTCCGGTGTCGGCCCGGGGCTCGGTGAGACCATCGGCCCGGCAGGTAACTTCGCGACCCTGCCGGATGCCGCCAAGTGGATTCTGTCGTTCGGCATGCTGCTCGGCCGACTGGAGATCATCACTGTGTTTGTGCTGTGTATTCCAGCATTTTGGCGTCATTGACCGCTTCAGGTGCCTGCATCAGCCGCATCCGGTACTCGCCGGGTGTGGCATCGAACCAGCGGCGGAAAGCGCGGAAGAAGTTGCTCGGATCGGCGAACCCCAGCAAGTAGGCGATTTCCAGCAAGGTCATGTTCGGTTGCGCCAGGTACTGCTCGGCCAGTTCGCGCCGGGTATCGTCCAGCAGCGCCTGAAAACTCGTGCCCTCTTCCTGCAAGCGCCGTTGCAGGGTGCGCTGGGAAAGGTGCAGCGTCTGCGCCACGGTGTCGCGCTTGGGCTCGCCCTGGGGCAACAGGCGGCACAACACCTGCCGCGCCTTGTGCGTCACGCGGCTTTCGGAAAAGCGCGCCAGGTACTCACCGGCAAAGCGGTCATGCAGCAACGCCATGGCTTCGTTGGCCGTCGGCAAGGGCGCTTCCATGTCCGCACGCTCGAAAATCAGCGCATCGTAAGACGCGTTGAACACCAGCGGTGCATGGAAAGCTTGTTTATAGGGGGCCGGATTGGCCGGCTCGGCGCCTTGCAGCAACACTTTGCGTGGTTGCAACGTACGCCCGGTCAACCAGCTGCACAGCGCCAGCGCGCAGGCCAGTGAAGCTTCGGCGCTCTGCCGGGTCGGCGGCAGATGGTCGCCATGCACCGTCAGAATCAGCGCATAGCCTTCATCCAACAGTTGGAAACTCAGGTCGGCACTTTCGGCGATGATCCGCTGATAGCGCACCAGACGCTGAAAACCTTCGGCCAGTGTCTGGCTGGACATCAAGGCATAACCGGTCACATGGAACTGCGCCGGTCGCACCACCTTGCCCATGTTCAGGCCGATGGCCGGGTTGCCGGACAGTTCGACCGCGCGTTGCCACAGCCGTGTCATGGAATCTTGCGGGAAGCGTGCATCCGGATCATCCAGTGCCGCGTAGTCGAGCCCCAGCTGCTTGAACAGAACCCGGCAATCCAGGCCGTCCATCTCCAGCGCTTTGACAATCCCCATCGCCCAGCTTGCAGAAGTCGTTCGTTCGCTCATGGCGTTTTCTTACATGGTGAGCCGCATGCGACGGCTATTGACCGAAGGATACTAAAGTGGCGCCTATTGTCACTGGCTGATGCCATTGATCACTCTAGACTCAAATAAGCTACCCGCAGAACAACTTGCAGCCAGAACAATAACCACAGAGATCGCAGTCGTGGAAAACATCAAGCGCTTCAACAGCTTTGCTGAGTTTTACCCTTACTACCTCAGCGAGCACAGCAACAGTACCTGCCGCCGATTGCATTTTATCGGCACGACGCTGGTTATCTTGATACTGGCGCTGACCGTTGGTCGCGGAGCCTGGATGCTGTTGTGGGCCCTGCCTGTAGCGGGTTACAGCTTTGCCTGGGTCGGGCATTTCTTCTTCGAGAAGAACCGCCCGGCAACGTTCCAACACCCCTTCTACAGCCTGCTCGGCGATTTTGTCATGTACCGGGACATGGTGCTGGGGCGCGTTCCGTTCTAGAGAACATCCGTCACAAGAGAGTTGCCTATGAATGCCAATGCCCGCTTCACCCACATGAAGGACGGCACACAGGAAGACTGGGCGATTATCGCCGCAGACTTCAGTGCCTACGCGCGACAACTGCCGACAAGGATTGTGGCGCACCTGAAGTTACTGGAGGGGGATTTTGGCGGGTTCCCAGTGGATCGCCTGACCCATTCCCTGCAAACCGCCACCCGCGCCTTTCGTGATGGTCGCGACGAAGAATACGTGGTCTGCGCCCTGCTCCATGACATCGGCGACACCCTGGGCTCCTACAACCACCCGGACATCGCCGCAGCGATCCTCAAGCCGTTCGTCAGCGCCGAGAACCTGTGGATGGTGGAGAAACACGGGATTTTCCAGGGCTACTACTTCTTTCATCACCTGGGCATGGATCGGCATCTGCGTGAGCAGTTCCAGGACCATCCGCAATACCAGGCGACCGTCGAGTTCTGTGCCAGATACGATGCAGCGGCGTTTGATCCGGCGTATGACACGCTGCCGTTGAGCTTTTTCGAGCCGATGATGGAGCGGTTGTTTGCCCGGCCGAGGAACTCGATCTACAAGGCGGCGATGGAAGAGCGCTCGCCGGCCTGACAGGACCGCTACGCGGTCCATTCGCGGGCAAGCCCGCTCCCACAGGGTTATCTGGCGACCACAAGTTTTGTGCTCACCTTCACCCACTGTGGGAGCGGGCTTGCCCGCGAATCGGCCAGCACCAACACCGAATGACTGTCAGGCCAACTCGGCAACCTTGGCCGCCTTCATCTGCGCCTCCCGCGCCTGGGCATCCGCCAACCGGTACAACTCGATCGAACCATCCCAATGCTCGATCAGCGCCGTGCACGACTCCACCCAGTCGCCGCAATTGAGGTAGTCCACCTCGCCCACCTTGCGAATCTCGGCATGGTGAATGTGTCCGCACACCACGCCGTGCAGCTTGCGCTTGACGCATTCATGGGCGATGGCTTCTTCGAAGTCGCTGATGAAGCTGACCGCGGTTTTCACCTTGTGCTTGAGGTAGGCCGACAGCGACCAGTAGCCGTAGCCATATCGCGCACGCCAATGATTGAGCCAGCGGTTGAGGGTCAGGGTGAATTCGTAGGCCGAGTCACCGAGAAAGGCCAGCCAGCGATGATAACGGGTGATCACATCGAACTGGTCGCCATGGATCACCAGCAGATGCCGGCCGTCGGCGGTGACGTGCACGGCTTCGTCCACCAACTGGATATTGCCCAGGATCAGCTTCGAATAGCGGCGCAGGAACTCGTCGTGGTTGCCGGTGACGTAGATCACCTCGGTGCCACGCTTGCTCATGGTCAGCAGGCGACGGATCACGTTGGTGTGCGCTTGCGGCCAATACATGCCACCGCGCAGTTTCCAGCCGTCGATGATGTCTCCGACCAGGTAGATTTTGTCCGCGTGGTAGCCCTTGAGAAACTGCGACAGGTGTTCAGCCTGGCAATCCCGGGTGCCCAAATGCACGTCGGAAATCCATAACGTCCGTACGCGTTGTTTACGGGTGGGTTTGGCGAGCTCGGCGCTGGTCATGGGCAACCCTCTGGACATGTTTTGTAAAGTTTGCGCTGGTCGAGTTAATGGTCCATGACAGCACCAAGTCAGTCGTGTGACAGCGCTTATCAGCCTGCCCGGGTGTAGACTGGCGGCCTGATACGGGAGACCCGCGATGAGACCGATCCTCACGCTCCGCCAATACAGCCACGACCTGATCGTCCACAGCCACGACCACGCGCAACTGGTGTTCGGGCTTTCGGGCGCGCTGGATTTCGAGGTCGACGGCCGTGGCAGCCAGGTGGTCCAGCAGAGTTTCGTGGTGGTGCCCTCCGGCGCGCATCACGCGTGTGGCAGCGCCAATGGCAGTCGCTGCCTGGTGCTGGATGTGCCCAGCGAACAATGGGTTTCGCAGTCATTGGGCGATCACGCCGAGTCCAGCCGACGCTTGCTCGACAACGCCGGCCGCCTGCCCCTGGACGCGGGACAAAGCCAATTGGTCAGTTGGCTGGCGAACAGTCCGGTCGAGGATCCGCTGATCGCACAACAAGGTGCGGTGCTGTTGCTGGCCAGCCTCAACAACGCCAGGCCCGACGCCGTCGGCGGTCGGCGCCTGCCCTATGCCGCGCTGAATGCACACATCGATCAGTACGCGGCGTACCCGCTGCAGGTGGCCGACCTGGCCCGGGTGGCCGGCCTCTCCAGTGCCCGTTTGCATGCACGGTTCGTGGCTGAATGCGGGCAGACGCCGATGGACTACATCCGCAGCCGACGCCTGCACATCGCGGTGGGCATGCTGCGCAACTCGGCGCTGCCCATCGGCGAGATTGCCAGCCGCGTCGGCTACAGCTCCCAGAGTGCCTTCGCGGCGGCGGTGCTGCGCGAATTCGGGGCATCGCCCGGGAAACTGCGGCGCGAGGCTGGCGACAAAAAACGCTAGTCTGCCGACAGACTTGACGGGCCATTACGCGCTTCAATGAGGCCTCTGTTCGTTTGTCATCAAGGATTGCAATGACTCCCCGTACCGCGCTTGGCGCCTTGCATATCGGCGCATTGATGTTCGGCCTGACCGGCGTGTTCGGCAAACTGGCTGCCGCATCACCAGCCATCATCGTGTTCGGCCGTGCGGCTTTTGCCGTGCTCGCGCTGGCGTTTTTTGCACGGTTCGCCAGCCAGACGCGCTGGCAGAAACTCGAGGCCGTGGACTGGCGTCGACTGCTGCTCAGCGGCTTGTTGCTCGCCGGACACTGGGTGAGTTTCTTCATTGCGGTGAAAGTCGCAGGCGTGGCGATTGCAACGCTCGGCTTCGCCAGTTTCCCGGCCTTTACCGTGATCCTCGAAGGGTTGATCTTCCGCGAGCGCATTCGCGCCAATGAGGTTGTGCTGGTGCTGCTGGTGAGTGTCGGCCTGGTACTGGTCACGCCTGATTTTGACCTGGCCAGCGGCGCCACCACCGGCTTGCTGTGGGCCGTGGGTTCCGGCTTGTTGTTCGCCCTGCTGTCGCTGACCAACCGTGCCAGCTCCGGGCGCGTCCCGCCCGTGCAGGCCGCGCTGTGCCAGAACGTGGTGGTTGCCCTGTGCCTGCTGCCGGTGGCGGCGTCTCAACTGAGTGAAGTACGCGCCATCGACTGGCTGTGGATCGGCCTGCTCGGTGTGTTCTGTACCGGTGTCGCCCACAGCCTGTTCGTCGCCAGCCTGGCGGTGATCAAGGCACGCACCGCCGCCGTGGTGTTCGCCCTGGAGCCGGTCTACGGCATCACCGTCGCCTGGCTGCTGTTCAACGAAAACCCGACCCTGCGCATGTTGCTGGGAGGGGCGTTGATCATTGTGGCAATCGTGGTGTCCAGCAGGCTCTCAAGCAGTTCGAGCAAGAAAGCCGTTACCGCCGAGGCGGCGTCTCACTGAGTGCGGTCGTTGTGTCCCAAGTCGCGGTCCGGGTCGATCTGGTCGCGGACCCGCTGCTTGAGCACTTTGGCTTCAGGGAAGCCGCCGTCCGCCTTGCGCTCCCAGATCTGCACGGCGTCACAGAACACATGAAAGACCCCGCCGGTGCCCGGCACCAGGGAGACTTTACCCAGGTCGTCACCAAAGGTGCTGAGCAGTTCCTGAGCCAGCCAGGCCGCACGCAACAGCCACTGGCATTGCGTGCAATAGGTGATGACGATTTCCGGTTTGTGGGCGGTCATGACGGGGCTTGACTCCAGAGTTTGACGACGCCGCTATGATAGCCCGGCCGGTGACTGTCGCGTTGGCTGATCAAGTTGTGCCTCCAGCCCGAACGCAGGCTCGATCATGGCCAAAGCCAATGGCTGCCTGGTCTCGCCTGGGCTGATCACGTCCCAACTCGACGCCATGGACAGCTCCTCCAGGTTGAGCCGGTACTCATCGTCAGTGGCGGATTCGCCGGACATCGCCAAACCCGGAGCCACCGCCACGGCAGCAGCGACCGGGATGGAATGACGGTTATCGACCCACTCAAGCTCATCATTGGCTGGCACCCCGTCGCGCTGCGCAGTGGGCGATTGCGTGACGGGCGGCCAGATCACTGGCTCGGTAAAAAACTCAGCCGGCTCATGCGGCGACGGCAGCGCCTCTGAAGCCGTGGCCTGATGCTGCTGGCGCCGGCGGCGAACAAACCAGCCCAGCGCCAGCAACGCCATCAGCGCTGACACGCCGGCAATCTGCAACCAGCCAACCCCGGGGGTTTCAGCAATGGCGGGGGCCGGTGCCGCTGCATCAGAAACCATGGGTTGCGCCTTTACCTTCTTGAGCTCAGCCAGCTGGGTTTGCAGCTCGGCCAACTGCTGTTTCTGGCCGTTGATCTGCTCATCCTGGTTTTTCAGCTTCGCATTGAGCTCATCGACAGTGGATTGCAACCGGTGGTTTTGCAGGGTGCTGGCAGCCAGTTGCTCCACAGCGGGATCGACCATGGAGACGTCAGTTGCTGGCGTCGTCTTTGCCACGGGGGGCGGCGTTTCGACCGGTTGAACCCTGGGGAATGCGGACGCCGGGGAACTGGAAACCGGTTCATCGGTGGCGGGAACAATGCCTGGCGAACCCGGCGGATCGATCAGTACCGTGTACTCGCGTAATAACCGGCCACCGGGCTGATTGAGCTGAACGAGGAAATTCAGGAAGGGTTCACTGACCGGTTTGCTGGATGTCACCTGGATCACGCTGCGCTTGCCGCGCAGGACCGGGGTGAATTTCAGGTTGTCGAGGAAAAAGACCCGGTCGACCCCGGCACGGCTGAACTCGTCTGCCGTTGCCAGGCTCACCGACAGCTCTCCCTCCTCCAGGCCAGCCGCATCCACCAGGGCGATATCGGCACGCAGCGGTTGATTCAGCGCCGAATGCAGGGTGATTTCACCCAGGCCCAATGCCGGTGCCCATGCCGAGTAAGTGATCGCCACCCCGGCCAGCAACCCCTGTGAACAACCGCGCAAAACCAACCGCCAACACTTGAGCATGAGCATCCTTGAGATCTACAAAAACTACCCGAACGCGTTCGTACATCCGTTACGAACACGATATTGCCGAGTAGTTCTTATAGTCTGCGCAATGCAGTCTCTCAAAGGCCTGGCAGTCGGTTATGCCTCAGGATTTTTCAAGGTTGCCCAGGATATGCCCGTGAACCCGCATGCACACCTTCAAATCCGCCTCATCGACGCCTTCAAACAGTTCGTGACGCAGTTGCGTGGCAATGGTTTCAATTTGTTCGATCAGGGGACGCGCCGGGGCGCAGAGCACGATTTTCTTCGCCCGACGGTCTTCCAGCACCGCCTGGCGTTGCACCAGCCCCTGGCTTTCCAGACTGTCGAGCAAACGGGCCAGGGTCGGGCCTTCGAC
The DNA here is from genome assembly GCF_058986625.1 of Pseudomonas sp. GW821-FHT07G06. Lineage (NCBI taxonomy): Bacteria > Pseudomonadati > Pseudomonadota > Gammaproteobacteria > Pseudomonadales > Pseudomonadaceae > Pseudomonas > Pseudomonas sp. GW821-FHT07G06. Next base: position 358,273 of record NZ_JBYSVW010000001.1, read on the forward strand.
GCCAACGCTTTGTGCCAGCTCCCGCTGGGTCGGAGCTTCTTCGAAACGGGCCAGGTGCAGCAGCACCAGCCAGCGCGCCTGGGACAAGCCCATGCCCGCCAGTCGGCGGTCCAGTTCGGCACGCCAGCCACGGGACATCTGGGCCAATTGCATGCCAAAGCGGTGTTGATCGGTTAACGGCATAAAACACTCATGATTAGACTGAAATAAATAAAAACTAATTATTAGTCAGCTAAGCATGAGCCTCGATCCGAGGCAAGGCTTGATCTGTAGTGAATCGTTACATCAGCACTACAGATGTCTCAAATCTCGAATTCCGACTGCAAGGCAGCGCGAACACAGTACAAAACCCCTTCCGGTACCCGGCCCGCGAACAGCGCGGCGATCTCGGAAACCGGCGGCAGTTCGCCTTCGCCGTCGAGGAAGGCGTCCTGGACTTCACCCATCAGGTCTTCAGGCAGATCCAGCGCCTGCTCCAGCGACAATTGCTGCTTGCCGATCGCTTCGGCCAGCATGGTGTAGACGTTCTTTTCCGAGCACTGCAACTGACCGGCGATCTGCACCGGTGTCATACCGGCCCGCGCCAGCGTGATCAGTTCGTGACGTACGTCGGCCACCGGCTTCGGTGCCTCGACCTGGCCGCCGAGTACTTCGAGGAAGGCCTCGCCGTAACGCTCCAGCTTGCGCGCGCCGACGCCACTGACCGTGGCCATTTCCGCCAGCGAGGTCGGCTGGCTGCGCAGCATCTCCAGCAAGGTCGAGTCGGGGAAGATGACGTACGGCGGCACGCCATGTTCTTCGGCGAGCTTGCGTCGCAGGGCGCGCAGGGCTTCCCACTGTTCGCGCTCCTCGCCCCGAACCAGTTGGCTCGCCTGGCTCTTGCTGCTTTTTGCCACGGTTTGCGCCTTGAGATCGCGGCGCAACGCCAGGGTCACCTCGCCCTTGAGCAATGGCCGGCAACTGTCGCTCAGGCGCAAGCCACCGTAGCCTTCGAGGTCGATGTCGGCCAGACCACGGGCCACCAGTTGGCGGAACAACGAGCGCCACTCGCCCTCCGCCATCGCCTTGCCAACACCAAACACCGAAAGATGCTGATGCCCGAAATTACGGACCTTTTCGTTGTCCTTGCCCAGCAATACATCCACCAGGTGGCCGACGCCGTAGCGCTGACCGGTGCGGTAGATCGCCGAAAGCGCCTGCCGCGCGGGTTCGGTGGCATCCCAGGTCTGCACGCCATCGACGCAGTTGTCGCAATGACCGCAAGGCTGGGGCATGTCCTCGTCGAAGTAGGCCAGCAACGTTTGCCGACGGCAGCGGGTTTCTTCACACAGGGAAAGCATGGCGTCGAGCTTGTGCTGCTCCAGGCGTTTGTGGCGCTCGTCGCCTTCGGAGTTTTGCAGCATCTGCTTGAGCATCACCACGTCTTGCAGGCCGTAGGCCATCCAGGCGTCTGCCGGCAGGCCGTCACGGCCGCCACGACCGGTTTCCTGGTAGTAGGCCTCCAGGGATTTCGGCAAATCGAGATGCGCGACAAAACGCACGTTGGGCTTGTCGATGCCCATGCCGAACGCCACGGTGGCAACCATGATCAGGCCTTCTTCGTTGAGGAAGCGCTTCTGATGGTAAGCCCGCAAATCGTTGGGCAGACCGGCGTGGTACGGCAGCGCCGGGAAGCCCTGCTCACTGAGGAACGCGGCGACTTCCTCGACTTTCTTGCGCGACAGGCAATACACGATGCCGGCATCGCTGCGGCGTTCGGCGAGGAACGCCAGCAACTGCTTGCGCGGCTGCTCCTTGGGCACGATGCGATAAAAGATGTTCGGTCGGTCGAAGCTCGACAGGAAGCGCTCGGCGTCTTGCAGGTGCAGCCGGGTGACGATTTCTTCCCGGGTACGCTTGTCGGCCGTGGCGGTCAGGGCGATGCGCGGCACGTCGGGGAACATTTCCGCCAACTGGCCCAGTTGCAGGTATTCCGGACGGAAATCGTGACCCCATTGCGACACGCAGTGGGCTTCGTCGATGGCGAACAGGGAAATGTTCAGTCCCTGCAGAAATGACAGCATGCGCGGCTGGACCAGACGCTCCGGCGCCAGATAGAGCATTTTCACTTCACCGCGGCGAATGCGGGCGGCAAGGTCGCGCTGCTGCTCGGCGCTGAGGGTGGAGTTCAAGGCGGCGGCGGCCACGCCCAGCTCTTCGAGGGTGGCGACCTGATCGTCCATCAGAGCGATCAGCGGCGAGACCACCACAGCCAGGCCTTCGCGCAGCAGCGCCGGGACCTGGAAACACAATGACTTGCCGCCACCGGTAGGCATCAGGACCAGGGCATCGCCACCGCTGGCCACGCGCTCAATGATTTCACCCTGGCGGCCACGGAAACTGTCGTAGCCGAAGATGTCCTTGAGGACGCGTTGAGCCTGTTCGAGCATAAAAACTCCAAAAATCACCGAAACATCCCTGCAAGGCTGGTTCAGAACCCGCGATGCTGCACCGACAAATCGTAAGTGCGCATTGCATGACGCTTCACATTTCAGCCGTGAAGCCAGCAGGGCATCACAAAACGCGCGAGTATACCCGAGCCCCGTCCGGCAAAGGGCACCGCTGATAAGAGGGAATGGACATGATCCCTGTAGGAGCTGCCGAAGGCTGCGATCTTTTGATCTTGTCTTTAAAAAGAAAAATCCAAAGATCGCAGCCTTCGGCAGCTCCTACAGGGAGAGACCATGGGCAAATATGCCGTGCGGCTGGCCCAAGCGCTCAAGAAGGCCTAGAATTCCCGCATCGAACATTCCCCAAGGTAGTCCTTTAATGTCCTTCGCTGAGCAACTAACCCGCCTGCAAGTCTTCCTCGACGCTGATGAACTGCATGACGAGGCGCTGGACTACGTGGCCGCCCACGGCTACCTCACTGCGCTGTCGATCTGTTCCGAAGTGGTCCCGGACCGTGAATGGATCGACGCACTGTTCGCCGAAGAGCCACATTACAGTGGCGAAGCCCAGCGCGAAGAGATCGAAGCCACGCTGATCGGCCTCAAGGCCCACATCGCCCGTCAACTGGCCTCCGACGAGGAGTTCGAGTTGCCGTGCGACCTGGACCTGGGCGACGACCCGGACGATTCCGAACTGCGCGGCTGGTGCATCGGTTTCATGGAAGGCGTGTTCCTGCGCGAAGAAGCCTGGTTTGAAACCGCCGAAGACGAAGTCAGCGAAATGCTGCTGCCGATCATGGTCGGTTCGGGCCTGTTCGACGAGCAACCGGAGTTCTCCGACATTGCCGCCGACGCCAACCTGATGGACGACATGATCGTGCAGATCCCGGAAGCCCTGACTGCGCTGTACCTGCTGTGCAACGCGCCAGACGAAAAACCGGCGATTCTCAAACCCCGCCACCACTAAGGTTCTGCCTATGGACAGTCCCATAGGCAACCGCCCCCTGATGTTGCGCTACGTGCTGCTGGCCATCGGCTGGCTGAGCGTAGCGTTGGGGGTCATCGGGATTTTCCTGCCGGTATTGCCCACCACCCCCTTCCTGCTGCTGGCGGCCGCCTGCTTTGCCCGCAGTTCGCCGCGCTTCTATCAATGGCTGGTCAAGCACCCGCGGCTTGGTCCGTGGATTCGCGATTACCTCGACGGCAACGGCATTCCGCTCAAGGGCAAGGTCTACGCCATCGGCCTGATGTGGGCGAGCATCCTGTTCTCCTGCTACCTGGTGCCGCTGCCTTGGGCACGGGGGTTCATGCTGACCAGTGCGGTGCTGGTGACGATCTATATCCTCAGGCAAAAAACCCTGCGCAAATCCTGAAGTCTTGTGGCGAGGGAGCTTGCTCCCGCTGGGTTGCGAAGCGACCCCCAAACCATTCGATCCAGGTTCCCCTGGTACACCGCGCTCACCTGTTCTGCGACTGCTGCGCAGCCGAGCGGGAGCAAGCTCCCTCGCCACAGGTGCTGTAGGCAACCCGACGACCTGCCCTCCCCCTGCACAATCTCCACCTAAACTCCACGAACCTACACTCGAGCAGCCAGACATGGCCCGCAGTCTGCGTAGTCCAGGATGGCCAGCGCTCCGACTTCGGCTCGGCGGCGGGTTGCTGCTGGCCGCTTTGCTACTGACCGTTTTCAACGGCGTGCGGGCCGACTGGGATTTTGCGCAGATCCTGCAAACCGTGGAAAAGCGCTACGGCCCGCTGGGACCGGCACGGAACCGGATCGAGGCGTGGAGTCAGATGCTGCAAAGTGCACGCGGCGCGCCCGAACGTGAGCAGCTCAACGCGGTGAACCGCTTCTTCAATCAGCAGTTGAATTTCCAGGACGACACGCGCATCTGGCAACAGACCGATTACTGGGCCACGCCCGTCGAAGCCCTGATCAAGGGTGCTGCCGATTGCGAGGACTACGCGCTGGCGAAGTATTTCAGCCTGCGCCGACTCGGGTTTCCCAGCGAAAAACTGCGCATCACCTACGTCAAGGCCCTGAGCCAGAACCAGGCGCACATGGTGCTGACGTTCTACAGCACCCCCACGGCCGATCCACTGGTGCTGGACAACCTGATCGGCGATATCCGCCCCGCCTCCCAACGCAAAGACTTGCTGCCGGTGTACGCCTTCAACGCCGAAGGCCTGTACCTGCCGGGCAAGAACGGCGGCCAACGCAGCAGCGACTCGAAGAAGCTGTCGCGCTGGCAGGACGTGCTGAAAAAGATGCAGAGCGAAGGGTTCGACATCGGCGACGGCTAACCGCCATGGCAAGGAGCGAGACATGACACTGCGTAAACAGTTGTTCCTGGCCATCTGCCTGTTCCTGCTGGTGGCATTCAGCGGCAGTTTTTTTTCCAGCCTCGAAAGCTCCCGCGAGCAAACGCTCAGTCAGCTGCGTGCCCACGCTCAGGACGCGGCCACCGCGCTGGGGCTGTCGCTGACGGCACAGGTCGATGACCCGGCAATGATGGAGCTGATGGTCAGTTCGATTTTCGACAGCGGCTATTTCAGCAGCATCCGTGTCATCCGGCTCAAGGATCAGCAAACCCTGGTGGAGCGCAGCACTCCGACAGAAGTCGACGGTGTGCCTGACTGGTTCGTCAACCTGGTCAACCTGCGCCCGGAAGGTGGCGACGCCTTGGTCATGCGCGGCTGGGAACAGCTGGCACGGGTCGAAGTGCTGAGCAATCCGCAATTCGCCCTGGCCAAGCTCTGGGACAGCACCCTCGGCAGCCTGATCTGGCTGCTGTTGTGCGGGCTGTTCAGTGCGGTGATTGGAGGATGGATGTTGCGCAGGCAGTTCCGCCCACTCGACAGCATGGTCCGACAGGCCGAAGCCATCAGTAAACGCGAGTTTCTCAGCCTGCCCAACCTGCCACGCACACCGGAACTGAAACGGGTGGTGCTGGCCATGAACCAGATGGTCGAAAAGCTCAAGGCGCTGTTCGTCGAAGAAGCTGAGCGCAGCGAAAAGCTGCGGGCCGAATCCTATCTGGACAGCCTTACCGGCCTGGCCAACCGGCGCCTGCTCGACGAACAACTGGCCGACCACTTGAGAGTCTGCGAACAGAGCCGCGATGGCCATCTGCTGATGTTGCGGATCAACGACCTGAACGGGCTCAACCAGCGACTGGGCGGCCAACGAACGGACGCACTGATCAGCGCCGCCGGCGAACTGCTCAGACGCCTGACTCAATTGCCGGAACGTCGCACCTGGCTGGCGGCGCGCAATCGCGGTGGCGAATTCAGCCTGCTGACCCCGGGTCTGGACGCCGAAAGCGCCGCGCGCCTGGCCGCCGATGTCAGCATCAGCCTGGAAAACCTGCGCCTGACCGGCGCCAGCGATTGCATGCCCGTCGCCCATCTGGGCGTTGTCGCCTATCGCCCCGGAGAGCCGATCGGCAACGTACTCCTGCGCCTTGATCAGGCATTGACCGAATCCCGGCAGCGTCCCGAGCGACCCTGGGTGTATCTGGGCCACCATGACACCGCGCCGAATCACACCCAGCACGACTGGCGCACCTGGATCGACGATGCCTTGACCGAAGGCAAGATGCAGTTGTACTTCCAGCCCGTCGTGCAATGCGCCGACACCCGCCAGGTGCTGCATCACAAAGTGCTCGCACGCCTGCTCGACCCACAGGGCGAAGCGATTGCCGCCGGGCATTTCCTGCCATGGATCGAGCGTCTCGGCTGGTCGGCACGCTTCGACCTGGCCATGCTCGAAGCCACGCTGGACGACCTGGTGGTCAACCGCAGGCCCTTGGCACTGAGCCTGTACGCAAGCACCCTGCGCGATCCGGTGCAATGGCGAACAATCCTCGACCTGCTCGACTCCCTTCCGGAGCTGGCACCGCTGTTGACTCTGGAAATCGACGAGCGCCAGTTGCCCTCCCCTGAAGAACTGCAGCGTTTGAGCCACAGCCTGCTGAACACCGGTTATCGCATCGGCCTGCAACACTTCGGCGGGCGCTTCAGCCAGATCGGCAACCTCACCCAGTTGGGTTTGGCGTACCTGAAAATCGATGGAGCCTACATTCGCGGCATTGACGAGCAGCCTGACAAACGGCTGTTCATCGACGCGATCTTTCGCGCGACCCACAGTATTGATTTGCCGCTGATTGCGGAGCAGGTAGAAACCCAAGGGGAGTTGGAGGAGATCAGGGCACTGGGGGTATTTGGCGTCATGGGGCGTTTGATCGGACCGCCGCAGCCGATGTGAAGTATTTGGGGATGCCCCAAGCAACGGAGCCATCCCCAAACGCATCAACCACATGGATTATGGCTCCAGTAAACAACGGAAGCTGGTCTGTGTGGCACCAAAAACCATTTTAACCCTCAATGCAAACTCACCACGCGTTAGTGCAGGGCAGGTAATATCCCAAGTCATACTGCCGTTTGGAAAAGTGAAACCAGGATTGCTCTTGAAGTAATGTCCATTGAGCTGTCCACCGCCTTTTTCCCAGTATAAATACATTGAATCCAGTGATGGGCCGCCCGGCTTAGCAACGACACTCAGCGTTCCCGGTGTATCGCCCTTGAACCGCGCTCCGTCAGCAGGAACATCCACTCCATTCAGCTTGATCGTGGCGTAGTCCAGAAGGTTTGAGGAGAACCTGAAGCAGTCCGATACTGTAAGCGGCGTCATCCCTTGACCCGAAATGATGAGATCAAAAGCTACCTCTCGGGCTTCCGTTACTGCGGTCAGAGACCACTGCTGATTCGTGGTTGGCGTCATCACGAGGGGGATGCTGGTCACCGGATCGGCCCCAGGCTGTTTGGCTTGCACCTTCAACATCAGTGGAAAGCCTGCGATGGGGCTACCGGGTTTAGCCCGAAAATTGAGGGTTCTGCCTATGCCCGGCCAAAACTTTTTCGCGTCTGCAGGTATTGGTGTAGTGGTACTCCCCAATGTAGCGTACCCTTCATCGGACAAGTTGGGCGACAGTACCCAACACGGAAACTCAAGAAACTGCTCAATCTCCCGGCTCAAAAACACTAACTTGACACGCCCACTTAAATTCTCCGGTGTCAGTGTCCAACTTGCTTCATCGCCCTCTTCTTTCGGCACCCATTCACCGAATTCAGGCGAGGCTCCGATGACCAGTCCTTGGTCACTCACCAATCCCAGATTGATTTGAGTTCCCTTCAGCCAGGGCGCCTTGACTGTCAATTCATTTGACTGCCCGCGACGAAGTCCGATACCTGGCGAGTTCCACGGCACTTGCTCACCATTTATGAAAAAACTTGCCTGATCCCAGGAATCAACCTTAGGTTCTGAAAAACCCGCTGCTGCCGTCATGATGCCACCTTTTAAAATTAATACATTCAAAAGAAGAAGCACCACTCTAAAAAGACATACTCACAAGCGCCACTGTCAAAAATACCAGTTACATCAGAATAAAACGCAATAAGAAAACCTCTTCTCACGCCAGTAACGCCACTCCCTCCAAAAACAACAACTACCTCAAGCTATCCCGGACACATCAATTAAAGCGACGCCTGTAACTTTCGATGAAATTCGCGATTCCAACGACCAATGTAACCAACGCATCTCCGACCATTGATCGGAAACCACCTCACACCTGTTATTTATGACAGTAGGCAAGCTTTCGGACCAGGTTTTAAATCACTCGGGCACATTCACTTTTCATGCCCGGAGTCATCATCATGACTGCTAAACCACCGAACACTTCAACACTTACGTCAGACACACAGAGTGAAACAACAGCGGCAGTAACCTTCGATGCAGTCCTGGACGAAAAAGGTGAAACCGTTGGCAGAGACGCCGTAACTTATTCCAAAACCCTGACCTTCAAGGGTACGGCCGGCCCAGACACGAATCTCGAGATTCGCCACAAAATGGATCAACTTACGGTGGTGACCAGCGGAAGTTCAGGACACTGGAGCAAACCGCACACACTGTCGGACTTCAAGCGCTACGCGCTTTTCGCTTCGGAGCTACAACTGCCTTTTGACTACTCCCGTCCAACGTACGATATTGTCCTGGCGAGCGAAACGCCGATCATCGCCAAAGTCATCGGCAAGGATGGCCCGATTGACGATGGCGATCCCTACGACGGCGACTCGCTGGAGTTCTCCGGCTACGCACCTCCCGGTATGGAAGTTGAAGCGCTCAACGGCGACACCCCCACGGGCAAGAAAGCCACTGTCGATGGTGACGGCCTGTTCAAACTCACCTTCGACGGACTCACCGCTGGCACCTACAACATCAAGATCAAGGCAGCCAATGGCAAAGAGTCCAGCGAGTTCAAGTTCCGCGTCGGACTGGATGTAAAACTGGTCCTTACTGAGGTCTCCGATTCCCTGAGGGTGATCCCTGAAAACGACTTCACCTACGATGAAAAGGTTACGGCCCGCGGTTTTGCCAGGCCAGGCAAAGAGGTGCAACTGCTCAATTACGACACCCTTGTCGACGAAGCAACAGGGACCGCCCGAGAGGAGGACGGACTCTGGGAAATCGAACTTGAGGTGTCCGCCCCCAATTCGTACAGCCTTAGAGCCAAGGCGCTTTATGACGAGGGTGAAATTTCCGAGCCGCCCTATCTCTTTTCCGTGGTGGAGGACGTCAAGCTGAGCCTGGATGACGTCGTCGACTCCAAGGGGTCGGTCCGTGAGGGCGACACCACCTACGATAAAAAGGTAACGGTCAGCGGCCATGCCAGGCCCGAGAGACGTGTGCAATTGCGCAATCATGACGTGCCGATCGGCGAAACAATCACACCCACCGATGAGGAGGACGGATACTGGGAAATCGAACTTGATGTGACCCCGGACAGATACAGCCTTACCGTCGAGGCGCTTTATGGCAATGGCGAGATTTCCACCCCGCCCCGCACCTTTATCGTGGCGTTGGAAGCCACGCTGAGCCTGGATGACGTCCTCGAGTCCGAAGACGGCCCCTCGGTCCCTGAAGGTGAGACCACCGACAAGCATCAGTTGATCATCAAGGGACATGCCCAGCCCGGTGAGAGCATTCAGCTACTCAATTTCGGCACCCCGATAAAAGATGCCACCGCAACTGCCGATCCCGTCGATGGCATCTGGAAATTTCCGCTCGATGTGACAGACGGTGACTACAGCCTGACCGCTGAGGCGAACTATGGCGACGGGGAAATCACCGCCCCGCCCCGCACCTTCAAGGTGGAATCCATCATCAAGCCGTACAACACCCGTGTATTCGATTCGGATGGCCTGATCGATGACAACGGTACAACCCCATACAACTATGTCGTTGTCAGGGGGGATGCGGCACCGCTAGCGGCGATAAAGCTAAAGATCAATGGAGTCACCGACGAGACACCGGAACCGACCAACCAAAGGGGCAAATGGGCCAGATTTCTTAATAATCGGATCTACGGAACCACGTATAAGGTCAGCGCGGTGGCAGACTATGGTGACAATGCCGAGTCTGATTCATGGACGTTTACTCCCGTGGCACCGCACATCAATCCAGTCATCGACAGCGTTCATGACTCCCATGGTGAGCCCGTCCTCGATGATGGGTATACAGCAGACAAAAACCTGACCTTTCGTGGTCAGGCCACTGCTGGACAGCGAGTCGAACTGTGGGATGGTGACGAGTACATCGATTTTTCAACCGCTGATTCAAAAGGAGACTGGAGCGTCAGTGTCGGTTTGTCCTATAAAAGCTATTGCATTACCGCCAAGGTCAAGGACGATGTTTCACACCCGCCCCGGAAGCTCACTGTGGTCGAGAGCCTCACGTTGACCATAGTTAACGTCACCAACCGCGCAGGAAACTCCATTCCGAATTTCGGAAGTGTGCGCCCCGATGATGTGTTTACTTTCAACGGCTACGGTGCCCCGCCAAACCAGATAGTCACTCTGTATCATGGTGGAGACAATTGGGCAGGTAGAAGAGAGGCTGATGCGCAAGGGCGGTTTCACGTAAACACTGGCTCACACTCCCCCAGAACTGAGTTCTACAGATTCCAGCTAAAGAGTCTGGATGGCCAGAGTTCGCAAGTCTGGTCCATTCGTATACAGTAAGAATGCCATGAACTCGTAAAACCTGGTTTAACTGACAAACGAAAAAAACCGCTTAACGCGGTTTTTTTCATTCCTTCATACCAAGCCATCAAAACCCGTAGCTCACCCCCAGCGTCACCGACCATGGCTGTTCGTAATTGTCTCCTTTGCCGTAGTCGAGGTCCGCACTCACCCGTACATTCGACGCCAGGGAAACGGCCACTCCACCACCCACCTCAAAACCACTGCCCGACAAATCACTGTTGAGTTCGTTGCCGTTGACATGCACGTTGTCATTGTTGGCAAACTCATGAACCATCGCGACACGCCCGTATGGCTGCACGACGGTGCCGCCACCCATTTTGAAGTCACGACCGGCAGCGACACCCAGTTTGGCGCGCAACGAACGCGTCCGGTCGCCGTCGGCGTCCATGCCGTTGTCGAGGTCATAGCTCGCACCTTCGATGACGGCGGCCGACAACTGGGCGGAAGGTTTGACCAGCCAATCATCCGCCAACCGAATGTTGCGGCCGACTTCCACCAGGGCGCTGACCGCCGAGTTGCTGTAGTCGCCTTTGGCGCGGGTTCCGTCGCTCAAGCGGACTTTCGAGTCGTTGCGGAAATGGTTGAATTTCAGCGCGCCTTCGACGTAGTAGCCGGTGTCCGGAGCCTGCCAGCCAACGTATGGACCGGCGTAAAAGCTATCGACCGTTGCGCTGCTTCCGCCTTTTAGATCAATGTCCGACTGGCTGTAACCGGCCAGCACCCCGACGCTCCACGGACCATCGCCCAGACGTGTATCGGCGCCCAGGGAAACGCCCTGTTGCCGCTGTTGATAGGCCACGCCCGCGCCCTCGCCAACGTTGTACTTGTTGCCGTAAGGTCGTACCCAAACGCCATGCAACTTGCCGTCCGATTGCAAGTCACCCATGCGGTTTTCCAGGGATTTCAGCTCGCCATAGGAAATGGTCGTCGCGGTGCGGAACAGCGCCATCGCTGTCTGGGCACCGGAGCTGACCGTTTTGGTGGCGGGGTCGAGGAACCACTCGGTACCGCCGCTGCCATCGGTGGCACTCGCCAGATCGTAGGACCAGGTGCCCAGATCCACCCGCCCGCCGACCAACGAAAACTGCGCAGTGCCATTGGCGGTGCGCACCAGCGCCAATGGTTGCGTGGCCACCGCATCCGTGCCCGAAGCCGCGACCTCCAGGCCGAATTGACCATTGGCTGCGCCGGTCACATTGAGAAAATCACCGGCACCGGTAGAGAAATCGCCCTTCATGGCAAAGGTGCCGGTGCCATCGAGGGTTCCAACGTTCAGTTGACGAAATGCCCCCCCGGCATCACCGAAATCCACCCGGCCGCCATCCATACCCAGGCTGCCGATGGTGTCATTGCCGGTCATGGTCCAGTTCGACTGGCTGAGAGTGACAGCCGTGACGTTATCCAGGCGACCGGTGAACTGCGAGCCGTTTTGCAGGGTGACATTGGCGGTAGAACCGTCTTCGACCACCACGTCGCCAATCATCTGGCCTCGATCAAACGTCAGGTTGGCGGTGCTGGCGTCAGTGACTTGCACGTTGCCTTGCAACGCACTGCCGGCGACTCTCATGGCGGCCGTCGATGCACCCAGCACTTCCAGCAGGGTGCCGTTACTGCCCGCCAACGTGGAACCGTTCAACACTTCGATACTGGCGTCGACACCGTCGTCCACTTGAATCGCCGGCCCATTGCGGCCCACAACGCTTGATCCGTCCAGCACCAGCGACGCAGTGCTCACGAGTGGATCCGTTTCAATTCGCACACCTGCGGCTTCACCGCTGATTTGCGTATTGCCGGATGCGTTGACGGAGCCTCCCGCCACGACCAGGCCAAAGCTGCCTGCGCCCGTTCCGGTGACTTCGGAGTTGATCAGCGCGAGGGTACTGAAACCTGTCACCATGGCACCGGCAAAGCCACCACTGAATACGCTGTTGGCCGCGGTCACGGTCGAGCCTGATGTTCCTCGTGACGTGCGATTGACCAGCAACGCAATGGCGTCGCTGCTGACCGTCGTCCGATCAATGGTTGCGCGGCTGGTGTTGATGGTTATCCCCGTCTGACCCGGATTGCCGGTGACGGTCGCGCCATTGATGTTCAGGGTAGAACCGGTCTGGACAGTGATATTTCGGGTGGTCGCATCGGTCATGTTCAGCGTGCTGTTGTTTCTCACCGAATAGCTGTCAGGTGCAGCCGTTGAATCGATATCCAGGGTAGATCCATTGTCGACGGTCACGGCAGCGAACGCTGTCGAACTCATCAAAAAAAATGCCGGCACTAATGCCAGCATCCCGTTGGAAGCTGAAATAAAAGGTGGGCGTATCGTTACGTTGTCAGTTGTCATGCTCATGTCCTGTTGATCAATCCGTCCTCACCGAATAAAACCAACTGGAGGACTATGAAGGCGGCGCAAGATAGCGTCACTTCCTATAAAAAAATGTAGGATTAATCTCCAATCGAATTTGAAGAGTCCTCATTACCCACACTGATTTTCAACACAGCGGATAACGTAATGAAAAACGAGAGGCGCCTAAGCGCCTCTCGTTTTTTCGATCATGGAGTGGGAGTGATACGGCAGAAATCTCCCCCCGGGCGCTCCATGGCCACCCGGAACCACCGAGCATCGGACGTTGTTTCATGCCCCTCCTGAACGGCATGGCAAAAGATCTCACACCAACCGTTCTTGATTTTTTCGAAGACGTGATAAGTGAAAAATACGCTAAAACCTGCAGCGGCCTGTTCCGCGTTCGGCGTTTTTGTCACGACATCCTCAGCTTCTGGCAACTTCAGACCCGGCACATTCTTGCCAGTATCATCCTGTGTATTTTCGTACCCGATAACTTGAAAGATAACTTGGGTGTCTTTTAGATCTGCCTTTGGCGGAAATTTGACTTCAACGGCCATCGTGCCCAGATCCGCGTTGTATTTTAAAGATCCGCAATACAACTCCGGGCCATCATCAAACTCAATAAGCTCGACAAAATCAGGCTGTGGCAGAGGAGCCTCGTTAACATAAACCTCGACGTCTCGCACATTCGACCACGCCACTGTGGAGTTTTGATCATGACTGACAACGTATTCGACACGCGTTTGCTTATTGTTTCGGCTGTTCTTGATATAAGCAGCGGGGATTCTAAATTCCAGAATCGTATCGTCGGTTTCAGTGCCATCCAGTTCAATAACGCCACCATCGGCTTCTTCGACTTCAACTCCGCTATACATAAGCTGTATAACATCGCCTTTCTTGTGCCCTTTATAGATATTCACGAATGCGTCCGCGCCCCGATCGGCATCCAGCTTGCTCAGGTAGTTTGGCCGTAACACATCTACGCCCTGAACCGTTATCAGCGGCAACTTCGGATCAGGCGAACCCGGTGTACCAGGATTATCGGGGTCGGGCTGTTCGCCCGGTTTTCTCAGGTCGATCGTCAGTTTCCGACTATGGGGTACAGTCGGATAAAGCTTGTTGCCGCGCCTTATTTGCCATTCAAAATCAACATCCTTCGGACCATCGTTATCATTGTAAAGGTACCGATAAGTCAATGTATGGGGAAACGGAACAACACTCACATCAGGTTCCAATGGCGGTGTTTGGTGATCAACCACCAACCGCCATTTATCATTTTGCTTGAAATTCATATAGTCGAGAATGGCCCGCACCGGCTGGCGTGCATCCTCGAACAAAATGATGTTGTCATCATCATGCAGCGGAACGGTATCAGACTCTCCATCCGGTGCTGGAAAAAGAGAAACATCAACTTCCAGAGGCGGTGAAGCAAGGCTTTTGTTTCCTTTACGATCTGTAACGTAAACAAATAATACTATTTTACCTTCATCAATCCCGATCAAGGATTTGGTCAGTTTTTTTGTGTTCAACGGCTCCGAAAGGTTCAGGCGCTCGATGCGCTCGATGAGCGTCGCCTGATCGTCCGGCTTCCCGGCTTCCTTGACCATGAACTCAACGACGTCTCCGATTTTTGCAATCGAGTAGGTTGGCAAGTATCCCAACAGCACGTGGTCGACGTTTTCCTCGTCAAAGTACTCGGCCGTAATGCCCTCGTTTTTGATCCTGTCAGGAACAACGACCAAGGTGGCAGGAGCAGGGGGAGTAGTGTCCACCCGGATGTCCAGCAGCGGTATCGAATCGTCCCAGTTTCCTCGATAGAAAGCACGATACCCCACTGTGTGCGCACCCTCGGTGTTCGTCTTGCCTGCCGGCACCGTCAATGTTTGTTCGAACCACGCGTCATCTAACGGCGTAATCCCGCTCAGTGTGTTCCCTATCAGGTCGCCATTAAACAGTGCTTGTACGGTGACTAATGAGCCGTCCGGATAGAATGATACTGGAAACCGTGGGAACCTCAGCTTCATCTCAAGACCTTGATCCCTGGAATGAAGTTGATTACCCGGGTCATCGGCCGTTGCTGGTAGCAATACGATCGTTTCCAGTTCGGGCGTTCCCAAATCCTCCAGAGGCCCATTACGCGTTTTTTTCCTGTAACTGAGCAGTCTATTTTCTTTGGTGGACAGCTTTTCAGGGACGGTCATTTCAAAGCTCCTTTCAGTGTTGGGCCTTTAGCCCACGTAGCGACTCAACGCCCAATCCAGAGTGATCGGCGCCTGTTCGAAGCGCAGTACAGAGGAGAATGAACTCTCGATTCGACTGATCGTTGACTCGATTAAAAGGCAGTTACAAATGGCTGGCTACTGTCAGAAATTACAGGTTTTGCTACCACTGGTCGGAGATTCGTCTTTGTCTCGGGCAACAAAAAACCCGCCATCCCTTGCACAGGGATGACGGGTTTTTTCGTTCAGGTTTTCAGGTCACACGGTATCCACCTTCAACGAATGATCGTTGAGCATGCCGTTGATGATGGTCGCCGTGTCATGCCCGCTCGCGACCACGCCACCCGCTCCTGGCGTGACGCCGTATTGACTGGCGAGGTTGACGCCGGCCAGGTCGATGGTCTGGTTCGGTGCGGCGCCGGCCATGGCGCTGACGTCGATGCTGGTCACCGTCGACGCTCCGCTGCCGGTGACGGTGAAGTGCAGGTAGTCGTCCAGCGAAGCCGTGGTGCCGTTTTCCCCTTGCAGCAGTTGCGACAGGTCGAGCTTGTCGGTGCCGGGCGTGAAGTCGGTGATCACGTCATGGCCGCTGTTGTCCTTCAGCCACTGGAAGGTATCGGCCCCTGCCCCGCCGCTGAGGGTGTTGTTGCCCAGGCCGCCGATCAGCAAGTCATCGCCGCCCCCGCCATTGAGGATGTCGTTGCCCAGGCCGCCGTTGATCACGTTGTTGGCGTTATTGCCGGTCAGGGTGTCATTGAAGTTAGACCCGGTGAGGTTTTCGATAGCGGTCAGGGTGTCCGTGCCTGCGCCGAGGGTGTTCTGCGCAGCGAGCAGGCTGAGGTCGACCGTGACCCCGGCGTTGGCGTGGGCATAGCTGGCCGTGTCGATGCCCGTGCCGCCCTCCAGGGTGTCATTGCCCAGTCCGCTGAAGAGCAGATCATTGCCAGCGCCGCCATGCAGTTCGTTGTTGCCGGAGCCGGCGGTGAGCACATCGTTGCCGTCACCGGCATTGATGATGTTGCTGCCCGTGCCCGCCACCAGGACGTCATCCCCGCTGGTGCCGGTGAGGGTGTGACCGTCTTGATAGCTGATGGTCAGGTTGGCCGAGTCGCTGCCGCCGTGGTTGTCGTTGGCGGTGTAGGTGCCGTGGTAGTCCGTGGTGACTTCGTGTGCTCCGGCGTAATTGACCGTCATGGTCAGGTCGTAGTTTTCTGCCCCATTTTTATTGCCGCCACTGGTGTTGGCGATGTTGGTCACGTGGATCTGGTAAGTGCCATCCGCGCCTGCGGTGATGGTGCCACCATCGGCGATGCTTACGAACGCCCCACCATTGAGCGAATACTCCATCGTGATGTGCCCGGCACCCAGATTGTGATTGAGGTTGAGCGTCTCACCCTGATTCAGTTTGACCGTGATGAAGTCCTCATTGTTGCCATTGGAGTTGTTCGCTGCGCCGAGATAGCCACTGACCACCAGCACCGCCGTCATGGTTGCCGCGTTGGCCGCAAAGGCGTTGCGCACGTTGGCCAGACTCTGGTTGGCAGGGGTGTTGTTTTCGCCGGCGAAGCCGATCGCGCCGGTACCGGTGAAATCCGCGCCTTTTGCGGCCCAGCCGGTGTTGAAGGTAGTCGGCGTCGCGTTGAGCGTATCGCCGTTGGGGTCGGTGTCGTTGGCCAGCAACAGTTCGCCCGGCACCACAATGTTGCCCGACAGCACGTTGGTGATGACGTGGTCGTCCACCGCCACCGGAGGCGCGTTGGGGATCACTTTCACCGTCAGCGTCGAGCTGGTGAGATCGCCGTCGTTATCGCTGACGGTGAAACCGATGTTCTCGGTGATCAACACCGTCGTGGTTTTCTGCGAGGTGTAGTTGTAATCGCCAGTGTCGAGGTTGATCACCAACGTGCCGCCGTTGTTGGTGGCGATGCTCAGTGTGTTGTCCACGGTGTTGAACGTGCCGTGGTTGGTGCCGCCGCTTGGCGTCAACGAACCCTGGCCGCTGAGGGCTTTCGGATCGTAGGTGTAGGTGGTGCCGTCGATCACGATGGATTTGATGAAGCCGCCATCAGCGCCGAACGTGCCGCCCTCGCCCAGCAACGAACCGGTGACCGGTGCGCCGACCACGGTACCAGACAGCACCGAGTTGAGTTGATTGAGGTCGGTGACCACCACCGCATTGGTGTTGGTGTGGCTGATGCCGTCGTAGGCCAGCGGATCGAGGTTGGCGTTGCTCACACCGCTGCCCAGGCCGATCGCGTAGTTCTTGATGTTGTTGGCATCAAGGAAGGCTTTCAGCGCGGTTTCGTCGGCGGTGCCGATTTCCTGGCCGGTGGTGGGCTTGCCGTCGGAGAAGAAGTAGCCGACGTTTTGCGCACCGGTCAGTTTGCCCGAGGTGTTGAACGCGGTCTGCATGGTCGCCACGGCCGCGTCGTAGTTGGTGCCACCGTTCGCGGTAAGACCGGCCAGCAGTGTCTTGGCGGTCGCAACATCGACCCACACCGAAGTCCTGTCGGTGGCGCTGCTGCTGAAGGTGACGAGTTGCACTTTCACATCGCCCAGGTCGTCGTATTTATCCAGCAAGGCACTGATGGCCTGCTTGGCCAGTTCCAGCCGTGACAGGCCCGGTACGCCGGAAGGGTCGACCATACTGCCGGAGACGTCGAGCACGATCAGCAGGTTGGAATCGATCTCCACCGCTGCCACCGAGCGATCCGATGCCACCGCCTTGGGCACGTCATCGACAATGTTGACCACGATGGTGCTGGTGCTGCTGTTGCCCGACGCATCGGTGGCCTTGTAGGTGAAGCTTTCACTCAGGCTGTTCGGGCCGTCGTTGGCATTCGGCGAGTTTTTTGGCGCCGAGGTCAGGGTGTAGGTGTAGCTGCCGTCGGGGTTGAGCAGGATCTGCCCGTAGGTGCCGGTGGCGCTGCCGACCAGGGTGTAGGTGAGCGCGCCGCTGGCACCCGAGACAGATCCGACCAGGGTCCCGGACGCGGTTTCGCCGGTATTGCCCGGGTCGCTGCCGGTGACCGTACCGGCGGCCAGGTCCTGGCCGCCCTGGTTCAGGTCGAGGGCTTTTTCGTAGACCGTCACGTCGCTGTCGGGGTTGGCCTTGATAATGCTGTTGGCCACATCGATGGTGATGGTGGTGGTGCTTTCATCGCCATCGGCGTCGCGCACGGTGTAGGTGAACGTATCCGTGGCCCCGGCAGCGCCGACCGAATTCGGGTTGCTGTGATACACCGCATTGCCGTTGGCATCGAGCGTCAGGTAACCGTAGGCGCCGTTGATCGGGTTGCCCAGCCCTCCGACGGCCGAGGTCGCGGTATTGCTGCCGGCGCGCACGCCGACGACCGTCGCCGGACCATCGGCACCGCTGATGTCATTGCCCAGCACACTGATATTGACCGTGCCGCCCTCAGTTACCGACGACGAGTCAGGTTTGGCGCTCGGCAAGTCGTCGACGATGTTGACATTGATCTGCCCGTTCGCGATGTCGCCATCGGTGTCGGTAGCGACGACGTTGAAGTTCTCGGTGAGGCTGTTGATGCCGTTGGCAGTTGGATGGGCTTCGTTGTCGTTCAGGGTGTAGCTGTAGCTGATCACGCCGGTGGCCGGGTTGTAGCCGGTAATGGTCAGGGTGCTGCCCAGTGGCGTGACGGCGGTTTGCGGGAAGCCGGCGGCCACACCTCCGCTGACGACAGTGATGCCGCCCACGGTCAGGGTTTGCAGGCCATCGAGGGCGGTGACCGTGAAGGTGCCGCTCTGGGTCAGGGCCGGCGAGTTGGGGGTGGTGCCATCACTGAGGTTTTTCTCGTAGACCGTCAGCTCGCCGCCATATACGTCGAGACCGCCAAGGGTTACCGGGTCGTCATTGTTGTGGACATTCAGCACCAGGTTCGCCGTGCTGATGTCGCCGTCGGCGTCAGTGAGGGTGTAGGTGAAGGTTTCGGTGCCGCTGCCACCGCCGTGCAGGGCTTTGAAGTCCGTGTCGCCGGGGTTCAGCGTATAGGTGTAGGTGCCGTTGGCGTTCAACACCAGGGTGCCGTAGGTGCCGGTGAAGGTACCCGGGGTCACCGGGCCGGCATTCAGGCCGATGACGACTTTATCGGCGCCGATCACGTCGTTGTTGAACACATTGCCGCTGAGGCTGACCACCGTCTCCGAGGCGGTGCCGGCGTTGCTGTCGTTCAGCGCTTTGGGCATGTCATCGACAATGTCCACCACAATGGTGCTGGTGACGATATTGCCCAGCGAGTCGGTAGCCTGATAGTTGAAGGTCTCGTGCATCACGTTCGGGCCGTCATTGGCGTTCGGTGTGGTGCTCGGCGGGGTCGTCAGGGTGTAGGTGTAGGTGCCGTTGGCGTTGAGCTGAATCTGTCCGTATGTCCCCACATTGCTGCCGACCAGGGCGTAGGTGATCGCGCCGACGGCGTGAGTGACCGAGCCCACCAGTGTGCCGGAAGCGGTTTCGCCCGTGTTGGTCGGATCGCTGCCGACGACCGTACCGGCGGCCAGATCCTGGCCGCCCTGACTCAGGTCGAGGGCTTTTTCGTAGACCGTTACATCGTTGTCGCTGACCGCTTTCAGGCAACTGTTGTAGACATCGATGGTGATGGTGGTGGTGCTTTCGTCACCGTCGGAATCGCGCACGGTATAGGTGAACACATCCACCGCGCCGGGGCTGCTCACCGCGTTAGGCGTGCTGTGATACACGGCGTTGCCGTTGGCATCGAGGGTCAGGTAACCGTAGGTACCGTTGATCTGATTGCCCAGCCCACCGATTACCGAGGTTGATGTATCGCTGCCCGCGCGCACGCCGACCACGGCGCCAGCGACATCCGGGCCATCGGCTCCAGCGATGTCGTTGTCCAGCACATTGCCGCTGACGGTGCCGCCCTCCTGCACCGAGTCCGCATCGGCTTTGGCGGTCGGCAGGTCGTCGATGATGTTGACGTTGATCTGCCCGTTCGCGATGTCGCCATCGGTGTCGGTAGCGACGACGTCGAAGTTCTCGGTGAGGCTGTTGGCGCCGTTGGCGGTTGGATGGGCTTCGTTGTCGTTCAGGGTGTAGCTGTAGCTCACCACACCGGTGGCGGCGTTGAAGCCGGTGATGGTCAGCGTGCTGCCCAATGGCGTGGTGATCGATTGCGGGAAGCCGGCGGCCACGCCTCCGCTGACGACAGTGATACCGCCCACGGTCAGGGTTTGCAGGCCATCGAGGGCGGTGACCGTGAAGGTGCCGTCCTGGGTCAGGGCCGGTGTGTTGGGGTCGGTGCCGTCACTGAGGTTTTTCTCGTAGACCGTCAGCTCGCCACCATACACATCGAGGTCGTTGAGGGTCACCGGATTGTCGTTGTTGTGGATCTGCAGCACCAGGTTGGCGGTGCTGCTGTCGCCGTCCGCGTCGGTGATGGTGTAGGTGAAGGTGTCCGTGCCGTTGCCACCGCCGTGCAAGGCCTTGAAGTCGGCGTCGCTGGTATTCAGCGTGTAGGTGTAGGTACCGTTGGCGTTCAGCACCAGGGTGCCGTAGGTACCGGTGAAGGTGCCGGGGGTGATCGGGCCGGCGTTTTCACCGACTGTCACGCGGTCAGCGCCTTGCACGTCGTTGGTCAATACGTTGCCGTTGAGGGTCAGTTGGGTTTCCGAGGCGGTGCCATTGCTGTCGTTCACACCCTTCGGCAGGTCGTCGACGATGTTGACGTCCAGTGAACCAGTCGCGGTGGTGCCGTTGTCGTCGACCGCGGTCACGGTGAACTGTTCGGGCAAGGTGTTGGCGCCGTTGGCCGTCGGATGCGCTTCGTTGTCGTTGAGGGTGTAGCTGTAGCTCACCACACCGGTGGCGGCGTTGAAGCCGGTGATGGTCAGCGTGCTGCCCAATGGCGTGGTGATCGATTGCGGGAAGCCCGCCGCTACGCCTCCCGTGACCACGGCGATGCCGCCCACGGTCAAGGTGGTTACGCCATCCAGTGCGGTGACGGTGAACGTGCCGCTTTGGGTCAGGGCTGGTCCGCTGGGGTTGCTGCCGTCACTGAGGTTTTTCTCGTAGACCGTCAGCTCACCGCCATACACGTTGAGTCCGTTGAGGACCACCGGATCGTCGTTGTTGTGGATCTGCAGCACCAGTTTCGCAGTGCTGCTGTCGCCGTCCGCATCGGTGATGGTGTAGGTGAAGGTGTCGGTGCCATCGCCACCGCCGTACAGGGCTTTGAAGTCGGCATCGCTGGTGTTGAGGGTGTAGGTGTAAGTGCCGTTGGCATTGAGCACCAGGGTACCGTAGGTGCCGGTGAAGGTGCCGGGGGTGATCGGGCCAGTGCCTTCACCGATGGTAACCCGGTCGGCGCCTTGCACGTCGTTGGTCAGCACGTTGCCGTTGAGGGTCAGTTGGGTTTCCGAGGCGGTGCCATTGCTATCGTTCACGCCTTTTGGCAGATCGTCGACAATGTTCACGTCCAGTGAACCAGTCGCCGTGGTGCCGTTGTCGTCGACCGCAGTCACGGTGAACTGTTCAGGCAAGGTGTTGGCGCCGTTGGCGGTTGGGTGCGCTTCGTTGTCGTTGAGGGTGTAGCTGTAGCTCACCACGCCGGTGGCGGCGTTGAAGCCGGTGATGGTCAGCGTGCTGCCCAGTGGCGTGGTGATCGATTGTGGGAAGCCCGCTGCCACACCTCCGGTGACCACGGCGATGCCGCCGACAGTCAAGGTGGTCACGCCGTCCAGTGCGGTAACGGTGAAGGTGCCGTTCTGGGTCAAGGCTGGTGCGTTGGGGTTGCTGCCGTCACTGAGGTTTTTCTCGTAAACCGTCAGCTCGCCGCCGTACACGTTGAGGCCGTTGAGGACCACCGGATCGTCGTTGTTGTGGATCTGCAGCACCAGTTTCGCAGTGCTGCTGTCGCCGTCCGCGTCGGTGATGGTGTAGGTGAAAGTGTCGGTACCGTCGCCACCGCCGTGCAACGCCTTGAAGTCGGCGTCGCTGGTGTTCAGCGTGTAGGTG
The DNA here is from genome assembly GCF_058986625.1 of Pseudomonas sp. GW821-FHT07G06. Classification (NCBI taxonomy): domain Bacteria; kingdom Pseudomonadati; phylum Pseudomonadota; class Gammaproteobacteria; order Pseudomonadales; family Pseudomonadaceae; genus Pseudomonas; species Pseudomonas sp. GW821-FHT07G06. The sequence goes on from NZ_JBYSVW010000001.1 coordinate 380,356, forward strand.
TAGGTGCCATTGGCATTGAGTACCAAAGTGCCGTAGGTGCCGGTGAAGGTGCCGGGGGTGATCGGGCCAGTGCCTTCACCGACTGTCACGCGGTCAGCGCCTTGCACGTCGTTGCTCAGCACGTTGCCGTTGAGGGTCAGCAGGGTTTCCGAGGCAGTGCCATTGCTGTCATTCACGCCCTTCGGCAGATCGTCGACGATGTTGACGTCCAGTGAACCGGTGGCGGTAGTGCCGTTGTCGTCGACCGCGGTCACGGTGAACTGTTCGGGCAAGGTGTTGGCGCCGTTGGCCGTCGGGTGCGCTTCGTTGTCGTTGAGGGTGTAGCTGTAACTCACGACACCGGTGGCGGCATTGAAGCCGGTGATGGTCAGCGTGCTGCCCAATGGCGTGGTGATCGATTGCGGGAAGCCCGCCGCTACGCCTCCCGTGACCACGGCGATGCCGCCGACGGTCAGGGTCGTGACGCCATCCAGTGCGGTGACGGTGAAGGTGCCGTTCTGGGTCAGCGACGTGGCATCCGGAGCACTGCCGTCGCCGAGGTTTTTCTCGAAGACGGTCAACTCGCCGCCCTCGACGTTCAAATCGCCAATCGTCACCGGATCGTCGTTGTTGTGGATCTGCAGCACCAGGTTGGCGGTGCTGCTGTCGCCGTCCGCATCGGTGATGGTGTAGGTGAAGGTGTCCGTGCCGTCGCCACCGCCGTGCAAGGCCTTGAAGTCGGCATCGCTGGTGTTGAGGGTGTAGGTGTAGGTGCCGTTGGCGTTCAGTACCAAAGTGCCGTAGGTGCCGGTGAAGGTGCCAGGGGTGATTGGGCCGGCGTTTTCCCCGACTGTCACACGGTCGGCGCCTTGCACATCGTTGGTCAATACGTTGCCGTTCAGCGTCAGTTGGGTTTCCGAGGCGGTGCCGTTGCTGTCGTTCACGCCTTGTGGCAAGTCGTCGACGATGTTCACGTCCAGTGAACCGGTCGCGGTGGTGCCGTTGTCATCGACCAGGGTCACGGCAAACTGCTCAGGCAATGTGTTGGCGCCGTTGGCGGTTGGGTGCGCTTCGTTGTCGTTGAGGGTGTAGCTGTAATTCACCACACCGGTCGCCGCGTTGAACCCGGTGATGGTCAGCGTGCTGCCCAATGGCGTGGTGATCGATTGCGGGAAGCCCGCCGCGACGCCTCCCGTGACCACGGCGATGCCGCCGACGGTCAGGGTCGTGACGCCATCCAGTGCAGTGACGGTGAAGGTGCCGTTCTGGGTCAGCGCCGTGGTGTCCGGAGCACTGCCGTCGCTGAGGTTTTTCTCGGAGACGGTCAACTCGCCGCCCTCGACGTTCAAACCGCCAATCGTCACCGGATCATCGTTGTTGTGGATCTGCAGCACCAGGTTGGCGGTGCTGCTGTCGCCGTCCGCGTCGGTGATGGTGTAGGTGAAGGTGTCGGTGCCGTCGCCACCCCCGTGCAACGCTTTGAAATCGGCATCGCTGGTGTTGAGGGTGTAGGTGTAGGTGCCGTTGGCGTTCAGTACCAAAGTGCCGTAGGTACCGGTGAAGGTGCCGGGGGTGATTGGGCCAGTGCCTTCACCAATCGTCACCCGGTCGGCGCCTTGCACGTCGTTGCTCAATACGTTGCCGTTCAGGGTCAGCAGGGTTTCCGAAGCGGTTGAAGCGTTGCTGTCGTTCACGCCTTGCGGCAGATCATCGACGATGTTCACGTCCAGTGAACCGGTCGCGGTGGTGCCGTTGTCATCGACCAGGGTCACGGCAAACTGCTCAGGCAATGTGTTGGCGCCGTTGGCCGTCGGGTGCGCTTCGTTGTCGTTGAGGGTGTAGCTGTAGCTCACCACACCGGTGGCCGCGTTGAACCCGGTGATGGTCAGCGTGCTGCCCAATGGCGTGGTGATCGATTGCGGGAAGCCCGCCGCTACGCCTCCCGTGACCACGGCGATGCCGCCCACGGTCAAGGTGGTTACGCCATCCAGTGCGGTGACGGTGAACGTGCCGCTTTGGGTCAGGGCTGGTCCGCTGGGGTTGCTGCCGTCACTGAGGTTTTTCTCGAAGACGGTGAGTTCGCCGCCCTCGACGTTCAAATCGCCAATCGTCACCGGATCGTCGTTGTTGTGGATCTGCAGTACCAGGTTGGCGGTGCTGCTGTCGCCGTCCGCATCGGTGATGGTGTAGGTGAAGGTGTCAGTGCCGTCGCCACCGCCGTGCAAGGCTTTGAAATCCGCATCGCTGGTATTCAGCGTGTAGGTGTAGGTGCCGTTGGCATTGAGTACCAAAGTGCCGTAGGTACCGGTGAAGGTGCCGGGGGTGATCGGGCCAGTACCTTCACCAATCGTCACCTGGTCGGCGCCTTGCACATCGTTGCTCAATACGTTGCCGTTCAGGGTCAGCAGGGTTTCCGAAGCGGTTGAAGCGTTGCTGTCGTTCACGCCTTGCGGCAGATCATCGACGATGTTCACGTCCAGTGAACCGGTCGCGGTGGTGCCGTTGTCATCGACCAGGGTCACGGCGAACTGTTCTGGCAAGGTGTTGGCGCCGTTGGCGGTCGGGTGCGCTTCGTTGTCGTTGAGGGTGTAGCTGTAGCTCACGACACCGGTCGCGGCGTTGAAGCCGGTGATGGTCAGGGTGCTGCCCAGCGGTGTGGTGATCGATTGCGGGAAGCCCGCCGCCACACCCGCGGTGACCACGGCAATGCCGCCCACAGTCAGGGTGGTGACGCCATCCAGTGCGGTGACGGTGAAGGTGCCGTTCTGAGTCAGCGCCGTGGCATCCGGTGCACTGCCATCGCCGAGGTTTTTCTCGAAGACGGTCAACTCGCCGCCCCCGACATTCAATCCGCCAATCGTGTCCGGGTCATCGTTGTTGTGGATCTGCAGCACCAGGGTCGCCGTACTGCTGTCGCCATCGGCGTCCGTCAGCGTATAGGTGAAGCTTTCGGTGCCGTCGCCACCGCCGTGCAACGCTTTGAAATCGGCATCGCTGGTGTTGAGGGTGTAGGTGTAGGTGCCGTTGGCATTGAGTAGCAAAGTGCCGTAGGTACCGATGAAGGTGCCGGGGATGATCGGCCCGCTGTTTTCGCCGACCGGCACACGGTCAGCGCCTTGCACATCGTTGGTCAGCACGTTGCCGTTCAGCGTCAGCAAGGTTTCCGAAGCGATGCCATTGCTGTCGTCGACCGCTTGGGGCACGTCGTCGGCGATGTTGATATCCAGCGAACCGCTGGCGCTATCGCCATTGCTGTCGCCGGCCACCACGGCGAAGTGTTCGCCGAGCGTATTGCCCTCCTCACCGCTTGCATGGGTTTCGGCACCGTTGAGGGTGTAGCTGTAACTGACCACGCCCGTGGCCGGGTTATAGCCGGTGACGGTCAGGGTGCTGCCCAGCGGGGTGGTGATTGACTGCGGAAAGCCTGCCGCCACGCCGCCGCTGATCACGTTGATGCCGCCGATGCTGAGGCTGGTAAGCCCGTCGGGTGCATTGACGGTGAAGGTGCCGCTTTGGGTCAGCGCACCAGGGTTCCTCGCCGAGCCGTCGGCCAGGTTGGCCTCATTGACGGTCAGTTCGCCATTCTCCACCGACAGGCCATCAAGGGCGACCGGATTGTTCGGCACCTCAGGCGTCACTGGCGGCACCACAGGGGTATCGGCCGCTACAGCGTTATTGTCCGGATTAGCGTTCAGGCGTTCTTCGGGAAATTCGGGAATGCCGTTGAAACCGGCAGTGGGGAAACCGATGATGGGGTCGACTCGCCCGCCCACTTCTTCGAGCATGACGAAACTATGGCCGCTGCCCGCGATGCCACCCGGTACACCGGCAGTCGTGGTAGGCCCGGCAGCGGTGGCTTCAGCGGTCTGGGTCGGGTCGTCGCCCGCCGCAATGGCTTTTTGCAGCTGTTCGACATCCGTCAGCTGCGTCTGGCTCGGCGTCACCGCCTCGGACGAGTCCACGTGGGGAATCTGATTGGCGAGCAATTGCGGGGTCATCTGCATGCTGCTGCCGCGCCCGAGGGTCAGTTCCTGGCCATTTTGCAGATGCACCGCTACCGCGCCTTCGGCGCCGGTGCTCAGTTGGTCGCCGGCGAACAGTTTGTCCCCCTCGACCAGCGCGCGCCGGGTGCCGTCGCTCGCAACCGCGAACACCTGACCGATGACCTTACTGACGATTCCGATGAGCGTAGCCATGTGCACTTCCTCCGCTGCCAACCGCTGTCGGCACCTTGTTTGTGCGAAGAACGTGCTCATGGCTCAAGCGGGTTGTCTGGCGGATCGTGTTCCGGGTCCCGGTTTACTTGAGTAAGCCGAGGCCCCGGCAACGATCTCGCCCAGCCATTCGCTCACGGCAATGTTTACGGCCTGGGGAAAACTCCTCTGCAATCAATGGCATCGGATCCCTGTGCGCAACAACCTTGCCTGTGAACGATGCGTAACGATCTTGAATCACTCAAGTGACAAAAAACCGTCACCTTCAGATCGCTAGCGTCCCTCCCCTCCAGCACTTCTCCGCTCTATGTCGATAAGTGGATTGGAACTTTCCTCAAACCCCGACGAGCGCCCCAGAGCTCATAAAACAAGGGCTTTCGAATTGAACAATGTGCTGGATTTCGCAGAGCGCATAAGTTTTTTTTGGCATAACCGTTATGAAAAAAATTTCTTAGCTACGCTCCAGAATGTTCTTAGCTCTTTTGTTAAAGACATGAAACAACTTTACCTATAAATGTCGTCAAATAATTGGCGACTGATAAGCACCATCAGGAATCAGGGAGATGTACATGCGCCTATTAACCCCCCTCTGCAGCGCGGTTCTTTTGGCCATGGCCTGCTCGTCCCAGGCTCAGGCCATGACGCTGACCGAAGCGATCCAGAGCACCATCGCGACGCACCCGGAACTGGCATCCCGGGTGGACAGCCGTCTGTCGGCTGACGAAGACGTGAAGGTCGCCAAAGGGGGCTTTTATCCATCGGTAGATCTGAACGCCGCTTACGGGCGCGGGTACAGCGATAACACCAATACCCGGGCACTCGGCAATCACCACACCGAAACCCTCAACTACACCCAGTCGGAATTGCGCCTGCGGCAAATGCTTTTTGACGGGTTCAACACCGCCAATGAAGTCGATCGCACCAAAGGCGTGGTCAACTCGCGAGCCTATTACGCTCAGGGTACGGCTCAGGATCTGGCCCTGCGCACCACCGAGGTCTACCTCGAAGTGCTCAAGCACCGCGAACTGGTGACCCTGGCCAAGAACAACTTGCAAGCGCACTTGCGGGTCAACGACCAGATCGGCCTGCGCACCCAGCGTGGCGTGGGGAGCAACGCCGATGCCGACCAGTCCAGCGCTCGCCGGGCACTGGCAGAAAACAACCTCGACACCGCCGAAGTCAATCTGGCTGACGCCGAGTCGAACTTTTACGCCGTTGTCGGGCGCATGCCCGATGAACTCGAAACCCCGCCGTCGATTCGCGGTGAAGTCCCAACCTCCCTGCCCGAAGCCCAGCAGAGCATGGTGGAAAACAACCCTTACCTGAAATCCGCCCAGGCCGACGTGCAATCGGCCGAAAGCCAGTACGAAGTTGCCAAGTCGCCCTTCTACCCACGCCTTGATGCCGAGGCGGCAGTGGGCGCGAACAACAACGTGCAAGGTGACGAAGGCCACGACAACGAGTGGCGGGTCGGCGTGGTGATGAATTACAACCTGTTCCGTGGCGGCAGCGACAAGGCGCGCCTGGCCTCCGACGCGCACAAGATCAACCAGGCCATGGACATCCGCAACAATGCCCTGCGCCAGCTCAACGAGAATATTCACCTGGCCTGGAACGCCATGGTCAATGCCAAGAAACAAACCCCGACCGCCCGTGAATACGCCGACACCAGCAAGCGCGTACGCATTGCCTATCAGGATCAGTTCGGCCTCGGCCAGCGGACCCTGCTTGACCTGCTCGACAGCGAAAACGAACTCTACAACGCCAACCGTCGCTACACCGAAGTGCGCTACACCGAAGAATTTTCGATGTACCGCATCCTGGCGAACATGGGTCAGTTGTTGAGCAAACAACGGGTCGTCCTGCCCGCCGACGCGATCGCCCAGACCGAAGTGAAAAACGAAGCTCGTCTGCCTGAAATGAAATAACGAAGTACCCGTGCAGGCGCTACCGCAGTCTGAGATCTTTTGATCGTGTTTGCTGAAAAGCAAAGTCAAAAGATCGCAGCCTGCGGCAGCGCCTACAGTGAGATATGCAGATATCTGTCAATTGCCGTAGTGCAACGGGAGCAATCAATTTGACCAGCATGGAACCCGGCAACACTGGTGTCGATCCGCGCCTGAGCTTCGATGACCCGCTTCTGGACGGTCTGCTGATCCTCTGCAAACTCCACGGTGCGACGGTCAGTCGCGCCAGCCTCAGTGCCGGGCTTCCCATGGCACACCAACGCCTGAGCCTGGACCTGCTGCCCCGTGCAGCGGCCCGGGCCGGTTTGCAGGCGCGCCTGCTGCGCCGTGACCTCAAGGACATCTCGCCGCTCAACCTGCCCGTGCTGCTGTTGCTCAACAACGGCCGCACGGCGGTCCTGCGTCGTTATGGCGAGGACGGCAAGGTGCTGATCCTGCCCAGCGAAGCCGATGGCGGCGAACAATGGCTCAGCCCTGAAGAGCTGGCCGAACACTACAGTGGCCAGGCGCTGTTTGCCCGGCCACGCCACGAACTCGAAGACTTGCGCTCGCCGCTGGTGCCTCGGGTCCAGGCCTGGTTCCGCGATACGCTGAAGCTGTCGAAATGGCTGTACAGCGACGCGATCCTGGCGAGTTTCCTGATCAACCTGCTGGGGCTGATGGTGCCGCTGTTCGTGATGCAGACCTATGACCGGGTGGTGCCGAACCAGGCCACTTCGACCTTGTGGGTACTGGCGATCGGTCTGCTGATCGGCACCGCTTTCGAACTGGTGCTGCGGGTCGTTCGCGCGCACCTGCTGGATACCGCCGGCAAGAAAACCGACGTGATCCTGTCGGCCACCCTGTTCGAGCGCATCACCGGCATGGCGATGAAAGCGCGGCCGGCGACCATCGGGGGTTTTGCCCAAAGCATTCATGACTTCCAGGGCCTGCGGGAGTTTCTCACCGCCGTGACCCTCACCAGCCTGATCGACCTGCCCTTCTGCCTGCTGATGCTGCTGGTGATCGGCCTGCTCGGTGGCTGGCTGGTGGTGATTCCGATTCTGGCGTTTCCTATCACCATCATTTTCGCCATGGTGATCCAGGTACGTCTGCGCGACACCGTACAGAAAAGCCTCAGCCTCGGTGCCGAACGCCAGGCGTTGCTGATCGAAACCCTCAGCGGCCTGGAAACCCTCAAGGCCTGCAGCGCCGAAAGCGAACGCCAGCACAAATGGGAAAGCACCCACGGCGCCCTCACCCGCCTCGACAGCCATGCGCGCAACCTCTCGGCCCTGGCCACCAACGGCACGCTGTTCATCCAGCAGATGTCCGGCATGGCGACCATCGTCGCCGGGGTCTACAGCATCATCGCCGGCAACCTCAGTGTCGGTGCCCTGGTGGCCAGCTACATGCTCGGCAGTCGGGTGCTGGCGCCACTGGGACAGATCGCCGGCCTGATCACCCGCTACCAGCAAGCGCAACTGACCATGAAAAGCACCGACGCGCTGATGGGCCTGCCCCAGGAGCGCGACGCCAAACAACGGCCACTGGAGCGCACGCAACTGCAAGGGGCGCTGGATGTCGTCGGCGTGACCTTCCACTACAACGGCCAGAATACCCCGGCGCTGGCCAACGTCAGTTTCAGCGTGAAACCCGGTGAGCGAATCGGCGTGATCGGTCGCAGCGGCTCGGGCAAAAGCACCCTGGCGCGGCTGGTGATGGGTTTCTACGAACCGGAAGAAGGCCAGCTATTGCTCGATGGCCTGGACTTGCGACAGCTGGACGTCGCCGACCTGCGCCATCAGATCGGTTACGTCGCTCATGACCTGCCGCTGCTGGCCGGCAGCCTGCGCGATAACCTGACCCTCGGCGCGCGCTACATCAGTGACTCACGCATGCTCGAAGTGGCCGAACTCACCGGCGTCACCGAACTGGCCCGGCAACACCCGCAAGGCTTCGACCGGCCCGTGGGCGAGCGCGGACAGTTGCTGTCCGGTGGTCAGCGCCAGGCGGTTTTGCTGGCCCGGGCCTTGTTGCTCGATCCGCCGATCCTGCTGCTCGACGAACCGACCAGCGCCATGGACAACAGCAGTGAAGACGTCCTGCGGCAAAAACTCCACGGCTGGGTCCAGGGCAAAACCGTGCTGCTGGTGACTCACCGCACCTCGATGCTGAGCCTGGTGGATCGGCTGGTGGTGCTGGACAACGGACGGATCGTCGCCGACGGACCGAAAGAAGCAGTCATCGATGCACTGCGCAAGGGCCGTGTCGGCTCTGCGGCTGTTTAGATGCGAATACACAACCTGTGGCGAGGGAGCTTGCTCCCGCTGGGTTGCGAAGCAACCCCCTCGTTGTGTCATCTGGATCGCGCCAGCAGTTTTTACGACGGCTTCGCCGCCGGACGGGAGCAAGCTCCCTCGCCACAGGGTTGTGTTCGGCACTATTTCTCTTAACTGACGGGTATCGCCCATGTCTGCTCAAACGCCAGATTCAGCGCCCCGAGGCTACTTCAACAGCTTCGGCAAAAGCGCCGAAGTCGAATTCATGCCGGAAACCGCCGGCGCCTCATTGCAGGACTCACCGCGCTGGTCGCGGATCACCGTGTGGCTGGCGGCGGCGTTGCTGATCAGCGCGCTGTTCTGGGCCAAATTCGCCGTGTTGCAGGAAGTCACCATGGGCGAAGGCAAGGCGATTCCGTCGAGCAAGGTCCAGGTGATCCAGAACCTCGAGGGCGGCATCGTCACCGAGATCTTTGTGCGCGAAGGGCAGATGGTGAACAAGGGCGACACCTTGCTGCGCCTGGATGACACGCGCTACCTGTCGAACAAGGGCGAAAGCGAAGCCGATCGCTACGCCTTGACCGCGCAGGTCGAACGGCTCTCGGCCGAAGCCGAAGGCCGGCCGTTCAAGCTGTCAGAAGAAGTGATCGCCAAGGCTCCGCAAGTGGCCGAAGACGAGCGCTCGCTGTACGAGCAACGGCAACGGCGACTCGCAAGCGAACAGCGCACACTGTCCGAACAACTTCGGCAAAAAACCCAGGAACTGGCAGAGTTCCGCTCGAAACAGGGTCAATTCAGTTCTAGCCTGGCGTTGTTGCAGCAAGAGATGAACATGTCCACGCCGCTGGTGGGCACCGGTGCCGTGTCACCGGTGGAAATCCTGCGCCTCAAACGCAGTGCCGTGGAAATTCGCGGCTCGCTGAACGCCACCACCCTGGCGATCCCCCGGGCGGAATCGGCGATCAACGAGATCAAAAGCAAGATCGACGAATCGGAACAGACCTTCCGCTCGGAGGCCGCCAAAGAACTGAACGAGAAACGCACCGACCTGTCGAAAATCACGGCATCGAGCATCGCCATCGACGATCGCGTGACCCGCACCACCGTGGTCTCGCCGGTGCACGGCATCATCAAGGTGCTGAAGGTCAACACCATCGGTGGTGTGGTTCAGCCCGGCAGTGACATGGTGGAAATCGTGCCGCTGGAAGACAACCTGCTGATCGAAGCCAAGGTCCGCCCGCAGGACGTTGCATTCCTGCATCCCGGCCAGAAAGCCATGGTCAAGTTCAGTGCCTACGACTACACGATTTACGGCGGCCTGAGCGCCAAGTTGGAGCTGATCGGCGCCGACACCATCACCGACGACAAGGGCAACAGCTTCTATCTGATTCAGGTGCGCACCGACAAAAACCATCTGGGCGGGGATGTGAAACCGCTGCTGATCATCCCGGGGATGGTGGCGACGGTGGACATTATTACCGGGGAGAAAACGGTGCTGGATTATCTGCTTAAGCCGGTGTTGAAAGCGCGGACCGAGGCAATGCGAGAAAGATAAGAGCAAAAGATCGCAGCCTTCGGCAGCTCCTACAGGGGTACTCAATCTCCTGTAGGAGCTGCCGAAGGCTGCGATCCTTTGATTCACCCTCCATGATTACGCTGGTAAACCTCCTCCCCCATCGCCGCAATCTGCCCCTCGATCAACGCTTCGAACGGCTTCAACAACGGCACAAACGAAGTCGGTGCTTCGAGGGTTTCCAGCGCCTGCACAATCGCCTCCACTGTCGACAACGCCCCAGGTCCCGGTGCCTTGCGCAGCCGATAACGGGACACACCGCCTTCGGCCAGCGTCACCCTCGGCAACGCCGCCAGCAGCGGATTGAGGTGCAGCATCTTGCGTGCCTTGCGCCAGGTGCCATCCGGGACGACCAGCAACATCGATTCATCAGAGGAGCCATAGGCTTTCATCGGCTGCGCGTCTTCGCCCGGAAACAACAACCGCGCCGTATATCCAGGCTGATTCAACAACACCGGCAAATCCTCGAACACCTCGCCCACGATCAACTCGGCATTGTTCAAGCCCAACGCCGCCAACCGCGCCGTATTCAGCGCATGGTTCACTTCGCTCGGATGCTGCAACAGCAACACCCGGGTGCGGCTGTCGAGGCGCGGGATTAACGGGCACAGGCAGTGAGATTGCGGACGCAGGCAGCGCGGGCACTGGATTCTGGACATCTTCTTCACGCCTGATTCAGTTGGGCTTTAAGCAAATCACGGAACGTCTGGATCAGTGGCTCGCGGCTACGGCCCCGGCGCACGATCATCGAGAACGGCGCCTGATAACCAAAGGTCGCCGGCAGCAACACCCGCAAGTCGCCCTTGTCGGCCCAGGCTTGGGCGTAGTGCTCCGGCAGGTAGCCGATGTAGGCGCCCGACAGCACCAGAATCAGCTGGGCCTCCATACTTTCCACGGTCGCGGCGCTGTGCTTGAAGCCGTGACGCGCCAGCTCGGCCTGGCTCCAGTAGCCACGGCCGACCATGCGCTGCTGGGTGATGACCTGCTCGGGAATGCGCCGCTCGTTGAACAGCGGATGCCGCGTGCTGCAATACAACCAGTGTTGCTCACGGTACAGCGGCATATACACCAGACCGCTCATGCGCGTGGAGAATGCACCGATGGCCAGGTCGAGACGGTTGTCCTGCACGCCGAGCTGCAGTTCGTAAGGGCTCATCACCGACAGGTGCAAGTGCACGGCCGGATGTTCCTGGCTGTAGGCGCCGATGGCTTCGGCGAACGGCAGGGCCTTGTCGCTGACCGTGGAGTCGATCACCCCGAGGTTCAAGGTGCCGCGCAACTCGCCCTTGAGGGCGGCGGCGTACTGCTCGAAGCCTTCGAGCTCGCCCAACAGACGCAGGGTTTCCTGATGGAACAACTCACCCTTGCTGGTCAGGCTGAACCCGCCACGACCGCGATGGCAGAGCACCAGGCCGAGGGCCGCTTCGAGCTGGCTCATGTAGGTGCTGATGGCCGACGTCGAGAGGTTGAGCTCCTGCTGGGCGTTGGCGAAGCCCTGATGACGCACCACGCTGACGAAGATGCGCAACAGTTTCAGGTCGGGTAAAGCGTTGGCCATGGATACTCCTGACACCATTTGATTTCCAGCTGTCTCCTGTAGGAGCTGCCGAAGGCTGCGATCTTTTGATTTTCGGCGATTTCATGGTCGCCAAGAACAAAGATCAAAAGATCGCAGCCTTCGGCAGCTCCTACAGGGTTAGCCATCAGCTGTTTAACGAGTGGTGAAGTCTACCGCCGCCCTGGCCATTAGTTTAGAAAAATCTGAACTAAGTATTTGCCCGTAGCGATTCTTCCCGGCCACTACATTTCGCAGAATCGGCCCACAACGGTGCCCGTACCTTCCGTGAACGGCGCAACCCTATAAATAAAACAACGACGATGAGGCCCTACCCGTGGACAAGATTCTTCACCAACCACTGGGCGGCAACGAAATGCCGCGCTTCGGCGGCATCGCCACCATGATGCGACTCCCCCACTTGAATACCGCTGCCGGCCTGGACGCTGCCTTCGTAGGCGTGCCGCTGGACATCGGTACCTCGCTGCGCCCTGGCACCCGTTTCGGGCCTCGCGAAATCCGCGCTGAATCGGTGATGATCCGCCCGTACAACATGGCCACTGGCGCTGCGCCGTTCGACTCGCTGTCGGTTGCCGACATCGGCGACATCGCGATCAACACCTTCAACCTGCTGGATGCCGTGCGGATCATCGAAGAGTCCTACGACAACATCCTCGAACACGACGTGATCCCCCTGACCCTGGGCGGCGACCACACCATCACCCTGCCGATCCTGCGTGCCATCCATAAAAAGCACGGCAAGGTCGGCCTGGTGCACATCGACGCTCACGCTGACGTGAACGATCACATGTTCGGCGAGAAAATCGCCCACGGCACCACGTTCCGTCGCGCCGTTGAAGAAGGCCTGATTGACCCGGACCGCGTGGTGCAGATCGGCCTGCGCGCCCAGGGCTACACCGCTGACGACTTCAACTGGAGCCGCAACCAGGGCTTCCGCGTGGTTCAGGCCGAAGAGTGCTGGCACAAATCGCTGGAGCCGTTGATGGCTGAAGTCCGCGAGAAAGTCGGTGGCGGTCCTGTCTACCTGAGCTTCGACATCGACGGTATCGACCCGGCCTGGGCACCAGGCACCGGCACCCCGGAAATCGGCGGTCTGACGACCATTCAGGCGATCGAGATCGTTCGCGGCTGCCAAGGCCTCGACCTGGTCGGTTGCGATCTGGTAGAAGTCTCGCCCGCTTATGACACCACCGGCAACACCTCGCTGCTGGCCGCCAACCTGCTGTACGAAATGCTCTGCGTACTGCCTGGCGTAGTCCACCGCTGAGGATGATTCATGAACGAACGCGATCAGGTTCTGAAAGCCGCCGCCGATCTGGTGTCCGCTTTTGCCCGTAACGATCGCGAAGCCTACTTCGGCGCTTTCAGCGCCGATGCCAGCTTCGTCTTCTACACCCTCGAAAAGCCCCTGCTGTCGCGCGACGCCTACCAGGCGATGTGGGACGGCTGGCGCGCCGAGGATGGCTTCGAGGTGCTCTCGTGCACCTCGAGCAACGCTTTCGTCAGCCTGCAGGGTGACGTGGCGATTTTCATCCATGACGTAGCCACCGAGCTGCGCATGCAAGGGGAGCAGCACTTTAGCCAGGAGCGCGAGACGATTGTTTTCAAGAAACAAGCGTCTGGCCAAGAACAACAAGGCCTATGGCTGGCCTGCCACGAACATTTGTCCGCGATGCCGGAAGGGCTGCCACCCCCTTAGCCAACACAGGTGACGCTCACGCACGATGAGCGCGCCTTTATGATCGGAGCTGATCATGAATAACAACAACAAAGACCAAAGCCTTACGCAAATTGAAACCTACGGGGTCGAACAAATCCCTGACAACGAACGCACCGCAGGCCCGACGGACTTGTTCCGGATGATCTTCGGTGGTTCCAACACCTTTGCAACTGCCGTACTCGGCAGTTTCCCGGTCCTGTTCGGCCTGTCTTTCCAGGCGGGCGTCTGGGCGATTGTGCTGGGCGTGTTGCTGGGTTCGCTGATCCTCGCGCCAATGGGCCTGTTCGGCCCGATCAATGGCACCAACAACGCCGTGTCTTCCGGTGCGCACTTCGGCGTGCACGGGCGGATCGTCGGTTCGTTCCTGTCGTTGTTGACCGCCATCGCCTTCTTCTCGCTCTCGGTGTGGAGTTCGGGTGATGCGCTGATCGGTGGCGCCAAACGCCTGATCGGCCTGCCGGAAACCGACCTGACCCTGGGCCTGGCCTACGGTCTGTTCGCGATCCTGGTGCTGACCGTGTGCATCTATGGCTTCCGCTTCCTGCTGTGGGTCAACAAGATCGCGGTATGGAGTGCCAGCCTGCTGTTCCTGCTGGGCATCTTCGCCTTCGCAGGTCCCTTCGATGCGAACTACGCCGGTAGCGTCAACATGGGCCAACCCGGTTTCTGGGCCGCCTTCATCGGTGCGGCACTGGTGGCCATGAGCAACCCGATTTCCTTCGGTGCGTTCCTCGGCGACTGGTCGCGCTACATTCCGCGTGACACCTCCAAGCGCCGCATCATGGCGGCGGTGGTGATTTCGCAGATCGCAACGTTCATCCCGTTCCTGTTCGGCCTGACCACCGCCACCATCGTAGCGATCAAGGCACCGGACTACATCGCGGCCAACAACTATGTCGGCGGCCTGCTGGCAGTCTCGCCGAGCTGGTTCTTCCTGCCGGTGTGCCTGATTGCGGTGATCGGCGGCATGTCCACCGGCACCACTTCGCTGTACGGCACCGGCCTGGACATGTCCAGCGTATTCCCACGGGTACTGTCGCGGGTCAAGGCCACGCTGCTGATCGGTGTGATGTCAATTGCCTTCATCTTCATCGGGCGCTTCGCGGCCAACCTGGTGCAGAGCGTGTCGACCTTCGCCGTGCTGATCATCACCTGCACCACTCCCTGGATGGTGATCATGATCATCGGCCTGCTGGTGCGTCGCGGCTTCTATTGCCCCGATGACCTGCAAGTGTTCACCCGCGGCGAGAAAGGTGGCCGTTACTGGTTCACCCACGGCTGGAACTGGCGTGGCCTGGGTGCCTGGATCCCGAGCGCGGCCGTCGGCCTGTGCTTCGTGAACCTGCCGGGTCAGTTTGTCGGGCCACTGGGCGAAATAGCCGGTGGCATCGACATCAGCCTGCCTGTGACCTTGGGCCTGGCCTCGCTGGTGTACCTGGCGCTGCTGAGCCTGTTCCCGGAATCGCGGGAAGTGTTCGGCCCGAATGATGTTCGTAGCCGTGGTGCCAGCGCCGTTGCAAAACCTGAAATACGTCAGCCCGCCTGACACAGATCCACTTGTGGGAGCGAGCCTGCTCGCGAAGACGGCGGCACATTCAACATCGATGTGACTGACCGAACGCCTTCGCGAGCAGGCTCGCTCCCACAAAAAGCAGCCCCACAGAAACGCCTTTGTTTCGCATAAAAAAGACAATCGGAGACACGCCATAATGGCTTTGGATTTATTCGTTGTACTCATCTACGCCGCCGCGATGCTGCTGCTCGGCTATTACGGCATGCGCAAGGCCAAGACCAACGAAGACTTTTTGGTCGCCGGTCGTAACCTCGGCCCAAGCCTGTACATGGGCACCATGGCTGCCACCGTTCTGGGCGGCGCATCCACCGTGGGCACCGTGCGTCTGGGTTACGTGCATGGCATCTCCGGCTTCTGGCTGTGTGCCGCGCTGGGTTGCGGGATCGTGGCGCTGAACCTGTTCCTCGCCAAACCGCTGCTGAAACTGAAGATCTACACCGTTACCCAGGTGCTGGAAAAACGCTACAACCCGATGGCCCGCTCCGCGAGCGCGGTGATCATGCTGGCCTACGCGCTGATGATCGGCGTGACCTCGATCCTGGCGATCGGCACCGTTCTGCAAGTGCTGTTCGGCCTGCCGTTCTGGATCTCGGTACTGCTCGGCGGTGGCGTCGTGGTGATCTACTCGGCCATTGGCGGCATGTGGTCCCTGACCCTGACCGATATCGTCCAGTTCGTGATCAAGACCGTGGGCCTGATGTTCATCCTGCTGCCAATCTGCATGTACCGCGTCGGCGGCTGGGATGAGCTGGTAATGAAACTGCCGGCGGCGAGCTTCAGCTTCACCACCATCGGCTGGGACACCATCATCACCTACTTCATGATCTACTTCTTCGGCATCCTGATCGGTCAGGACATCTGGCAACGGGTGTTCACCGTCAAGACTGCCAAAGTGGCTCAGGTTGCCGGTACCGCTGCCGGTATCTACTGCATCCTCTACGGTCTGGCCTGCGCCCTGATCGGCATGGCTGCACACGTACTGATCCCGGATCTGGACAACGTCAACAACGCCTTCGCCGCCATCGTCAAACTGTCCCTGCCAGACGGTATCCGTGGCCTGGTGATCGCTGCCGCACTGGCCGCCATGATGTCCACCGCCAGCGCCGGCCTGCTGGCCGCTGCCACCACCCTGACCGAAGACCTGCTGCCGAAACTGCGCGGCGGCAAACAGTCGAGCCTGAGCCTCAACCGCCTGGTCACCATGCTGACCGGTATTGTGGTGCTGGGTATCGCCCTGGTGGTCAACGACGTGATCAGCGCCCTGACCCTGGCCTACAACCTGTTGGTGGGCGGCATGCTGATCCCGCTGATGGGCGCGATCTTCTGGAAACGCGCCACCACCGCCGGCGCCATCGCCAGCATGGGCATGGGCTTCGCCACCGCGCTGCTGTTCATGTTCAAGGACGGCCTGGACGCCAACACCCCGATCTACTACAGCCTCGGTGTAGGCCTGGTGAGCTTCGTGGTGGTGAGCTTGATGTCCCGCCGCACGGCAGCAGTGGCCAGCGCTGCCTAAGCTGAACATAACGACTTGATGCTTTCTTCGACGGGTGTGGCGTCGGTTGCCACACCCGTTTTTTTTCGTCTGAAGGAAACTGCTCATGAAGATCGTCAGCCGCGATCAGTGGTTCGAAGTCAAACATCTCAGCGACGGCATCCGCTTGATTCACGAGCCGTACATCCGGCCTTTCTACCGCTGCAACCTCTGGCACATCCAGGGCCGTGACAAGGACCTGCTGCTGGACAGCGGCTCGGGCCTGGTCAGCCTGCGCGAGCAACTGCCATGGATCACCGAGCGGCCGCTGGTGGCCGTGGCCAGCCACTGCCATTTCGATCACATCGCCGGTCATCACGAATTCGCCGAGCGCCTGGTGCATCCGGCCGAGGCGGACATCCTGGCCGCGCCGAATGGCGACAACGACTTGAGCAAAGCCTTTGTCGGCGACGACATGTTCGAAGCGCACCCCGATTGCCCGCTGTGCTACGCCGAATACCGGGTCAAGGCCGCGCCGGCCACGGGGTTTATCGAAGATGGGGATGTGCTGGACCTGGGCAACCGCGTGTTGCAGGTCGTGCACACACCGGGACACTCGCCGGGTGGCATCTGCCTGTACGAAGCCGCCACCGAGACCTTGTTCAGCGGCGACATCATCTACGACGGGCCGCTGATCGAAGACGCCTACCATTCCAACCTCGAGGACTACGCACGCAGCCTGCAACGCCTGCATGCGCTGCCGATCCGCACGGTGCATGGCGGGCATTTCGGCAGTTTTTCCGGAGAGCATTTGCGCAGCATGATTGACGAATGGCAGCGCTCACACGGCTAAAGCCTGCTGTACTCAACGGCAGGGACTGTACCGGCAGGGAGAACTGCACCCACCTCCTCGAAGAACGATCATGAAAGAAGCCGCCCTTCGTGCTGTCGTACATCGCTACATCAGCCGCCTGCTGGAAGGCCGGGATGACTTCGACGACAACGCCAGCCTGGCGCAGTTGGGATTGGACAGAAAAGATATCGAAGAACTGATCTTCCATCTGGAAGATGAGTTGGGTGTGACGGCGTTTACCGTGGAAGAAGACCGGATGCTCAAGACCGCCAGGACGGTGAATGATTTGAGCCGGTTTTTGCTGGAGATCGGGCGGGATGGAGGCTGAGTTGCGAGCATTGCACTTTGTGGCGAGGGAGCTTGCTCCCGCTCGATTGCGCAGCAGTCGCAAAACCTGCAATCCAATGACCTGCTAAAACTCAGTGACTATTTGGGGCTGCTTCGCAGCCCAGCGGGAGCAAGCTCCCTCGCCACAGCAAGCCCCTCTCACTAGCGATCCGGAGCCATTACCGGCGTCGCTGCTGGCGCCGACGTTGCTCGTCGTCAGTACGAACAGGCACGGGTTGCAGAGGCGGTTCGATCAAGCCGAGCGCCACGCCCAGGTCATGCAGCCAGTTTTGGATTTTCTCTTTCATGGTGCCCCCTTCAGGGTAGTGCCGAGCGGCCAAAATTCTGTAGCCCCTTCGCACTGATAATAGTCCGAAGTCCTACGCAATGCTCGTGCAAAGTCGCAATGATCTGTTACTGAATCCATCACAATCAGCCAGCGTTCAGGCAATTTCCCGCGCCTGCACCGGCGCCTGCGGAAAAACCGCCTGCTGCTGCTCGATCCAGGCATTCAGGTTGGCCCCGACCATGCCCTTGCGCCACATCAGCCAGGTGGTCGCGCTGGCAAACGGCTCGGCCAACGGATGCACGGCCACACTCTCGCGGCCCGGCAGGCTGGCGAGCATCGACTCCGACATCAGCGCCACACCGGAACCGGCAATCACACACGCAAGCATTCCCGGATAGGACTCGATCTCCATCGCCCGGCCCATCGCCGCATGGTCATGGGCGAACCAGGCCTCCAGGCGCATGCGGTAGGAGCAGCCCTGGCGAAAGGTGAACACCGCGCGACCTTCCACATCCAGCGCGTTGCGCACGGGCGGATGATCGGCCTCGCTGATCAGCACCAGGCGCTCCTCGCACAAGGGCACACCGTCGAGCCCGGCCAGCTCCATAGGGCCATCCACCAGCGCCGCGTCGAGTCGACCGGTGAGCAGGCCTTCGAGCAATTCACCGCTGGGACCGGATTGCACTTGCAGGTTCACCGCCGGATACAAGCGGTGATAGCGCGCCAACAGCCCTGGAAGGTGAATAGCCGCCGTGCTGTACATGGTGCCGAGCACGAAGTCGCCCGCCGGTTGCCCGCCCTGCACCGCCGCGCTGGCTTCGTCACGCAGCGCAAACAGCTTGGCGGTGTAGTCCAGCAGGACTTTTCCCGCAGGCGACAGCTGCAAGCGCTGACGCTCGCGCAGGAACAGCTCTACACCCAGTTGCTCTTCCAGCTGCTTGAGCCGGGTGGACAGGTTCGACGGCACTCGATGTAGCCGTTCGGCGGCCCGGGTGATGGACCCTTCTTCCGCCACCGCCTGGAAGATGCGTAATTGGCTGAACTCCACGAGATTCTCCAAAAAAGAACAAGTTACTCACTATTATTCATTTTTAAAGAAAGTCAATCAGCCCTAGCCTGACGGTCATCGATCCTCTGAACGGTATCCAGACCATGTCTCCCCTGATTCGCTTATCCGCCAGTTTCGTTGCCCTGATGATGGCCATGGGCATCGGCCGTTTTGCCCTGACGCCGCAACTGCCACACCTGCTCAGCGAAGGTCAGATCGACCTGACCGCCGCCGGGCTGATTGCCGCCGCCAACTACCTCGGTTACTTCATCGGCGCAGTGGACGCCATGTTTTCCCGGCGTCCCGCGCAAGTGCGCCGGCGCTTGCTGGGCGGGTTGTGGCTCTGCGTGCTGCTGACCCTGGCGTCGTTCTGGGCCAACGGGTTCTGGTCGCACCTGCTGCTGCGCTTCGGCACCGGTGTGGCCAGCGCCTGGGTGTTGGTGATGATCACCGCACTGAGCCAGCCGCTCGCGGCAGCGGCCGGTCGTCCCCGGCTCGGCGCTCTGGTCTTCGCCGGACCGGGCCTGGGGATTTTTCTCACAGGTTTGTTGGCCCTGGGCTCCAATCTGCTGGGCCAGACTTCCGCCACCTTGTGGCTGGTGTACGCCGCCGCCGGGCTGGCGATGCTGCTGGGGATTCTGCCGTTCCTGCCGCAAGCGAGCGCAACCGCGACCGCTGCGCCCGGCGCCGGCGCATCGGGCACTCAAGGCATCGCTCGCCTGGGCGTGATCTACGGCTTGTACGGGTTGGGCTACATCATCCCGGCGACCTTCCTGTCGCAAATGGCCAATGCGCAATTCCATGGTCAATGGCAGGCCGACCTGTTCTGGCCGTGCTTCGGACTTGCGGCGGCTACGGGGGTGGTGCTGGTGAGTATGTGTCGCCAAAAAGCGGGCGCAACGCGGCGCTGGTTGATGGCAACGTTATGGCTGCAAGCTGCGGGCGTGTTCGCCTGCCTGCTGGCCAACGGACCGGGGCTGGCATTGGGTGTGATCCTGTGTGGCACGCCGTTCCTGGCCTGCATGCAACTGGTGATCCAGCGTTCCCGGGAACTGGCTCCACATGCCACCCAACGCAATGCCGGCCTGCTGACGGCCTGCTTTGCCGTGGGCCAGCTCAGCGGGCCATTGCTGGCGGCGCTCAGCAGTCATTTCAGTGGCGGCTTGCAGCCGGCACTGGTGGTCGCCGGCTGCGGCTTGCTGGTCGCCGGCGGTCTGTTGCTCGCGCCGGTCAGTGCTGCCCCAGAGCTTTGCGCAAACGACGGCGCAGCCACTGCTCGGCGCTGACAAAGGTGATGCCCGCCAACACCAGCACGGCACCGAGGATGAAGTTCAGGCTCAGCTCCTCGCCCAGCAGCACGACACCAAAGGTGACGCCAAACAACGGCGTCATGAACGAAAACACCGCGAGGTTCGCCGCCAGGTAACGGCGCAACAGCCAGAACCAGACCAGGTAACTGAAGAACGACACCACCACGCCCTGAAACAGCACACTGGTGACCGCCACGGTGGTCAGGCTGACATGGGTGATCTGGCCGCTGAGCAGCGCGATCAACAGCAAACCGAAGAAACCGACAATCAACTGATAGAACAGCGTCAGGGTCACCGGCGCTTCCGACAGGCGCGAGGCGCGCACCACCACCGTGGTCGCGCCCCAGGCGGCCCCCGCCAGCACCCCCAAGGCATCGCCCATCAACATGCGGTAATCAAGGTTGTCCCAGGACACCCCGCCGGCAAACGCGATGGCAATCCCGATAAAGGCCAGGACAATCCCCAGCCATTGCAGGGGTCGCAAGCGCTCACTGGGCAATAACCAGTGCACACCCAATGCCGTGAAGATCGGCGCGGTGTAGAGGAACACCGACATGTGCGCCGCCGTGGTCAGTTGCAGGCCTTCGGAAATGAAGAAGAACTCCAGGCCGAACAAGGCACCGGCCAGCAGACCGCCGCGCCAGGTCGTGCTCACCTGGTTCCAGCCGCCCTTCCAGCAGATCAGCAGCCCGACCAGCAACGCCGACATGCCGGAACGTCCGGCCGCCTGCATCACCGGTGCGATATCGGCCGCCGCCCACTTGATCATCACCTGCTGAACGCCCCAGACCAGGCACAGCCCGACCATCACTTGCAGGGCAAACCCGTCGGTACTGCGCCGGGTGGCGCTCACCGGAACACCTCGAAGACACAATCCATGGCAAAGACTCGGCAGTAAAAGCAAGACCCCGGCTGTCGATTATCAACCAGAAGGCCGGAAAATGCCCTTGTAGGAGCTGCCGAAGGCTGCGATCTTTTGATCCTTAAAATCAAGATCGCAGCCTTCGGCAGCTCCTACAGGGGCAGAGTGGGATCAACTGAGATCAATGCGATCGGCATGAATGACAATCTGGCCATTCTTGTACAACGCGCCAATGGCCTTCTTGAAGTTGCCCTTGCTGACACCGAACAGACTGCTGATCAACGCCGGATCGCTCTTGTCGCTCACGGCCAGGGTGCCGTTGTTTTCACGCAACTTGGCGAGGATCTTCGAGTTCAGGCTGGTGGCCGCTTCCTGACCGACCGGCTGCAGGCTCAGGCTGATCTTGCCGTCGGCGCGAACTTCCTTGATGAACCCCTTTTCTTCTTTGCCGGCACGCATGAACTTGAAGATTTCGTTCTTGTGGATCAGGCCCCAATGCTTGTTGTTGATGATGGCCTTGAAGCCCATGTCCGTGGCTTCGGCCACCAGCAAGTCCACTTCCTGGCCAGCCGTGTAGTTGGCCGGGGTCTTGTCCAGGTAGCGGTCCAGGCGCGCGGTCGCGGTGATGCGGCGGGTGTGCTTGTCGAGGTAGACGTGTACCACCACATACTCGCCCGCCGTCATCTGACGCTTCTCTTCGGAGAACGGCAGCAACAGGTCCTTGGGCAAGCCCCAGTCCAGGAATACGCCGATGCTGTTGACTTCAACAACTTTCAAACTGGCGAATTCACCCACTTGAACTTTCGGCTTTTCAGTAGTGGCGATGAGTTTGTCATCGCTGTCCAGATATATAAAAACGTTGAGCCAGTCTTCATCTTCGCTAGGAATATCTTTTGGAATATAACGATTTGGCAGAAGGATTTCGCCATCCGCGCCACCGTCCAGATATAAACCGAAGTTAGTGTGTTTAACCACTTGTAAACTGTTGTAACGCCCGACTAAAGCCATGTCCAATACCCTCATTGCGTGGGCGGCATTCTACCCGGTTTTAAGCGCTTCGTTTGGCCCCCGGCCCGGTGGCACGAGAAAATCCTCTGAAGGCCTTGATTTTCACGGGCTTTCATCGCATGCCTGGCCGCTCGTCAGACCGATCCGGGCATTTACGCCATGCCCAGACAAGCGTAACGCGGTATTTTTCAAGGCATGTTCTTATTTAAAACAGCGGCTTAGACGTATATTTCGAATATTGTCCGAGGACTGATTACCCCGACCTCACGCGTATTGCGAGGGGATATTTGCCAAGCAATTATCAGGTAATTCCTGTACGATGCCTGGCCAAGTTAATTTTCTACAGGTTAATGGCCGCCATGCGCGTAAAAGCATCCACCAGCAAAGCAAAGCCAGCTCCAGCCGTTGAAACCAGCGAGTCGATCAACAGCCAGATCGCAGCGTTCCTCAAGTCCGGCGGTGAAATCCAGCAAATTGCCAAAGGCGTCAGCGGCCAGACGTTCGGCCCGTCCAAGCAGATCACCCTGGGCAAAAAGTAACCCCCTCGCGTCACCTGGTCCCAAAGCGCTTTGAGCCTCGAAGCGCTTGGACTGGAACCCTCTTCACTCCCTCCAGCCCCCCTTCAATTCCATGGAAATCGACGAACGGCCTTCGCTGCCGATCATTCGCCGGTATCCTTGCACGCGTCTGGATCAAGCGTTTCAGCGGGCTCGCCAGCCTGCCCTCGCTGTTCATGGAGTGACGCATGTTCAAACCTTCCTGTTTATCGGCATTGCTCGGCGGTCTGTTGGTTTGCTCCGCAGCACACGCACAAATCTTTCAGCGTGAACTGGGTGCCTTCGACCTCAAGCTCGGCACCACCCCCACCCGCAGCATGGCCCAAGGCCTGGTCAAACCCTCGGCCGTCGGTTCGTTCCACGGAGGCCTGGACCTGAGCCACGACAGCGGTTTCTACGTGGGCCAATGGTCACCCAGCATGGGCATCAGCCCGGGGAAAGACCTCGAGATCGACTCCTACGCGGGCTTTAAACAACCCTTCGACCAAACCCTCGGCTACGAAGTGGGCCTGATCCGCTACAGCTACCCCGAAGTCACCACCCCTGACAGCCAGGAACTGTTCGGCGGCCTGACCTTGCTCGGCAGCCGTTTCGGCATCGCCTTCAGCAATGACCCGGACAAACAGAACAACACGCTGTTCGCTGACTTGAGCGGCAATCAACCGTTCGGTGTCGGCATCAGCCTGAAATACACCACCCACCAATTCAATACGCCAGTGGCGGTGGATGGCGGGTATGTAGGCAGTTTTACCGATTGGTCACTGAAATTGTCCCGCCCGTTCATGGGCATCGACCTCGACCTGATCTACAGTGACTCCAGCCTGAGCGGCAGCGGTTGCTCGGCCTATGCCGGGCACAACAGCCAATGCGACGGGCTGGTGACGCTCAAGGCCGAACACGCGTTCTATTGATTGGCTGAACTGCCGGCCCCCTCATGGGTTCACAAGAGAATCAGCCCCCCGAAGACTGGTCTTCGCAAGGATTCGTCCATGTCCCGCTGGTTCAAACATATCGCCGTTGTGTTGACCGTTGCCCTCGCCCTCGGCGCGTGCAGCCGCGTGGGCCTGGCCTACCGCAATCTCGATGTGATCATCCCGTGGACGCTCAGCGACTACCTGGACATGAACGGCGAGCAGAAAAGCTGGCTGGACGAACGCCTGAAGGAACACCTGAGCTGGCACTGCACCACCCAGTTGCCCGGCTACCTCGACTGGCTGGACCGCTTGCAAACCATGATCGCGACCAACCAGGTCACCGATGCCGCCTTGAAGGCCCGTGCCCACGAAGCCGAACAGGCGATCGCCGAGACCGCGCGGGAAATCACCCCGTCGGCCATCGAGTTGCTGCAAGGGCTGGATGACAAGCAAGTCGCCGAAATGAACGATGCCTTCGCCAGGGACCGGCGCAAACGCCAGGAGGAATACCTCAAGCCCACCCTCGACCAGCAGATCAAGGAGCGCAGCGCACGCATGGAGAAGCGCCTGAACGACTGGCTCGGCCCACTGAACAACACCCAGCAACAGCGGGTCGCCGCATGGTCCCAGGCCTTGGGTGATCAGAATACGCAGTGGCTGGCCAATCGTGTCCATTGGCAGAAACAGTTCAGCGCGGCCGTTGCGCAACGCCACAGTCCACAATTCCCACAACGAATCGAGACACTTCTGATCAATCGCGAGAGTTTGTGGACACCCGCCTATCGTCAGGCCTTTGCCAACACCGAGGCCCAGGCACGTTCGCTGTTCGTGGATCTCATGGCGGCAAGCACACCGAGCCAGCGTGAGCGATTACTGAAGAAAATCGAAGGTGTGAGAAAGGACTTCAGCGACTTGAAGTGCCTGAAAGCGGCGAAACAAGACTAAGTGCAACACAAATCCCCCTGTGGGAGCGAGCCTGCTCGCGATAGCGGTCTCACCTTCAAAATCAATCTTGAATGTGATGGCCTCATCGCGAGCAAGCTCGCTCCCACGGGGTGTACGCCGCATCAGGCAATCTGCGCCTTCGACGCCACCTCATCGAATGTCGCTTCATCCAGCGCATCCTCCTGCTCATCGAGCACCTGCCGCGGGTGATCATTACCGGGAATACTGCTGTCGATCAGGCTCAACAAACGCGATCCCCGCGCCGTCAGAATGTAATTGGCGCCCGTCCCCCCTTCGTCCTCCGGCCGTGGCTCGATATAGCCACGCAACAGCAGCAGCTTTTCGTACTCGCCAGCCACCGTTTTCAAGTGATCAAGATTTTCAATCGACTCGCCTTCCGCGGCCTTCTGCGCCGCATGCTGTTCGGCATAAGGCCGCGGCGTGAAGTTGTGGCCCGCGCTGTTTTGCACTTCATGCAGCAAGCGCTCAATCAAGTCCCAGTTGTAAGTCGTCATCCTGATTCAACCTCCGGTGTCCGTTCGATGGATGCCCGAGCAATTGAACGGGCCTTACAGGTTGTGACCGGTACGCCCGACAGCCGTTCAGACGGCCTTTCACCGATGACCGACCGGCGGTATGTCGAATTCCACCCGAGCCAAACGACTAGGCTGTGTACGTCACCTCCCAGCCCCACGCAGGAGAACACAACATGAACATCCAGAATCACCCCGTCGTGTCGCGGGAAGAATGGCTCGCCGCCCGCAAACAGCACCTGATCCACGAGAAAGCCTTCACCCGGGAACGGGACAAACTCAGCGCCGAACGCCGCGCCCTGCCCTGGGTGAAAATCGACAAGGACTACCATTTCCAGGGGCCCAATGGCGAACTGAAACTGGCGGACCTGTTCGGCGGCCGCAGTCAGTTGGTCATCTACCACTTCATGTTCGCCGAAGGCTGGGACGAGGGCTGCCCCGGTTGCTCGTACCTCAGCGATCACATCGACGGCGCCAACCAGCACCTGGCCCACCACGACATTGCCGTGGTGGCGGTTTCCCACGCACCCTTCGCTGAATTCCAGGCGTTCAAGCGGCGCATGGGCTGGAAGTTCGACTGGGTGTCGTCGGAAGGATGCGACTTCAACTACGACTTTGGCGTCTGTGCCCGGGCCGAAGAGGTCGCCGCAGGAAAGGCTACGTACAACTACGAAAAAACCGACGGCGTCGAGGAAGAACTCCCCGGTCTCAGCGTGTTTTATCGCAATGAAGCCGGCGAAATATTCCACACCTACTCCACCTATGCCCGTGGTCTGGACATGCTGGTCGGCGCCTACAACTACCTCGACCTGACGCCCAAGGGCCGCAACGAGGAGGAGATCATGGAGTGGGTGCGCCACCATGACAAATATGAGGAACAGGCGAAGTCGAGTTGCTGCCACAGTGGTTAGCCCCAGGCACCGAGGCGCGGCCTTCGCGGGCAAGCCCGCTCCCACAGTTTTCCGTGTTGCTCACAAAACCAGTGGGAGCGGGCTTGCCCGCGAAGGGGCCCTGACAACCCACGCTAATTTCACAGACTGAACTTTCCCCAAGGGCCAGCGCTCAACCGGATAACCCGCCTTGACCGGAACTGAGGCCCGCCCCCATGAAACCACTGCTGAAGAAGCTCACTCTCGCCGCTGCCCTCGCTTGTGCCCTGCCCGCCTGGGCCTGCACTCCCGAGGAAGCCACCGCCAAACGCGAACAACTGGCCCGGGAAGTGGCCAAGCTCACCGAGCAGAACCCGACCAAGGCCAAAGAGATCAATGACGAGTTGCAAAAAATGGATCTGGGCACTGCCTCGAAAGACTTGCCAGACAAGTGCCAGTTGATCGACCAGCGCTTGAAGGAGCTGGGCGCTGCCGAGAAGAAAGCCGAAAGCTGATAGACGCCAGGCATAAAAAAACCCGGACACTGTCCGGGTTTTTCCTGGGTCGATTACAGTGGCTTACTCAGCCGCTGGCGCTTCCGGCTTGCGGCGCTTGAGCGGCGCCATGCCGTCCTTGCTGACCAGGGAGTCGCTCTTCGGCCGGTTGGCGCTCTTGCGCTTGGTCGGGGTCTTGGCGGCAGTTTTCTTCTTGTCGCCCTTGGCGTCGGTCTTTTTCTTCTTCACGCCGACAGCCTTGCCCGAGGCCTTGACCTTCTTCGGTCCGCCGTAGGTGCCTTTGACTTCCTTGATGGTGCGGCGCTCGAAGCTCTGCTTGAGGTAGCGCTCGATGCTCGACATCAGGTTCCAGTCGCCGTGGCAGATCAGCGAGATGGCCAGGCCATCGTTACCGGCGCGGCCGGTACGACCGATACGGTGCACGTATTCGTCGCCACTGCGCGGCATGTCGAAGTTGATCACCAGGTCCAGGCCGTCCACGTCCAGGCCGCGAGCGGCGACGTCGGTGGCCACGAGGATTTTCACGCCGCCCTGCTTCAGGCGATCGATCGCCAGTTTGCGATCCTTCTGGTCTTTCTCGCCGTGCAGCACGAACGCTTTGTATTCCTGCGCCACCAGGCGGCCGTAGATACGGTCGGCCATGGCCCGGGTGTTGGTGAAGACGATAGCCTTCTGGTACGTCTCGTTGGCCAACAGCCAGTTGACGATCTGTTCTTTGTGCTGGTTGTGGTCAGCGGTAATGATTTGCTGGCGGGTGGTGTCGTTCAGCTGACTGACCGCGTTGAGCTGCAGGTGCTCAGGGTTGTTCAGGACCTTGGCGATCATCTCGCGCAAGCCCGAACCACCGGTGGTGGCGGAGAACAGCATGGTCTGCTGACGGTTGGTGCATTCGTCCACAAGGCGTTGCACGTCTTCGGCAAAGCCCATGTCGAGCATGCGGTCGGCTTCGTCGAGCACCAGGACTTCGACTTCCTTGAGGTCGAGGTTGCCGGCGTTCAGTTGCTCGATCATCCGGCCCGGCGTACCAATCAGGATGTCCGGCACCTTGCGCAGCATCGCGGCCTGGACCTTGAAATCTTCGCCGCCGGTGATCAGGCCGGACTTGATGAAGGTGAACTGCGAGAAGCGTTCAACTTCCTTCAGCGTCTGCTGGGCCAGTTCGCGGGTCGGCAGCAGGATCAGGGTCTTGATGCTGACGCGGATTTTCGCCGGGCCGATCAGACGGTTGAGGATCGGCAAAACGAATGCAGCGGTTTTGCCGCTACCGGTTTGCGCCGTCACCCGCAGGTCACGCCCTTGGAGCGCGAGCGGAATGGCCGCGGCTTGCACAGGCGTTGGCTCGACAAATTTCAGCTCGGCCACGGCTTTGAGCAGGCGTTCGTGCAGGGCGAATTGGGAAAACACGGGTGCTACCTCGAAGAAATGCAAAAAAACAGCTGCATAGGGTAACGGTTTCGAGCGCTCAGGCCGAGTTTCTTTATGCAAATGGCGGTAAACAGTTGGTTTTTTGTTGCCTTGTTTTTCCCAAAACGCAATACAAAGCGTCTTAAATGCTCTAATCGCCTCTCGCGCCCTACAGAAGAATCGTTTTGACCATGGATATCAAACAGCTCTGGATCAACGTCCTGGACCTTTGGGGGGGCCTCGACCAGCACCCGCTCGTACATTCCAGCCTGGCGCTGCTGCTGTTGCTGGCCCTTGCGCTGTTCCTCGGACGGGTGGCGCGCTACCTCATCCTGCACGCGGCCAAAATGCTCAGCCGCCAGCCGGCCTTGCACTGGGTCAATGATTTTCTGCAGAACAAGGTGTTCCATCGCCTGGCGCAGATCACGCCTTCGCTGGTGATCCAGTTCGGTCTCAATCTGGTGCCGAACCTGAGCAAGACCAGTCTGAATTTCCTCGGCAACGTCGCGCTGTCCTTCACCTTCCTGTTTCTGCTGCTGGCGGTCAGCGCCCTGCTCAATGCCCTGCTGGACATCTACGCCCGCACCGAACACGCCCGTACCCGCTCGATCAAGGGCTATGTGCAACTGGCGAAAATGGTGTTGTACGTGTTTGGCGCGATCGTCATCGTCGCGACCTTGATCGACCGCTCGCCGCTGTTGCTGCTCTCGGGCCTGGGTGCGATGTCGGCAGTGATTCTGTTGGTCTACAAGGACACGCTGCTGTCGTTCGTCGCCAGCGTGCAATTGACCAGCAACGACATGCTGCGGGTCGGCGACTGGATCGAAATGCCCCAGGTGGGCGCCGACGGCGATGTGGTGGACATCACCTTGCACACGGTCAAGGTGCAGAACTTCGACAAGACCATCGTCTCGATCCCGACCTGGCGCCTGATGTCCGAGTCGTTCAAGAACTGGCGCGGCATGCAGGCTTCCGGTGGCCGCCGGATCAAGCGCAGCTTGTTCATCGATGCCAGCGGCGTGCGCTTCCTGCGCGACGACGAGGAGCAGAAGCTGTCCCAGGTGCACTTGCTCACCGACTACATGACCCGCAAGCAGGCCGAACTCAAGGCCTGGAACGAGGCCCAGGGCAACGTCGCAGCCATGTCGGCCAACCGCCGGCGGATGACCAACATCGGTACTTTGCGCGCCTATGCGCTGGCCTACCTGAAGAGTCATCCGGGGATCCAGCCGAACATGACCTGCATGGTTCGCCAGATGCAGACCACCGCCCAGGGTATTCCACTGGAAATCTACTGCTTTACCCGCACCACGGCATGGGCCGACTACGAGCGGATCCAGGGGGATATTTTCGACTACCTGCTGGCGGTGCTGCCGGAGTTCGGGTTGAGCCTGTATCAGCAGCCGAGCGGGACGGATTTGAGAGCCGGGTTGTTACCGGCGGTGCTGGGCGCCAGCCACATCCCCGAGCCAGAAAAACACGTCATGTAACACCAAAAATCCTCTGTAGGAGCTGCCGCAGGCTGCGATCTTTTGATCTTGAAATCAAAAGATCGCAGCCTGCGGCAGCTCCTACGCAGGTTGTGCGCCCTTACTAATGCCCAACCGACTGATCCACACCGCCAGCAAAATCACCGAACCGCCGAGCAACAATCGCCCCAGTTCTTCATGCTGATTCCAGATCAGCAGATTGATCAGCAAGCCCACGGGCACGTGCAGGTTGTTCATCACCGCCAGGGTCCCGCCATTCACCATGCACGCGCCCTTGTTCCACCAATACAAACCCAGCGCAGTGGAGATCAGACCGAGGAACAACAGCACGCCCCATTGCAAAGGCGCTTCGGGCAGGAAGTTCTGTTTGCCGAACAGCAGGAACGCCGGCAACGCCACCGCCAGTGCGCCGAGATAGAAATAGCCGAAGCGTCGGTAATGCGGCAGATCGCTCGGGTGGCGGGCAACCAGGTGTTTGTACAGCACCTGCCCGGCGGCATAGGTGAAGTTGGCCAGTTGCAGCAACAGGAACCCCATGAAGAAGTCCGGGTTGATCCGGTCAAAGCGAATCACCGCCGCCCCCGCCACCGCCACCAGCGCCGCGACCAGGGCCCAGGGATTGAAGCGACGATTCAGCGCATCTTCGATCAGGGTCACGTGCAGCGGCGTGAGGATGGTGAACAGCAGCACTTCCGGCACCGTCAGTACGCGAAAGCTCAGGTACAGGCAGACGTAGGTCACGCCGAACTGCAAGGCGCCGATCAGCAGCATGCCGCGCATGAACGCCGGCTCCACCGAGCGCCAGCGGGTCAGTGGAATGAACACCAGCCCGGCCAGGAGCACTCGCACCAGCACTGCGAAGTAACTGTCGACATGACCGGCCAGGTACTCGCCGATCAAACTGAAGGAAAACGCCTGGATCAGCGTGACAAAAAGTAGATAGCCCATGCTCGCCTCGTTTTGAATGGCGGCGACGATAGCGGGTTTTGTTACTGATCGCGAACAGTCAGCTAATACAAAACCTGTGGGAGCGAGCCTGCTCGCGAAGAAGGCGGGTCAGACACATTGATGTTGGATGTGCCGGCGCTTTCGCGAGCAGGCTCGCTCCCACAGAAGACTGTGCAGGTGTCTGTTAAATCACAGGCAAAAAAAAGCCCGATCTCGCTAAAGCGTTCAATCGGGCCAGAGCACTCAGGAGCAAAAAGTGCGAAGGGAGGTTCGATGCGCATACAGGCTTGAAGGGTTGCGCCAGGTCACTAGACCATCCAGCGATTATCTGGCGATTAACGGGTCAGGCCACTTGCGCAAGCCTGGCGTTCGCCTGGTTCAGGCCTTTCTCCTGGAAGTCACCGCCCAGGTTCATGCCTTCGGCGTGGATGAACGTCACGTCGTGGATGCCGATGAAGCCCATGACCTGACGCAGGTACGGTTCCTGGTGATCGGCGGTGCTGCCGGCATAGATGCCGCCCCGAGCCGTCAACACATAGGCGCGCTTGCCTGTGAGGAGGCCTTGCGGACCGGTTTCGGTGTACTTGAAGGTCACGCCGGCACGCAGCACGTGGTCGAGCCAGGCTTTCAGGGTGCTGGGGATCGCAAAGTTGTACATGGGTGCGGCCATGACCAGTACATCGGCGGCGAGCAATTCGTCGGTCAACTGGTTGGAGCGTTCCAGGGACGCCTGTTCGATGTCGCTGCGCTGCTCGGCGGGTTTCATCCAGCCACCCAGCAGGTTGATATCCAGGTGCGGCACCGGCTTGACGGCCAGGTCCCGGACAGTGATCTGGTCATTCGGGTGAGCGGCTTTCCACTGGCTGATGAAGGTCTGGGTCAGTTGACGGGAAACCGAGTCTTGCTGACGGGCACTGCTTTCGATGATCAGAACGCGGGACATGGGATGTAGCCTCCATCTGAGAATGCTGTAGGTCGATGGAGAGAAGGTTAAACAGAGTCATATCGATGAAAAAGCGCAAATAACTGCTATAACCCATCAATAAATTCGTTTATAAGCTCAACATACCCTGTGGGAGCGAGCCTGCTCGCGAATAGGCCGCGTCAGTCGACATCAACGTTGAATGACACACCGCCTTCGCGAGCAGGCTCGCTCCCACAGAAGATTGCCGTCATTTCGGGGTGCAGCTCAGCTCGATACGCAGCTTGATGATGTTGCGGCTGAATTTGGCGGTGGCATTTTTGTGCTTGCCGGCCGGTACGTCGATCTTGCGGGTACGCGGGGCTTCCGGGCCATTGATGAAGACGGCCTTGCAGCTTGCATCGACGTCGCCGTAGTTGGCCACCTGGATGGAGCCGATGTCGCTATCCGTGTCGTAGGTCTGGTAATCGATCTTCATGCCGTTCAGGTCTTTCTTCACATCGATCGGGTAAGCCATCGCCGTCAGCGGCAGCAGCGCCAGCAGCACACAACAGATTTTTTTCATTCAGCAGCCTCCAGTAAGGGTTGCCAGCTTAGGACAAGAGGAGCTCAACATGAAAGCGCCCCGCGTGACCCTTGATCAATGGCGAACGCTGCAAGCCGTGGTCGATCACGGTGGTTTCGCCCAGGCCGCCGAGGCGCTGCATCGCTCGCAATCATCGGTCAGCTACACCGTGGCACGCATGCAGGATCAGCTCGGCGTGCCGCTGCTGCGCATCGACGGACGCAAGGCCGTGCTGACCGAAGCCGGCGGCGTGCTGTTGCGCCGCTCCCGGCAACTGGTGAAACAGGCCAGCCAACTCGAAGACCTGGCCCATCATATGGAACAGGGCTGGGAAGCCGAAGTGCGCCTGGTGGTCGATGCCGCTTACCCAAGCGCCCGCCTCGTCCGCGCCTTGACCGCGTTCATGCCGCAAAGCCGTGGCTGCCGGGTGCGCCTGCGTGAGGAAGTGCTGTCGGGCGTGGAGGAAGTCCTGCTCGAAGGCGTCGCCGACCTGGCCATCACGGGCTTCAGTATTCCCGGTTACCTGGGCGCGGAATTGAGCGACGTCGAGTTCGTTGCGGTCGCCCACCCGGAGCATCCCCTGCACCGCCTCAACCGCGAACTGAGCTTCCAGGATCTGGAAAGCCAGATGCAAGTGGTGATCCGCGACTCGGGCCGCCAGCAACCACGGGACGTCGGCTGGCTCGGAGCCGAACAGCGCTGGACCGTCGGCAGCCTGGCCACCGCCGCGACCTTCGTCAGCAGCGGCCTGGGTTTTGCCTGGTTGCCCCGGCACCTGATCGAACGGGAACTCAAGGAAGGTACGCTCAAGCTGCTACCGTTGGATCAGGGCGGTAGCCGCAACCCGAGCTTCTACCTGTATTCGAACAAGGACAAACCGCTGGGACCGGCCACGCAGATTCTCATCGAACTGCTGCGCACCTTTGACACCGCACCACTGGACGCCCCGTTCGCCGCCCCCGAACAAGCCTGACACGGAGTGTATGCATGGCCTATTTCGAACACGAAGGTTGCAACCTGCACTATGAGGAATATGGCCACGGCACGCCGCTGCTGCTGGTCCACGGCCTCGGTTCCAGCACCCTGGACTGGGAAAAGCAGATCCCGGCACTGGCCACCCGCTACCGGGTGATCGTCCCGGATGTACGCGGTCACGGCCGTTCGGACAAACCCCGGGAGCGCTACAGCATTGCCGGTTTCAGCGCTGACCTGATCGCGCTGATCGAGCACCTCAATCTCGGTCCGGCACACTATGTCGGTTTGTCCATGGGCGGCATGATCGGCTTCCAGCTGGGTGTGGACCAGCCGACACTGCTCAAGAGCCTGTGCATCGTCAACAGTGCGCCAGAGGTCAAACTGCGCAGCCGCGACGATTACTGGCAGTGGTTCAAGCGCTGGAGCCTGATGCATGCACTCAGCCTGCGCACCATCGGCAAGGCATTGGGCAGCAAGTTGTTCCCGAAGCCCGAGCAGGCCGACTTGCGACAAAAAATGGCCGAGCGCTGGGCAAAAAACGACAAACATGCTTATCTCGCCAGCTTCAATGCCATTGTTGGCTGGGGGGTCCAGGAACGACTTTCCAAGGTCACCTGTCCAACCCTGATCGTCAGTGCCGACCGTGACTACACACCGGTGGCGCTGAAGGAAAACTACGTAAGACTGCTGCCCGATGCGCGGCTGGTGGTGATCGCCGATTCACGCCACGCCACGCCGCTGGACCAGCCGGAACACTTCAACCAAACGCTGCTGGATTTTCTGACTGCAGTCGACACCACCACTCAGGATCACTGACCCATGCTGAAAAAAATCGCCCTCGCCGCTGGCACCGTCCTGTTTGCCGCCAACCTGATGGCCGCAACGCCCGCCAAGGCGCCGCACGTTTTGCTGGAAACCACCAACGGCCAGATCGAAATCGAACTGGACCCGGTCAAGGCGCCGATCAGTACCAAGAACTTCCTTGAGTACGTCGACAGCGGCTTCTACAACAACACGATTTTCCACCGCGTGATCCCCGGCTTCATGGTTCAGGGCGGTGGTTTCACCCAGGCCATGCAGCAAAAAGACACCAAGGCGCCGATCAAGAACGAACACAACAACGGCCTGGTCAACGTTCGCGGCACCTTGTC
The DNA here is from genome assembly GCF_058986625.1 of Pseudomonas sp. GW821-FHT07G06. Classification (NCBI taxonomy): domain Bacteria; kingdom Pseudomonadati; phylum Pseudomonadota; class Gammaproteobacteria; order Pseudomonadales; family Pseudomonadaceae; genus Pseudomonas; species Pseudomonas sp. GW821-FHT07G06. The sequence continues at coordinate 414,178 of NZ_JBYSVW010000001.1, forward strand.
CATGGCCCGTACCTCGGTGCCTGACTCGGCCACCAGCCAGTTCTTCATCAACGTCAAGGACAACGACTTCCTTGACCAGGGTGACGGCTACGCCGTGTTCGGCAAAGTGGTCAAAGGCATGGACGTGGTCGACATCATCGTCAATTCGCCAACCACCGTTCGTAGCGGCATGAAGGACGTGCCGGCCGACCCGGTGTTCATCAAGTCGGCCAAGCGCATCGACTGAGACTAAGCTGGACAAGGATGTCCGAGCCGTTGCCGGCGTTTGCCGGCAACGCTCAAAACGTTAAAAGGAGAGCCCGCTCGCGGGCGAACAACCCATGCTTTATCGCCGTTTTGAAAAACTGATCGATGTTTTCCGTGAAGCACCGACGGCGTCTCCGCCGGACCGGGTTTTCCCTTTTTATACCTATTACCTCAAGCAGGTCTGGCCGAGCTTCGCCGCCCTGCTGATCGTCGGCCTGATTGGTGCATTGATCGAGGTAGCGCTGTTCAGCTACCTGAGCCGCATCATCGACCTGGCCCAAGGTACGCCGAACATCAATCTGTTCCAGGAACATGCCCTCGAACTGACCTGGATGGTGGTGGTGGCGCTGGTGCTGCGCCCCATATTCGTGGGCCTGCATGACCTGCTGGTGCACCAGACCCTGAGCCCCAGCATGACCAGCATGATCCGCTGGCAGAACCACAGCTACGTGCTCAAGCAGAGCCTGAATTTCTTCCAGAACGACTTCGCCGGGCGCATCGCCCAGCGCATCATGCAAACCGGCAACTCGCTGCGTGACTCCGCCGTGCAAGCGGTGGATGCGTTGTGGCATGTGCTGATCTACGCCATCAGTTCGCTGGTGCTGTTCGCCGAAGCCGACTGGCGCCTGATGATCCCGCTGCTGACGTGGATCTTCGCCTTCATCGGCGCCCTCTGGTACTTCGTGCCACGGGTCAAGGATCGCTCGGTGGTGGCGTCCGATGCGCGCTCCAAACTCATGGGGCGGATTGTCGACGGCTACACCAACATCACCACCCTGAAGCTGTTCGCCCACACTAACTTCGAGCAGCAATACGCCCGCGAAGCGATCAAGGAACAGACCGAAAAAGCCCAACTGGCCGGCCGCGTGGTCACCAGCATGGACGTGGTCATCACCAGCATGAACGGCCTGCTGATCGTCTGCACCACCGGTCTGGCCCTGTGGCTGTGGACGCAGTCGCTGATCAGCGTGGGGGCAATCGCCCTGGCCACCGGCCTGGTGATCCGCATCGTCAACATGTCCGGCTGGATCATGTGGGTGGTGACCGGCATCTTCGAAAACATCGGCATGGTGCAGGATGGCCTGCAGACCATCTCGCAACCGGTCAGCGTCACCGACCGCGACCAGGCCAAACCCCTGGCGGTAGCCCGTGGAGAAGTGCGTTTCGAGCAGGTGGACTTCCACTACGGCAAGCAGAGCGGGATCATCGGCGGCCTCAACCTGACCATCAAGGCTGGCGAAAAAATCGGCCTGATCGGCCCGTCCGGCGCCGGCAAATCGACCTTGGTGAACCTGCTGTTGCGCCTGTACGACGTCGAAGGCGGACGCATCCTGATCGACGGCCAGAACATCGCCGACGTCAGCCAGGAAAGCCTGCGCGAGCGCATCGGCATGATCACCCAGGACACCTCCCTGCTGCACCGCTCGATCCGTGACAACCTGCTGTACGGCAAACCCGACGCCACCGACGCCCAGCTCTGGGAAGCGGTGCACAAGGCCCGGGCTGACGGATTCATTCCTGCACTGTCGGACGCCGAAGGCCGTAGCGGTTTCGATGCCCATGTCGGTGAGCGCGGGGTGAAACTTTCCGGTGGCCAGCGCCAGCGCATCGCCATTGCCCGTGTGCTGCTCAAGGACGCGCCGATCCTGATCATGGACGAAGCCACCTCGGCGTTGGATTCGGAAGTCGAAGCGGCGATCCAGGAAAGTCTCGAAACCCTGATGCAGGGCAAGACCGTGATCGCCATCGCTCACCGGCTCTCGACCATCGCCCGGATGGACCGGCTGGTGGTGCTGGAAAACGGCAAGATCGCCGAAACCGGAACCCACGCCGAGTTGCTCGCCCATGGCGGCTTGTATGCGCGGTTGTGGCAACACCAGACCGGTGGGTTTGTCGGGATCGATTGAGTCCCGGAACAACACCCCCCTGTGGGAGCGAGCTTGCTCGCGATGACGGAGTGTCAGTCGACAGAAATGGCGTCTGATCCACCGCTATCGCGAGCAAGCTCGCTCCCACAGGGATAAGCGTCATACCGAAGATTGAAAAAACCGCCAGGCCCCGTCAACAACGGGGCCTGGCGGTTTTTTATGCCTGCTGGAATTCTGAAAAAACCGTGCTGTACTCACTTCAACGTTCTGGAGGTGGTTCTGCAGTCCATCGGCTGGAGGCTCAAGGCAGCATAATCTCGAAAGGGCACTCTCTTATGTCTCTGTTAAAACGTTCGGCGACTGAGTTGGTAGGTACGTTCTGGCTGGTATTGGGTGGTTGCGGCAGTGCGGTGTTGGCGGCGGCTTTTCCAGAGGTGGGGATCGGCTTGCTCGGGGTGTCCTTCGCGTTTGGCCTGACCGTGCTGACCATGGCCTTCGCCATCGGCCATATTTCCGGCTGTCATCTCAATCCTGCGGTATCCCTCGGCCTGGTGGTGGGTGGGCGGTTTCCGGCCAAGGAGTTGCCGGCCTACATCATTGCCCAGGTCATTGGCGGCGTGATTGCTGCCGCCCTGCTGTACTTCATTGCCAGCGGCAAACCCGGTTTCGAACTGGCGGGAGGTCTTGCTTCCAACGGCTACGGCGAACACTCGCCTGGCGGCTATTCGATGGCAGCAGGATTTGTCTGTGAACTGGTGATGACCGCGATGTTCATCCTGATCATCCTCGGCGCCACCGATAAACGTGCACCGGCAGGACTGGCGCCGATCGCCATCGGCCTGGGGCTGACGCTGATCCACCTGATCTCGATCCCGGTCACCAACACCTCGGTCAATCCCGCGCGCAGCACCGGCCCGGCGCTGATCGTCGGCGGCTGGGCGATTCAACAACTGTGGATGTTCTGGGTCGCCCCCCTGCTCGGCGCAGTGGTCGGCGGCGTGCTGTATCGCTGGCTGGGCAAGGAAGACAACTGACACGCCATACGGTGAAGATCAGCCTTGTCGATAAGGCAAGGCTGACTTCGCATCCTCTGCATAAGCCAACACTCCCAGCCGCTCCTGCTCCAAAAAGTCTTTCACCGCCGCCTTCAACCCCGGATGCCGCAGGTAGTGCCAGGAATGGGTGATGACGGGCTCGAATCCACGAATCAGTTTGTGCTCGCCTTGCGCACCGGCATCGAAACGCTGGAAACCGTTGGCGATGGCGTAGTCCATCCCCTGGTAGAAACAGGTCTCGAAATGCAGGCGATCGAACTCCGCCAGGCATCCCCAGTAACGGCCATAAAAGCTGTCGCCCCCCACCAGACTGAACGCCATCGCCACTGGCCGTGAACCCTGCCTGGCCAGTACCACACGAATCGACTCCGGCATGCGTTCGGCCAACAGGCTGAAAAACTCCCGCGTCAGATACGGCCTTTGCCGGCGCACCGCGTACGTATTGGCGTAGCAGGCATAGACGAAATCCCATTGCGCCTGACTCAGCTCCCGCCCCTCCAGCCATTCAAACTCGAAGCCCTGGCCGGCCACCTGCTCACGCTCCTTGCGCATCTGTTTGCGCTTGCGCGAACTGAGCACGTCGAGGAAGTCCTGGAAATCCCGGTAGCCGCGATTCTGCCAGTGATACTGACAGCCAACGCGCTGCAGCCAACCGGGCTGTTCGCTCAATGCCGCATCGGTGAATGGATCGGTGAAGTTGATGTGGGCGCTGGAAAGCCCTTCGAGTTCAAGATAGCCCGGCAGGCTTTTCAACAGTTCGAAACCGTCTTCGACCGTGGCCGCCAACAGCCGCGGCCCGCTGACCGGACTGAACGGCACCGCGCTCAACAGTTTGGGGTAGTAATCGATGCCGGCGCGTTCGCAGGCATCGGCCCAGGCGTGATCGAACACGTACTCGCCGTAGGAATGCCACTTGCGATAACCAGGCAGCGCGGCAATCAGGCGCTCACCTTCAACGTGCAGCAGATGCTCCGGCTGCCAGCCGGAATGGGGGCCGACACTGCCGCTGTCTTCCAGTGCGCTCAAAAAAGCGTGACACAGAAAAGGCTGGCTCTCCGGCACCATGGCATCCCAGGTCTGCGGGGCGATTTCTGACAGTTTTTGCAGGCGTTGCAACGGCATCACCGTCCTCACTCTTCATGGCGTGAAAGCCCCGCGAGTATCGCCTATCGCTCCACTTTGCACACGGGCAAAGCGACGACAGCGCTCTAACTCAATGGTTCACGGCAGCTTTGTATCGTCATGGACATGACATCACATTGCCACCGCCCTGTAATAAACCATCGCGATACTGGCGCCTGTTTTTAGAGCGCCGGGTTATACCCGGCCACAGTTTTCCGCCCCTTACGGTCGGTTGTGCCCCGGATGGCTCTGTCATCCCCTCTCATCTTCGGAGATTGATATGCGTCTTGCTTCCACGAAAACTGCGGCGGCCTTGTGCGGTGGCCTGTTGCTGGCCATGAGTGTTCCGGCCAGTGCCGCAGTCGACGCCAAACTGCTCGACATGCTCAAGGCTAACGGCTCGATCACCAACGCGCAGTACAGCGAACTGCAAGCCGAGCTGGCCAGGGATCAGAAAGAACAGCAGATTGCCCGTCAGGCTCAGCAAGAGACCAACGAGCAAATCGCGGCCACCGCGAAGAAAACCGACACACTGAGCGCCTTCGACCAGAAGCTTGCATGGGCTGCCAAGACCCAGTTCAAGGGCGACGTGCGCTTCCGTCAGGAAAACGTCCACAACGATGGCGTGCCAAACAACAAGGACCAGGATCGTCAGCGCATTCGTGCCCGCCTGGGTGCCTACAGCGAAATCAACCCGCAGGTCGACACCGGCATCCGTATCGCCACCGGCAGCAACGACGACGCGCGCTCGACCAACCAGGACCTGAACAACTACTTCGACAAGAAGCAGATCTGGCTGGACCAGGGTTACATCGACTACCACCCGGACGCGATCAAGAACCTGCACCTGGTTGGCGGCAAGATGCCGCAACAATGGGTGAGCATGGGCGACATCATCTGGGATAGCGACATCAACCCGGAAGGCCTGGCCGTCACCTACAAATACCCGTTGAGCGGCAGCACCGAGCTGTTCGGTAGCGCCGGTCACTACACCCTCAAGGACAACGTCGACGGCGAAGGCGTGCAATTCAAGCACGACCTGCGTCTGTACGCAGGCCAGTTGGGTGCGCGCTTCGCCATCACCGACAGCATGAAAATGACCTTGGGCGGTAGTCTCTACGCCTACGACAACGATGACAGCAGCGCCTGCCCGACCTCGGGTACCGTTACTGCGCCATGCGCACTGGCCGTCAACGGCAACAGCCCGGGCGAACAGTTCAAACTGTACGAAGGCTTTGGTCAGCTGGACTTCAGCAACCTGCCAGTTCCACTGTCGATCTACGGTCAGTACGTCAACAACACCGATGCCAGCAACGACCAGGACACTGGCTGGCTGGCCGGTGTGAAGTCCAAGCTCTACGGCTTCAACGTGGACTACAACTACCGCGATGTGCAGCGTAACGCTGTGGTGGGTGCCTTCACCGACTCCGACTTCGCCAACGGCTTCACCGGTTCGCGCGGCAGCAAGCTGAAAGTGAGCTACGACCTGGACAAGAACTTTGCCCTGGGCGCGACCTACTACATGGCGACCTCGGACCAGACCAACGCCAACATCAACAAGAAGGATTCGGACATCAACACCCTGCAACTGGATGCCGAAGCCAAGTTCTGATTCACCCCGCTACACGACTCGGGCAAGGAAGCCCGGGCCCCTTTTACAGCCTGGCGTTGATGTATCGGTCCCCATCATCCTCCGATGCATCGACGCGAGACTGTTTTCTCTCCCGCAAAAAAAGATCGCAGCCTGCGGCAGCTCCTACAGGACCGGATTCACCGCAATATCACGTTGAAACCCAATCCTGTAGGAGCTGCCGCAGGCTGCGATCTTTTTAAGCCACAGACTCAGCGCTTGCGCAGCAACACGCTACCGATCGAATAACCGGCGCCGAACGAGCTGAGCACCGCCAGCGAACCGGCGGCCAGATCGTCCTGGTTCTTGTGGAACGCAATCACGGAGCCGGCGGAACTGGTGTTGGCGTAGGTGTCGAGAATCACCGGGGCTTCCTGTTCGGTCGCATCGCGGCCCAGCAGTTTCTTGACGATCAGGTGGTTCATGCTGAGGTTGGCCTGGTGCAGCCAGAAGCGTTTCACGTCGCTGATATTGAGCTGGTTCTCTTGCAGATGCTCAGCGATCAGCTCGGCCACCATCGGGCAGACTTCCTTGAACACCTTGCGGCCTTCCTGCACGAACAGCTTGTCCTTGGCGCCGATGCCCTCTTCCGCCGCGCGGTTGAGGAAACCGAAGTTGTTGCGGATGTTGTTGGAGAACTTGGTCAGCAGCTTGGTGCTGACGATGTCGAACTGATACTTGGACGTCGCCAGGTCGGCACGCTCGATGATCACCGCGGTGGCGGCATCGCCGAAGATGAAGTGGCTGTCGCGGTCACGGAAGTTCAGGTGGCCGGTGCAGACTTCCGGGTTGACCATCAGGACCGCGCGGGCCTGGCCCAGTTGCACGCTGTTGGCAGCGGTCTGGATACCGAAGGTCGCCGAGGAGCACGCCACGTTCATGTCGAAACCGAAACCCTGGATGCCCAGCGCTTCCTGGACTTCGATGGCAATGGCCGGGTAGGCACGTTGCAGGTTGGAGCAGGCGACGATCACGCCGTCGATATCCGCTGCAGTCTTGCCGGCACGCTGCAGGGCTTGTTCGGCCGCGCCGATTGCCATCTGGCACAGCACCGACCACTCGTCGTTGGAACGCTCCGGCAGGCGCGGGGCCATGCGTTGCGGGTCGAGAATGCCGTCCTTGTCCATGACAAAGCGGCTCTTGATGCCGGAGGCTTTTTCGATGAATGCGGCGCTGGACTCGGTCAATGCCTGAACTTCACCGCGTGCGATGGCGTCGGCGTTGTCGGCGTTGAATTGCGCGACGTAAGTATTGAAAGACTGGACCAGCTCTTCATTGGAAATGCTGTTGGCCGGGGTGTACAGGCCGGTGCCACTGATGACAACGTTATGCATGGTCGTGTCTCTAATCTGTTCAGGCAGAAAGCATTGGCACCGTCGTACCAACACACAAAGGGTCTATTCCTATCCAGGGGACGCAAACCTGGCATCGCTTTATTCCGGACCTGCCCGTAACCGTGAAGGCTCAAAACCGCGGGGCCGGTGTTTATAGGCGCGAAGTTTGCCATAAACATTGGGTTTTGGCGCCTTTTTGCTGGATGAACCCTACCTGCGGGCCATGCAAAACTGTGGGAGCGAGCTTGCTCGCGATTGCGTCCTGACAGGCAACATAGATGTTGAATGTGATGCCCCCATCGCGAGCAAGCTCGCTCCCACAGGGTATTGCACCAGCCTCGAGCCTACGGTTCGACTTGCGACCACTGCTTGTTCAGGCGCTTGTCGGAAATCGGCACCTTGGTTCCCAGCTGTTGCGCAAACAGCGAAACCCGGTACTCCTCCAGCCACCAGCGATACAACTCCAGCTGCGGATCGCGCTTGCCTTCCTGGGCATGTTTATTGGCGCGGGTCTGGTATTGCGTCCACAGGCCGCTCAATTCGCCGCTCCAGACCCGGTCGCGCTGCACCTGGGCAGCGATTTTTTCGAAACGCTGCTCAATGGCCTTGAGGTAACGCGGCAATTCCTTGAGCCACTGCATCGGTGTTTCCCGGACAAACCCCGGATAGACCAGGTGACTGAGCTGCTGCTTGATGTCGTTCAGGGCCACGGCCTGCGCCAGGTCGATCTTGCCCTTGAAGCGTTTTTGCAGACCATGCCAGAGCTTGAGGATTTCCAGGGTCAGCTTCGCCACACGCTCGGCGTGCTCGGTCCAGGCGCCACGCTTGCGTTCGGCCAGGGACGCCAATCCGGCGCCATCGCGTGGTAGCGGGTCTTCGCCTTCAAGAATGCAGCTGTCGAGGCTGGCCAGCAGAATGTCTTCCACCAGCGCATCGACACGCCCCATGTCGCGGTACAACAGGCCCAGTTCGGTCAGGCCCGGCAACTTGCCACGGAGGAATTTTGCCGACTCGGCCAGTTGCTGCATCAGCAGGCGTTGCAGGGCACGGCGATGCTGGAACTCGGCTTCGGCCGGGGTCGAGAAACGCCCTTCCTTGACCGTGCCGGCTTCTTCCACCAGTGCCGGATAAACCGTCATCGACAGTCCGGCGATCTTCTGCTGGGTTTTCTCGGCCACGGCGGCGAAGACTTTCGGCTCCACCGGCTGCTGGCTCTTCGCGGTTTGCGGCACCGCCAATGCGGCCTGGCTGGCTTCGGCGAAACGCGCCGTCAGTTCGGCCAGATCGCGCCCCTCACCGAGGAACTTGCCCTGGCCGTCGACGATTTCCAGGTTCATCCGCAGATGGCTTTCGACCTGCTGCGCCGCCTCGGCCCAGGCTTCATCGCTGACCCGCGCACCGGTCATGCGCAGCAACTCGCGACCCAAGGCCTGGGGCAGCGAGCCCTCGGCAAAGGTCATGCGCTGCAAGGCGGCCTTGACGAAATCCGGCACCGGCACGAAATTCTTGCGCAGGGCCTTGGGCAGGTTGCGCACCAGGGCAATGCACTTGGCTTCGATGACACCCGGCACCAGCCAGTCCAGGCGTTCCGGCGGCAGCATCGGCAACAGCGGTGCCGGCACGCGCAGGGTCACGCCGTCCCGTGGATGGTTGGGCTCGAAGTGGTAGCTGAGGACCAACTCCAGATCGCCGATGTGCAGCGTATCCGGGTAATGCTGCGCGGTGACCTCACTGGCTTCACGGGCCAGCACGTCTTCTTCGCGCATGATGAGCAGCTGCGGATCTTTCTGGCTGTTGATCCGGTACCAGCTGTCGAAAGTCGCCGTCTGATGGATCTCCGCCGGCAACCGCGCATCGTAGAAGGCGTACAGGGTTTCTTCATCAGCCAGGATATCGCGACGGCGGGCCTTGGCTTCCAGTTCGTCGAGTTGTTCCAGCAACTGTTTGTTGGCCGTCAGGCACTTGGCCTTGGACTGAATCTCGCCGCGCACCAGCGCTTCGCGGATAAACAATTCGCGCGAAACCACCGGGTCCACCGGACCGTAATGCACCGGTCGCCGGCCGACCACGATCAACCCGAACAGGGTGATCTGCTCGAACGCAACCACCTGGCCGCGCTTCTTCTCCCAGTGCGGTTCGAAGTGGTTTTTCTTGATCAGGTGCCCGGCGAGCGGTTCGATCCAGTCGGCGTCGATCTTCGCCACCATGCGCGCGTAGAGCTTGGTGGTTTCCACCAGCTCGGCGGTCATCAGCCACTGCGGACGCTTCTTGCCGATGCCCGACGACGGGTGAATCCAGAACCGCCGCTGACGCGCGCCAAGGTAATCGCCCTCTTCGGTTTTCTGGCCGATCTGGCTGAGCAACCCCACCAGCACCGCTTTGTGCAGTTTCGGGTAATCCGCGGGCTCTTTATTGAGGCTCAACTGCATGTCGCGACAGATCAGGCTCAGCTGGCGATGGGAGTCGCGCCATTCGCGCAGGCGCAGGTAATTCAGGAAATTCTTGCGGCACCAGTTGCGCAGCGGGTTGGCGGTCAGCGCCTGGCGTTGCTCTTCGAATCCGCGCCACAGGTTGACCAGACCGGCGAAGTCCGAGTCTGCGTCTTTCCACTGGGCGTGGGCCTGATCCGCCGCTTGCTGACGCTCCGGTGGCCGTTCGCGCGGGTCCTGGATCGACATGGCGCTGGCGACGATCAGCACTTCCTGCAAGCTGCCGAGCTTCGCCGCTTCCAGCAACATGCGCCCCATGCGCGGGTCCACCGGCAGCCGCGCCAATTGGCGACCGAGGGGCGTCAACTGGCTGTTGCGATCCACCGCCGAGAGTTCCTGCAGCAGGTTGTAACCGTCGCTGATGGCCTTGCCATCCGGCGGCTCGATGAACGGGAATGCGCTGACCTCGCCAAGGCGCAGGTGCAACATCTGCAAAATGACCGCCGCGAGGTTGGTCCGCAGGATTTCCGGATCGGTAAATTCCGGGCGACCGAGGAAATCCTCTTCGCTGTACAAGCGCACGCAGATGCCCGGCTCGACCCGTCCGCAACGGCCCTTGCGCTGGTTGGCGCTGGCCTGGGAAACGGCTTCGATCGGCAGGCGCTGGACTTTGGCCCGGTAGCTGTAACGACTGATGCGCGCGGTGCCGCTGTCGATCACGTAGCGGATGCCCGGTACGGTCAGCGAGGTTTCCGCGACGTTGGTCGCCAGTACCACGCGTCGCCCTGGGTGCGACTGGAAAATCCGCTGCTGCTCGGCCGGCGACAGGCGCGCGTACAACGGCAGGATTTCAGTGTGTTTGAGCTGGGCCTTGCGCAACATGTCGGCGGCGTCGCGAATCTCGCGCTCTCCGGGCAGGAACACCAGCACGTCACCGGGACTGCGGCGCTCACTGCGCTCATAAGCGGCGATTTCGTCGAGGGTGGCGAGGATCGCCTGATCCACCGTCAGGTCGTCCTCGACGCGGTTACCCTCTTCGTCCTGCTCAAGCGTCAGCGGGCGATACCAAGTGTCCACCGGGAAAGTACGGCCGGACACCTCGACAATCGGCGCGTCGTCGAAGTGTTTGGAGAAACGCTCCAGGTCGATGGTCGCCGAGGTGATGATGACCTTCAGGTCCGGGCGGCGCGGCAGCAGGGTTTTCAGGTAGCCGAGCAGGAAGTCGATGTTGAGGCTGCGTTCGTGGGCTTCGTCGACGATGATCGTGTCGTAGCGTTCCAAATAGCGGTCGTTCTGGGTTTCCGCCAGCAGGATGCCGTCGGTCATCAGTTTGATCAGGGTATTGGAATCGCTCTGGTCCTCGAAGCGCACCTGATAGCCGACCAGTGCACCCAGCGGTGTACCGAGTTCTTCGGCAACCCGGCTGGCCACGCTGCGCGCCGCGATCCGCCGTGGTTGGGTGTGACCGATCAAGCCATGCTGGCCGCGACCGATCTCCAGGCAGATCTTCGGTAACTGGGTGGTTTTACCCGAACCGGTCTCGCCGGCGATGATCAGCACCTGGTGCTTTTCCAGCGCCTTCTTGATTTCGTCGCGCTTGGCGGCAATCGGCAAACTGTCGTCGTAACGAATCACCGGCAGGCTGGCGCGACGCGCCAGCACCTGCTCACAGGACGCCTGCATGCGCGCCACCCACTGGCCGAGCTTGGCCTCGTCGGGTTTCTTGCGCAGCTCAAGCAACTGCCGCCGCAGCCGGTGGCGGTCGGCGAGCATGGCGTGATCGAGGTTTTTCAGCAGTTTGTCGATGGAGGGCGATTCGTCGGTCATCGGGTACGCAATTCAGTCGTCTAGTGGCGCAGGGTGGCGATTGTCGCAGATTTTACGACCGCTGCGCGGCCGATCGCGAGCAAGCTCGCTCCCACATGGGATCTATAGCGACCACAAAATCGGGGCACGCCACGGTCAAATGTGGGAGCGAGCTTGCTCGCGATCGATTGCGAAGCAATCGCAGAGAACTACTCGTTATCGAGGCCTTTGCGCCGATACGGGAACACATCAATCACCTTCCCCGCGCGAATCGCCTCCTGCAGGCTCTTCCAGTAATCGGCGTTGTACAGCTCGCCATGCAACTGATCGAACAACCGGCGCTGCCCCGAGTCGGCAAACAGGAACGGCGGAAATTCTTCCGGGAACACATCCAGCGGCCCGATCGAGTACCAGGGTTCGGACGCCATCTCGTCTTCCGGCGTGCGCGGTTGTGGGATGTGGCGGAAGTTGGCCTCGGTGAGAAAGCAGATTTCGTCGTAGTCGTAGAACACCACCCGACCGTGACGGGTGACGCCAAAGTTCTTGAGCAGCATGTCACCGGGAAAGATGTTGGCCGCCGCCAGTTGCTTGATCGCCAGGCCGTAATCTTCCAGGGCTTCGCGCACCTGCGCTTCGTTGGCGTTTTCCAGGTACAGGTTAAGCGGGGTCATGCGCCGTTCGGTCCAGCAGTGACGGATCAGTACCGTGTCGCCTTCCACCGACACCGTGGACGGCGCGACGTCCAGCAATTCCTCCAGGCACGCCGGGTCGAACTTGCTCAGTGGAAAACGGAAGTCGGCGAATTCCTGGGTATCGGCCATGCGCCCGACGCGGTCGACGCTTTTCACCAGGCGGTACTTTTCGATCACCGTGGCGCGGTCGACGTTTTTCGACGGCGAGAAACGGTCCTTGATGATTTTGAACACGGTGTTGAACCCCGGCAGGGTGAACACGCTCATGACCATGCCGCGCACGCCGGGGGCCATGATGAACTGGTCGTCGGTGTTGGCCAGGTGATTGATCAGCGCCCGGTAGAACTCCGACTTGCCGTGCTTGTAGAAGCCGATCGAGGTGTACAGCTCGGCGATGTGCTTGCCCGGCAGGATGCGCCGCAGGAAGCCGATGAATTCCGCCGGCACCGGCACATCCACCATGAAGTACGAGCGAGTGAAGGAGAAAATGATCGACACGTCCGCTTCGTCGGTGATCAGCGCATCGATCTGGATGCCGCGACCTTCGAGGTGCAGCAACGGAATTGCCAGCGGCCATTGCTCGTCGGCGGTGTAGATGCGCCCCACCAGGTACGCACCTTTATTGCGGTACAGCACCGAGGAAAACAGCTCGACGCTCAACTCCGGGTCCTTGCACACCCAGTCCGGCAGGTTCTCGCGCAGTTGCGCTTCGAGGCGTTTCAGGTCACCGGACAGGTCGGCGTAATCCTCGCTGAAGCGGTAGTCGGCGAAGATGCTGGCAAGCATCGCCGACAGTTGGCCTTGCGGCTTGTAGGTGCGGGTTTGCGCGGCCCTTGCCCGGCGCAGGCTCGGCCGGGTGGTGTGGATGAACATGCAGCCGTCGCTGATCAGGTCATGGCTGAACAGCCCGCAGAAGATCGAGTTGTACCAGGTCTCGGACAATTCATCGTCGAAGCGCAGGTCGATCAGGCTGATGTAGGCACTTTTCACCAGTGGCCAGCAGCTGACGTCCAGGGTGTCGGCATCAAACGCGGTGCGCAGCCGCTCCACCGTTTCACTGACTTTATCTTCGTACAGATTGATCCGCGCCGCCGACGCCGATTGCGTCTCTTGCCACCGGGCCTGTTCGAAGCGGGCCCGGGCACCGTCGGTGATCTGCCGGAAATGCTCGCGGTAATCGTCAAAGCCATCGAGGATCAAACGGGCGATGTCGGCGGCTGGCCATTGCTGCGGCATGGTGAGACCTCTGCGGGAATTCGGGAGGCTTGAGCTTAGCCAGTGAACCGGGTGCAGGAGAAGCGTAATTTTCCAGACGCCGCGTCATCGACGCCCTGAAGAGTTCAACGCCCGGTTTTCGGTTGCCATCGATCACACACTCAGCAACACTTTCGCCCCTCCCCTAAGGAAGGACCGCGCTGTGAACCCCGTCGATATTTTCCGTTTACTGTCCCTGGCGGCCATTTGGGGTGCGAGTTTTCTGTTCATGCGCATCATCGCCCCGGTGATCGGCTCCCTGCCCACCGCGTTTTTCCGCGTATCGATTGCCGCCGTTGGGTTGCTGGTGATTCTTGGCCTGATGCGCATCAGCTGGGATTTCAAGGGCAAACTCAAGACCGTGATGCTGCTCGGGGTGATCAACTCCGGCATCCCGGCGACCCTGTACTCCGTTGCCGCGCAGGTGCTGCCTGCCGGTTATTCGTCGATTTTCAATGCCACGACCCCCTTGATGGGCGTGCTGATCGGCGGCCTGTTTTTCCATGAAAGGCTGACTGGCGCCAAGCTCGGCGGCGTGTTCCTGGGGTTGTTCGGCGTGGGCGTGCTGACCCGTGCCGGTCCGGTGGCGTTCGATATGGCACTGCTGATGGGGGCCGTCGCCTGCCTGCTCGCCACCACGTGCTACGGATTTGCCGGATTCCTGGCCCGCCGCTGGCTCGATCAGGCCGGCGGTCTCGATAGTCGTTTGTCGGCACTGGGCAGCATGCTCGGCGCGACTTTGTTCCTGCTGCCGCTGTTCGGTTACAGCGTGATCAGCCAGCCACCGGCGAGCTGGGGCGGCTGGAGCGTGTGGCTGTCGTTGCTGGGCTTGGGGCTGGGCTGCACGGCGTTTGCCTACATTATTTACTTCCGGCTGCTGAGCTCGATCGGTCCGGTGAAATCGATGACCACGACCTTCCTGATCCCGCTGTTTGGCGTGTTGTGGGGAGCGCTGTTTCTCGATGAGCCGCTGTCGATGGCGCATATCTATGGCGGGGTGTTGATTGCGCTGGCGTTATGGCTGGTGTTGAAACCGGCTGCGGTGAAGCCGGGTTTGGTGGCTGAACGGTAGAATGGTTGCGTTGCGGATGACGCCTTCGCGAGCAGGCTCGCTCCCACATTTGATCCGGGGGTTCACAAATCATGTGTTCACCGAAGATCCCTTGTGGGAGCGAGCCTGCTCGCGAAAGCGGCAGATCAGGCACTACAAGGCTGAATCACTCACCTCCCCATCCACCAGCCGCCGAATCCCCAGCGGATTGCCGTTCTGCAACGCCTCCGGCAGCAGCGCGTCCGGATAATTCTGGAAGCACACCGGCCGCAGGAAGCGATCGATCGCCAGGGTGCCAACCGAAGTGCCCCGCGAGTCGGAAGTCGCCGGATACGGCCCGCCATGCACCATCGACTCGCAGACTTCGACCCCGGTCGGATAGCCGTTGAGCAGGATCCGCCCGACCTTCTCTTGCAACAGTTCCGCCAGCCAGCGGTACTCCAGCAGTTCGTCGGCTTCGCCAATCAAGGTCGCGGTCAATTGCCCGCGCAAACCCTGCAATGCTGCCGCCAACTGCGCCCGATCCTCGACCTCGATGACGATGGTGGTGGGCCCGAACACTTCCTCCTGCAGCAATTCATCGCCCTTGAGCAACAGGCCGGCATCGGCCTTGAACACCTGCGGCTGCGCCTGATTGCCCTGTTGCGGCCGGCCCGCCAGATGGCTCAGGCCCGGATGTTCGTGCAGTTCGCCAAGGCCCCGGTTGTAGCTGGCCAGCGTGCCGGCATTGAGCATGGTTTGCGCCGGCTGCTGGTTCATGTGGGCGCAGAACGCCTCAAGAAAAGCACTGAACTGCGGCGAGCGCACACCAATGACCAATCCCGGATTGGTGCAGAACTGGCCACAGCCCAGGGTCACGGAACCTGCCAATTGCGCCGCGATCTGCTCACCGCGCACCTCGAGGGCTTGCGGTAGCAGGAACACCGGATTGATGCTCGACATCTCGGCGAACACCGGGATCGGCTGCGGCCGATTTGCAGCCATGTGGCTCAGGGCATTGCCGCCCTTGAGTGAACCGGTGAAGCCCACCGCCTGAATCGCCGGATGCTTGACCAGCGCTTCACCGACACCGGTGCCGTAGATCATGTTGAACACACCGGCCGGCATACCGGTTTTTTCCGCGGCCCGGATGATCCCGTCAGCCACCCACTGTGCGGTTGCCATGTGCCCGCTGTGGGCCTTGAACACCACCGGGCAACCGGCGGCCAGTGCCGAGGCGGTATCGCCACCGGCGGTGGAAAAGGCCAGCGGGAAGTTGCTCGCACCGAACACCGCTACCGGCCCCAGGGCGATGCGGTACTGACGCAGATCCGGACGCGGCAGCGGCTGGCGATCCGGCAAGGCACGGTCGATGCGCGCACCATAGAAGTCGCCGCGACGCAGCACCTTGGCGAACAGGCGCAACTGGCCGCTGGTGCGGCCACGCTCACCTTGGATACGCCCGGCCGGCAACGCTGTCTCGCGACACACGGTGGCGACAAACTCATCGCCCAACCCGTCGATTTCATCGGCGATGGCGTCGAGAAACCGCGCGCGCTTTTCCGCACTCAGGTTGCGGTAGGTCGGGTATGCCGCAGCCGCCGCCTTGGCAGCGGCATCCACTTCGGCTTCGCTGGCCTGGAAGAAAGTTCCGGGCAAGGGTTCGCCGGTGGTAGCGTCGAGGCTTTGCAACTGCAACGTGCCGTTGGCGCTGCGGCGACCGCCGATGTAGTTGTGTCCAGGAAACAGGCTCATGTGGATTCCTTGATCGATTGCAGACCTACGGGGGTCAGAGTGTGCGTACCTGACCGATAGCCAGCGGCTGGGCGCTCTCGCCGATGCCGTTGACCAAAGGCGCACCGAACTCATCGAGACTGATCTGGAAGCTATCCCCCGGCTGGGTCTTCACACCGTCGGCAAACGACAGCGTGGCGGTACCGAAGTAGTGCACGTGAACATCGCCGGGACGCAAAAACTGCGCGTACTTGAAGTGATGAAATTCGAGATTGGCCAGGCTGTGGCACATGTTGTCTTCGCCGCTGAGAAACTCTTTTTCCCAGATCGTCTGGCCGTTGCGCGTGATGCGGCTGGTGCCGACCAGATGTCTGGGCAACTCACCGACGCGCAGCTCCGGGCCAAAGGAGCAGCAACGCAGTTTCGAATGAGCGAGATACAGGTAGTTGCGCCGCTCCATGACGTGGTCGGAGAACTCGTTACCCAGCGCGTAACCGACACGGTACGGCTGGCCGTCGTCGCCAATCACATACAGGCCGGTCAGTTCCGGCTCCTCACCGGCGTCCTCGGCAAACGGCGGCACCGGGAAATCCGCACCGGGACGCACGACGATGCTGCCGTCGCCCTTGTAGAACCACTCCGGTTGCGCACCGACCAGCTCCGCCGCCGGTTTACCGCCCTCCAACCCCCACTTGAACATGCGCATGGTGTCGGTCATGCCGGCTTCGACTTCACCGTCGTGCTGGTGCATTTTGTCCCGCGTTGCGGCGCTGCCCAGATGGGTCAGGCCGGTACCGCTGATCAGGCAATGGGCCGGGTCTTCGTGGTCCAGCGGCGGCAGGACCTTGTGTTGCTGCAACAGCTGCGCGTAATCCGGACCGGGTTCGGTGCCGCGCCGGGCAATTTCTTCCTGCAGGCTGCGCTGGGCACGGATGGCGGCCAGGGCCAGTTCACGGGTACTGCGGGTATCGCGCAGCACCTGGACCCGAGCGCCCTCAACCACGCCAACCTGGCGTTGCCCGTCGCTGTTTTCAAACTGAATCAGGCGCATGTCGGCCCTCCGAAAAGTCGTGGTGGGCGCCGCGAGAGAGCGGCGCCGGACGGTCACTCGATGATGTTGAAATCGCTCAGGTACTCATCGGAGATTTCCAGGCCCAGGCCCGGCTTGTTGTCATCCAGCTGGATATAGCCGTTGACCGGTTGCGGCTCGCCCTTGAACACGTAGTAGAAGAGTTCGTTGCCGACTTCGACGTCGAACACCGGGAAGAACTCGGCCATCGGCGAAGCCGTGGTGGACATGGTCAGGTGGTAGTTGTGCATCTGCCCGGCATGGGGGATGACCGGCACCGACCAAGCCTCGGCCATGGCGTTGATCTTGCGCGCGGCGGTGATGCCGCCGACGCGGTTGGTGTCGTACTGGATCACGTCGACGGCGCGGCGTTCCAGCAGGTCCTTGAAGCCGTAGGAGGTGAACTCATGCTCGCCGCCGGAGATCGGCATGATCCCCATCTTCTTCAGCTCGATGTAGCCTTCGATGTCGTCGGCGATCACCGGCTCTTCGAGCCAGCGCGGCTCGAACTCGGCGAGTTTCGGCAACATGCGCCGGGCATACTCGAGAGTCCAGCCCATGTAGCATTCGAGCATGATGTCGACGTCGGGACCGGCCAGCTCACGCAGGGCGCGCACTTGTTCGATGTTGCGGCGCATGCCCGCCGGACCATCCTTCGGGCCGTAGCCGAAACGCATCTTCAGCGCGGTGAAACCCTGGCTCAGGTAGCCCTGCGCTTCTTCGAGGAACAGGTCGAGGTTGTCGTTGGCGTAGAGCTTGGACGCGTAGGTCCAGATCTTTTCCTTGGTGCGCCCGCCCAGCAGTTTGAACACCGGCTTGTTCACCGCTTTGCCCATGATGTCCCAGATCGCAATGTCGATGGCCGATATCGCCGCCATGCCGATGCCCTTGCGCCCCCAGGCGTGGCTCTGGCGGTACATTTTCTGCCAGATGTATTCGTTGTCGAACGGGTCTTCGCCAATGGCGATCGGCGCCAGGTAGGTGTCGATGATTTCCTTGGCCACTCGCGGCGCCAGGGCGCAGTTACCGATGCCGACGAGGCCGGTGTCGGTCTCGACTTCCACCACAAGCCAGCCGTGGAAACGGAACGAGCCCATGGCATCGCCGCGCTCGAACAGGATGTCGCTGGCGTTGGTGCAGAAGTGCGCCTGGGGTGGCACGACCTTGCCTTTCCACTCGAAAACGCGGGTACGGATCGCTTTGATTTTCATGAATACAGTTCCTTGCTAACGCTTGGGTAGTGATCAGCCAACCTGAGCCGGTGTGAGCTGCGAGGGGGATTTAGGGGTGTGGGTGGTGCGAAGTCGGGACAGCAGGACGGCGCCGATAATGCCGACCAAGGCCAGGGCGAACATGCCGGCACGCGGGTCTGCAAAACTGCTTTCCATCACGGTTTTCAGATTCGGCGCGACGAAGCCACCCAGGTTGCCGATGGAGTTGATCAGGGCGATCCCGCCCGCCGCGGCGGCGCCGCTCAGGTAGCTGGTGGGGATGGTCCAGAACAGCGGCTGCACCGAGACGAATCCGGCGGCGGCGAAGCAGAACGCGAGCACCACCGGGGCCATGCTCGAACCCAACGCCGAAGCGGCGATACCGAGGGCGGCCATGGTCAGCATGCACACGGCGAGGCGACGGTGCTGGCCGGTACGGTCGGCATAGCGAGTCACGAGGCGGGTCACGATCAACGCGCAGACCCAAGGGATCGCGGTGATCAGGCCAACGTTCAAACCGACGTGGCCATCAAGCAGGCCGGCTATGCGGGTCGGCAGGTAGAACACCACGCCATATACGCTCATCTGGATGGTGAAATACGCCAGGCAGAATTGCAGCACTCGAGGGTTGCGCAAGGCACTGAGGAAGCCGTGGGGACTGCTGTGCTTTTTCTGCGCGTCTTCGTCTGCCAGGGCTTTTTCCAGGGCCTGTTTTTCTTCAACGCTGAGCCAGGTCGCCTCGGTCGGACGGTTGACCAGGTAGAAGTACGCGGCGATGCCGACCACCGAAGCCATCAAGCCTTCGACGACGAACAGCCATTGCCAGTTGGTCAGACCGAACACACCGTGAAATTCCAGCAACCAGCCGGACAACGGACTGCCCAGCACCAGCGCCAGAGGCAGGCCGAAGTAGAACAGGCCCAACGCCTGACCGCGGCTCTGCGCCGGGAACCAATAGGTGAGGTACAGGATGATTCCCGGGAAGAACCCGGCTTCGGCCACCCCCAGCAGGAAGCGCAGTACGTAGAAAGTCTGGGCGTTGTGGGCAAACATCATCGCCGCCGACACCAGGCCCCAAGTGACCATGATCCGGCACAGCCAGACCTTGGCGCCGAGGCGGTGCAGCATGTAGTTGCTCGGCACTTCGAAGAACGCATAACCGATGAAGAAGATGCTCGCGCCGAACGCGAACGCGGCATCGCCCAACCCGGTATCGGCCTGCAACGCCGCTTTGGCGAAGCCAACGTTGGAGCGATCGATGAAGGCCAGGATGTACATCAGAATCAGAAACGGCAGCAGGCGAAGCCGGCTTTTGGAGATAGCGCTGGACAGCGCCAAGACAGAATCTGGACGGGTCATAAGAGTGTTCCTTTGCTGCCGGTACGTGCCTTGCGGAAGTGACAAGGCGGGCTTTTTGTAGTTGTCATTCGCTTGATCGCAGTGGTCGGGAGTGCCCGGTTGCGTTCATTCGATGGAGCGACTTTAGCCAGCGCAAAGGGTTGCGGATAATCACTTATGCGTATCCGGCGATAACCTGGAGTGATAGCAAAAACTGATTAGTGGGTATGTCGGGTTATCGGGTGACGCAAAAAAGATCGCAGCCTTCGGCAGCTCCTACAGAAGAATGCGATCCCCTGTAGGAGCTGCCGAAGGCTGCGATCTTTTGACCTTTCAACAATCAGTAACTATTGCCACCCATCCGGCACGCGATCTCGAACGCCTGGCGAATCGCGCCGACGTTCGCCTTGCCCTGCCCGGCGATATCGAACGCGGTGCCATGGGCCGGGGTGGTGATCGGGATCGGCAGTCCGCCCTGCACCGTGACGCCACGGGAGAAGCCCATCAACTTGATCGCGATCTGCCCCTGGTCGTGGTACATGGTCACCACCGCGTCGAAGGCACTGGCATCACCCTGGACCTTGAGGAAGATCGTGTCGGCCGGATACGGCCCGTCCGCCGCGATCCCCAGTGCCTGCGCCGAACGCACCGCCGGGCCGATGATGTCCAGTTCCTCGCGACCGAACGAACCGTTATCACCGTTATGCGGATTCAGCCCGCAGACGCCGATGCGCGGCTTTTCCAGCCCGTTGCGCTTGAGCGCGGTGTCGATCAGTTGAATCGCTTCCACCACCCGTTGCTGGCTGAGCAGGCCCGGCACATCGGCCAGGGCCACATGGGAGGTCACCCGCGAAGTCCAGAGATTGTCGAGTACATTGAATTCGCAGAACGGCCCATGGAAATCCAGCAACTCGGCGAACCAGTGCAGCTCATCGCTGTGGGCCATGCCGGCCATGTGCAGTGAGGTCTTGTTCAGTGGCCCGAACAACACGGCGTCGGTGATGCCCGCTTCGGTCAGGCGCAGGGCTTTTTCCAGGGTGTCGAGGCTGTAGCGACCACCGATGACGCTGGCCTCGCTCCGCGCAAACTCACCGAGGGTGTCACCGCGAAAGTCATAGAACAGCGGCGTGTCATCGACGAATGCCAACTGCTCCAGGGACTCGACGCGACGATAGGGAAATTCCATCCCGGCAATGCGCATGCCGCGACGCATCTCCGCTTCGTCAGCGATCAGGATCACATTGGCCTGGGCACGCACTTCAGGCTCGCCCAGCAGGCGCGCAATCAGCTCAGGGCCGATGCCCGCCGGGTCCCCCAGGACCATCGCGATGGTGGATTTGCTCATGCTTCACTCCTCAAGGGTTCAGGCTGCGCCCGCTCGTTGGCGCAAGGCTCGCAGCGATAGACCCGCTGCGCGTTGCTGTAGAAAAGTCGTTCCTGATCGGCTGTCGGCAGATCGGCGACGATGGATTTGAAACCGCTATAAATGTCGTCGAACGAGCCGCACAGGCTGTCCACGGGGAAGTTGCTGGCGAACATCGCCCGGTGGCTGCCAAACATCGCGATCACCTCGCGCACGATCCAGGCGTTGTCCTTGGCGCGCCAGCGCTGGCCGCCCTGCCCCAGGCCGGAAATCTTCACCTGCACGTTCGGCCACTGCGCCAGCCGCGCCATCGCCAGACGCCAGCCCGCCAGGCCTTCGGCACTGCGGTCATTGGGCAAACCGGCGTGGTTGAGAATCAGCGTGATGCCGGGAAAATCCCGGGCCAGGCGTTCGGCCTCGTGCAGGTTCCACCAGGGTGTCTGCAAGTCGAAATGCAGGCCCAGCCCTTCGAGCGCGGCATAACTGCGGCGCCAGTGTTCGTCACTCATCAGGCTGCGCAGGTGCCCCACCTGCGCCGGCGCGCTCGGGCCACCGGGTTTGTGGCGCACGCTGCGCACGTGCTTGAAACGCGCCTGCTCGGTGAGCACATCGATAGCGTCCGGATGATCGAGCCAGGCTTGCGCCACGACCGCATTGGGCACGCCGTAGCGGGCGGCCAGTTGCTCGATGAAACGGGTTTCGCCAATCGGGTCCTGCGGGTTCCACTCGGTCTCGACGTACACCGTTTGCACGACGTTATGGGAACCTGCATCGGCGAAGTAATCCTCGGGAAAATAGCGGCGCTTGATCGCGCTGTAGTCTCCGTAGCGAAAGGGTATGTTGGCCTCGGGGGCAAGCCATGGGTGGTCGTTGACGGTCGGGTCCCAGAAGTGATGATGGGCGTCGACGATCGAGCCGTTCCACAACGCATTAGTCATGACGCACCTCGTCGAGGCTGATGAACAACGTCGCCAGCACGAAGACTGCCGAGCACGCCGCGAAGAACCCGAGCACCGGAGCGAAACCACCGGTTGCCTGCAGGATCACGCCCACCAGGATCGGCACCGCGATGCCGCCGGAGCTACCGGCCATGTTCATCACGCCGCCGATCAAACCGACCCGCGCCGGCGCCGCCAGCAGCGCCGGAAAGCTCCAGTAGAGGCTGCCCCACATCAGGAAGAATGCGGTCATGGCCAACAGCGCCACCGCCGCAAAAGGATTGCTCAAGGTCGGCAGCAACAGGAATGCGCCGAGGGCCACCAGCCCGGAAAACGCCAGCAGGCTCTTGACCGCCACCCCGCGACTCACGCCTTTGCGAATCAAGCCATCACAGAGGAAACCTCCGGTCAACGAACCGAGTGCACCGCAGACAAAAATCACGAAGGTCGCCGCACCAATCCCCTTGATATCGAAACCCCGGGCCTGGGCCAGGTAACTCGGGCCCCAGGTCAGCAGACCGAAATACACCATCGCCCAACTCGCCCGGCCGATCAGCAAACCGCTGAGCGAGCGTGGCGCAATACCCAACCCCTTGACCGGCGCTCGGGCCGCTTCGGCGGCGGGCGTTGCGCGGCCGGCGTTGATTTTCTCAAGCTCCGCCGCATTGACTTGCGGGTGACCGGCCGGGTCATCGCGCAGATAACGCCGCGCCAGCCAGGCCAGCACCAGAGTGGCGATACCGGCGATCACGAAGGCCAGGCGCCAGGAGTCCAGCGAGGCAATCAGCCAGGCAATGATCAACCCGCCAAGGGCCACGCCCAACGGGCTGCCGCTGTCCATCAATACCGCGCCGCGACTGCGCTCGCTCGGGGCCAGCCACAGGGAAATCAGCTTGCCGCCCGACGGGAACAGCGGTGCTTCGGCGGCGCCCAGTGCAACCCGGGCAAACAACAACGACAGGCCGCCGGTGGCGAACGCCGCCAGCACCTGAAACGTGCCCCACAACCCGGTGGACCAACTGATGACCCGGTGCGGGCCGAAGCGGTCGATCAGCCAGCCGCCGGGAATCTGCAACAGTGCGTAGGCCCAGAAAAAGCTGCTGAGGATCAGCCCTTGCAGGCTCGGTGACAGGGAAAACTCATGGGCGATGGTCGGCATCGCAATGGACAGCGACACCCGGTCGATCAGGTTGACCATGGTCAGCGCGAAGATGATCGCGAAGATCCGCCAGCGTACGTTGCTGGCTTTGGCGGCGGAGCTCTGCGCGGGTGCCGCGGCCTGTGGCTGGATATCCGCGCCGGCCAGGTTCAGGGATGCACTGGATCGAGCCATGGTGCGTACCTCTTTTATTATTTTTGTGGAGACTGCAGCGCCGCTTCCTGGCGACATTTGTGAGCACTATCGAAGGCTCGCTGATAACCGTCTAATCAAAACTTGAAATCAGGCGATAGCCTCGGGTTATGTCATGCCCTGCTTTCAACGACCTTTCAGCGTGGGCACGCATTCTTTTCTGTAGGAGCGAGCCTGCTCGCGATGGTCTTCAACGAAAACGCGTGTTACCTGAATTAAAGCGGTGCCCTTGAGTCCATCGCGAGCAAGCTCGCTCCTACAGCAGTCAGTAGTCAGTCGTTTGCCGAGCTATAACCCCAGGCTATCGGTGTATGTATTGTTTTGACTAGACGCCGTGCCCGCACCTTCACACACTCGGGCCAGGCTTGCGGCTTTACCGCGCAAAAAAGCCGCTCATAACAATTACAAGAACATGAATACGAGGCTCTTCCATCATGCGAAATGCATTCGTCCGTCGTACTTCCCGTCTGTTTCTTGGTTGCGCACTGATCGCCGCCGGTACCCTTCCCGCTCTCGCCAACGCCGCCTGGCAACCGGACAAGAACGTCGAAATCGTTGTCGCCGGTGGTCCCGGTGGCGGTACCGACCAGCTCGGTCGCCTGATCCAGTCGATCATCACCACGCACAAGCTGCTCGACGTGAATACCATCGTCCTCAACAAGGGCGGTGGCAACGGCGCCGAAGCCTTCCTCGACCTGAAAATGAGCAAGGGCGATGCCGACAAACTGGTGATCGGCACCAACAACATCTACCTGTTGCCGCTGGTGTCCAAGCTCGGCTACGAATGGCAGGAACTGACCCCGATTGCCGCCGTGGCCGAGGATGACTTCATTCTCTGGAGCTACAAGGGCGCGCCGTGGAAGGACGCGAAAAGCTTCTACGAAGCGGTCAAGGCCGACCCGTCGAACCTGCGCATGGGCGGCAGCCAGTCCAAGGACGTCGACCAGACCCTGACCCTGCTGCTGAACCAGACCAACAACAGCAAACTGGTGTACATCCCGTTCAAGAGCGGCAGCGAAGCCGCGACGCAACTGGCCGGCAAGCACATCGCCGCCAACGTCAACAATCCAAGCGAGAGCATCAGCCAATGGCGTGGCGATCAGGTCGAGCCGCTCTGCGTATTCAGTAAGGAGCGCATGGGCTATACCGACAAAGTCGCCGGCGACAAATCCTGGGCCGACGTCCCGACCTGTCACGAACAAGGTCTGGGCATCGATCAGTACCGCTTCCCGCGCACCGTGTTCATGCCCGGCGACGTCACCGCCGAGCAGCGCGCGTTCTATGTCGAGTTGATGCGCAAAGTCACCCAGACCGATGAGTTCAAGGCTTACGTGAAGCAGAACGCCCTGGTGCCAACCTTCCTCGAGGGCGAGCCGCTGACCGCCTACATCGAAAAAGACACCGCCCGCGTCACGCCGGTGTTCAAAGAGGCCGGCTGGCTGAAAAACTGAGTTGCTCACGGCCGCCCGCCCTGCGTACGGCCGTCACCTCTGGAGGTGCTTTCATGTCCCATTCTTCGGATTCACCAGCGCTGGTCGGTACACGCTGGGTCGAGCTCGGCCTGGCACTCTTCACCACGCTGATCGGCGCGGTGGTGATGTTCGGTAGCGTTGAACAGGGTATCGGCTGGGGTGATGCCGGCCCCGAGCCGGGTTACTTTCCCTTCTACATCGGCCTGATGTTGAGCGCCGCCAGTGTGGCCAACGGGGTGTTGACCCTGGTGCGCTGGCAAGCCCTGGGCATTTCATTCGTCAGCCGCAGTGCGTTCAGGCAAGTGCTGTCGGTGTTCGTGCCCATCGCGCTATTCGTCGGTGCGATGCCGTTCACCGGCATCTACATCGCTTCGGCCTGCTTCATTGCCTGGTTCATGTGGCGTGACAAGGTCCGCGCCAAGCCTTACGGCAAATGGATGATCGGCAGCGTGTCCCTGGGCGCGGTGCTGGCCAGTTACCTGATTTTCGCGCTGTGGTTCAAAGTGCCGCTGGATGCCGGCCCAATGGGCGACTGGATTGCCCTGGCCGGGAGACATTTCAAATGAGCGAGTTCGATTCCCTGCTGCAAGGCATGAACCTGATCCTCACGCCGGGCCATATCGGCCTGATGGTGATCGGCGTGCTGCTGGGCATTCTGGTCGGCGTACTGCCCGGTCTCGGTGCCCCCAACGGCGTGGCGTTGCTGCTGCCGCTGACGTTCACCATGTCGCCGGTGTCGGCGATCATCCTGCTGTCGTGCATGTACTGGGGCGCGCTGTTCGGCGGCTCGATCACCTCGATCCTGTTCAACATCCCCGGTGAGCCCTCATCGGTGGCGACTACCTTCGACGGTTATCCCATGGCCCGCGAAGGCCGCGCCGCCGAAGCCCTGACCGCCGCGTTCAGTTCGGCGTTGCTGGGTGCGTTGGCCGGCGTGTTGTTGCTGACCTTCCTCTCGACAAAAATTGCCGCGTTCGCCATGTCGTTCAGTTCGCCGGAGTTCTTCGCGGTGTACCTGTTGGCGTTCTGCACCTTCATTGGCATGAGCAAGAACCCGCCGCTGAAAACCGTGGTGGCGATGATGATCGGTTTCGCCATGGCCGCCGTCGGCATGGACACCGTGTCCGGCAACCTGCGCCTGACCTTCGACCAGCCGATCCTGATGACCGGCATCAGCTTTGAAGTGGCGGTAATCGGCCTGTTCGGCATCGGCGAAATCCTCTGCACCGTGGAAGAAGGACTGGTGTTCCGCGGCGAGCATGCGCGGATCACGCCGATGGTGATCCTGCGCACCTGGGCGAAATTGCCGCGTTACTGGTGGACGATTGTGCGCAGCACCCTGGTCGGCTGCTGGATGGGCATCACCCCTGGCGGACCGACTGCCGCGTCGTTCATGAGCTACAGCCTGGCCCGGCGTTTCTCGAAAAACCGCGACAACTTCGGTAAAGGCGAACTCGAAGGTGTGATCGCCCCGGAAACCGCTGACCACGCGGCTGGCACCAGTGCCCTGCTGCCGATGCTGACCCTGGGCATTCCCGGTTCGGCGACTGCGGCGGTGATGCTCGGTGGCCTGATGATCTGGGGTTTGCACCCGGGGCCGACGCTGTTCGTCGAGCAACACGATTTTGTCTGGGGCCTGATCGCCAGCATGTACCTGGGCAACGTGGTGAGTCTGATCGTGGTGCTGGCCACCGTGCCGCTGTTCGCTTCGATCCTGCGCATCCCGTTCTCGATCATCGCTCCGATCATCATCATGGTCTGCGCCATCGGTGCCTACTCGGTGCACAACTCGTTCTTCGACGTGGTGCTGATGCTGGGCTTCGGTGCGCTGGGTTATCTGTTCAAGAAACTCGGCTACCCGATTGCGCCGCTGGTGTTGGCGGCGGTGCTGGGCGACAAGGCAGAAGATGCGTTCCGCCAGTCGATGCTGTTCTCCGACGGGCAGCTGGGGATTTTCTGGTCCAACCCGTTGGTGGGCAGCCTGACCACGGCGGCGCTGCTGATGCTGTTCTGGCCGTTGATTTCCAAAGCGCTGCAAACCCTGATCGGCCTGCGCAAACCCCACGTCGCCAAGCCAAAATCGGTGCTGTGACACGCCAAAGCTGGCAACGCCTGGCATTTGTTGTCAGGCTTGCCGCAGGACTTTTTTGCGAGCACGGCCCATGACCCGAATTCCTGCTGCCAACGTAATCCACAGCCGACTGCGTCTGCGCCAACTGCGGCTGATGCTGGCGTTGCAGGAATTCGGCTCGTTGCGCCGCGCCGCCGATCACATCGGCATGACCCAACCGGCCGCGACCAAGATGCTGCATGAGGCCGAGGACCTGTTGGGCGTCGAACTGTTCGAACGCCTGCCCCGGGGCATGCGCTCTACCCCGTTCGGGGAAACGGTCATTTATTACGCACGCATGGTGTTCGCCGAACTCAGCGGCATGCGTGAAGAGTTGGTCGCCCTCGAATCCGGCAACCTTGGCCGGGTCGCGGTCGGGGCCATTCCGGCACTGGCTTCGGGGCTGCTGACGCGCACCATCGCCACCTTGAAACAAAGCCATCCACGCTTGTCGATGAGCATCCAGGTCGACACCAGCGACGTGCTGGTGCAGGCGTTGCTGCAAGATCAGCTGGATATCGTATTGGGGCGGATACCCGCCGGTGCCCGGGCAGAGGAGTTGCTGTTCGACAGCCTTGGCGAGGAAGCACTGTGCGTGATTTCCGGCGCACAGAATCCACTGGCCAAAGCCACGCAGTTGAGCTGGGCCGAACTGCAGAACATGACCTGGGTGCTGCAACAGCAGCCCAGCCCGATGCGCGCGATCATCAATCAGGTGTTCCACAACGCGCGGGTCGACATCCCGAGCAGCATCGTCGAAACCACGTCGATCATGACCTTGCTGTCGTTGATTCAGCAGACCGACATGCTCGGCGTCACGCCGGTGTCGGTGGTCGAGGACTACCCCGGTCGGGATCTGCTGGCGGTGTTGCCGATCAAGTTCGAGGCGCGGCTGCCACCGTACGGGTTGATCACCCGGCGTCATCGCATTCAATCGTCGGCGATGCAGGCGTTCATGAATTCGGTACGGGCCGAGCATGCGCTGAGCAAATGACAGGCAAAGATCGCAGCCTGCGGCAGCTCCTACAGGTACGGCTGCGATCTTTTGATTTTCTTGCGCGGCCTACGCTGTTTTACGGAACACAAACACCAGCCCGACGATGATCAACAGCATGCCGAACAGGCTCAACAGCGCCAGGCGATTGCCGAAGACCAGATAGTCCATTACCGCCGTCACCGCCGGCACCAGGTAAAACAGACTGGTGACGTTCACCAGGTTGCCCCGGGCGATCAAGCGGTACAGCAACAGCGTCGCCAGCACCGACACTACCAGCCCCATCCATAGCACCGGCAGGATGAAACCGCTGCCGTGTTCGAAGTGAAACGGCTGGAACGGCACGAAAATCCCGCACAACAGCAGTCCGGCGAGGTACTGCACCGGCAGCGTGCCGAGGGGATTTTCAGTGATGCGCTTCTGCATGATCGAACCGAACGTCATGCTCGCCAGCGCCAGCAGACCGAAAAGCATTCCGGCCAGCGACATTCCGGCCAGGCCGATGCCCTGATAGACCACCATGATCAAGCCGGTCAGCCCCAGGACCAGACCGAACATCCGGCTCCAGGAACGCTGACGCTCCATCAGCACCACCGTGAGAATCGGCTGCACGCCCATGATGGTCGCCATCACCCCGGGGGTGACTTTAAGGTCGAGGGCCAGCAGATAGAAAATCTGATAGGCCCCCAACAGCACCACGCCAGTGGCCATCGCATACAACATCGGCTTGCCGCCCTTGGGCAACTTCAGCTTGAACAACGGCACCAGCAACACCAGCCCGCATAGCGCGATGACGAAACGAAACATCAGGAAGGCGAAGGGTGAGGCGTGGGCCAGCCCCCATTTTGAGAAGATCGCCCCGCTGCTCCACAACAGCACGAACAGGCTCGTGGACGCCACCGCGAGCGCGGATTTTTTCGAAAGGACAAACATGAATACCACCTGTAGTCAGGCAAAAAGCCAACTCAGCAAAAGCTGAAATCCAGTAGTTTTTTCAGGCGGGCGCGGGAACAGCAGAAGACAGCTGATCAGCCCGAAATGCCAACGCCTGGCGGTGATACGACTGCGCACACCGGCGTGCTACTGACAGGTGGGGGGTAATGACTGATCTGCCCGGGCTGCTGATTCCCGCACGGCACGACGCCAGCGTTGACCGCTGAATCGACTACCGCGTTGAGGAGGGATGCAGGCATTGGGCTGATCTTTGCTCGAGGGATAAGGAAGTGAGTCAGAAACTCACCGTGCGCCGACTATAACCAGCGTTCGACATGAATTGCAACGAGTTGGTCAAAAGGCCGTATCCGGCTTCAACCAAACAACCAATACCCCAGCAACGCCAGCACCACCAACGCCAGCACCGGGCGCAGGACACGGTAAGCCTTGGGATTGCGCCGCTTCCATTGCTTGACCACACCACTGAATCTATCGCTGGAGTTCTTGCTCCACGCGTAGGCCTTGTTGATCCCGCCCACACGTTCGTCATCCAGGTTCTGAGGGGCGGTGGCACGCCCCAGCCAGGCGCTGATACTGCGATTGATACGGGTCATGAAGCGATTGCTCAGCGGTCGTTCGATATCGCAGAACAGGATGACCCGGGTCTTTTGCGTTTCATTCTTGACCCAGTGCACGTAGGTCTCGTCGAACATCACGTCTTCACCATCGCGCCAGACGTAAACCTGACCGTCGACAAAGATGCGGCAATCATCGGAATTGGGGGTGGACAGCCCCAGGTGATAACGCAGGGAGCCGCCAAACGGATCGCGATGCGGGTTGAGATGGCTGTCGCCCGGCAGCAGCGCAAACATCGCGCCCTTGACGTTGGGAATGCTACTGACCAATGCCACGGTTCTCGGGCACAGGACTTCGGCAGAAGGCAGCGGTTTGTCATACCACTTGAGATAGAAACGCTTCCAGCCCTTCTTGAAGAACGAGCCAAAACCGGCGTCGTTGTTCTTTGCCGCCGCGCGGATATACCCCTCGTCGAACAAATGCATCGCTTCGTCGCGAATCACTTCCCAGTTGTCCTTGAGCACATCCAGTTCGGGAAACTTGCTGCGATCCAGATACGGTTTGGAAGGCACACCGGAAAACAGGTACATCAAGGCGTTATAGGGTGCGAACAGTGCCGAATGGTTAACGAATTGGCGCAAAACCGGCAGACGCGCCTTACCGCGTAAGTGCACATACAGGGTGCTGCCGAGAAACAGCAGCAACAACGAGGCTTTCGCGGCAAACGAAAAGGTCATCAACAACTCCTTTGAAGATAAGCGACTTTGCGCCACGCCCATTGCCCGACGTGGTTTGCGGCATGATAAACACTACCGAACCGGTGAAAAACCTGCATTTTTCAACATTCAATGTTAACGAATGTGCAACAAAGCATTTCTTAACATGTGGCACCTGAACGGCGGCTGATGCGAATCCATCATCAACCGCCAACAGCCACGATCCGCCAATGTTCAGCGCTTACTGCTGATTCTCCTGTTCGGTAAACAGATCACTGAACAACATGCTCGACAGATAACGTTCACCGGAATCCGGCAGGATCACGACGATGGTCTTGCCCTGCATCTCCGGGGTCTCCGCCAATCTTACGGCCACTGCCATGGCAGCGCCGCAGGAGATCCCGCACAAGATTCCTTCTTCCTGCATCAAGCGCAAGGCCATGGCCTTGGACTCTTCGTCACTGACCAGTTCTACCCGGTCGACGATCGACAAATCGAGGTTCTTCGGCACAAAACCGGCACCAATGCCCTGGATCTTGTGCGGGCTCGGTTTGATTTCTTCACCGGCCAGGGCCTGGGTAATCACCGGCGACACCACCGGCTCCACCGCCACCGAGAGAATCGGTTTGCCCTGGGTATTCTTGATATACCGTGAAACCCCGGTGATGGTTCCACCGGTTCCGACGCCTGCCACCAGCACGTCGACCGCGCCATCGGTATCGTTCCAGATTTCCGGGCCGGTGGTTTTTTCGTGAATGGCCGGGTTGGCCGGGTTGTCGAATTGCGCCGGCATGAAGAAGTTCGACGGGTCGCCGGCAACAATTTCACCGGCTTTTTCGATAGCGCCCTTCATGCCTTTGGCCGGTTCGGTCAACACCAGCTCGGCACCCAGTGCCTTGAGTACCTTGCGACGTTCGATGCTCATGGACGCCGGCATGGTCAGCATCAGTTTGTAGCCACGGGCGGCGGCCACGAACGCCAGGCCGATACCGGTATTGCCGGAGGTGGGTTCGACGATGGTCATGCCCGGTTTGAGTTTGCCAGTGCTCTCGGCATCCCAGATCATGTTTGCGCCGATCCGGCACTTGACCGAGTAACCGGGGTTGCGCCCTTCGATCTTGGCCAGAATGGTCACACCACGCGGCGCAATGCGATTGATCTGCACCAGCGGCGTGTTGCCGATGGAGTGGGCGTTGTCAACGAAAATGCGGCTCATGGCTGGGTCCTTAACGACAGCATTGAAATAGGGCATCAAGGTAAGCCCTCTTGCCCGCAGGCGTCCAGTCGGGTCGAACGTCCGCCTGTCAGTGCAGTCAATGGCTTTAGATCGCCAGAGATTTGCCGCCATGAAACGTCGATACAGCTGGCCCCTGTGGACCCTCATCGGCCTCGTTGCACTGCTGATAACGTTGCACATCGCCTTGCCCTATCTGGTGCGCGACTACCTTAATGAGAGGCTGGCGGACATGGGCGACTACCGGGGCCAGATCACCGACGTGGACCTGGCCTTGTGGCGCGGCGCCTACAAGATCAACGGACTGAAAATCGTCAAGGTCGATGGCAAGGTTCCAGTGCCTTTCGTCAACGCGCCATTGATAGACCTCTCGGTGAGTTGGCACTCACTGTGGCACGACCACGCGGTGGTGGCCCAAGTGCAGTTCATCACGCCCGAGGTCAACTTCGTCGACGGCGGAGCCAACAAGCGAAATTCCCAGACCGGCCAGGGCACCGACTGGCGTGCCCAATTGGGCAAGCTGCTGCCCATTACCCTGAACGAAGTGCGGATCAGCGACGGCAAGATCAGTTTTCGCAACTTCAACTCCAAACCACCGGTGAACATGAACGCCACAAAGGTGGATGCCAGTATTTTCAACCTGACCAACGTGGTCGACACCAAAGGCAAACGCGACGCACGCTTTGAAGGCAAAGCCTTGCTGCTGGGGCACGCGCCACTGGAAACCTCGGCCACTTTCGATCCCTTGAGCGATTTCGAAGACTTCGAGTTTCGCTTGCGCACCACGGATATCGAACTCAAGCGCCTGAACGACTTCGCCGCGGCCTACGGCAAGTTCGACTTCAATGCCGGCCATGGCGACGTGGTGATCGAAGCCCAGGCCAACAAGGGCCGACTGACCGGCTATATCAAGCCGCTGATGCGCGATGTTGACGTGTTCAACTGGCAGCAGGACGTGGAAAACAAGGACAAAGGGCTGTTCCGCTCGATATGGGAAGCCCTCGTCGGTGGAACCGAGACGGTCCTGAAAAACCAGGGCAAAAACCAGTTTGCGACAAAGGTCGAACTCAGCGGCAACGTTCATCAGAAGAATGTCAGCGCGTTCCAGGCTTTTTTGCAGATTTTACGCAATGGTTTCATCCAGGCGTTCAATGCGCGGTATGAACGGCCCAAGCCGGATGCCGGCTAAGTCACTAAGTGACGCCCCATTCAGAGACTGAATAAGCCGTCTGCGTTCACAGTCGACCGGGCAGCGCGTTATAGTCGGGGCTGACCCTTTTATTGCGCCCCCACCGCCCTGCCTCGTTCAGGTCGGCGTTACCGTTCGAGGATTAGCAGATGAAGTTCGAAGGCACCCAGGCCTACGTCGCCACCGATGACCTGAAGCTGGCGGTCAACGCCGCCATCACCCTGGAGCGGCCGTTGCTGGTCAAGGGCGAACCGGGCACCGGCAAGACCATGCTCGCCGAGCAACTGGCCGAATCCTTTGGCGCCAAGCTGATCACCTGGCACATCAAGTCCACCACCAAGGCTCACCAGGGCCTGTACGAGTATGATGCGGTCAGCCGCCTGCGCGACTCGCAACTGGGCAACGAAAAAGTCCACGACGTTCGTAACTACCTGAAAAAGGGCAAGCTCTGGGAAGCCTTCGAATCCGACGAGCGGGTCATCCTGCTGATCGACGAAATCGACAAGGCCGACATCGAATTCCCCAACGACCTGCTGCAAGAACTCGACAAGATGGAGTTCTACGTTTACGAGATCGACGAGACCATCAAGGCGAAAAAGCGTCCGATCATCATCATTACCTCCAACAACGAAAAGGAACTGCCGGACGCCTTCCTGCGCCGCTGCTTCTTCCACTACATCGCTTTCCCCGACCGCACCACCCTGCAAAAGATCGTTGACGTGCACTACCCGGACATCAAGAAAGACCTGGTCAGCGAAGCGCTGGACGTGTTCTTCGACGTGCGCAAGGTGCCGGGCCTGAAGAAGAAGCCTTCGACCTCCGAGCTGGTGGACTGGCTGAAGCTGCTGATGGCCGACAACATCGGCGAAGCGGTGCTGCGCGAACGTGATCCGACCAAGGCCATCCCGCCGCTCGCCGGTGCCCTGGTGAAGAACGAACAGGACGTGCAATTGCTTGAGCGTCTGGCGTTCATGAGCCGTCGCGGCACCCGCTAAGAGGCTGATGCCATGCTGCTCAACCTGTTCAATGAAATGCGCGCAGCCAAGGTGCCGGTTTCGGTGCGTGAACTGCTGGACCTGATCAACGCGCTGAAACAGCGCGTGACCTTCGCCGACATGGACGAGTTCTACTACCTGTCCCGGGCGATCCTGGTGAAGGACGAAAAGCATTTCGACAAGTTCGACCGGGCGTTCGGTGCCTACTTCAATGGCCTGGAAAAGCTCGACGACCATCTTCAGGCGCTGATCCCCGAAGACTGGCTGCGCAAGGAATTCGAACGCTCGCTGACCGACGAAGAACGGGCGGCGATCCAGTCCCTCGGTGGCCTGGACAAACTGATCGAAGAGTTCAAGAAACGCCTCGAGGAGCAGAAGGAACGTCACGCCGGCGGTAATAAATGGATCGGTACCGGCGGCACCAGCCCGTTCGGTTCCGGCGGTTTCAACCCGGAAGGCATTCGGGTCGGCGACGCTGGCAAGCGCCAGGGCAAGGCGGCCAAGGTCTGGGACCAGCGCGAATACAAGAACCTCGACGATTCGGTGGAATTGGGCACGCGCAATATCAAGGTCGCCCTGCGCCGCTTGCGCAAGTTCGCCCGTCAGGGCGCGGCGGAAGAGCTGGACATCGATGGCACCATCGACCACACCGCCAAGGATGCCGGGTTGCTGAACATCCAGATGCGGCCGGAGCGGCGCAACACCGTCAAGCTGTTGCTGCTGTTCGACATCGGCGGCTCGATGGACGCCCATGTGA
This sequence comes from Pseudomonas sp. GW821-FHT07G06, assembly GCF_058986625.1. Classification (NCBI taxonomy): domain Bacteria; kingdom Pseudomonadati; phylum Pseudomonadota; class Gammaproteobacteria; order Pseudomonadales; family Pseudomonadaceae; genus Pseudomonas; species Pseudomonas sp. GW821-FHT07G06. Next base: position 448,624 of record NZ_JBYSVW010000001.1, read on the forward strand.
AGATTTGCGAGGAATTGTTCTCGGCCTGCAAGACCGAGTTCAAGCACCTGGAGTACTTCTACTTCCACAACTTCATTTATGAGTCGGTTTGGAAGAACAACATGCGCCGCACCTCCGAGCGCACCTCGACCATGGACCTGCTGCACAAGTACGGTGCCGACTACAAAGTGATCTTCATCGGTGACGCCGCCATGGCACCCTATGAAATCACCCAGCCGGGCGGCAGTGTCGAGCACTGGAACGAAGAAGCCGGTTACGTGTGGATGCAGCGGTTCAAGGAGAAGTACAAGAAGCTCATCTGGATCAACCCGTATCCGAAGGACACCTGGAGCTATACCTCGTCGACCAATATTGTGCGGGACTTGATCGATGACCAGATGTATCCGCTGACCCTTCGCGGGTTGGAGGAAGGGATGCGGTTTTTGTCCAAATAAAGCT
>NZ_JBYSVW010000001.1:449160-715258 GCF_058986625.1 Pseudomonas sp. GW821-FHT07G06
TAAAAGATCGCAGCCTGCGGCAGCTCCTACACCGATCCCTGTAGGAGCTGCCGAAGGCTGCGATCTTTTGATCTTCAATCTTTAAAGCGCTGCAGATACTCGATCTGTTCCCTATGTGCGACCTCTTGCACAACGGGCTTGAGTCGAACCGCCCTCCCCGGCAGGCACTGCGCCAGCCGCGCCAGCGCCAACTTGATCGATGACCAGATGTATCCGCTGACCCTTCGCGGGCTGGAGGAAGGGATGCGGTTTTTGTCCAAATAAAGCTAAAAGATCGCAGCCTGCGGCAGCTCCTACACCGATCCCTGTAGGAGCTGCCGAAGGCTGCGATCTTTTGATCTTCAAACTTTAAAGCGCTGCAGATACTCGATCTGTTCCCGATGTGCGACTTCTTGCACAACGGGCTTGAGTCGAACCACCCTCCCCGGCAGGCACTGCGCCAGCCGCGCCAGCGCCAACGGCGTCAACGCCCCCAGACGCGGATACCCACCAATGGTCTGCCGATCATTGAGTAACACAATCGGCTGCCCGTCGGGCGGCACCTGCACGGCACCCAACGGAATGCCTTCGGAAATCATCGGCTTGCCCTGGTACTGCAGCGCCGTACCCAGCAGGCGAATACCCATCCGGTCGGCACGGCTATCGAGGTGCCATACGCTGTTGAACGCGTCGAACAGGCTCTGCCCGCTGAACTCGCCGATCTGTGCTCCGAGGACCAGGTCCAACGGCGCATCAAGGCTCAGGTCCGGTCGTTGGTCTGCGCTCAATTCGCGCAGCAACATCACCGGGTTGCCCGAATAGCTCAAGCTCGCCCCTTTACCCAGCGCTCGGCCCATGCCGTCCAGCCCGCCGAGTTCCTCCCGGACCACCGTCGCGCTACTGCCCAGCACTTTCGGCGCATCAAACCCACCCGGCGCCGCCAGATAAGCCCGGGCTCCGAGCAACGGCTGAGTGAATTGCAAACGCTGACCTTTGTGCAGCCTGAAACTGCGCCACGGGGTCAAAGCCTCGCCATCCACCCGCGCGCCAAGATCCGCTCCGGCCAAGGCCAGCACGCAGTCTTCTTCAGCCACCACAGTAAATCCGCCAAGGGTGATTTCGATCACCGGTGCATCCAGTCCGTTGCCCAATAGCCAGTTGGCCCAGGACATCGAACGCCAATCCGCCGCTCCACCCTGGGTCACGCCCAGATGCCGTACGCCGAATCGACCGGCATCCTGCAACAGGCACAGCGGCGTACTCGCTTCAATCATCAGACGGCTCATGCCTGGGCCTCCAGAGGCGTATCGTCACCCCCCAGGTTAATGAACTCGGCATGGCCGACCGCTTCGAACCGTACGGTGTCACCGGGCTGCATCAGGCTGTAGCCGTCACGGTTGCGGTCGAACAATCTGGCCGGCGTGCGGCCGATCAGGTTCCAGCCGCCCGGCGACACCACCGGGTAAGCCGCCGTTTGCCGCTCGGCGATGCCGACACTGCCGGCCGCGACTTTCTTGCGTGGTGTGTTCAGACGCGGCGCAGCGAGCGCTTCTTCCACCAGCCCCATGAAGGCGAAGCCCGGTGCAAAACCCAGGGCGAACACCTGGTATTCACGCTCACTGTGGCGACGGATCACCTCCTCCACCGCCAACCCGCTGCGCTGCGACAACAGCGTCAATTCCGGTCCGACACTCAAGTCGTACCACACCGGCAACACATGACAGGTACCGCGAGTGCGCGCATTGGGCGACAGATCGATCAGTGCCTGGGCGATCAGTTCCCGTGCCTGGCTCGGGCTCAATGCAGTCATGTCGTAATGCACCATCAAGGTGGTGTAGGACGGCACCAGATCGATCAGGTGCCCGGCAAATGCCATGCGCAGACTTTCACTGGCCGCGAGCATCCACGGCATGTTGCTTTCGGCGATTTCATCGAACAGGCGCACCATCAGGCAATCCAGCGCCACCACTTCCACCCGCAGCTTCATGACGCACTCTGCCGGTTCAAGGCTTCTCGGATGCGTTGCACGGCAGCGACCGAACTGGCGTTGTCGCCGTGCACGCAGAGGGTATTGGCCTGCAAATGCAGGGCGCTGCCGTCGCTGGCGGTAAGCTGATCACCACGGGCAATGGTCAGCGCCTGCTCGATGATTGTTTCCGGGTCGTGATGCACCGCGCCCGGCAGTTGTCGCGCGACCAGCCTGCCGGCACTGTCGTAAGCGCGATCGGCGAAGGCCTCGAACCACAGCGTCACGCCGTATTCATCACCCATTTGTTGGGCAGCGCTGTTGTCGCGGGTCGCCATCAGCATCAATGGCAGAGTGCGGTCGTAGGACGCCACCGCTTGCAAAACGGCGCGCAACTGCGCCGGGTTGGCCATCATGTCGTTGTACATCGCGCCATGGGGTTTGACGTAACTGACCCGGCCGCCCTGGGCCCGGCAGATGCCGTCGAGGGCGCCGATCTGGTAATGCAGGATGTCTTGCAGTTCCTGGGTGGCATAGGCCATGGAGCGGCGACCGAAGCCCACCAGATCCTGATAGGCCGGATGCGCGCCGATTTGCACACCGTGGCTGAGGGCCAGGCTGACGGTCTTGCGCATGATGCTCGGGTCGCCGGCGTGAAAACCGCAGGCGACGTTGGCGCAATCGATGAAGGGCATGATTTCGGCGTCCAGACCCATGGTCCAGCTGCCAAAACTCTCGCCGATGTCGCAGTTCAATAGCAGGCGGCTCACACTGAACACTCCTGTAGTTTTATTCTTTTCAGCTGCGGGACATACCTATAAGACAGTCCCGCAGGTTATCAGTTACTGGGCGTCGAGTTGCTTGCCACGGGTTTCCGGCAGGCTCAGGGCCGCGAGAATCACCACACCGTAGGAAACCGCCGCGAAGGCACCGATGCCCACGCTCAGCGGTACGGTCTGGCTGAGCAGGCCGATCAGCAGCGGAAACAACGCCGCCAGCGCGCGGCCGATGTTGTAGCAAAAACCCTGGCCCGAACCGCGAATGCGCGTGGGGAACAATTCGGTCAGGAATGCGCCCATGCCACTGAAAATCCCCGAGGCGAAGAACCCCAGCGGAAAGCCCAGCCACAGCATCACGCCGTTGCTGACCGGCATTTGCGTGTACAGCAGGACAATGGTGAACGAACCGACGGCGAACAGGATGAAGTTCTTCTTGCGTCCGAGGATGTCGGTCAAATAGGCGCTGATGACATAACCCACATAGGAACCGACGATCACCATCGCCAGATAACCGCTGGTGTTGAGTACGCTCAAACCGCGTTCGTTTTTCAGGAAAGTCGGTAGCCAGGACGTGATGGCGTAGTAGCCGCCCAATGCCCCGGTGGTCAGCAACGAAGCGCGAATCGTGGTGAACAGCATGCCGGGGGCGAAGATCTCATAGAACTTCGACGGGTTGCTCGGCTCCTGCCGGGCTTTGGCTTGACGATAGATTTCCGGGTCCTTGACCAGACGGCGGACAAAAATCACAAAAATCGCCGGCACGATGCCAAGGATGAACAGCGCGCGCCAGGCGTCTTCCGGTGGCAATACCGAGAACAGCAGCGCATACAGAATCGCCGTCAGCCCCCAACCCAGCGCCCAGCCGGATTGCACCATGCCCACAGCCTTGCCGCGATCTTTGGCGCGAATGACTTCGCCGATCAGCACGGCGCCGGCCGTCCACTCGCCGCCGAAACCGAAGCCCATCAGGGTCCGTGCAATCAGCAGTTGCTCGTAGCTCTGGGCGAAGCCGCAGAGGAAGGTGAAGAAGGCAAACCACAACACAGTCAGTTGCAGGGTGCGCACACGACCGATGCGGTCGGAGAGAATCCCGGCGACCCAGCCACCGATGGCCGAAGCGATCAGGGTGCTGGTGTGAATCAGCCCGGCCTGGCCGGTGGTGATGCCCCACATGGCAATCAGGGTCGGCACCACGAAGCTGAGCATCTGGGTGTCCATGCCGTCCAGGCCATAGCCGATCTTGCAGCTCCAGAAGGTGCGGCGCTCCTGCTGATTGATGTTGCGATACCAGTCGAAAGGTCCCGGGCGAGCCGTGGCTTTCGCGATGACGGGGGTGTCGGGCGCACTCATGGCAAATCTCCGCGCTGATTTTATTGGTATTGTTCTGAGCCCCGACGACGCCTATCGTGGGAACCGGATGCGCCGATTTTTGGACGCGCGCCCCTGCTGCGTCCAACTAATAAAAACCCGCCTTAGACATAAGAAATCTTTATCCCATGAACCTGAAGTTTCTCGAGACCTTTGTCTGGGTCGCCCGACTCAAGAGTTTCCGCCTGACCGCCGACAAGCTCTTCACCACTCAGGCTTCGATTTCCAGCCGAATTGCGGTGCTTGAAGGCGAGCTCGGGGTGAAGCTGTTTCTGCGTGATTCGCGCGGCGTGAGCCTGACGCCCGAAGGCCTCAAAGTGCTCGATTACGCCGAGCAGATGCTGGACACCATGCACGCACTCAAGCAGTCGATCGAGACCCGTTCGAGCAAGGCCGGACGGGTGCGCATCGGCGTGATGGACACGGTGATCCATACCTGGCTCAGCCCGTTGGTGGCGCAGATGACCGATCACTACCCGCTGGTGGAAATCGAGCTGGTGGCCGATACCTCGCTCAACCTCTGCGATCAGCTGCAAAAAGGCTTTCTCGATGTGATCCTGCAAACCGACCTGCTGCGCCAGGAAAGCGTGCGCAGCCTGGAACTGGCCAGCCACCCCATGGGCTGGATCGTCGCCAGCAACTCCATTTACAACCGCGAGTACTCGGGCATCGCTGACCTGGCGGGCGAGCGGGTCATCACCTATTCGAAAAACTCCCATCCGCACCAGGAAGTGCTGGCCCTGATGCAGGCCAATGGCGTGATGGCGCCACGGTTGAACTGCGTGAACTCGGTGTCGGCAATTACTCGCTTGTTGCGCGACGGCTTCGGTATCGGCGCGTTGCCGCCGGTGCTGGTGGCCGAGGAACTGGCGCGCGGCGAATTGACCCTGCTGGACATCGATCAGCGACCACCCGACTTGCAGGTGGTGGTGTCGTGGCGGGTGGGTGTGGAGTGGGTCGAGGAGATTGTGGCGTTGTGTCAGCAGGTGCTGGAGGAGTATGCACGGAAGGTGGGAGAGCGCTACATGGTCTTGAGCAAACCCCTGGCCAGGCTCTGAAAAGGAGCTTCCATATCACAAGAAGCAATTACTATCATTTGCATTAATATTTTGAAAATGTATTCTCTGCGCGCATTCAGCTAAACCACTGTCCAGAAGGAATCGGACTTGATGCGCGCTTTCACGCAAAGACAGCAGCAACGGCTCTCACACTGGAGGGAAGCCCTCGGCACTCCGGCCTTCCAGTCCCGCCGCATCACCCTCGACCATTTGAGCACTGCCCCGGCGCCCACCGCGCAGCGCTGCTTCCAACCCCTGATCCTGCTTACACCTTGCGCCTCATCGAGGGCGTTGCCCGGTTCTGCATCCTGACGCTGACGGCCACGGTGCTGGCTAACGAATGGCTGGGTTTCTCGTCAGCCGGGTGCTCTGGGGCATCTGGCAGGCGCACTGCTCCCCGTCGCCTACGCCCTGGCCACCATCGGGATCCACCGGGTGCGCTCATTTACCGCCACATCCGGCCCCGAAATCTTGCCTGGCCACACTTATCACGACTAAAAAAGACCACCTCATGACCCGAACCAAACTTTCCCTGCTGATTCCGCTGCTCGGCTCCGTCAGCGCCCAGGCCTGGGCCGAGGACACCGACCAGCAACCTGGCACATTGAACATGCAGGCCACCGTCGTTTCCGCGACGCGTAGCGAAGCGACCATTGCCTCGATTCCAGGCTCGGTCCAGGTGATCGACGAACAACAGATCAGCCAACAGAGTGGCGCCGGGCGTCGGGTCTCCGACATCCTGGGGCAACTGGTTCCAGGGCTCGCGCCGTCCAGCGGCGGGATGAGCAACTTCGGCCAGACCCTGCGCGGGCGCAACATGCTGGTGTTGATCGACGGCGTGTCGCAGAACGCCACGCGCGACAACTTCCGCCAGCTCAACAGCATTGCGCCGGCCAGCATCGAACGCATCGAGGTGGTTTCCGGCGCCAGCAGCATTTATGGCGCCGGTGCTTCGGGCGGCATCATCAACATCATCACCAAGCGCAACCAGGGTCAGGACCTTGCCTACAGCAGCAAACTGGGCCTGACCACCGGCAACAACCTCAACAGCAAGGGTTTCGCCTACGAGGCCTTTCAGAGTGCGACCGGACGCAAGGATGCCCTGGACTGGTACCTGTCCGCCGACCTGACCCAGCGCAACGACCAGTACGACGGCAACGGCAATCGCATCCCTCAGGACACCTCCCAGGGCAGCAACATGGACACCGACACCTATGACCTGCAAGGTCGTTTCGGTTACGAACTGGATGCCGACAAAAAACTCAGCCTGTCGCTGCAGGACTACAAGGACCAGCAAGACACCGGCTACACAAAAGACCCGAAAAACCTGCAAGAGGCCGTAGCGGTCAAAGGACTGAATCTCGACGACCAGCCCTACACCCATAACCAGGCGGCCAACCTCAACTTCACCGACAACGACTTCTACGGCCAGGGCCTGCAACTGGAAAGCTACTGGCGCCGGGCCGACGCGCTGTTCTTCCCTGACCTGTCGCGGGGCAAGGCCGGGATCGCCGACAACAACAGCGTGCAGGATGTGTACGGCCTGCGTGCGGCCATCGACACGCCGCTGCCGGCCATCGGCAGCGCCACGGGCAACCTGGTCTGGGGCGCCGACTACGATAACGAGCGCTCTCGTCAGCGCGGTGACCAATACACCCTCAAAGGGCTGACCTACACCAAGACCGGCACCACTTACGAGATGGGCCCGGATATCGAAACCACCACCAAGGCACTGTTCGGACAGATGTCCTGGGACATCGGTGACTGGACCTTGCGTGGTGGTGTGCGCCGCGAATGGATCGAAAGCGAGGTTTCCGACAGCATCGCCTACGGTCAGATCGTCCAGACCGGCGTACGCGCCATCCTGCCCGGCGACACCCTCAAATACGACGCCACGCTCTATAACCTGGGCGCGGTCTATCACCTGAGTGAACATCAGGACGTCTTCGCCAATTACAGCCAGGGCTTTTCGCTGCCGGACATCCAGCGTTTCTTGCGTGACGTGAGCAGCACCTTCGACATCCAGAGCCTCAACGCCCAGGCCATCAAGGTCGACAGCTACGAGCTGGGCTGGCGCGGAGACTGGGACCAGTGGCAGGCCGACGTCACCGTCTATGAAAACACCTCGGACGTGACCCAATTCTACGATGCCAATAGCCGTGTCTTGCGTCTGATCAACCAGAAGGAGCGGGTTCGCGGCATCGAAAACAGCCTGACCTACCGCGCGACCGATCACTGGTCGGTGGGTGGCACCTATGCCTGGGCCAAAGGCGAGACCCAGCAGAACGGGAAATGGATCGATCTGCCGGCGACACGCATTTCACCGGCCAAGACCACGCTGTTCGTCGGCTACACCGAAGACGACTACTCCCTGCGTATGCAAGGCATGCACCTGTCCAGCTACGACGCGGCCGCCAAGGACAACAACGGGCGTGACATCGAAGGCTATACGTTGGTGGACCTGCTCGGCTCCGTGTACTTGCCGGTCGGTCGCCTGGAAGGCGGGGTGTACAACCTGACCGACCGCACGTACGTCAACCTGTTCGCCCAGGCCAACGCCAAAGCGCCATACCCCAACGCCCAAGGCCGCACTTTGAGCATGACCTATTCGATAGATTGGTAATCGGGCTGTCGGTGTCGCTGCGAAAGATGGGGTCCTCGCTGGCGCGGTAATGCGCGACCAGCGCCTGCATATCGCCCTTGAAGAACTGATTGGCGCTGTTCTGGAAGCTGCTCAACGCGGCTTGCGCCTCGATCACATGGGCTTCGGTATCGGCGCCTTGCCACCGGTGCTGGAGGGGTATGCGCGCCGGGTCGGTGAAAATTACATCGGTTTGAATCGTTGAAAATCAAAAGATCGCAGCCTTCGGCAGCTCCTACATTGGGATGCGATCTTTTGTTCTTACAGCCCGCGTAAATCCCGCTCTTCGATCGGCCGGCTCTGGCGCAGACGCTTGCCGCCCAGCACCACCCAGTCGATCAGCCGGAACAGGCACTCGATCCCGAACGACAGCAGCAAGGCGCCACTCATGCCCCAGACCATCGCTTCGGGCGTCAACAGGATCTGGTAGCTGTAGCCGTTCCAGGTTTCCTTGCGAATGTCCGGATCGGCGGCCAGTACCACTTGCAGGAAGCGGATGTACCACGGCCCCTGCATCGCCTGGAACTGTTTATCCAACGCCAATTGACGGGTCAGCAGGTTGCTCAGGCTGTCGGCGTCGCTGCGAAATATCGGGTCCTCGCTGGCGCGGTAATGCGCGACCAGCGCCTGCATGTCGCCCTTGAAGAACTGATTGGCGGTGTTCTGGAAGCCGCTCAACCCGGCTTGCGCCTCGATCAGATGGGCTTCGACCCGCTTGGCGTAATCGTTGATGAACCCCGGCACCTGGACACCGATCAACAGGCCCGCCGCAAACAACACCAGCCGTAGATAACTGAGCAACATGCAAGGCATCCTTATTCGGTCGTGCCCTGGCTGACGCATTCGCCGCGTCGCCACAGGCTCCATTGACCCGGTTCGTAACGGGTCCAGGTTTCGTTTTCGGTCAGGGGTTCGGTGGCGATGACGGTGACCACATCGTCAGGGGTGGTTTCGGCCTGAAAGTCGACGATCACATCGACATCTTTCAGGCGCGCCGGGCCAAAGGGGGCGCGGCGGGTGATCTGCGCCAGCTTGGTCGAGCAATAGCAGAACAGCCAGTCACCGTCGCTGAGCAGGCAGTTGAACACGCCTTTGCTGCGGTACTCGGCGCAAGCGGCCACCAGGTCCGGCAGCAACGCTTCGACCTCGACCGGTTCGGGGAACGCCGCACGCACACGGTTGAGCAAATCGCAGAATGCCGCTTCGCTGTCGGTATCGCCCACGGGGCGATAGAAACTGGCCGTTGGCTGAAAATCCGCCAACTGGCCGTTATGGGCGAAACACCAGTTGCGCCCCCACAGCTCGCGGACGAACGGATGGGTGTTGGACAGGCAGACCTTGCCGACGTTGGCCTGGCGGATGTGCCCGATCACCACTTCGCTCTTGATCGGATAGCGCTGCACCAGGTTGGCGACTTCCGACTCGCAGCTGGCCGCCGGGTCCTGGAACAGCCGCAGCCCACGGCCTTCATAGAAGGCAATGCCCCAGCCATCGCGATGCGGGCCGGTGCGGCCGCCGCGCTGCATCAGCCCGGTAAAGCTGAACACGATATCGGTCGGGACATTGGCGCTCATGCCCAATAACTCACACATGTTCGGACTCTCGCTCAATCGCAGGGGCAAGGTTACAGACGGGGTTCGACTCGCATCCGCTGAGGATTGCTCGGCACGGGCGGACGACCGTAACGATCATCGCCGGCACCGCCAAACGGTTGATCATCCTCAGGCTCTTCGGCGCGGACGGCGGCTTTGGTGGCAGCCTCACGCTCCTTGCGGGCGTTGGCGGCGCGTTCGATGGGGAAACGGATCGCCACCAGCACCAGATAGAGGCCGAATGCGATCATGCCGTACATGAACAAATCGGAAATTGCCCGCCAGGCGTTGTTGCCGACCTTGAACAGCAGGTCGAGCGCGGTAATGGCGACGGCCGGTGCGACTTTATCCTTGACCGGGTCGATGATGGTCGGACTGAACAGCAGCACGACCATCGCCAGCCGCAATGGCTCACGCAGCCAACGCCACATCCAGCGGGTCAAGCGCATCCACACCAACAGGCAGCCCAAAGCGGCAAAGGCGTAGAGGCCCCAAGCGATCAGATAGTCGTTCTCGGTCATGGTGTCCATGGCAAGGCAGGCAAAGAGGCGCTTATGATAACGGCTTTTCGCCCGTCAGGCTGCATCAATGCCTGACTGTTGAGCGCTATCCATGTGGGAGCGGGCTTGTGTGGCGAGGGGGCTTGCCCCCGTTGGGTCGCAAAGCGGCCCTAAAACGAGTCATTGCGATATTGAGTCAATAACGCGGTGTCTGTATTACGACTGCTTCGCAGCCGAACGGGGGCAAGCCCCCTCGCCACACAAGCTCGCTCCTACAGGTTATTCACCCCCAATTCCGTACACTGCTCGAGAGTCCTTCATGCCCCTATCCGCCAACACTTGCGACGCTCCGATTGCCCACAAGGCTGATGGCTCCGATCCGTATGCCTGGCTGCAAGAGCGCGACACCGCTGCAGTGCTCGACTATCTGAAAGCCGAAAACAGCTATCAGGAGGCGCAAACCGCCGACCAGGCCGGGCTGCGCGAAACCCTGTTCGAGGAGATCAAGGGGCGGATTCTCGAGACCGACCTGTCCCTGCCCTCGCCCTGGGGACCGTATCTGTACTACACCCGCACCACCGCAGGCGATGAGTATGCCCGGCACTACCGCTGCCCACGTCCGGCCGATGACAGCCTGACCCTCGACGAAAGCCGCGAACAACTGCTGCTGGACCCCAACGAACTGGCCAACGGCGGCTTCTTTTCCCTGGGTGCGTTCAGCATCAGCCCGGACCATCAGCGCCTTGCCTACAGCATCGACTCCAGTGGCGACGAGATTTACACGCTGTTCGTGAAGGAATTGTCCGACGGCCGCGTCAGCGAGCTGGAATTCCAGGACTGTGACGGCAGCATGACCTGGGCCAACGACAGCCTGACGCTGTTCTTTGGCGAGCTGGACGACACCCATCGCCCACACAAACTGTATCGCTATCGACTGGACGGTACGGCGGCCGAAGAAGTGTTCCATGAACCGGACGGTCGCTTCTTCATGCATTGCTACCGTTCAAGCTCCGAGCAGCAACTGCTGCTGTCCGTGGGCAGCAAGACCACCAGCGAAGTCTGGGTCCTCGATGCCTCCCGGCCCCAGCAGGCGTTTACCTGCCTGGCGCCACGGGTTGAGGATCATGAGTACGACGTGGATCACGGCACACTCGACGGGCAATGGACCTGGTTCATCCGCACCAACCGCGACGGCATCAATTTCGCCTTGTACACGGCCGTCGATACCGGCGCCGCGCCCACCGAAGCCGACTGGCAGAACCTGATCCCTCATAGCGACACGGTGATGATCGACGGCATCAGCCTGAACACCGGGGCCATGACCCTCAGCCTGCGACTCGGCGGTTTGCCGGTCATTGAAGTACACCCACAAGGCCTGGCGCCTTATCGCGTGCAACTGCCGGATGCGGCCTACAGCCTGCACGTACAAAACAGCCTGGAGTTCGAAAGCGAGCGGGTTCGCCTGCGCTACGAGGCGTTGAACCGTCCGGCGCAAATCCGCCAGCTTGAACTGGCGACCGGCGAACAGAAAGTCCTCAAGCAAACCCCGGTACTCGGCCCGTTCGACCCCGACGCCTACATCAGCCAGCGCCTGTGGGCCACGGCGCCGGACGGCACGCAAGTGCCCATCAGCCTGGTGATCAAACGTACCGACCTCGGCAAACCGGTGCCACTGTACCTCTACGGTTATGGCGCCTACGGCGAAAGCCTCGACCCATGGTTCTCCCATGCGCGCCTGAGCCTGCTGGATCGCGGCATGGCGTTTGCCATTGCCCACGTGCGTGGCGGCGGCGAACTGGGGGAAGCCTGGTATCGCGCCGGCAAGCAGGAGCACAAGCACAACACCTTCAGCGACTTTATCGCCTGCGCCGAACACCTGATCGCCCAAGGCTTCACCACTGCACCGCAGTTGGCAATCAGCGGCGGCAGCGCCGGCGGCTTGCTGATCGGCGCGGTGCTCAATCAACGGCCGGAGCTGTTTGGCGCCGCCATCGCCGAAGTGCCGTTCGTCGACGTCCTCAACACCATGCTCGACCCCGATCTGCCATTGACCGTGACGGAATACGACGAGTGGGGCAACCCTGAAGAACCGGACGTTTATGATCGGATCAAGGCCTACGCCCCGTACGAAAACGTCACCGCGCAAGCTTATCCCGCGACCCTGGTGATCGCCGGTTACAACGACAGCCGCGTGCAGTACTGGGAAGCGGCCAAGTGGGTGGCAAAACTGCGCGCGACCAAGATCGACAGCAATCCGCTACTGCTCAAGACCGAACTGGGTGCCGGGCATGGCGGGATGAGCGGTCGATATCAGGGATTGCGTGACGTAGCGCTCGAATATGCATTTTTGTTCAAGGTATTGGGTATAAACCGGCCTTGATTGCGGTCGGATACAACACCAATCCCTTGTAGGAGCTGCCGCAGGCTGCGATCTTTTGGCTTTGATTTTTAAGATCAAAAGATCGCAGCCTGCGGCAGCTCCTACAGGGAACCAGACAAACAAAAGACCGTGACGACATGTCTGAATCAACTTTTCTGAACAACGAAATTCGCGACTGGCTGATGGATTGCGGCCTGTTCAATCAACTGTTGCCGGCGGACTTCGCCGCGGCCTCGGGCTATTTCAGTATCAGCACCATTGCCCAAGGCGAGGAGATCTTCCAGGAGGGCGATGCCGGCAGCTTCATGTGCATCATCCATACCGGTCAGGTGGCGGTGCAGAAAACCACCGCTGACGGGCAACGAGTCACCATCGCCACCTTGCGCAGCGGCCGCTCGTTCGGGGAAATGGCCGTGCTCGACGGCGAACGGCGCTCGGCCAGTTGCGTGGCTGCCAGCAACTGCCAGTTGCTCAACCTGGGCAAGGACTCGCTGGAAAAGATGCTCAACGATGCACCGAAAATCGCTGCCAAGATCATCCGAGCCCTCGCCGTCTCCCTGTCCAAACGCCTGCGCATGGCCGACGGTCAATTGCTTTCGCAGCAGGTCTAGCCACCCGGTGATTTGACTTTCGGCGGGTTCTGTTCGATTCCCGGCACGGGCTGATCCTTGGTTGGCGGGCTGGGCATTTCAATCGGCACCAACGGCGGCCCGCTACTGCCGGGGCCGACTTTCGGCAAGGGCGCCGGGCTGATTTGCGGGTAAGGCGTGGGCGTGGCGGTGCCGGGCGAACCGGGTATCGGCGCGGGGCTGACGGGAATCGGTTGCAACTGTTGGGCCTGCGCTGCAGTTATCGAGAGCGCGGCCAGGGCAATGACCGTTAGAATGGTGCGCTTCATCAATGGCTCCGTTGGCCTTGTCGTCATGAACAGGCTACTCCCAACTGCGTCTGTTTGCCCTCCCGAGTTCTGCCAATTTTCTTCAAGTGAGCCCCATGAAACGTTTCGTTCTGCTGGACACCACCCCCATTCCTGAAAACGGCGGTGCCCTGTGCCTGTTCGAATATGGCGAGGATTTCGTCATCAAGATCCAGGGTGGCGACGGCGGACAATTGATGAACACGCGCATGCACGGCTCCGAAGATGCCCTGGCCGAGATCCCCTGCCGCAAAGTCGCAGGCCGACCGAATTCACGGGTGCTGATCGGCGGCCTGGGCATGGGATTCACCCTTGCCTCGGCGCTCAAGCACCTGGGCAAGACCGCCGAAGTGGTGGTCGCCGAGCTGGTCCCCGGCGTGGTTGAGTGGAACCGTGGACCGCTGGGCGAAAAGGCTGGCAACCCATTGCTCGACCCGCGCACGGTGATTCGCATGGAAGATGTGGCCAAAGTCCTGCAAGCCGAACCCCAGGGCTTCGATGCCATCATGCTCGATGTCGACAACGGCCCCGAAGGCCTGACCCAGAAAGCCAACAGCTGGCTGTACTCCGCCGCCGGCCTGAACGCCTGTGCCAGGGCCATGCGCCCCAAAGGCGTGCTGGCGGTCTGGTCGGCCAGCGCCGATCGGCAATTTTCCGACAAACTGAAGAAAGCCGGCTTCAAGGCCGAGGAAGTCCAGGTCTTCGCACACGGCAACAAGGGCACTCGCCACACCATCTGGATTGCCGAGAAGCTCAAGGGCTAGGCTAAACTTCACCCTATAACCGTCATCAGTCTTTCTACAAAGGTGAACCCATGAGTTCGTCCACCCCGACCAACACTTCGAAGCTGGATCGCATCCTCGCCGACAACCAGCGCGACAAGGAAATGGGCTACCGCGACAAGGCCCTGAAGATGTACCCGCACGTCTGTGGCCGCTGCGCCCGTGAGTTCTCCGGCAAGCGCCTGAGCGAACTGACCGTGCACCACCGCGACCACAACCACGACAACAACCCGCAGGACGGCTCGAACTGGGAGCTGTTGTGCCTGTACTGTCACGATAACGAACACTCGCGCTATACCGACCAGCAGTATTTCGGCGAAGGCTCGCTGAGCACGCCGAAAATCGCCAAGGCTACGCATAACCCGTTTGCGGCGTTGGCTGGGTTGATGAAAAAAGAAGATTGAAAATCTTCAGTGCCTGAACTGGCCTCTTCGCGAGCAGGCTCGCTCCCACATTGATCCGCGCCCGTCTGGACACCTCGGTCAACTGTGGGAGCGAGCCTGCTCGCGAAAGCAATCGCTCAGACACCACAAGTCTTGAATCTGCCCGCCCTCCCCCAATCCCCGTATAATCGCGCTTTTTTCCCGAAAGGCACCCCGCTCGTGGCAGACAAACGGTACAGCTGCATTGGTTTGTATAACCCCAAGTCACCGGAGAACGTCGGTTCGGTGATGCGCGCCGCTGGCTGTTATGGCGTGGCGTCGGTGTTCTACACCGGCAAGCGCTATGAGCGCGCCGCCGACTTCGTCACCGATACCAAGCGCGTGCACTACGACATCCCGCTGATCGGCATCGATGACCTGAAGAAAATCCTGCCGCTCAATTGTGTGCCCGTCGCCGTGGAACTGGTTGAGGGTGCCCGCCCTCTGCCGGAATACACCCACCCGGATCGCGCGCTCTACATCTTCGGCCCGGAAGACGGCTCGCTGGATAAGGAGATTCGCGACTGGTGCGAAGACGTGGTCTACATTCCGACCACCGGTTGCATGAACCTGGCCGCCACGGTCAACGTCGTGCTCTACGACCGCATGTCCAAGGGTCTCAATACCCGCTCCGGACCAAAATTCCGCTGAATCGCCGCACATCCGATTGAACGAGCTGCCCGCCCCGGCGGTCAGCTTGACTATCGATCACCGAAGCCTGGAGACAGACCATGAGCGAAATCAAACGCGTCGAGCGTATCGAATCCACCCCCTTCCAGAGCCCTTCCGAGCAGAACGTGCAAGGCTGGGAACGCATCGGCTCCCTGGCCGGCGGCGTGGTGATGGTGGGCAAGGGCCTGCGTCGTGGCGGGATCTTCGGCCTGATCCAGGTGGCCATCGGCGGCGTAGCCCTGGCGCGCGGCATTACCGGCCACAGCTCGGCGAAAAGCCTGCTGGAGAAAAGCCGTCAGGACATGGACAACGTGCGGGCGAAAATCCAGCGGGCCGGTGAGGAATTGAGCCAGTTGAAAGCCAATGCCGAGGCGGCGACCAAAACTGCAACCGTGACGGGTAATGATTCGTTGAAGTCGCCGAAAGCCGGGGTTTGATCCGGATCGTCCGGCGGGGCTGATGGCCCTATCGCGAGCAAGCTCGCTCCCACAGGATTATGTGGCGTACACAACATTTGTGTTCACCCCCAATCATTGTGGGAGCGAGCTTGCTCGCGATTACGGACTCACTGAATCAACTCGGTACTGAGCACTTTTGAAGACCCACCAATCACGCTCTCGCTGAGCTGAACAAACGCCTGGGTATCGATATCCCCCTGCCGCATCGCCCCGCGCAACACGTCATCCAGCGAACGCTTGTTGTGGGTTTTCAGGCGAATCTCGCGATCCAGCTCCTGCAGCAACACCACCGCCCTGGCCACCTGCACCGGATTGACCCGATCACTGCGCAGCGTGGTGACTTTCTGGCTGGTCCTGACCAGTTTGCCGTGCAGGCTCTCGTAGCGTTCATCACTCATGCCGCCGGCCCGGCGCACCAGTTCGATGGCGTAATACTCGGCAAAGCCTTCGCCGATCCAGTCACTGCGCTTTGTGCCGTTGATCGGTCCGTACACCTGGGCCAACTCGCGGACCAGGGCGCTGGTGCCGCTTTCGCTGACCAATGGCAGGTGACTGTTGAGGTAGATCGACTCGTGCGCCGACCGGCTGCCACGCCACATCGGATCATTGGCCCCGACGATCAGCAGCTTGCCCGGGTGTCGTGGGTACAGCGCCTGCACTTGCGGCCAGACGAAGGTCAGCAGCGTCAGCACATCCATACGCCGCATGCCCTGCCCCAGCGGCGAGGCGACGGTAACTTCAGTCTCGCCCAGACGGGTGCGGCGGCTGCCAAGCTGGCCGGCGAGCATCCAGCCCGTGGGCCGGTCGAACAGTCTGGAAGGGTTATCGATACGGAACCTGTTCTGGCCAATCCGTGGCCACGCGGTTTCAACGCTTTTCCAGCCACCGGGCAGCTCGAATTCAAGGCGTGAAACCAGTTCGATGCCATCCTGCTGATCGAGCCTGGCAGGCGGCACCAGATCGTCGCCGCGCATCAATGCCCAGTTTGGCGTCATACGTGTGTCAAAGCTGCCGTTCTTGCGCCCGTGGTTGATACTCACCCGATACGTCAGGCTGGCCTTGTCGGCCGCTGGACGCCAGACACCCCGCGCCGCTTTGCCAGGGGTCAGTTGCCATTGGCCGTCGGCCTTGAAATCGCTGTAGTGGCTGCCGTCGCCGAGGTCGAAATCCAGGCTGCGTACCGCCGAGCCCTGGGCGAGCGTCAGGCGCACTTCGGCTTGATCGTTCTGCGGCAACAGGCGCACGTGATAATCCAGATCGACCTTGTTCGCTGCCCATACGGGCGCACTCACGGCCAGTAATCCAACGCCCCACGCCTGCCGCCATCCCACAGCCATACACACTCCTTCGTGAAAGGTTGAGCCTCTGGCAGTCAGCCTGCGCGGAAAATCAGGTGATCTTCCCAGTCGTCTTCCGGCACGCTGCCTTCGGCGAGCATGCGCCCGGACTGGGAAATCCGCTCGTGATGCACGGCATCGCGATCACCGCACACCAGGTGATGCCACAACGGCAAGTCCTTGCCTTCGCTGACCAGGCGATAGCCGCACGTCGGCGGCAGCCATTTGAATTCGTCGGCCTTGCCCGGCGTGAGCTGGATACAGTCCGGCACAGTGTCGCGACGGTTAGGGTAATCCGTACACTGGCAGGTTTTCAGGTCCAGCAGTTTGCAGGCGATGCGCGTGTAATAGACGCTGTTGTCGTCTTCGTCTTCAAGCTTTTGCAGACAGCACAATCCGCAGCCGTCGCACAGCGACTCCCATTCCTCCTGATCGAGTTGATCGAGGGTCTTGCGTATCCAGAACGGTTCTACTTTGGCGGCCATGGTTCGAGCATCGACATCAGGTGGTGAAAAGGCCGCCAGTCTAGTGCCCGTAGCCCCGTGGGCCAAGCATTGGCGACTGTCGGTAGAACGGGCTTGTCAGTTTCTGCGCTGCCAAGTAGGGTTTTTCGTCGCTCCCACTTTCAAACGTAGCAAGGAATCTCTTGATGAGTGCCAACCCACGCGTTGCCGATTACACCATTGACCCTCAGTTCACCGACCGCTGGTCGCCTCGCGCCTTCACGGGCGAAGCCATTGCCGAAGAAACCCTGCTGAGCTTCTTCGAAGCCGCGCGCTGGGCACCCTCGGCCTACAACTCGCAACCCTGGCGCTTCCTTTACGCACGTCGCGATACGCCGAACTGGGAGCGCTACCTGGGACTGCTGAACGAATTCAACCGCAGCTGGGCGCAACATGCTTCGGCCCTGGTGATCGTGATTTCGAAAACTACCTTCACCGCGCCAGGCGCCACCGAAGAAACCCCGGCCCTGTGGCACACCTTCGACACCGGTTCCGCCTGGGGCCACCTGGCCCTGCAAGCGAGCCTGAGCGGCTGGCACACCCACGGCATGGCCGGCTTCGACCAGGACCTGACCCGCAAGGAGCTGAACATTCCTGAAGGCTACGCCCTGCACGCCGCCGTCGCGGTGGGCAAGCTCGGGGACAAGGCCAGCCTGGCGGAGTACCTGCAGGCCCGTGAAGTACCAAGCCCGCGTCGTCCGTTGAGCGAGCTGGCGGCTGAAGGCGACTTCACCCTCTAAGCCATACTGAAAATCCCTGTGGGAGCGAGCTTGCTCGCGATAGCGGTAGGACAGTCAACATTTATGTTGGATATGCCGGCCTCATCGCGAGCAAGCTCGCTCCCACAGTTTTTGAGAGTGATTTCAATACCCGCGATCGAAATCCACTTCCCCGCGCAACGCCTCTCCCGCCTCGAACGCCCGCAGGTTTTCGACAAACAGCTTCACCATCATCGACGGCGAAGTCGGTGCCGAGCTGTGGCCGGTGAGCAGCAGGCCCCAGGCTGTCCAGAATGGATGCCGCTGGGGCAATGGCTCCTGACGGCACACGTCGATCACCGCGCCCGCCAGATGCCCTTCCTTCAAGGCTTCCACCAGATCCGCATCGACCACCGCCACACCACGCCCGGCATTGATGAACAAACCGGTCGGCTTGAATTGCCTGAACAGCGCCGCGTCGTAGATATCGTGGGTTTCCGGCGTGTTCGGCAGCAGATTGACCACGTAATCGACCTCACCGACCAGCCGCGGCAGATCCGCCAGTGCACCGACTTCGATGAACGGCGCCTGTTCCCGCGCGCTGCTGGCAACGCCATACAACTCGACACCGAACGGCACGAGGAACTGCGCGACACTCTGACCGATATCACCGGTGCCGACGATCAACACCTTGCGCCCCGCCAGGCTCTGGCCATGGCGGCTGTCCCATTTGCGCTCGACCTGGCTGACCAGTCGCGCCAGCACTTCACGTTCGTGACCGAGCATATAGGTGAGCACGTACTCGGCCATGACCTGTCCGAAGATGCCGACTGCACGGGTCAATCGATAGTGCCGTGGCAAGCCATCGGCCAGCAGCGGCGTAATGCCGGCCCAGGTCGATTGCAGCCATTGCGGTTGATGGCCCTGGCGCAACAGGGTCGCCAGCAGATCAGGCTGGCCGAGCCACACCGGACAATCGGCGGCCTGGCTGGCCAGTTCGGCGGAATCACCGCTGGTCAGCACCTCCAGATCCGGTGCCGCCTCGCGCAACAGTTGGGCGTACACGGGGTGGTCGTGTTCAGCAATCAGGACGCGCATGCTTCAAACCTTTCAAAAACGGTGCAGACGGCAGCCGACAGAGCGCTGCTCGGTCGATGCTGCCATCGCTAAAATCAATCAGTGTTTCATAACCACTCTGAACAGAGCCTGTCTGCCATTCACACCGGATCGTTGCGGCGCAACAATTCTTCCGGCAAGTGCTCGATGTACTCGTCTTCGGCAGGCGGCATTTGCAGGTGATAACCCTGTTTTTCGAGGTTATCCAGCACGACGGTGATGTCCTCGCGCGACAGCTTGCGCTCGGGGCTGAGCACCAGATCGAACGCGTGGATGGCCTTGCCGAAGGCTGCCATCAGGGGCTCCGGCACGCGCTCCAGAGCATCGCTCTTGAGCACATACAGGTACATTTCGTTTCTTTTCGAGCTGCGGTAGATGGAGCAAATACGTTTCAAGGCTGTTCTCCGGCGGTGACCAGGCTGTCCAGCAGCGCCTGGCCCATCAATTCGCGGCGCCAGCCACGCAGCGAATCAGGCAATTGGTAGGGACCATTGGGGAAGCCGCTCTTGAGCAGCGCTTCCAGGGTTTTCTTGCGCAGCATCAGTTCCGGCGCAATGTTCAGGCGCTCGGCTTCGGCCTGGCCGATGGCTTTGAGCTGCTTGAGTAACACGGCAGCGTCCACCGGCAGCGGCTCCGGCACGGCTGGCGGCCATTGATCTGGCGACACACTGCCAGAGCGCTTGATCAGATCAAGCAGAAACTCACCATCCTGACGCACGGTACGCGGGTGCATGTCTTCGATTTTCGCCAGGGCGCCGAGATTGTCCGGTTGCGTACGCGCCAGCGGCCACAACGAATGCTCACGGATAATCCGGTTGCGCGGCAGGTCGCGGGCACGGGCTTCCTTTTCGCGCCAGGCACAAAGCTCACGCAATACCGCGAGTTGGGCGCGGGACAGCTTCCAGGCCAGCTTGGCATCACGATAGACCTCGTACGGATCGATCTCGCGGCGCAGGTTGGCCACCAGTTCGGCACCGTCTTCCAGAACCCAGGCGTATTTCTCGTCAGACAGCTTTGGACGCAACTTTACGAAGACTTCAGCCAGGTGCACGGCATCTTCGGCGGCATAGCTGATCTGGGTTTCGGAGAGCGGACGTTGTAGCCAGTCGGAACGGGTTTCACCCTTGGGCAGGTCGATGCCGAGCACTTCCTGCACCAGGCGCGAATAGCCCATGGAGAAACCGAGGTTCAGGTAAGCGGCCGCCAATTGCGTATCGAACAGTGGCGCCGGCAGGCTACCGGTCAGGCGCAGCAGGACTTCGAGGTCTTCGCTGCATGCGTGGACAACCTTGACCACCGCCGGGTTTTCCAGCAATGCGGCCAGAGGCTGCCAGTCGTCGATAGTCAGCGGATCAATCAGGTAGGCACGTTCGCCATCACCGACCTGCAGCAGACCTGCGATCGGGTAGAAGGTGTCGACCCGCATGAATTCGGTATCGAGGGCAACGAATGGCAATTGCTGCCACTCGGCACAAAACCGACCGAGGCTATCGTTGTCGCGAATCCAGTGAATATCGATGGCCACACGGCTCTCCCTTGAAGAATGGCGCGCAGTATATATCGCCCCCGGCGATTTCCGCGCATCCACTGAACAAGAGCGTTAGCGAAAATGACTGCGTGACATGAAGAATAGTCCGACAAGGTCGGTCTAGCGGGTCTTACCCAGCACGTAGACCCGCATCTGTGCACAACCGGGAAAAAAATCCTGATGGCTGAGCAAACGGAATCCCGCCTGCCTGAACTCGCTTTCGACCCCGGCCTTGCTCGGTAACGGCCCCTCCACGCTTGAATGCGCGCCCTTGAAACGTCCGTCGAGACGCACCGCGACAATCACCGTATCGCGACTGACCCGGTAAAACTCGCCCAGCATCGCCAGACGATGCTCCGGGTTGTAAAGGTGTTGAAACAGTTGCATGCAAAAAATGCAATCAACCGCGTTCTCCGACAAACCAATCGAGAAGGCGGAGCTTTGAAAGGTCTTGATCCGCTTCAACAGGCTTTGCGGGTGATGGGTGCGGGCATGATCGAGGATGTCCTGGGACGGGTCCGTCGCGAGGATCACCCGATTGGCATGCTCGGCCAGCACCGACCAGAAACGCCCTACACCACAAGCTACATCAAGGATCAGGCCCGGCTCGCCAGCGACGTTAAGCGCATTACGCACCAGACGCTCCTCACGCCAGAGCAGCAGACGCCCGGTCAGGCCCGGCGCTTGCGGCTGAAGGCAGACGCGCGCGTGTTCCTGGTCGTAGCGTCGGGCAATCTCAAGTTCGATGGTGGATGGGGGCTGAGCGGACATGTGCAATGGCTCTTGATAAACGTTCTACTGGCCGCAGGTCGGCAGCCGCCGCGTGAAACAAAACCGGAGCACTCAATCCTTGGCCAGCACACCGTCGGTCACCGGGCCACGACATCCGGCAAACATGTCCAGATCCTGGTTGTAGACCTTGCTGTTGACCTCCAGCAGTCCAAGCATCGAATGGAACAGGTTGTCCTGGCTCAGGGGCTTTTCACGCCCCTGTTGCAGGCAGTGGGTATCTACCGCAAACGACTTTTTATAGCTGTCGGAGAACCAGGCAAACATGGCTACATGCTTTTGCTGCTCCGGCGCCAGCATGTAAGGCGTGCCGTGGAGGAACAAGTTGTACTCGCCCAGGGATTCACCGTGGTCCGACAGATACAGCATCGCGGTGTCCACTTTGTCCTGATTGCTACGCAGCAGATCGATCAGGGTCGACAGCACATGGTCGGTATAGACCAAGGTATTGTCGTAACCATTGACGATACTTTCGCGACTGCAATTGTTCAGGGCGTTACTCTCGCAAACCGGGGTGAAGCGCTCGAACTCTTTCGGATACCGCTTGAAGTACTCCGGACCGTGGCTACCCATCTGGTGCAATACCAGCACGGTGTCCTTGTCCAGGGTATCGATGAAATGCTGAAGTCCCTGCAGCAGGATTTCGTCGCGGCATTCGCTGTTGGCGCACAGCGCCGGGTCTTTCAGGTTGCTGACGTCCTGAATGGTGACGCGATCGCATGTACCCTTGCAGCCCGACTGGTTGTCACGCCAGATCACGTCGATACCCGCATGCTTGAGCACATCCAGCAGGCCTTCTTCGTTCTTGGCCTTGCTGGCGTTGTAGTCCTTGCGCCCCATGTTGGAGAACATGCAAGGCACCGATACGGCGGTTTCCGTACCGCAGGAGTGCACATCGGTGAAAGCGATCAGGCCATCTTCCCTGCTCAGTTTCGGCGTGGTGTCGCGGCTATAGCCAAGGATGCCGAAGTTCTCTGCCCGGGCACTTTCACCGACGACAAGAACAGTCAGGGATTTGCGCCCGTGAGTTTGCCAGGTGGTATTGCGCTGGGCATCTTCACCGATCTTGACAAACGGTTGTCGCGCAGTCGCTACTTTCTCGCGCAAGAAACCAGCCGAGGCACCAATGTAGTTGCTTGGCACCACCATCAGGCGCAACTCGTGGTGATTGCGAAACAGCGAAGACAGGCCTTGATAGTTAACCAGTGCAACACCACCAATGACGGCCGCCGAAGCAAACGTCACCAGGACTTTACTGAGCAGTTCACGGTGCCAGCGACGATAATTAATCGGTGCCTTCCACAATAGCCATGACGGCAACACACCGAGCAGCACAATATAAACAAACAACTTGAGCGACAGTAAGTCGCGCACTTCCGTAGCATTGGTTTCAGCGAAGTTACGCAACATGCCGGTGTCGATCAGGACACCATACTGGCTCATGAAATACGCCACGCCCGCACTGACCATGAACAGCAGGGTCAGGACCGGCTTGAGCACCGGCCGGAAGGCCAGCAGGGTCAGCACGATGTTGAAGGCCGCGAATATCATCACCCCGAAGGCCACGCGCATGACGATGCCTTTGCCATCGGACGTGGTGATTTCGAACAGGTGCTGCCAGAGTACAAAGTTGAAGCCAACCAACAAAAATGCACTGGCAATCAGTGTCACCCATTCGGGGCGCACGGCTTTAATCTTAAACATGAGGTTCGGCGAGTCCTGAAAAGAAGTGCCTTCGGTAAATGTGAAAATTTCATTTACCGAGACAATTCAAATTTTAGGTAGCCAACCATCAATTTTTTGTGAAAAAGAAGCCAACAATTAGTTGGCTTATAACACCTGTCTGAAACTTCAGACTATTTGAGAACAGTTCAGCTTTGGTTCAGTTTCGGCTCAAGCCTGGTGCAGGTACCAGCGCCAGTCCTGCTCACCGACCTCCCCCATGAATTGGCGATACTCGGCGCGTTTCACCGCCAGGTAGACACCGAGGAACTCGCCGCCGAAGGCTTCCCTGGCCCAACTGGAGCCTTCCAGCGAACGCAATGTGGTCAACCAGTCCGTCGGCAACAGTTTTGCGGCCTGAGCGTAGCCATTGCCCTCCACCGGCGCCCCCGGGTCGAGGTGTTCGCGGATACCGCGATGAATACCGGCCAGAATCGCCGCAGCCGCCAGATAGGGGTTGGCATCCGCGCCACAAATTCGATGCTCGATGTGCCGGGAATACGCCGGCCCGCCCGGTACGCGCAAACTCACGGTGCGATTGTCCACACCCCAAGTGGCTGCCAGCGGCGCATAGCTGTTGGCCTGGAATCGACGGTAGGAGTTGGCGTTGGGGCAGAACAGCAACAGTGAATCGAGCAAGGTACTGAGCATGCCAGCGACAGCCTGCTTGAGCAGGGGCGTTCCATCCGGGGCTTCGCTGGCAAAGAGGTTGTTGCCGTCCTTGTCCGCCAGACTCACGTGCATGTGCATCCCGGTGCCGGCCAAGTCATCGAATGGCTTGGCCATGAAGCATGCTGTCATGCCGTGCTTGTGCGCCACCCCCTTGACCAGGCGCTTGTAGCGCACCGCTTCGTCCATTGCCTGCAACGCGTCGCTGCGGTGTTCAAGGGTGATTTCCACTTGCCCCGGCGCGTATTCGGAAATGGCCGTGCGCGCCGGAATCCCCTGGAGCTTGCAGGCGCTGTAGAGATCGGCGAGGAAGGGTTCGATCTGCTCAAGCTCGCGCAACCCATAGACCTGGGTGCCGCGCGGACGCCCACCATCGACATCCCGTGCCGGTTGCGGCCGGCCATTGCTGTCGCGTTGCTGATCCAGCAGATAGAACTCCAGTTCCGCCGCCATGACCGGGTAATAGCCGTCAGCCTGCAAACCTTCGATGACTTTCGCCAGCAAGTGACGGGGATCGGCAATGGTAGCGGGCATTCCCTCAGTCGGATGCATGCTGACCTGCACGGCCGCGGTCGGTATCAGACGCCATGGCATACGCGTGAGGCTGCCGCTGATCGGGTAGGCCCGGCAGTCGATATCGCCGACATCCCAGACCAGCCCGGAGTTTTCCACGTCATCGCCGTTGATGGTCAGGCCGAGGATGGTGCTCGGCAATGGCCGCCCGCTTTCATACACCGCCAGCAGCTCGTCACGGTGCAGTAGCTTGCCCCGCGGCACACCGTTGTTGTCGAGGATGAACAGCTCGAACATTTCAATATCCGGGTTCTGTTCCAGAAAGGTCAGGGCTTCAAGCCGGGTGGCGAACGAGGTCGTGGCACAACTCATGGGAATTCTCTTTTTCCGTGTCAGACGGGTACGCAAAAGCACCCGCACGTTAATCCCGGCATCGACCGGAACAGGTAAGGACAATCAGCGGAAAAAGCAGGAATCCGGCGGGCGCGCATGGCGGCAATGCCACAGCGCCCAGAAGGCCAGTTCAGAAGGAAGTGCAGAGAGGCTTGGCGCGGTGGCGGGCGTGAATCGACGACCAAGGCTCGACGCTCGAGCGCCGATGGTTGCCTTGAAGTGGATTGCGACTGGCCAACCGTCCATAGAGAGAACCGCAGAAAACAGATGACCCGCAGCGTCACACGATGGGTTCCGTCGTTAAATCAGGATTTGAAGAACCTTGGATGTCGAATGGCTAAACATTCAACGGCGTCCGTATGACCGCACTCTTATTTAATTTCCAAATACATCACCAGACTTTCTGATTTGCGGCCTTCAGGCCTCGCGCGCCTAATCGCAACCTTACCGGTCAAGGTGCGATCATGGAAAACACCCGCGCGACTACCCGCCCTGCCCTCTGGCTGATGTTCAGCATTGTTCTCGTCGCCCTGAACCTGCGTCCCTCCATGGCCGCCGTCGGGCCATTGCTCTCGGCGATTCGCGAGGACATCCCGCTGAGTTTCAGCCTGGCTTCACTGCTGACCCTGTTGCCGGTCATGGCCATGGGACTGGCGATGTTTTTCGGACTGCGTGTCAGCCAGCGCCTCGGTGAACAGCGCACTGTCGTCCTTTCGTTGCTGATCATAGGCGTGGCCACGGTGTCGCGCCTGTTTCTCGATTCGGTAGCCGAATTGATCCTCAGCGCCGTACTGGCAGGTATCGGCATCGCCCTGATCCAGGCCTTGATGCCTGCGCTGATCAAATCCCGCTTCAGCGACCACGTTGCCCTGTGCATGGGGCTCTACGTCACGTCGATCATGGGCGGTGCCGCCCTGGGTGCGTCCTTTGCGCCGCTGGTGATGGCGTCTACCGGCAGCTGGCGTATGGGTCTGGCGATCTGGGCCGTTCTCGCCGTGCTGGCATTGCTCTTCTGGCGCAGCCAAAGCGCGGGGATGCCAACACTGGATTCGAGGGCATCCCGCAAAGGATCGTTCTTCGCCAATTCCCGCGCGTGGTTACTCGCGATCTTCTTTGGCCTGGGCACTGCGTCCTACACCTGCGTTCTGGCCTGGCTGGCGCCGTACTACGTGGAAAAGGGCTGGAGCGAGCAACACGCTGGTTTGCTGCTCGGGTTTCTGACCGCAATGGAAGTGCTGTCGGGCCTGCTGACGCCCTTCATCGCCAATCGCAGCCGCGACCGCCGCGTCGTGCTGATGGTCTTGCTGGCACTGATCATCGCCGGTTTCTGCGGACTGATTCTGAGCCCGCAGCACTTGAGCCTGATGTGGCCATGCCTGCTGGGGCTGGGCATTGGCGGGCTGTTCCCGATGAGCCTGATCGTATCGCTGGATCACCTGGACAATCCATTGCGCGCCGGTGGCCTGACCGCATTCGTGCAAGGCATCGGCTACCTGATCGCCAGCCTGTCGCCGCTGCTGGCGGGGATCATCCGCGACCGGCTCGGCAGCTTTGAATGGGCCTGGTGGTCGCTGACGGCGGTCATGGCGCTGATGATGTTGATGGTTTTTCGCTTCAACCCAAGGCACTACAGCCGCCACATCCACTGACCCGGAGCCCGCCATGAAAACCACCGGTTTCGCCGCCGCTCACGCCAGCATGCTGCTTTGGGCCTTGTTGATCGCCGCATCGTTTTCCGCAGCGGCGCAAGTCAGCCAGGCCATCGATCCGATCCTGCTCACCGGCTTGCGCCTGTTGTTCTGCGCCTTGGTGTTTCTGCCGCTGTTGCTGCGTGAAGGCAATGCCGTCATGACCGCCCGCGGGCTGCTTGGTCACGCGGTGCTCGGCCTGCTGCTGGCGTTGTACTTCGGCTCGCTGTTCGAAGCATTGCGCTACACCTCGGCCGTCAATACCGGGACGATGTTTACGCTGGTGCCGCTGATGACCCTGGCTTTCGAAGCCGTGCTCATACCTGACAGCCGCCTGAAACAACGGATTGTGCCGATGCTGCTCGCCGCTGCCGGTGCGGTGTTACTGATCATGAAAGACACCGGCCCCGGTGAGTTGCCATCGCCGTATGCACTGACCGTGTACGGCATCGGTTGCCTGGCGATGGCACTCTACGCCCCGCTCAGCCAACGCCTGAAAACCAACAGCCTGAAGGGACGCGGGCCGGTGCCCATGACGTTCTGGAACATGCTGTTCGGCGCGCTGTTTCTGCTGGTGTTCTGCGGATTCAGTGGTGGTTGGCGCTCGGCATCATTACTGACGCTCAAGGATTTCTATTGGCTGATGTACCTGGCGGTGTTCGCCACCCTGGCAACGTTCTGGTTGCTGCATCGGGCCATCGGCGTGATCGCGCCATCCTCGGTGATTTCCTACATCTACCTGAGCACGCTGTTCATCACCTTGTTTCACTGGTTTTGGGGCCGCCAGATGCCGCTGCCGCTGGAGCTGGCCGGCGCGCTGCTGGTGGGCATCGGCATGTTCGCGCTGTTGATCTCCAGCCGCCGCGCCGTGTCGGCGATGGTCCAGAGTTGAAGGGCTTCAGGGCGAAACTTCCTGCAAGGCATTTTCCCTGTTCGCTCATTCCGTTAGGATAATTCACCCACCCTGCACATGGTCAGCGCATGGGACGCAGCGAGACGCAACGGATGCTGAACAGTAATTCGCTTAGAAAACTCGACATGCAGGACCTCATGGTGTTCGTCGCCGTGTACGAGCAGAACAGCGTCACCGGCGTATCCGAGACGCTTAGCGTCAGCCAGTCCACCGTGAGTTACTGCCTGAAAAAACTGCGCAACAGCTTCGAGGACGAACTGTTCATCAATACCCGTACCGGCGGCATGCAGCCCACCGGCAAGGCCAGCGCGATGTACCCTCACGCGCTGAAAATCCTGGAAAGCATCAACTTGTGTCACGCGGGCTCACCCGCGTTCGACCCTGGCCTGCAAGCCGTGACCTTCAACCTCTGCGCACCGGAATATTTCGAACAGTTGATCCTGCCGCGCCTGTTGAAAACCTTCGCCCTCGCCGATCTCCCGGTGACGGTCAATGTGCTCAAACTCGAAGCCGACATCCCTGCCGAAGCGTTGCGCGAAGGCAGTCTCGACCTGGTGATGTGTTTCGGCCCGAACTTTCATCGCAGCCACGTCGATTTCAAATCCCGGACGCTGCTCGAAGATGATCTGGTGTGTGTGTTCGACAAACGCGCCACCCCGGCGGAACCACGTTTGAGCCTGCAAACCTATGTCGAACGTCGACACGTGTTCCCGACACCCTGGACGTCCGCCACCAACATGGTCGACGGCTGGCTCGCGCAGCAGGCCAAACAGCGCCAGATCATCGCGCGCGCCAACAGTTACAGCGCAGCGCTGAAGCTGATTACCGGCACCGACTATGCCCTGACCCTGCCCCGGCGCATCCAGCGGCTGCTGGCCAGTACCGACACCTTCAATCACTGTGAAGCGCCCGAGGGATTGCCGGGTTTCACCCTCGACATGCAGTGGAGCCAAAGCGTCGATCAGGACAGCGCCAACACCTGGCTGCGAGCGCAAGTGATACAGGCCTGCGCCGTGCAGGAAACGGCCTGATACTCAGTGGCTGATGGCGGTCTTGCTGTAGGAATCGCGATCGATGTCGAGTATTTCCACGCACAACTGGACTTCAACGCCGCTCGGCCACTCACACAGGTCCTGAACCACCGCCAGCAGGCTTTCGGAGAGTTGTTTCTTGATCTGTGCGGAACGCCCACTCAACAGTGCCAGTTTCACATGCACGAATGCCCGTTCAGCCAGAGCAGTACCGACCTTGAACGTCTCGACCCTGACCGCGCGGCTCTTGATGTCGAATTCGGCAGCAAACTGACCGGAACCCACCAGCGTATTGTTCAACCGCATCAACGCCACATCGGCATTCAGGTCAGTCAGGTTGGCGGTGTATTCCATGTGCAGGTGAGGCATGAGTTGGCTCCTGGAAGGGGATGGAAAGGTCGTACGTATAACATGCCCTGTTCATTCGGGCAGCGGCAAAACGGCACGCTCACTCATGAACGCCTCCAGGCGCGAACGTAACCAGCGCTCGGCAGGGTCGGTATCGACATGACTGAGCCAGACCATGGACAAATCCAGGGTCGGTGTCTTGAACGGAAAGGGCTCCTTGAACAGCGTTCCCGAAGCAGCCATCGCCTCGGCGGTGTAGTCCGGCAGGCTGGCGATCAGGTCCGTCCCGGCGAGCAGTGCCGGCAACGAACTGTATTGCGGTACCGAGAGCACCACCTGGCGCGTGCGGCCGATTTCCGCCAGCCACTCGTCGGCATATCCACTGACGTTGGCGGTATGGGACACCAGCACGTGCGGACGCGCGCAATATTCATCGAGCGTCAGCGGAGTATCGGAAGCATCGGCGCGCAAAATGCTGGGCTGAATGTGCCGCAACAACTTGCGCTTGGCATTGGCCGGCAAACCACGGGTCTGGCTGATACCCACCGTGATATCGCCGGACGCC
Organism: Pseudomonas sp. GW821-FHT07G06; assembly: GCF_058986625.1. Classification (NCBI taxonomy): domain Bacteria; kingdom Pseudomonadati; phylum Pseudomonadota; class Gammaproteobacteria; order Pseudomonadales; family Pseudomonadaceae; genus Pseudomonas; species Pseudomonas sp. GW821-FHT07G06. Next base: position 478,487 of record NZ_JBYSVW010000001.1, read on the forward strand.
AGCAAGTCGGGAATCCGCCAGTAGTCGACATGCTGCACCACAAACACTACGTTTGGCGCTTCCTGGCGCAGCGTTCGCAGCAACGGCGGCAACAGACCGAACTCGACATCGTCGGACAACCCGATGCGGAACGTCATCGTGCTGCTGGCCGGGTCAAAATCATGAGTCAGGCTCAAGGCCACGGACAAGGAATCCAGCGCCGGTGACAGGTGCCTGATGATCTCCTCTGCCCGTGCCGTCGGCTCCATGCGATGGCCAACACGGATGAACAGCGGATCATTGAACATCGCACGCAAGCGGTTGAGCGCCGAACTGATGGTCGGCTGACCGAGAAACAGCTTCTCCGCCACCCGGGTGACATTGCGCTCCAGCATCAGCGTTTCGAATACCACCATCAGGTTGATATCCGCCTTGCGAAGTTCGTTGCGATTCATCCAGTGTCCCCGATCCCCAAATCTGCTGACAGTTTAGGTAGCCGGGGCAACTGCCGTCTATCCAACTCAAGTTCAACAGCCTGATGCGGTTACGCCTGATGGATTGAGCAGGAATGCAGACCGTTTCCTGCTCGAAAGAAAGCGGCCTCGGACGAGCAGCCTCACCGCTACAATTCAGATTTCCTTGATCGGGGCCTGATAGTCGGGGCTCCACTAAATCAGCTACGCCGCCGTCATATGCACTCACATTGCAGGGTTCGCGCCCCCCCAAGTCTGCCCGTTAGTCTTTGCTGCTCACTTCTCAAAACCCGAGCCGAAAAACATGAACGTCTTTACCCTTCGCGCGTTAAGCTTGATGTTGATCAGCATGCCCGTCATTGCGCACGCCCATGAACCCGAGACCCTCACCCTGATCACCTATGCCGACGGCACCCGCGGTCTGGGCGGAACACGCGCTCGCAGCTGGCATAGAAGCTGTTGCAATCGATCAGGCCGAACACCGGCGAGCTTTTAGACATGACTGCGCACACTACCGGTGACTACGCCCCAGATCGATAGCTCATCGCCCTTAAGCACATAGCGTGGTGGGTACTTTGAGTTTTCGGACAGTAGGACCACCTCTTTACCTCTAAGGCATAGACGTTTGCATACTGGATCATTATTAAACAGTGCGATAACGATATGGCCGTGAGCCGGCTCAATTGAGCGGTCAACGATGGCTAGGTCGCCCTCATAGATCCCGGCGCCTTGCATGCTCTCACCGGTGAGCGATACCAGATAGACATGCGGCGCACGTATGTTTAGCACTTCATCCAACGAGATTGGCGCCTCCATATGATCTGCTGCCGGCGACGGGAAGCCGGCCGGAACGCGAAACAGGCAAAGCGACAGTTTGGTACCGCCCTCAATCATTGGACCTAGAATTGAGTAACTCTGACGCACGACCTCCAGCACTGTACGAATATACAGTTAACTTTTTGAAAGTCTTCCGGTCAATTTTTGCGGGAAATATCAAACCAGCGGGGTACCCAAGCGTAAGCATCACCAAATCGGATGAGCGCCCCCCTCCACCCCGCGCTTTGAACCCGTGACCTGGAGGCTGTCCGGCAAATGATGCATACCCTTCTCACGAGCAATTCGCACCCACCATTCAGGTCAGCAGAGCTGATTGACCAACGCGGGAGGGCGCGGAAATGACGCAAAAAACCGATTCGAAGCGGTTTTTTTCAAAAAAAATAATTTTTTTTACGAAGAGGGCGGACTTGAAGAATCTAGATACGAGGATGGGATTTTGAAATAAACGCTTTGGATAAAGCTACCGCTAGGGGTCCCAAGAACGTGGGATCGCGTATTGTTCTAATTACGACCAAAGGTTGGTCTTTGAGGCGATTCTGGTCTAAAAAATGAATTTCTGCAAGCTTTTTATTTTATTGGATGCTTGAATCTGGTTTAGAGATATATTCTGCGTAGGCGAATAACGCTACAAGCCCCGGACGGCGTGGGCTGCAGCGCGATCAAGGCATTGCCATATCTACAAAAAAACAAACTAACCTTTATGGATAAATATCTCGCCTTATTTAAAACACTAAAACAACACAAACAAACCAATAACAAATCCGACCACCGAAAATCCTCCTATTTGATATTAAATTCAATAGTACAAGCACAGACACACACAGTGGTTAAAGGCGACCCGACAATATCAAATTAGACTTTATATAAGCCTGCTCAAAAAAAGCAAAAAAAACCAAAACAAAAACCCACCAAACCCTTACAAATCAAGGCCTACAGCCACTTTCAACAGAAACAAAAATACATTAAAAAACGTTTTTTTTAGTGCCCCACTTTTCCCACTACAGGTCCGTGGTCGCGATTGACGAGTTTAAAAGCCCGCTCTAAGATCACTCCCATCGGCCACACAGAACCAAAACGCCACGTCTCATTTGAGATTCCGGCGAGGGCCTCTGTCGGTTTGATGAAATGAAAAAACGAAAGTAAGAAAAAAAAGCAAAAAAAAGCTGAAGGGCGGCAACCCTCCAGCCTCACTGCAAAACCACGGATCGTTAACGCTTAGGCCGATCCGGCACCAAAAATGATGCTGGCTTCACAGATTCTCGCGAATCAAAAGTAGCACAGATCATGGTTGGTGAGCCATGGCACTTGGTCGCGTGCGACTGAGGACCTGGTGACTGAGCATCACGAAGAGGATGCAAAAATGTCCATTAGCCATTTGATGTTGATCTTGGCAATTGAGGTGGTTCGTCTGCTTCAAGACGTACTGCCGCTGTTGCTTGCCTGATAAAAGAAGCCGGGGAAACTCGGCTTTTTTCATTGGAAAGTGATCGTTTTGACATAACCTTGTCACGCGGCCAACGCGATCAGTCCCTGATCACCGTCATCGGTGATACTAACAATTCGTTGAGCATGCGCGGGGTCAAGTTCGGCTCTTGTGGGGCCATGAACCACGCCGCCGGTGGCGGTGGTGGCTGACACCGAACCGTTGTCGACGCCGGTGGTGGCGTCGAGTAGGACTGACAGGCGCAGATAAGCAGTGGCAAGGCGGTCGCGCAGGCGACCTGGATCACGCTGGACATCGCTTAAGGCTCGGTAATGGATTTGCTCGCTGGTCGCCAGACGCTGCTCGAGCGCCAGGCGCTTATCCTCTTCAGCACGCTGTTGCGCGATCGTGGCCTAGGCCAGATGATTGAGGTTTTCGGTGTGTCGCCGGGACTGCTCACTGAGGCGACTACCGTAACGCCAGTCCTGCACCTGCCAGGTAATGGCGGCGGATGTGCCGCTCAAGGCGAGCAGCAACACCACCTTGCCCAGCAGCCGGTAAGGCGTAGGTATCAGGTCGCCGAAACGCATAACACCGCCCTCGCCCGCCCCCAAAGCTACAGCCGATCCTGCAGACCATTGAGACCACCGTTGATCCTGCGGGTGATCGCATTGAATTCGTTTTGATCCGCGAGCGTGTTCAACCCATTCACCGACCAGAACCATGCGGCCGATTCAGCCGCCCACTGCGGCAATTCCAGCAGCTCTGGGGTACACAGCAAGCGCTCGTCGCCGAACAGTGCCAGACTGCAGCGCAGGTAGTTGTCATGGCCGGCCACCTGAATCAGCCCGCGCCCGCGATAACGCTGGTCATCGCCATCCACCGCTGGGGTGTTGCCCAGTTTTGCGACCAGGGCACCGGTGGCTTTGTTGTACGTGGCCACCACCTGGCCGACCTTGGCCTGAGCGGCGTTGACGCCGCGCATGACACGCTGCAGCTTTGCCCCCATCGCCGGACCGACAAAGGGAATCCCTTCCAGGTCCGAGGCCGTGCCGCTGATCTCGCTGATGGCACCGTTGACCGGCCCCATCATGCCGTCGAGGCTCCGCCGACCACTCTATCCCGCTGCAGCCAGATTCTTCAGTCCCGACTGCAGCTGCTCAATGTAGGCCATTGGCCCTCCTCGTTACACATGCGGTTCGTCGAACAGCGAGCAGTTTTGCAACTGCTGCGTGGACTGACGCCACTGCTGATCGATGTAGGGTTGAAGCTCTCGCGCCAGTTGCGCCGGATCCTTCACGTCGCCCTGTACGGTGACATGCAAAGGTGCCTGGATATCGAACCGCTGCTCGACCTTGGTCGGCTGAGGTTTCGCAGCAGCAGGCGGTGCGAGCATCACCGGTAAACAAAGCTGCGATTGCCTATGCAGACAACAAACGCCGCACAATCCTTGCAGAGATTAAAGAGGGCCGCTTCGACTATGCGGCTCACTTCCGGCAGCGATGTTCACGGGAACTGGCGGGCCATCTATTAAGCGCACCGTTAAGGAAAGTATCGATCGATGGCTGGAGGTTCAGCGAGCACTCAAAGCATCAAGTACGGCCGTTAACTATGTCAGCATGGCAAAGCACGCCGAAAACAAATTTGACAAACGCCGAATCGTTGAAATCAGCAAGAGCGATATAGAACTGTTCCAAGCGCAACTGCTGAAGCAAGGCCTATCCCCAAAGACAGTAAACGACATCTTCACCGTTGTCCGAGGAGTCTGGGCTGCCGCCTTTGGCGACGGCATTTTGAAAGCCAACCCACTGGACCGAATCAGCAATGTCGGTTCGGACGTCGACCTCGAGCACGCCGACCCCTTCAGTCGCACCGAGATTGAGTTAATCGGCAAAGCGGATCCGGAATGACGACCCGATACCAGGATGATTGAGTTCAATTGCTGGGCCGGACTATCGCTATCTGAGCTTATCGCACTCGCTGTAGAGGACATCGATCTCGATGCCGGCCTGGTGCAGGTTCGTCGCGGGCTGGTCGTTGGCGAGATCAAAGCCCCAAAAGAACGCTCCCGCGTACGGGTCATTGAGCTGATAGATCCTGCGCTTGAACTGATGCGAGAGATCGTTGCCGCGGCCAGGGAAGCCCCTATAGAAGAGAACGATGGTAAGAAAGCATTACGGCAGATAGATTCCTAAGGACACCAAGAGCATGGCTGGAATTGCTTCAAAAATGCTTGGGTTCCGAGAAACGTAAAGGTATGCATCAGAACAGCTAGAACAGGTCGGGCTGGTTCTTTAAGCCGATAACAGGAGTCCGATCTGTGACCGCTTGAATAGGCTTTCCCAATAAAAGGAAATCGGGGATTCCAAGCGGAGGCACTACTTTCAATGCACCCTCAGAATCCTCTTTGAGCTTCTCCCGCAACTCCATGAGAAGTCGGCCTAGCACGTTTTGTCCAACCAATACATTACCGTCCTGATCGGTTAACTTAGCCCCCCAATAGTCATCCTTCCGCGACTGCTCGACAATCGGTCGACCCTGAGTAGCGAGCAGAAGATTACCGAACGCCTCATAGTTCTGTGCGAGCTTGACTCGAAGACACCAGCGCATAACTCTAAACCTAACCTCATCCCAGTCGGCTCGAGACTCCTGACGATGAGGCTTGCTAACCATTTTAGCAGTCATCGGGCTGTGCTGACCGATGATTTCTCGCTGGATTTCCGGTAGATGGGGGAAACGACAGGCCTGATACAAAGCCTCTGTTGTCAGAATGCGAACACCGTTGACATGCAAAGGGTAGCCCGATGCCATATTAGACAGGCCACCGAAAATCTCCTTCGTCTTATAGAAGACGATCCCCTCCTCCCGGTGGTAGGTCCGCAATAGGTTCTTCCTCGGCAGATTCGTATCAGAGCCTTGCGAAAGCATCAAAAATATTCCTCGCAGAGGAGTATCCCTCCCTAGGTAGAAGGGGATACCAATGCAGCGCACCGGAGGTTGCCTTTGGATCTCCCCACCATATTGCCAAAGGACAATTATTGGGGCAGTTTCGATACGTTGCTATCATAGCTCCGAATCCTATCCCAAAAGGGCTGAAACCGAGCGGACGCATAGATAGCTTCGGATTCTCACTCATCGCCCGAATCTTAGCACCCGCAATCAGAAACTCACTTTCCAGTATTTGACGGCCGGATTCAGAAGCGAATGGCTTGGTTACCGCCGCGATGGGCTGGCGAGGCTCGAAAGGGAACTTCGATGGTAGCGCCATGTACGCTTGGACCTCGGCAACATCAGGGATCGCAATGGGCCATAGCACCCCAGAGCGATTTTTGTACCTCTTTTGATTTTCAATCTCGAAAGAGCGCCAAAAATGGATGGTGATCTGCTTGCCTGTTTGCCGGACTACGTCTCTGAGCTTTCTACCGGCCAAATACGCTCCACTTGAGTATTGCGCCACGACAATGACATGAACAGTGGCCGTTTGGGGAGCGTCGTTAATGATCCATGGTTCCAGATCATTTCCCACCCGATTACCACTAAACAACACATCGTCAAGATAAATGAAGTCACCGCCGACCTTTCCGCAGGCTCCTAGGTCCAGAAGGCACTTCTCCTTTAGACAAGTAGCAAACAGCTTCAGCATTTCCTTCTGGCTTTGCCCGTTCTGCTGAATATTGAGGACGTTCGCGGCTGACCAATATGCTATTGGATCTGCTCCAGCTAACTTCGCGTTGCTCACAAGGTTGCCGAGGAAGGCTTTTACATGCTCCTGCGTACAGAAGCCCTGCTTGAGTACATGATCGAACTCTCGCAAAAACGGCAATTGGTGAGCGGGAGTGAATTGATTAAGCCACCGGTCGACGTGCTCGGGCGTTGGGTCTATGTGCCCCACTCGATAGGTCTTGATCGTATTCGCCACCGAGATCAGCAGGTCTTCACGCTCGCTCATCTTATAATCCTTGAATTGACGAGTTTTAAAAACATCATCGTATCCGTACGCCCGAATAGTTCCAAGGGGCCAGTACTGCCACTTTGCTACTGAACGCGGGCTTTTACCTCCGTAGGTGCCAACGCCTTTGAAGTCACCGGAGTAACAGAGTGTCGATGCAGGGGTGTAGGGCAGCGTGCAGCGGTATGCAGGTGATTATTTTTGCCCTCAATATGCCCTAATCAATATCACGAAAACGAAAAAGCCCCTGTAATCAATAACGATTACAGGGGCTTAGTCTTATTCAATAATGGCGGAGAGATAGGGATTCGAACCCTAGGTACCGGTGAAGGTACAACGGATTTCGAATCCGTCCCATTCGGCCACTCTGGCATCTCTCCAACGGCGCGCATCATAACAACACTTTCGCCGAAAGCGAACCCCCCAAGCGAAATATTTCTGTGCTTTCAGATGCTTGCGTCGGTTAAAGCGGTACGCCCAGACGGTTGGCGACTTCTTCGTAGGCTTCGATGACGTCACCGAGGCCCTGACGGAAGCGGTCCTTGTCCATTTTCTTGCCGGTAGCCTTGTCCCACAGACGGCAGCCGTCCGGGCTGAACTCGTCGCCCAGCACGATGGAACCATCGTGGAACACGCCGAATTCCAGTTTGAAGTCGACCAGCAGCAGGCCGGCGTCGTCGAACAGCTTGCTCAGGACTTCGTTGACCTTGAGCGACAGCTCTTTCATGCGAACCAGTTGCTCGGCGGTGCCCCAGCCGAAAGCCACGACGTGGGATTCGTTGATGAACGGGTCGCCCTTGGCGTCGTCCTTCAGGAACAGTTCGAAGGTGTAAGGGTTGAGTTTCATGCCCTCTTCGACACCCAGGCGCTTGACCAGGCTGCCAGCGGCGTAGTTACGCACGACGCACTCGACCGGGATCATGTCGAGCTTCTTCACCAGGCATTCGTTGTCGCCCAGCAGTTTGTCGAACTGGGTCGGCACGCCGGCCGCTTCGAGCTTCTGCATGATGAAGGCGTTGAACTTGTTGTTCACCATGCCCTTGCGGTCGAGCTGTTCGATACGCTTGCCGTCGAACGCCGAAGTGTCGTTGCGAAACAGCAGGATCAAACGGTTAGCGTCGTCGGTCTTGTAAACCGACTTGGCTTTGCCGCGGTAGAGTTCTTCACGTTTTTCCATGATGGGCTCCGCTTGCTAAGTAGATGGGCTAGGCGATGTGACGCCAGTCGAGCCCTGAATCTTGATCGGCCAGTTGCAGCCAGTCCGGGTCGCACCCGAGGGTGTCGACAAAACATTGCCGGGCCAGCTGCGGCAGGTTGTTCTTGCTGCTCAGATGGGCCAGGACCAGGTGTTGCAGGTCCTTCCAGCCCAGCTCCGCCACCAGGAATGCCGCCTGATGGTTGTTCAAATGTCCCAGTTCACCGCCCACCCGCTGCTTGAGAAAGTACGGGTAATGACCGCGAGCCAGCATGTCCCTGCAGTGGTTGGACTCGATCATCAATGCATCGAGGTCCCGGTAACCGTCCAGCACCTTGTCGCAATAGGAGCCCAGGTCGGTCAACAGGCCGAAACGCCGTAAACCGTCACTGAAGACATACTGCGTCGGTTCCTGTGCATCGTGGGCCACGGCAATGACACCGATGCTCAAGTCGCCGATTTGCAACTGCTCGCCGCCGGCCAGAAAGCCTGCGGGTTCAATCGGTTTGCGCATCCCGCGCAAGGTCCCGCGACTGAGGTAGACAGGCAGATTGTAGCGCCGAGACAGCAAACCCACGCCATGCACGTGGTCGGCATGTTCGTGGGTCACAAGTATCGCGCTCAGCTGCGCAGGGTTCACACCCAGTCGCAGCAGGCGTTTTTCGGTTTCCCGCAGGGAAAAACCACAATCCACCAGCACGTACGTATCAGCGCTGGCTATCAGCGTGCCGTTCCCTTGACTGCCGCTGCCGAGAACGGCAAAACGCATAGGATCAGCCCAGGTTGTCTTGAATCTTGCTCAACACTTTACGCGCCACATCTGCCGGCGCCACGGTGTTGATGTTCTTCTCGACGGTGACCTGGACGTTCTCGCCAACCTTGCTCAGGCGAACCTGATAACGCTCGGCACGGGCTTCAAGCTCTTCCTTGCTCGGCGCACTGCCGAACAGGCTGCTGAAGAAGCCTGGCTTGTCGTCCTTGCTCTCGGCTTTTTCGGCCAGGTTGATGTAGTACAGGCCCAGGCTGCGGTTGATGTCTTCAACGCGCCATTCGCCTTGCTCCAGCGCACGACCTACGCTCGACCAGGCACGGTCAAGGTCGGTACCGACGTTCAGCACAGGGTTGCCGCTGCCGTCTTCGCTCAGGCTGACACGGCTGGGCGCGTCGAAATCACGCGAAGCCAGCATGGAGACCGAACCGCCCTTCTCCGAGATACGGCTCATGCTCGCGAGCATGTCGTCGACCAGTGCCGCGTCCAGGCCAGTGTTGACCGAACGGTTGGTGAACTCGACATCGGCGGTGCTGCCGGCAGGACGCTCGGCGCTGACCACGTAGACTTCACTGGTGTTGCGCTGCACGCCCGGCTCGATGCGCACCCGCACGCGGGTTTCGCTGTCGGTGCTGACGCCGGCCGCGCCCAGGCGCTTGGCCATGGCCGCAGACAGTTCATCGGAATGCTGCCAGGTCGTGGTGAATTCGCCGGTTTGCGGGCGCTGTTCATCCAGACGGAAACCGTTGTCCTGGAAGAACTGAACGGCCACAGGCCAGATTTCGGCCGGCGGGTTCTGCGCCAGGATGGAGCTGGTGCCGCCGCTCTTCTGCAGCGAATAGGGACTGGCATCGGCAGCCGCCGTCAGCGGCTGGGGACGAGGAACGATGTATTCGCCCTTGGCCGTGTCATCGGCCACGTTGCGCGGGATCGGCAACAGCGGATCCAGACGCTTGGCGGTATGGATATCCGGCGGAATTTGCATCGGTGCAGTCTGTTGCGCTTCCAGGTAATCGCTACCACGGTCACGGAAATAACCTTCCGGGCCCCAGACCCATCCGCAGCCACTGGTGCTGGAGATAATCAAGGCAAGTGCGGAAAGTCCGGCCATTCGCTTCATGCGTTGTACTTCCTCAATTAAACCAGGACGCTGCACTGGCGCAGGGCCGTGCGGAGCGTTTCGTGACAAGGTGCGCTCAGCCAGGTCAGCGGCAGGCGAATGCCTTCGTGCATCAGGCCCATTTCGACCAAAGCCCACTTCACCGGAATCGGGTTGGCTTCGATGAACAGGTCCCTGTGCAGTGGCATCAGTTTTTCGTTGATTGCCCGTGCAGTCTCGGCATCCCCCTTGAGGGCGGCCTCGCACAGGTCGGCCATTTCACGCGGAGCGACGTTGGCGGTGACGGAGATGTTGCCCTTGCCACCCATCAGGATCAGCTCGACCGCGGTCGGATCATCGCCGGACAGCACGATGAAGTCCTTGCTGACGCCATCGAGGATGGCCTTGGCGCGCTTGAGGTCGCCGGTCGCTTCCTTGATACCGATGATGTTCGGCACGGTGGACAGGCGGATCACGGTCTCGGCCTGCATGTCGCAGGAGGTGCGGCCGGGAACGTTATAGAGAATCTGCGGGATGTCGACCGCTTCGGCGATGTGCTTGAAGTGCAGGTACAGGCCTTCCTGGGTCGGCTTGTTGTAGTACGGCACAACCAGCAGGCAGGCATCGGCGCCGGCTTCCTTGGCATTGCGGGTCAATTCGACGGCTTCGCGGGTCGAATTGGCGCCGGTACCGGCAATCACCGGAATGCGACCATTGACCTGCTTGACGACCGCCTTGATGACGGCGATGTGTTCATCGACATCAAGGGTTGCCGATTCGCCGGTGGTACCGACGGCGACAATGGCATGGGTGCCGTTTTCAAGGTGGAAGTCCACGAGTTTGCTGAGGCTGTCCCAGTCAAGACGCCCCTGTGCATCCATGGGAGTGACCAGTGCCACCATACTGCCCGCAATCATGAAACCGCTCCTGCCGGAAAAAGAGAGCCGTAATGGTACTGGCGCCAAGTTGCTTGCACAAGCGAAGTACTGTGCTGCCGCCATTCCCCTTGGCGCCGGTTTTCGCTACCCTTCAGACTTTGATCGTTACAGACAAGCTCGTCCGTCGGGTTTCAGCCTCCATTTTCGGCATCACAAGTCCTGATCCAGCGTTGCCATGTCTCGCTCCCGCCCCGGCGGAGCCTGTTCGCAACCTGTCACTCGGGACTTTCTGAGTTCGCATCCGCAGGCTCGCTCCCGGCCAATCAGCCCTTAGACGTACCGACCGCTCATCGCTTTAGGAATGCTGCATGTCCACCCCCACAGTTCGCGAACAATTCCTTGTTATCAGTGCCCTCGGCGCCAACCCCATGGAGCTGACCAACGTCCTGTGCCGCGCCAGCCATGAAAACCGCTGCGCCGTTGTCACCTCTCGCCTGACCCGCCATGGCGAATGCAGTGCCCTGGTGCTGGAAATCTCCGGTAGCTGGGATGCCCTGGCGCGCCTGGAAGGCAGCCTGCCAGTGCTGGCCAAGCGGCATGCGTTCACGGTCAACGTGGTGCGCAGCGCCGCCCTGGAAAACCGCCCACAGGCCCTGCCGTACGTCGCTTATGTCAGCTCGGCCTACCGCTCGGACATCATCAACGAGCTGTGCCAGTTCTTCATGGACCACAATGTCGAGCTGGAAAACCTGACCTGCGACACCTATCAGGCTCCGCAGACCGGCGGCACCATGCTCAACGCCACGTTTACCGTGACCTTGCCAGCCGGCGTGCAGATCAGCTGGCTGCGCGATCAGTTCCTGGATTTCGCCGACGCGCTGAACCTGGACGCCCTGATCGAACCCTGGCGCCCACAGAACCCAATGTAAGGAAGCTTTCATGGCCGTTGCCATCGACCAACCGGTTGCCGATTTCGAAGCCCCCGCCACCAGCGGGCAGACCGTCAGCCTCGCAGGCCTGAAGGGCAAGCAGGTGGTGATCTACTTCTATCCGAAGGACAGCACGCCGGGCTGCACCACCGAGGGCCAGGGCTTTCGTGATCAGCATGCCGCGTTCAAGGCCGCCAACACCGAAGTGTTCGGCGTGTCTCGCGACAGCCTGAAATCCCACGAGAACTTCAAGTGCAAACAGGAATTCCCCTTTGAGCTGATCAGCGACAAGGACGAAGCCATCTGCCAGCTGTTCGACGTGATCAAGCTGAAAAAGCTGTATGGCAAGGAATACATGGGCGTGGATCGCAGCACCTTCCTGATCGACAAGAATGGCGTGCTGCGCCAGGAATGGCGTGGTGTGAAGGTACCAGGGCATGTGGATGCGGTTCTGGCTGCGATCTTTTTGATTTACAACAACGGCGCCACTTCCGGCTCCTTGCGCGGCCAGGCATCCAGCACAGCCTTGAACAGCGTCGCCAGGGGAATCGCAAAGAACACCCCCCAGAAGCCCCACAACCCGCCAAACAACAGCACTGCGCAGATGATCGCCACCGGGTGCAGGTTGACCGCCTCCGAGAACAGCAAGGGCACCAGCACGTTGCCATCGAGCGTCTGGATGATTCCGTAGACCGCCATCAAGTAGATGAACTGGTCGCTCCAGCCCCACTGGAACAGCGCAATCAGGAACACGGGCACAGTCACCACCACGGCGCCGACATAAGGCACCACCACCGAAATCCCCACCAACAGTGCCAGCAACGCCGCGTAGTTGAGTTCAAGAACGACAAAGGCGATGTAGGTCACGCCACCGCAGATGAAGATTTCGATGACCTTGCCGCGAATGTAGTTGGCGATCTGCCGGTTCATCTCATGGGCGACCCGGGTGATCAGCGCCCGTTCACGGGGCAGGTAACCGCGCACCCACTGGCCGATCATGGCCCGGTCCTTGAGGAAGAAAAACACCAGGATCGGTACCAGCACCAGGTAGATCATGATGTTCACCAGCAAGGGCAGGCTCGACAGCGAGAACGTCAGTGCCCACTGACCAAACTTGCCGATTTCGCCGCGCGCCACTTCGATGGCCTGCAGTACTTGCTCATCAGACACCAGATGCGGATAGCGCTCGGGCAGCAGCAGCAACAGTGACTGCCACTTGGCGAGCATGCCGGGCAACTCGTTGAACAAGGTGATCAATTGATGCCACAGCAATGGCACGACCACCACGATAAACACCAGCAACAGCCCCATGAACAACGCAAAGACCAGCCCCACCGCGACCCCGCCCGGCACACGCAGGCGTTCAAGCGTCACCACCAGCCCCTGCATCAGGTACGCCAGCACCATCCCGGCGAGCACCGGCGCCAGCATGCCGCCCAGGGTCAATACGGCGGTGAACGCCAGAAACAGCAGGACCGCCAGCACCACCGCTTCTTCATCGGAAAAATAGCGCTGAATCCAGTCGCGTAACACTTTGAACATCAATAATCCTTAGGAGCAAACGCAGCACAATTCAGGCTTTTTTCAACCAGTAGCGGTAAACACCCGCCTCATCTTCTTCACGAAGCAGGGTATGACCGGCCAATCGGGCAAAGGTGCGAAAGTCGCGCTGCGAACCTGCATCGGTGGCGATGACCTTGAGTACCGCGCCACTGGCCAGCCGGTTGAGCTCCATCTTGGCCTTGAGCAACGGCAACGGGCAATTCAGGCCGCTGGCGTCCAGTTCAACGTCATGCTCTACAGCATCGGTCATTGCATCACTCCGGGTCAGGTGGTTGAGTTGCCTAGAATATCTGGTCGCAACGCCAGTGTCCGGCTACAGTAAGGTCTTTGTCGACTAAGGCTTTGTGCATGACATTTTTGCGCCCTACCCTGCTGACGCTCGCTTGCCTGCTCGCCTCACCGGGCTTCGCCGACGACCTGCCGTCACTCGGCGACGCCAGTTCTGCCATTGTCTCGCCACAACAGGAATACCAGCTCGGCCGCGCATGGCTGGCCATGTTGCGCAGCCAGGTTTCGCAGCTCAACGACCCGCAACTCAAGAATTACGTGGAATCCAGCGTTTACCGCCTGCTGGAGACCAGCCAGGTCACCGACCGGCGCCTGGAGTTCATCCTGATCAACAGCCCGCAGCTCAACGCCTTTGCGGCGCCGGGCGGGATCGTCGGGGTCAACGGTGGCTTGTTCCTCAACGCCCAGACCGAAGGCGAATACGCCTCGGTACTGGCGCACGAACTGGCTCACTTGTCGCAGCGCCACTTTGCCCGGGGTATCGAAGCGCAGCAACGCATGCAAGTCCCCATGATGGCGGCATTGCTGGCAGGTATCGTGGTAGCGGCCGCAGGTGGCGGTGACGCCGGGATCGCAGCCATCGCGGGCACACAGGCAGCAGCCATTCAGGAACAGCGGCGCTTCTCCCGCCAGAACGAACAGGAAGCCGACCGTATCGGCCTCCTCAATCTGGAAAAGGCCGGTTACGATCCCCGCTCGATGCCAACCATGTTCGAGCGCCTGGGGCGTCAGTACCGCTACGACGCCAAGCCACCGGAGTTCCTGCTGACTCACCCGGTCACCGAATCGCGTATCGCCGACACCCGCAACCGCGCCGAACAGTTTCCAACGGGCGGCATTGAAGACAGCATGCGCTACCAGCTGATCCGCGCACGCGTACAGCTGATCTATGAAGAAACCCCGGGGCTCGGCGCCAAGCGCTTCCGCGCCCAGCTCGACGAGAACCCGAAAAACGACGTGGCACGCTACGGCCTGGCGATCGCCCAGATCAAGGGCGGCCAACTGAACGAAGCACGGGAAAACCTCAAGCAGTTGCTGGCCAAGTCACCCAACGAAATCATCTACAACCTGGCTCAGGTCGATCTGGACATCACCAACAATCGCCTGGCGGATGCCCAGTCCCGGGTTGACCGCTTGATGACCCAGTACCCCGGCAACTACCCGCTGAACCAGGTGCGCGTCGACCTGCTGCTCAAGCAAAACCGCACCGCAGATGCGGAGAAAGCCCTCGAAGGCCTGCTCAAGTCACGGCCGGATGACCCGGACGTGTGGTATCAGGTTGCCGAGACGCGTGGCCTGTCGGGCAATATCATCGGCCTGCATCAGGCGCGCGCCGAATACTTTGCCCTGGTCGGGGACTACAAGCAGGCCATTCAGCAACTGGACTTCGCCAAACGCAAGGCCGGCAGCAACTTCCCGCTGTCTTCGCGGATCGACGCGCGGCAACGCGAGCTGATGGAACAGGAGCGCTTGATCAAGGACATGATGGGCTGACGCCCTTGCAGAAAAAAAGGCCGGACACAAAAAAACCGCCTCTTTCGAGGCGGTTTTTTATTCAGCCATCAACCGGGTTATTCAGCCAGTTTGAAGGTGATGAAGCTTGCACGACCTTGACGCAGTACCCGCATCGACACCGAACGGTTCTTTGGCAGTGCCTTGGCGATGTCCGCGAACTCCTTGGCGGAACCGATGGCCTGGTTATTCAGGTGGGTGATCACATCACCCGGCTGCAGACCGATCATGGCGGCAGGACCGTCCTGCACTTCCTTGATCACCACGCCACCTTTGAGGTCGTAGGTTTTCTTCTGGTCGTCAGTCAGCTCGACCACGGAAACACCGAGGCGATTGCTGCTGCGTTCGATGCTGGATTTTGGCTCGGCGCCCATTTCCTTGTCGTCATCCGGAATGGCACCAACGATCAGCTCGACATTTTTGCGCTTGCCGTCACGAATCACTTCCAGATCGGCCTTGGCACCAGCCTTCAATGCGCCAACGAGGTGCGGCAAGTCGGCCGACATGACGATTGGCTGACCGTTCATGCTCAGGATCACGTCGCCCACTTGCAGGCCACCCTTGGCAGCCGGGCCATCATCCTGGATCTGGGCAACCAGCGCACCCGCCGGTTTCTCCAGGCCAAACGACTCGGCGAGGTCCTTGCTCACTTCCTGAATCACCACGCCCAGCCAGCCACGGCTGACCTTGCCACCGGATTTCAGCTGATTGGAAACATCCATGGCCACGTCGATCGGGATTGCAAACGACACGCCCATGAAGCCACCGGAGCGGGTATAGATCTGCGAGTTGATCCCGACCACCTCACCGTTGAGGTTGAACAGCGGGCCGCCCGAGTTACCCGGGTTGATCGGCACGTCGGTCTGAATGAACGGCACATAGTTTTCGTTCGGCAGACTGCGACCGACGGCGCTGACGATGCCTTGGGTCACCGTGTGGTCGAAGCCGAACGGCGAACCGATAGCAACCACCCACTGGCCGGCCTTCAGGTCCTGGGATTTACCGAGCTTGAGCACCGGCAGATCCTTGCCTTCGATTTTCAGCAACGCCACGTCGGAACGTGGATCGGTGCCGACAAGCTTGGCCTTCATTTCGCTGCGATCGGCCAGACGGACGAGGATTTCGTCCGCGTCGGCGATCACATGGTTATTGGTCAGGATGTAGCCGTCAGACGAGATGATAAAACCCGAACCCAGGGAAGTTGCCTCGCGTTGACGGTCGCGCGGAGAACGCGATTGCGGCGGCATGCCCCGCTCGAAGAATTCGCGCAGCATTGGCGGCAGGCCTTCGAGGTCGGGCATTTGCTGGCTGACTTTGCGATCCGGCAGCTTTTGCGTGGTACTGATGTTCACGACCGCGGGCGAGGCCTGTTCGACCAGTTGCGTAAAGTCAGGCAATTCGACCGCTTGGGCGGTGACCGCCTGACCGAGCACCAGCACGGTGGCAATAATGGATAGGTAGGACTTCAAGCGTGGTATCGACATACGGCTCCCGTTACGACGAGCAGGGTTAAGCGATATGGAGCAAGGAACACCGGGAACAATACGCCGGTATTTTTGTTCCGGGAACAACAAACAAGGCCAGAGCCGAGGGGCTCTGACCTATAAGAAATTTACGGGATTTTTGCAAATTGAAATGCTCACGAAACATTTCGAATTCAGCTCACTGCTTGGTTGCAGTGGCGTCGGTGCGCATTGAAAGCGCTATCCGCTCAGCAGTACCGACCGGTATCTCGCCGACGACGGTCACCATCATGTCACCCTGTGCCGTCGCCAAGCGCCGGGAAACCGCAACGGTCGGCCCCAACTGAGTACGGGTGTCGGTGACGGCTGCGCCATTCAACGGTTCGAGGAATACCGAAAAACGCGCCAGTCCATCGTCGTACATCAGGCTATTGACCTGGGTCTTGGTCTGCGGATCCTTGCGAGCGGTACTGCTGGTCAGCTCGAAGCCGGGTGGCAACCAGTCGGAATGCCAGACCTGGGCAGTCTTGACGGCAGAAGCCTTGTCACTGTCGAGATTGACTGGCTTGCAATCATTACTGGCCTGCAGATCCTTTTCGGAGGGAACGTCGGCCGTCTCCAGTTGCGTGAACTGGAAGCGCTCCAGCAACCGCCCCTTGTCGTCCAATAACAAAGACTTCAGAGGCAGGCCGGTTTCCTTGTCCAGATGCAGTTCAAAACCGTAGCGGTGTTGATCGCGGGGTTTCAGCGATACGATCACCGCCGAACGCCCGGCGACACGCGACTTGCCGATGACGGCGAGGTCATACCAATTCTTGAGCTTTTGAGGATCGAGTGCACGGGCAGCGGAGTTGGGGGAGTCCCCCAGCCCTGCTATCAGTGTGCCGCTGACGCATTGAGTATGCCCATCAATGCGAACGACTTCCTGAGCGGAGCCGTCGAGCTGGATCAATCGCTCGCGGACCTTTCCATCCTGGACCAGGTGCCAGATGTTATGGGTAGAAAAACTACCGTTACGCTCGTAGACGAAAACACCCTGAAAGCTTTGCTGCTGCTCTGCCTGGCCCAGGCGGGTCAACCAGTCCTGGGCATCATCAGCTTGGGCTGGAACGATGAACCAGCCGCTGAGCAGAAGCGAAAGTAGAGGTATGGCGCGCATGATCCTCCTTAACGGTTTTCCAGACTTGCCGCACGAGCGTAAGGCAGAGCGCTCTCAGTACCTTTCAGTGCAGCCTGTTGTGCATGTTGGCGCAAGTAGCCTGGCAGACGCTGATCGTGCCAGCCTGGTTGACCTTGCAAAACGCCATTGGCCATTGGGCCTGTAGCTTCCGAACTCTCATTGTAGCCTGCCAGAACAGCAGGGCCTTTTACTTGAGGAACGGCCAGTGCGGGTTGAGCGGATTGCTGGGCCAGTTCGGCACCGGCGATCTCATCCTGGTTGTACAGACGCACACCGGCCAGTACCGCCAGGGTCACAGAAGCTGCGACCGCCAGACGACCCAGGTTGCGCCATGGACCGCGGGACGCTTTTGCCGGTGTGGCTTCGTCAGCCAGGGCAGCAGAAACAGCCGCGGCGATGTCCAGGCGTGGAAGCAGCAGATCCTTGTGCATCACTGCCCGAGCGATCTGATAACGAGCCCAGGTGTCACGGGTTTCAACATCGTCGCAGGCATTCAATACCCGACGCAATTCCAATTCGTCCGCTTCGTTATCCATCACTGCGGACAGCGATTCCTGCAGGGCTTCACGACTCATGGCGTTCCTCTCTTGGCTGTCGCCGCTGTCTTTAGTTTTCCTGCAACAACGGCTGCAGGGCTTTGTCGATGGCCTCCCGGGCGCGGAAAATCCGGGAGCGCACGGTGCCTACCGGACATTGCATGACGCTCGCAATGTCCTCGTAACTCAGACCATCAAACTCACGTAAAGTTAAAGCCGTACGCAAATCTTCCGGTAGTTGCTGAATGGTTCGATGGACAGTGCCTTCGATCTCATCCCGCAGCAAAGCCCGTTCTGGCGACTCGAGATCCTTGAGGCCATGATCGCCATCGTAGAACTCTGCATCTTCGGAACTGACATCGCTATCCGGCGGCCGACGGCCGCGTGAAACCAAATAGTTTTTCGCCGTGTTGATGGCGATGCGGTAAAGCCACGTATAAAACGCGCTGTCTCCGCGAAAATTTCCAAGTGCACGGTACGCCTTGATAAAGGCTTCTTGTGCCACATCCTGGGCTTCATGGGTGTCGTGCACAAAACGCACGATCAACCCGAGAATTTTGTGCTGGTATTTCAGCACTAGCAGATCGAAAGCACGCTTGTCGCCGCGTTGAACGCGTTCGACCAGTTGCTGATCCTCTTCCTGGGTTAGCATGAACACTCCTCGATGAGCTCGGAGGAGGCTTGCAGAAGTAAACCACCAGACTTGCAAACATAGACTCGGGCTTTTCGCAAAAGTTCTCCCCCTCCAGGCAAGTTTCCTGCGGGCTCTGATTTGGCACGCACGAAAAGCGCAGCGCGAGTGGGCCCGGCTGCGCGAATAATCTTGTCATCGGATTCTTCGCCAGGGATCGAACTGCAATCCTGTACTGAATCCGACGCTGTCCCTTGTTTCAGGCAACGGTCTATTGATCTTGGCCCTTTGGCAAAAGTTCCAAATATTTATAGCTGCACCGAACCGACATTGTGCAACCGTGAGGCGAAAAAGACTGTTAAATCGGCGATACAGTCATTCTCGCGCGCAACGGGCAGAAAAACATCCGACGAAGCGCCCGACATTTTGCGTCACAGTAGTTTCACAATGCCATGCTGGCTCGGGTATTGTGCCGTCCCCCCCCTCTATATACTAGTGGGCTGTGCGGCTGACTCGACTCGCCAGTCCAGCTGCGCCACCCCCGACCCGGGTCGCTTTGAGCGGAATCCTGAAATGAGCCAACAGTTTCAACACGATGTTCTGGTAATTGGCAGCGGTGCTGCCGGCTTGAGCCTTGCGCTGACCTTGCCCGGTCATTTGCGCATTGCCGTATTGAGCAAAGGCAACCTCGCCAATGGCTCGACGTTCTGGGCCCAGGGTGGCGTTGCCGCTGTGCTGGATGACACCGATACCGTTGAATCCCATGTCGATGACACCCTCAATGCCGGCGGCGGCCTGTGCCATGAAGACGCGGTGCGCTTTACCGTCGAGCACAGCAAGGAAGCGATTCAATGGCTGATCGACCAGGGCGTGCCCTTTACCCGCGATGAACAGTCGAGCAATGAAGATGGCGGGTTCGAATTCCACCTGACCCGCGAAGGCGGTCACAGCCATCGGCGCATCATCCACGCCGCCGATGCCACGGGCGCTGCCATTTTCACCACCCTGCTCGAGCAGGCCAGAAAACGGCCGAACATCGAACTGCTGGAACAGCGGGTTGCGGTAGACCTGATCACCGAGAAACGCCTGGGACTCGAAGGCGACCGCTGCCTCGGTGCTTATGTACTCAATCGCGGCACCGGCGAAGTCGATACCTATGGCGCACGCTTTGTGATCCTCGCCTCCGGGGGAGCGGCCAAGGTTTACCTGTATACCAGTAACCCCGACGGTGCCTGCGGCGATGGCATCGCCATGGCCTGGCGCTCGGGCTGCCGGGTGGCGAACCTGGAATTCAACCAGTTTCACCCCACCTGCCTGTATCACCCGCAGGCCAAGAGTTTCCTGATCACCGAAGCCCTGCGCGGCGAGGGTGCCCACCTGAAGCTGCCCAACGGCGAGCGCTTCATGCAGCGCTTCGATCCACGGGCAGAGCTGGCGCCACGGGACATCGTCGCCCGAGCCATCGACCATGAAATGAAGCGCCTGGGCATCGATTGCGTCTATCTGGACATCAGCCACAAGCCCGAAGCCTTCATCAAGACGCACTTCCCGACGGTGTACGAACGCTGCCTGGAATTTTCCATCGACATCACCAGACAGCCGATTCCGGTGGTCCCGGCGGCGCACTACACCTGCGGTGGCGTGATGGTCGATCAACAAGGCCGCACCGACGTGCCGGGGCTGTACGCCATTGGCGAAACCAGTTTCACCGGCCTGCACGGTGCCAACCGCATGGCCAGCAACTCACTGCTTGAATGTTTCGTTTATGCCCGCTCGGCGGCCGCGGACATTCTCGAACAGTTGCCCCGGGTTCCGATGCCCGCCCCCCTCCCCGCCTGGGATGCGAGCCAGGTCACCGATTCCGATGAAGACGTGATCATTGCGCACAACTGGGATGAGCTGCGGCGGTTCATGTGGGACTACGTTGGCATCGTGCGCACCAACAAACGCCTGCAACGGGCACAACACCGCGTGCAATTGTTGCTGGATGAAATCGACGAGTTCTACAGCAACTACAAGGTCAGCCGGGATTTGATCGAATTGCGCAACCTGGCCCAGGTGGCCGAGCTGATGATTCTGTCAGCCATGGAGCGCAAGGAAAGCCGTGGCCTGCATTACACCCTCGACTACCCGGACATGTTGCCGGTCGCGCTGGACACTATTCTGGTGCCGCCCACCTACGTCGGCTGAACTTGAGCCGGACCCGCAGGCGTCGGTGCACATCCGCCGCCTGCGCATCCCGGGGCACGCAAATGACCCTGACCCGGCGCTCGCCACGCAGACGGAAACGCAAGACCACCACCAACGGCAGCGCCAGGCTGTCCGGCCTCAGTTGCACGGGCTGCCAACCCTTGGCCCGACTCCACAACTGCCAGCCATCGGCATCGCGCCGCAAGCCGCAAAAGGCCTGCGGGTGGGTCAACAGGATTTGCCGGGGCAGCAGCCAGGCGCCGTGAGCCACGCACAGCACAACACCGAGCGAGCTGGCCCAGAGCGGAATCGACAGTAAAAACAACGAACCCAGCGCGAACAGCTGGGCCAGCAGATACGCCGCCAGCAACTGCCGTGAGGCATGCCAGCGGCATTCGAACACGTTACTTGGGCTGGACACGGTCCAGGATCATGCGGACCATGCGTTGCAGCTCGGGATCTTCCGATTCGCTGCGTTCCATGAACCAGCCGAACATGTCCTGATCCTCACACGTCAGCAGTCGGACGTACAACGCGCGATCCACCTCGTTGAGCGTTGCGTAAACCTCTTTCGTGAACGGTACCAGCAACACGTCAAGCTCAAGCATGCCACGGCGGCTGTGCCAAAAGAGGCGGTTCAGTTCAACATCTTCGACCATGGAGCGCTCCTCAAATAGGCCGCAAGTATACAGGCCCGCGCACCGTCGAACAGTCGGCTTTGGTCGGGCACCGGTGATCCTTTGTGAACTACCCATTTCGAAGGCAGCCCCTTATGATGTCCACCAGACTTTTTACCCTGCGATGACCCATGGCCGATTCTGCTTTTTTCTGCACGCTTTCTCATGAAGGTGTTCTCGCGGTCCGCGGCGCGGACGCCAGCAAATTCCTGCAAGGCCAACTGACCTGCAATCTCAACTACCTGAGCGATTCCCGGGCCAGCCTCGGTGCGCGCTGCACGCAAAAAGGCCGGATGCAATCGAGTTTCCGCATCCTGCTCGAAGGTGATGGCGTGGTCCTGGCCATGGCCAGCGAATTGCTCGAACCGCAACTGGCGGACCTGAAAAAATACGCGGTGTTTTCCAAATCGAAACTCACCGACGAAAGTGCCGCCTGGGTCCGCTTCGGCATTGACCATGGCGACGCCGCACTGGCCAGCCTCGGCCTGGACCTGCCGGCAGAAACCGACAGCGTCGTGCGCAACGATGGGCTGATTGCCATCCGTGTCTCGCCTGAACGCGCCGAACTGTGGGTCGCCGCAGGTCTTGCCGACGCGGTCAAAGGCAAGCTGTCGGCAGTGCTGAGCGAAGGCGATCTGAATCAATGGCTGCTGGGCCAGGTCCGCGCAGGAATCGGCCAGGTCATGCCCGGCACCCGCGAGTTGTTCATCCCGCAGATGCTCAACCTGCAAGCGATCGGTGGCGTGAGCTTCAAGAAAGGTTGCTACACCGGCCAGGAAATCGTCGCGCGCATGCAGTACCTGGGCAAGCTCAAGCGTCGCCTGTATCGCCTGCAACTGGCTGCCGGCGAGCTGCCGGAACCGGGTATGGCGCTGTTCTCCCCGACCCATGGCAGCTCCATCGGCGAAGTGGTGCTGGCTGCCCGCGCCGGGCAAGGCATTGAGCTCCTGGCGGTGTTGCAAGCCGAAGCAGCAGACAGTGGAGACATCCACCTGGGGGCGCTCGAAGGGCCGTCCTTGCAGCTGCTCGACCTGCCTTATGAACTGGACCGCGATCGCGAAATCCAGCAATAACGGCAGCACTTGGCCTAGAGAGACTCAATGAGCGAGCTGGCGGAAAAGGTCCAACAGGATTTGGTTGAGGCCATCAATAACGATGACCTGGTTCTGCCAACGTTACCGGAAGTGGCCCTGCAAATTCGCAAGGCCGCGGAAAACCCGGAAGTCAGCGTCAGTACCCTGAGCAAAGTGATCGGCCGTGATACCGCGCTGTCGGCGCGCCTGATCAAAGTGGTCAACAGCCCGCTGTTGCGTGCGACCCAGGAAGTGACCGACCTGCACACCGCGATCACTCGCCTGGGCATCAACTACAGCTGCAACCTGGCGATCGGCCTGGTCATGGAGCAGATTTTCCACGCCCGCTCCGACGTGGTGGAACAGAAAATGCGCGAAGTCTGGCGCAAAAGCCTGGAAATCGCCGGCGTCAGCTATGCCCTGTGCCGCAGTTACACCCGGCTCAAGCCCGACCAGGCTGCCCTTGGCGGGCTGGTGCATCAAATTGGCGTGCTGCCGATCCTGACCTACGCCGAAGATCACTATGAACTGCTGTCCGACCCGGTCAGCCTCAACCATGTGATCGACCGGATTCATCCCCTGATCGGCGAAAAACTGCTCAAGGTCTGGGACTTTCCCGACATGCTGGTGCAGGTGCCGCAGCTCTACCTGGATTTCAAACGCCAGTCGGCGCAGGTCGACTATGTGGATCTGGTGCAGGTGGCCAGCCTGTATTGCCATAAGGACACCGACCATCCGTTCGCTCGTATTGATCCGTTGAGCGTGCCGGCCTTCAATGCGCTTGGCATCGACATCGACGACGAGGCGATGTGCGCCGACCTGGAGGAAACACGGTCGATGTTTTACTGATCAAGGACTGCTTCGCCCCCTTCGCGAGCAGGCTCGCTCCCACATTGGATCTATGCAACACACAAATCCCTGTGGGAGCGAGCCTGCTCGCGAAGAGGCCAGAACAGACACCGCATCACTCCCCTGCAACAAAACTCACCCGCACCTTCAACCCCGCCCGCTCACCATCGTGCAGGCTGATCTGCGCCAGATGCGCGCGGCAGATCTCGCCGACAATCGCCAACCCCAACCCTGAACCGGCCACGTGCTGATTGCGCCGGTAAAAGCGTTCGAACACCCGGTCGCGCTCCTCAAGCGGAATGCCGGGGCCATCATCTTCGACTTCCAGCACGGCAGGCGCCGAGACCCGCAGGATCACGTTGCCACCCGGCGGCGTGTGGGCCAGCGCGTTATCCACCAGATTGCTCAGCAGTTCGTTCAACAGCGTCGGCTCGCCTCGCAACCAGACGGGTTCATCCGCTTCCAGCGCCAGCGCGATGCCGCGCTTGTGGGCCAACGGCGCCATGGCCATGCCCAGTTCCCGAGCCAGTTGACTGAGGTCGAGCAACTGCGCGCCACCTTCGGCAATCGCCCGGGCGCCATTTTCGACCCGTGCCAGGGAAAGCAACTGATTGGCCAGATGGGTCAAGCGGTCAGTGCCCTGGGCGGCGGTCTCCAGGGTGCTGCGCCAGGTATCGGGCTCGGCCGAGCGCATGCCCAGCTCCAGTCGCGCCTTGAGGGCTGCCAATGGCGTGCGCAGTTCGTGGGCGGCGTCGGCAATGAATTGCGCCTGCTTCTCGAACTGTCCACGTAGACGCTCGGTAAAGTGATTGAGGGCGCGCACCAGCGGCCACAATTCGCGCTGCACTTCCACCAATGGCAAGGGGCGCAGATCGTCCGGCTGGCGCTCTTCCACCGCCGTGCGCAGGCGTTCCAGCGGGCGCAACGCGGCACTCACCGCAAACCACACCAGCATCAACGCACCGATTGCCAGCATGCCCAGGCGCAGCAAGGTATCCGCCGCCAGACTGCGGGCCATGCTGACGCGCGCTTCATCGGTTTCGGCCACGCGGATTTCCGCCATGCCGTTCATGTTGGGCTCGCTCACGGGCTTGAGCAGGCTCACCACGCGCACGTTCTGCCCGCGGTACTGAGCGTTGTAGAAACGCGCCAGTGCCGGATAGTCATCGGTACGCGGCGTTCCCGGCGGTGGCGCGGGCAGGTTTTCGTAACCGGAAATCAGCTTCTGATTGATATCGTTGACCAGGTAGAAAATTCGCCCGGCACTGTCGTAGGCAAAGGTATCGAGGGCCACGTAGGGCACGTCGGCACTCAGGGTGCCGTCGCGCTGGGAGACACCGGCGGCGATGGTGCGCGCCGAGGCCAGCAAGGTCCGGTCATAGGCCGTGTCGGCGGCTTCACGACCGTTCCAGTAAGCGCTCAACCCGCTGGCCAGCATCAACACCACCAGCAACAGCGCCAGGTTCCACAACAACCGCCAGCGCAAGCTGCTGGGCTTATGCATCGCGGCTTTCCAGCAAGTAACCGAGGCCACGGAAGGTCACGATGGCGACCGGCTGGCCATCCAGTTTCTTACGCAGGCGGTGCACGTAGATTTCGATCGCATCGGGACTGGCCTCTTCATCCAGACCGAACACTTGCGACGCCAGTTGCTCCTTGCTCATCACCCGACCCGGGCGCGCGATCAGGGCTTCGAGTACCGCTTGCTCGCGGGAGGTCAGGGTCAGCAACTCTTCCCCGAGGGTGAAACGCCGGGTTTCCAGGTCATAGGCCAGCACACCACAACGCTGGATGCGTTCACCGCCCAGCACACTGCGGCGCAGCAACGCCTTGACCCGGGCTTCGAGTTCGGTCAGCTCGAACGGCTTGGCCAGGTAATCGTCGGCACCGAGGTTCAGGCCATGGACCCGATCCTTGACGTCGCTGCGGGCGGTCAACATCAACACCGGCAGGTTCTTGCCCCGTGCCCGCAGGCGCGCCAGCACTTCGAAACCATCCATGCGTGGCAAGCCGACATCGAGGATCGCCATGGCGTATTCCTCGCTACCCAGCGCCAGGTCGGCTGCCACGCCATCGTGCAGGACGTCCACGGTCAGCCCGGTGCTCTTGAGCGCCTGGGCGACACTTTCGGCGAGCTGCAAATGGTCTTCGACGAGCAGGACACGCATGGATCTATACCTCGTTCAGGGATGGCCGACGCCATTCTTTGGCGCGGAGTTTACAGCCGCAATCACCGCTGTGAAGCCCGAAAAACCGTGAAAGCCCGCTGAAAGGTTAGCGAAAGGTTGGGTGGTTAGAGTCGCCCCACGGATGGTTTCGACTGCCGACCATCGAATCGTAGTTTGAAAACGTGCTTTGACATGTAACTACCGAAAAACGCCTCGAAGCGTTTTCGCCAATAAGAACAATAAACGAGGTACTGCACCATGCTGTCCACACAGCTTCAGGCTTGCCCGCCCCGCCCTTTCTCTTGCTCCCCGATGTTTACGCTTGCCAGCGCCGAAGCCGGCTGCCCGTCGTTCAGTCCGTGTGGATTCGAACACACCAGCACCGTGCGGAATCGTCGCACCTGAATCATCCCGAAAAACAAAAACTCCACTGGAGACAAAAATGAATCGTTCAATGCGCCGTTTCGCCCTCGCCGCCAGCTGTGTGCTGTTCGCCGGCCAACTCATGGCCGAGCCTAAACGCCCGGAATGCATCGCCCCGGCCTCGCCCGGTGGTGGTTTCGACCTGACCTGCAAACTGGCGCAAAGCGCGCTGGTCAACGAAAAGCTGCTGACCAAACCGATGCGGGTGACCTACATGCCCGGCGGTGTCGGCGCGGTGGCGTACAACGCGGTGGTCGCCCAGCGTCCGGCCGATGCCGGTACGTTGGTGGCCTGGTCCAGTGGTTCGCTGCTGAACCTGGCCCAAGGCAAGTTCGGTCGTTTCGATGAAAGCAATGTGCGCTGGCTGGCCGCCGTCGGCACCAGCTACGGCGCCATCGCGGTGAAGAGCGATTCGCCCTACAAGACCCTCGACGATCTGGTCCAGGCCCTGAAGAAAGATCCGAGCAAAGTGGTGATCGGTTCCGGCGGCACCGTCGGCAGCCAGGACTGGATGCAGACCGCGCTGATCGCCAAGGCCGCCGGGATCAACCCGCGCGACCTGCGTTACGTCGCCCTCGAAGGGGGCGGCGAGATCGCCACGGCCCTGCTCGGCGGTCATATCCAGGTTGGCAGCACCGACATTTCCGACTCCATGCCGCACATCCAGAGCGGTGACATGCGCCTGCTGGCGGTGTTCTCCGACAAGCGTCTGGACGAG
The DNA here is from genome assembly GCF_058986625.1 of Pseudomonas sp. GW821-FHT07G06. Taxonomy (NCBI): domain Bacteria; kingdom Pseudomonadati; phylum Pseudomonadota; class Gammaproteobacteria; order Pseudomonadales; family Pseudomonadaceae; genus Pseudomonas; species Pseudomonas sp. GW821-FHT07G06. Next base: position 505,289 of record NZ_JBYSVW010000001.1, read on the forward strand.
CCGGAAATGAAGGACATCCCGACCGCCCGCGAACAAGGCTACGACATCGTCTGGCCGGTGGTTCGCGGTTTCTACCTGGGGCCGAAAGTCAGCGACGAGGACTACGCCTGGTGGAAGGATTCGTTCGACAAACTGCTGGCTTCACCGGAGTTCGCCAAGTTGCGCGACCAGCGTGAACTGTTCCCGTTCGCCATGACCGGCCCGGAGCTGGACACCTATGTGAAGAAGCAGGTCGCGGACTACAAAGTGCTGGCCAAAGAGTTCGGCCTGATCCAGTGATCGTCCCTGTCTAGCGGCTGCAACTCCGTTTGGCGGAGTCGCGGCACAGGAGTTCCTCATGCTCTTACAACGCATTTTTGCTTCGGTGCTGTTGCTGGCCTGTGTCGGCCTGGCATTGATGGCGTGGCCGTACCAAGCGGCTTTTTCCTACGAACCGGTGGGGCCTCGGGCTTTTCCATTGCTGATGCTCGGCCTGATGGGCTCAGCGCTGTTGTACATGGTGTTCCGTCCGGCTCCGATCAAGCACAGTGCTGACGAGCCGCCGCTGGATCGCGAAACCCTGACCAAGATCGGCATCTGCGTGGTGCTGTTGCTGGTGTTCGCCGGCACCTTCGAACCCCTGGGTTTCATCGTCGCCAGCATCCTGATCGGCGTGCCCATGGCGCGACTGTATGGCGGTCGCTGGGTGCCAAGCATTGTGATCATCAGCTTGATGGCCGTCGGCCTCTACCTGCTGTTCGACAAGTTGATGGACGTACCGCTGCCCTTGGGCGTGCTCGACGTTCTGGAGAACTGATATGGATACTCTTGGCTATTTGGGTCAGGGTTTCGGCGTCGCGCTGAGCCCGTACAACCTGGTGACTGCACTGTGCGGCACCCTGATCGGTACAGTGGTCGGACTGTTGCCGGGCCTGGGGCCGATCAACGGCGTGGCACTGTTGATCCCGATCGCATTCGCCCTCGGCCTGCCACCGGAATCGGCACTGATCCTGCTGGCGGCGGTGTATCTGGGTTGCGAATACGGCGGCCGGATCAGCTCGATCCTGCTGAACATCCCGGGCGAAGCGTCCACCGTGATGACCACCCTCGACGGTTACCCGATGGCCCGCAAAGGCCTGGCCGGTGTAGCACTGTCACTGTCGGCATGGAGCTCGTTCATCGGTGCCTTTATCGCCACCTGCGGCATGGTGCTGTTCGCCCCGCTGCTGGCGAAATGGGCGATTGCCTTCGGCCCCGCGGAATATTTTGTACTGATGGTGTTTGCGATTGTCTGCCTCGGCGGCATGGCCGGTGACCGTCCGTTGAAGACGTTCATCGCGGCGCTGATCGGTCTGTTCCTGTCGACCGTCGGCATCGACGCCAACAGCGGTGTGTATCGCTTCACCGGGGACAACATTCACCTGACCGACGGCATCCAGTTCGTCGTGCTGGTGCTGGGCTTGTTCTCCATCAGCGAAATCCTCCTGCTGCTGGAAAAAACCCACCACGGCCAGGAAGCGGTCAAAGCCACCGGCCGGATGATGTTCAACTTCAAGGAAGCGGCGTCGGTGTTCGTGGTGAACATCCGTTGCGGTGTACTGGGTTTCATCATGGGCGTATTGCCGGGTGCCGGTGCGACCCTGGCCAGTGCCGTGGCCTACATGACCGAAAAACGCATGGCGGGCGCCAAGGGTACTTTCGGCCAGGGTGACATGCGCGGCCTCGCAGCGCCGGAAACCGCCATCGGTGGCGCAGCTTGCGGTGCGCTGGTGCCGATGCTGACCCTCGGCGTTCCAGGTTCCGGCACCACGGCGGTGATGATCGGTGCATTGTCGCTGTACAACATCACCCCGGGCCCGCTGCTGTTCCAGCAGCAACCGGACATTGTCTGGGGCCTGATCGCTTCGTTGTTCATCGCCAACGTGATGCTGGTGATCCTCAATATCCCGATGATCCGCATCTTTACCCGCATCCTCGCCGTGCCGAACTGGGCACTGGTGCCGGTGATCGCGATCATCACCGGGATCGGTGTCTACGCGGTGCACGCGACAACGTTCGATCTGTTCCTGATGATCGGCATCGGTATCTTCGGTTATATCCTGCGCAAGCTGGACTTCCCGCTGTCGCCGGTATTGCTGGGCTTCATCCTCGGAGGATTGATGGAACAAAACCTGCGCCGCGCCCTGTCGATTTCCAACGGTGCGCTGGAAATCCTCTGGTCGAGCCCGATCACCTTCGGTTGCTGGATCCTGACGGCGATCATGCTGCTGATGCCACTCATCCGCATCTGGCGCAAACGTTCGGCCGCGCAACGCGTCATCCCCGATGTCTGATCGAACACCGTTCAAAGCCTGGTGGGGAACCCCGCTGGTCGGCCTGCTGGGCGGTTACCTCGCCAGCCAGGTCGGCTGGCCTTTGCCGTGGATGGTCGGCTCGTTGCTGGCGATCATCCTCGTGCGCTGCCTGACCCCCTGGCAATTGGCCGAAATCCCTGGCGGCCGCAAGTGCGGCCAGTGGATCGTCGGCATCGGTATCGGCCTGCACTTCACCCCGCTGGTGATGGAGCAGGTGCTGAGTCATTTCGGTCTGATCTTTTTCGGTGCGTTGGTCACCAGCCTGTCCGCCGTGGTCGGCGTGTGGCTGATGCGCCGCACCGGTGAGGATCGCGCCACCGCGTTCTTTTCCAGCATGCCCGGCGGTTCCGGGGAGATGGTCAACCTCGGCGCGCGCAATGGTGCGGTGCTCAGCCGTGTGGCGGCGGGGCAAAGCTTGCGGGTGTTGGTGGTGGTGCTGTGCGTACCGGCGGCCTTCAAGTATTTACTGGGTGACGGTACGCCGATTGCCCACGCGGGCAGCATCGATTGGCGCTGGCTGGCGGTGCTGTTTCCTGCTGGCGCCTTGGCTGCATGGATCTGGGAACGCCTGCGTCAACCCAACCCCTGGCTGTTCGGGCCGTTGCTGGTCAGTGCGGCGGTCAGCATCGGCTGGGACCTGCACATCGGCTTGCCCAACGGCGGCAGCCAGATCGGCCAGTGGTTGATCGGCAGCGGCCTGGGTTGTCACTTCAACCGGCAGTTTTTCCGGCGTGCGCCATCGTTCATGGGCCGCACCTTGATCGGCACGGTGCTGACCATGCTGATTGCGACTGCAGCGGCCTTGGGCTTGAGTGCGCTGACTCACCTGGATCTGCGCTCACTGACATTGGGCATGATGCCGGGCGGTATCGCCGAGATGAGCCTGACGGCGGAGACCCTGCAGTTGTCGGTGCCGCTGGTGACGGCGATGCAGGTGATGAGGTTGTTGTTTGTGCTGTTTCTGGCGGAGCCGTTGTTCAAGTATTGGAACCGCAATCCGGAGTAAGACCGAGTCGACTTCATCGCGAGCAGGCTCGCTCCCACAGGGTTCGCGTGATCCCTGTGGGAGCGAGCCTGCTCGCGAAGGGGCCAGCCCCGTCAACACATCAAACCGGCGGCAACCGCCACTCGATCGGCGTCTCGCCATTCTGCTCCAGAAATTTGTTGGTCCGGCTGAAGTGCCCGCAACCGAGGAAGCCGCGATAGGCGGACAGCGGTGACGGGTGCACCGAGGTCAGCACCAGGTGCTTGGTCGCATCGATCAGCTTCTGCTTGCTCTGCGCATGGGCGCCCCACAGCATGAACACCAGGTGCGGCTGTTGCTGGCTGACCACTTCTATGACCCTATCGGTGAAAAACTGCCAGCCCTTGTCCTTGTGGGCATTGGCGTTGGCGCGCTCGACGGTCATGGTGGTGTTGAGCATCAGCACGCCCTGATCGGCCCAGCTCTGCAGGTAGCCATGGTTGGGGATGTCGATGTTCAGGTCGCGCTTGAGCTCTTTATAGATGTTCACCAGTGACGGTGGCGCCGGCACGCCGGGTTGCACCGAGAAGCACAAGCCGTGGGCCTGGCCCGGACCGTGATAGGGATCCTGACCGAGGATCACCACCTTGACCTTGTCCAGCGGCGTGGAATTGAGCGCATTGAAAATCATCGGCCCCGGCGGATAGATCTCCTTGCCGGCCGCCCGCTCCTGTTGCAGGAAGTTTCGCAACTCTGCCATGTAGGGCTGGTCGAATTCGGCACGCAGTGCCTCCTTCCAGCCCGGTTCGAGTTTGATACGGTCGTCAGCAGTCATGGTTACATCCGGCAAAAAGAATGGGGCGAACCCTAGGAAAGCTCACCACGCTTGTCAATTGATCTGATGCAGATCCGGCACTTTCCCACACAGCGATCATACTTAACCCTCAAATTCCCGATCGAGGTCACGATGAATCTGCACTTCGAAGAACTTACCGGCACCGACGGCGCGCGCATCGGTATCGCCAGCCTGGATGCCGAAAAATCCCTGAACGCCCTGTCCCTGCCGATGATCAACGCCCTGCGCGACCGTATGGAAGCCTGGGCCAAGGACCCGCAGATCGTCTGCGTCCTGTTGCGCGGCAATGGCGCCAAGGCCTTTTGCGCCGGCGGTGAAGTGCGCAGCCTGGTGGAAGCCTGTCGCGTCCATCCGGGTGAAGTACCGCCACTGGCTGCGCAGTTTTTTGCGGCGGAGTATCGCCTGGACTTCAAACTGCACACCTACCCCAAGCCGTTGATCTGCTGGGGGCACGGCTATGTGCTCGGTGGCGGCATGGGACTGCTGCAAGGAGCGAGCACCCGTATCGTCACACCGAGCAGCCGCTTGGCCATGCCGGAGATCAGCATCGGCCTGTACCCCGATGTTGGCGCCAGCTGGTTCCTGTCGCGCCTGCCCGGCAAGCTCGGGTTGTTCCTGGGCCTGACCGGCGCGCACATGAACGGCCGCGATGCCATCGATCTGGACCTGGCGGATCGTTTTATGCTCGATGAACAGCAGCCGGAGTTGATCGAAGGCCTGCTGCAATTGAACTGGCAGGAACAGACACCCATGCAGCTCAACAGCCTGCTCAAGGCCTTGCAGCAGGAAGCCTTGGCGCAGATGCCCGAAGCCCAGTGGTTGCCGCGCCGCCGGCAGATCGACGAGCTACTGGATGTCAGCGATGTGCGTTGCGCCTGGAAGGCCATCAGCGCCCTGCGCGATCACAGCGATCTGTTGCTCAGCCGCGCGGCCAGGGCCCTGAGTGAAGGTGCGCCGCTGACCGCCCATCTGGTATGGGAGCAGATCATCCGGGCCCGGCACCTGTCGCTGGCCGAAGTCTTCCAGATGGAATACACCCTGAGCCTCAACTGCTGTCGTCATCCGGAATTCAGCGAAGGCGTGCGTGCGCGGTTGATCGACAAGGACCAGAAGCCGCACTGGCACTGGCCGGACATCAACAACGTGCCGGACGCGGTGGTGGAGGCGCATTTTCACAAGGCCTGGGAAGGTCGGCATCCGTTGGCGGATTTGTCCGAATACTGAACAAACTGTGGGAGCGAGCCTGCTCGCGAAGACGGAGTGCCTGACACACCGCCATCGCGAGCAGGCTCGCTCCCACAGGTTTGACATTTGACTGACAGATTAGCGGTGGCCGCCCCGCCCGTTGCGATAGCCGCGACCGTTACCGCGATAGTCGTTGTTCCAGTTCCCGCGGTTACGGCCGTCCCAGCCATGGTTCTGATGCGTGCGGTAGTCGCCCCGTGACGGCTGATAATAACGAGGGGCCGACTGGTAATGGCGAGACGATTGATACATCCGCGGCGGCGAGTAGTGGCGCGACGGCTGATACACCCGCGGTTGTGAGTAATAGCGCGGTGTCGGCTGGTAATACCGCGCTGGAGGCACGTAGTACCGGGGTGGCGGTGTGTAGTAACCGCCACCATTGGAGTAGTAGGAACTCCCCCCGGCGTAATAGGTTGGCGATGGCGAGGTATAGACCTCGGAACTGTAGTAACTGCCTCCTTCATCGTAGTAAGGCACGCACCCACCAAGGGACAATCCCAACACTGCAAGCAGTAGAATTCGGCGCAGCTTGTTTTGACAGAGCATGGCGGCCTCCTGGACCGCGGATGAGCCACACCAGCGACGCTGGCAGGCGACAGTCAAATGTTCGGTGACTGTCGAAAGATCAGACACCGAATTCGGGATCTGGTGCGTCCTTGAAATAAGTAGAAACATCTGCCCGATGAAAGGTTTTTCATCCATTCACGCCCTGATCAACGGTGTCCACCGCCGTGATGTCCACCACCATGATGTCCACCACCGTGGCCACGATAGTAACCATGCCCACCGTAGTAAAAGGCGCGATAACCACCGTAATAACGCGGACCGTAGTAACCGTAGTAATAAGGCGAGTAGTAGCCGGGGTAGTAATAAGATCCCCCGTAGACGTCGACAGGACCGTCGTAGTAGTAGCAGCCAGACAGTCCGAGACCAAGCACTGCACCCAACAACAATCGACGTAACATGGCGGCCTCCGTAAAGACCTGTGACAGCAGTCGGCACACACCGGCTGACACCTGTTTTGACTGGCAATCCCCTGCCAAGTGCGACGTTGTATCCACCTTCTGATCAGCGGCAGACAGGTTCCAATGCGGTGCACCCGCGCACCATCACAAGGCAGTGCACCCCTCCGATCAGCACCGTCGACCTCCCTGTCCCCCACGCTAGAGCGCTCGGGCCAACTTGGCACGCCTCTCGCTTTAACAACCCCGTGCAGGAGTCACTACAGGTTCGCGGCACCACAATCTGCAAATGGCTGACTAGGGTTCCGGCTCGCAAACGCGAGTGACTGGTCCGAGAGTCGGCGACCTCCAGTTGAGGTTACACGGCGGGACAAAAGCCCGGGAGACAAGCCACCGTTAGCGGTGCCGCTGCCGTCCTGTCCGTCCTTGATCAACTGGAGAACCACCATGTCCCAGCTTCGTTTACCCGCCCTGCTCGCTGCTGCGTTCGCAGCCCTCGTGAGCTTCTCGTCCCAGGCAGCCCAGAAAGACCACTTCAGCGTGTGCTGGACCATTTACGCCGGCTGGATGCCGTGGGAGTACGCCGGCAGCCAGGGCATCGTCGACAAATGGGCGAAGAAGTACGGCATCCAGATCGATGTGGTGCAGCTCAATGACTATGTCGAATCCATCAATCAATACACCGCCGGCCAGTTCGACGGCTGCACCATGACCAACATGGATGCACTGACCATTCCCGCCGCTGGCGGCGTCGACAGCACCGCGCTGATCGTCAGCGATTTCTCCAACGGCAACGACGGCATCGTGCTCAAGGGCGAAGGCAAGAAAGTCGCCGACCTCAAGGGCATGGACGTCAACCTGGTGGAGCTCTCGGTCTCCCATTACCTGCTGGCCCGCGCGTTGGACTCAGTGGACCTCACCGAGAAAGACCTGAAAGTGGTCAACACCTCCGACGCCGACATCTCGGCCGCCTTCAACACCGAACAGGTCAACGCCGTCACCACCTGGAACCCGATGCTATCGGACATCAAGGCCAAGCCCGCGGTGACTGAAGTGTTCAATTCGAGCCAGATCCCTGGCGAAATCATGGACATGATGGTGGTCAACAGCACCACCCTCAAAGACAACCCGGCCCTGGGCAAGGCACTGACCGGTGCCTGGTTTGAAGTGGTTGAGTTGATGAACGCGAAAAACGCCGCCAGCAAAGCCGCGCTGGAACACATGGCCAAGGCCTCGGGCACTGACCTGGCGGGTTTCCAGGCGCAACTGGACACCACCAAGTTGTTCGCCACGCCCAAGGAAGCCCTCGCCTTTTCCACCAGCAAGCAACTGCCGGAAACCATGCGAAAGGTCGCCGAGTTCTCCTTCCAGCACGGCTTGCTCGGTGAAGGCGCCAAGGACACCAGCGCGGTCGGCATGGCCTTCGCCAACGGCGTGACCAGCGGCGACAAAGGCAACCTCAAGCTGCGCTTCGACCCGAGCTACGTGCAGATGGCCGCCGACGCCAAGCTGTAAACAGAGGACTTGGCCATGCGCCTGATCAACCGTCACCCGGACCGCCCGAGTCGCCTGTTGTTGGTGATCCTGCCGTTCGCCCTGGTGCTGTTCGCCTACTTCATGGGCTCGGCCGAGCGGCTGACGGACAACCCCAACGACAAGCTGCTGCCCAGCGCCGTGCAGATGAGCGATGCGGTGAAACGCCTGGCCTTCGTGGCCGACACCCGCACCGGCGAATACCTGCTCTGGCAGGACACGGCCTCCAGCCTGCAACGCCTGGCCATCGGCCTGGGCATCAGCGCCCTGGCCGGGCTGTGCCTGGGCATCGCCGCCGGCACCCTGCCGCTGTTCGGTGCGCCGTTGTCACCCCTGTTGACGGTGCTGTCGATGGTGCCGCCGCTGGCGATCCTGCCGATCCTGTTCATCGTCTTCGGCCTGGGGGAATTGTCGAAAGTGATGCTGATCGTCATCGGCATCACCCCGGCGCTGGCCCGGGACCTGGAACAGCGTGCCCGGGAGATTCCCGTGGAACTGCTGATCAAGGCCCAGACCCTCGGCGCGTCCACCTGGACCCTGATGCTGCGGGTTGTGCTGCCGCAACTGTTGCCACGGCTGTTGATCTCGCTGCGCTTGATGCTCGGCTCGGCATGGCTGTTCCTGATCGCCGCCGAGGCCATCGCCTCTACCGACGGCCTCGGCTACCGGATCTTCCTGGTGCGTCGCTACCTGGCGATGGACGTGATCTTGCCCTACGTGGTGTGGATCACCCTGCTCGCCTGGCTGATGGATTGGGGCCTTAAACGCCTGACCCGGCGTGCGTTCCCCTGGTATGAGGGGGCCGCCAAATGAGCTTCATCACTGTTAAAAACGTCTGGCAACAATACGCCGATCAAGTGGTGCTTGAAGGCCTCAACCTGAACGTCAACGAGGGTGAGTTCTGCACACTGGTGGGTGCGTCCGGTTGTGGTAAATCGACCTTTCTGCGCCTGCTGCTCGGCCAGGAACGCGCCAGTCGCGGCGAGATCCTGCTCGACGGCCAGCCCTTGGCCGGTGAACCGGATGCCAGCCGTGGCGTGGTGTTCCAGCGCTACTCGGTGTTCCCGCACCTGAGCGTGCTGGACAACGTCGCCCTCGGCCTCGAACTGCCGCGTTCGCCCTTGTTCGGGCGCCTGTTCGGCAGTGCGAAAAAAGAGGCGCGCGAACAGGCCTCGGTGCTGCTGCACAAGGTCGGCCTCGGCCATTCACTGGACAAGTACCCGGCGCAGCTCTCCGGCGGCATGCAACAACGGCTGGCCATCGCCCAAGCGCTGATCATGAAACCGCGGGTGTTGCTGCTCGACGAACCCTTCGGCGCCCTCGATCCGGGCATCCGCAAAGACATGCACGCCTTGCTCCTGGAGCTGTGGCGCGAGACCCGGCTGACGGTGTTCATGGTCACCCATGACCTGTCCGAAGGCTTCAGCCTCGGCACCCGCCTGCTGGTGTTCGACAAGGTCCGCCTCGACCCGCATGCGCCCGGTCGCTATGGCGCGCGCATCACCTACGACATCCCTTTGAACAGCGACCGCCGCGCCCAGTGCAAAGCCGTCGACGCCCTGCCGCTGCCGGTGGCGGGCACGCTTCGTATCGCTTAGAGGATTTTTCACAATGACTGATTCGACCCAACTGTTCCCGCCCTTCGCCGAAGAAATGCTCCCCGGCGGCGGCCATCGTTCCTTCGTGCTCAAGCGCGGCCAATTGCTGCGCCTGACCGACCTGCGTGGTGGTGCCAACGTCAGCCTGACACTGCTCAACGCCAACGAAAAAACCGAGCGCCTGAACCTGCCCGACAGCCTCAAATGCCAACACACCGCCAAGCTCACCGCCGGCCATTGCCTGTACTCGGACATGGGCCGCGTGCTCGCCGCCATCACCGCCGACACCTGCGGCTGGAGCGACAGCCTGGGCGGCGTGCTCTGCGCCGAAGAAGTGGCAGAAAAGTACGGTGCGGGCCGCTACCAGGAACTGCGCAACGGCTTCTTCCGCAACGGCACCGACAACCTGCTGGTGGAACTGGGCAAGTGGGGGCTGGGCCTGTCCGACCTGCTGATGACCCTCAATCTGTTCAGCCGCGTGAACGTCGATGACGCCGGGCGCTTCCATTTCGTCGAGGGCAATTCCAAGGCTGGCGACTACATCGAGTTGTACGCACCGATGGACACCCTGGTGGTGCTCACCGCCCTGCAGCATCCGATGGACCCGTCGCCGGAATACGCGCCGAAACCACTGAAGCTCAGCTGGATGAACGCCGACGCCAGCGTCGCCGAACACTGCCGCATCTCGCGCCCGGAAAACGAGCGCGGTTTCATCAACACCGACCGTTTGTTTGCCTGAGGATCGTTGCCATGTCACTCGCAATCGCTACCGCTGCCGTTCACACAAGCAGGCAACCAGACACCGCGATCTACCGCGCCACCATCCCCGCCGGCGAACCCTGGCTGATGGAGGTCAAGGCCGGCCAGACCCTGCGCATCCTCGATCTGGAAGGCAATCAGGCCGTCGACACCTTGTTCTACAGCGTCGCCAATCCCAAGGAACGCTACGACGTGCAGCGCACGTTGCGCCGGCAGAACAGCGTATACCTGAGCACCGGCAGCGTGCTGTATTCCAACCTCGGCAAACCGATGCTGACCATCGTCGCCGACACGTGCGGACGTCACGACACCCTCGGCGGCGCCTGTGCGCAAGAGAGCAATACCGTGCGCTACGCCCTGGAGAAACGCTACATGCACAGCTGCCGCGACAACTACCTGCGCGCCTGTGTCCACGACGGACGTCTGGGCAAGGCCGACATCGGGCCGAACATCAATTTCTTCATGAATGTGCCGGTCACCGCCGACGGCGGCTTGACGTTCGAAGACGGGATTTCCGCGCCAGGCAAGTACGTCGACCTGCGCGCCGAGATGGACGTGATCGTGCTGATCTCCAACTGCCCGCAACTGAACAACCCGTGCAACGCCTACAACCCGACACCGGCGGAGCTACTGGTATGGAACTGAAACTCGCGCGCTTGCGCCGCTGGCTGTTCACCCTGTGCCAGGCCCGCTCAGGTCAGTGCCTCAAACAGCAAGAACACTGATTAACCCTGTGGGAGCGAGCTTGCTCGCGATTGCGTCGACACAGGTTCCTTTGAAGTCGACTGACACTCCGCCATCGCGAGCAAGCTCGCTCCCACAGGGGGCGGCGGTGGTTTTGAAATTTGTGATTCTGCCACCGGGGACGACCCCGATGCCTTTCAAAAAACTGCGGGACGGCCCGCATCCCAGTCGAGGCTGATGCGCAATCGCCTCCGGGGGTTATGCCATGTTCGAAAAAGTCCTGATTGCCAACCGTGGCGCCATTGCCTGCCGTATCCTGCGGACCTTGCGTGAACTGCAGGTGCAGGGTGTCGCCGTTTATTCCGAAGCCGACGCGGCCAGCCTGCACATCCTGCAGGCCGACGAGGCGCACAGCCTCGGTGAAGGCGCGGCCGCCGGCACCTACCTGGCGGTCGATAAAATCCTCGCCATCGCCAAAGCCAGCGGTGCCACCGCGATCCATCCCGGTTACGGCTTCCTCTCGGAAAACGCCACATTCGCCGAAGCCTGCGAAGCCGCCGACATCGCCTTCATCGGCCCGACACCGGAACAACTGCGGGTGTTCGGTCTCAAGCACACCGCCCGTGCCCTGGCCAGGCAACAGGGTGTGCCCATGCTTGAAGGCACCGAGTTGCTCGAGAGCCTCGACACAGCATTGATCGCCGGTGAACAGGTCGGCTACCCGGTGATGCTCAAGAGCACCGCCGGCGGTGGCGGCATCGGCATGCGCGTGTGCCGCAGCGCGGCCGAGTTGAGCGAATCCTTCGAAGCGGTCAAACGCCTGGGCCAGAACAATTTCAGCGACGCCGGGGTGTTCATCGAGAAGTACATCCAGCGCGCCCGTCACCTGGAAGTGCAGGTGTTCGGCGACGGTCGCGGCGAAGTGATCGCCCTTGGCGTACGCGACTGTTCGGTGCAGCGGCGCAACCAGAAAGTCCTTGAGGAAACCCCGGCACCGAACCTGCCCGAGGGCATGGCCGATGAACTGTGCGCGGCGGCGATCAAACTGGCCAAAGCGGTGAACTACCGCAGCGCCGGCACCGTGGAGTTCGTCTTCGACAGCGAAGCCCAGCGCTTCTATTTTCTGGAAGTGAACACCCGTTTGCAGGTGGAACACGGCGTCACCGAACAGGTGTGGGGTGTCGACCTGGTGCGCTGGATGGTGCAATTGGCGGCCGGTGAGCTGCCGCCGCTGAGCGATCTGGTACAGGGCTTGAAACCGCAGGGTCATGCGATTCAGGCGCGGTTGTATGCCGAGGATCCGGGGCGCGATTTCCAGCCAAGCCCCGGTTTGCTCACAGCGGTGCATTTCCCTGACGCCGATGGCAAACGACTGCGCATTGATACCTGGGTCGAAGCGGGCTGCGAGATCCCGCCCTACTTCGACCCAATGATCGCCAAAGTCATCAGTTGGGCGTCGACGCGCGAAGCGGCCGCTGAGGATCTGCATCAAGCGCTGGGTGCCAGCCTGCTCTATGGCGTGGAAACCAACCGCGATTACCTGCGGCAGATACTGCTGGATGCGCCTTTCGCCAGCGGCCAGCCGTGGACCCGTTGCCTGGAAGGCCTGGTCTATCAGGCCAACACGTTCGAGGTACTCAGCGCCGGTACGCAAACCAGTGTTCAGGATTATCCGGGGCGCCTCGGTTACTGGGCGGTCGGCGTGCCGCCGTCAGGGCCGATGGACAGTCGGGCGCTGCGCCTGGGTAACCGTTTGCTGGGCAACGACGAAGGCGCGGCGGCGCTGGAAATCACCATGAGCGGGCCGTTGCTGCGCTTCAATTGCGAGGCGGTGGTGGCGGTGACCGGCGCAGTGATTCCATTGCTGCTCGAGGGTCAAAGCGTGCCGATGAACACTGCGCTGTTGGTTCCGGCAGGCGCCAGCTTGAGCCTCGGCACCATTCCCGGCGCGGGCGCGCGCAGCTATCTGTGTCTGCGTGGCGGCCTGCAGGTACCGGATTACCTGGGCAGCAAAAGCACTTTCACCCTGGGGCAATTTGGCGGGCACGGTGGCCGCGCCTTGCGAGCCGGCGACGTGTTGCACCTGCCAGCGCTGAATGACCGCAGCGCCGGTCAGCAACTGGCTGAGGATCAGATCACCGAGTTGCCGGCGGTTCGGCAGATCCGCGTGATCTACGGCCCCCACGGTGCACCGGAATACTTCACCGAAAACTACATCGGCACCTTCTTCGCTACCCAGTGGGAAGTGCATTTCAACTCCAGCCGCACCGGTGTGCGCCTGATCGGGCCGAAGCCTGAATGGGTGCGTTCCGATGGTGGGGAGGCGGGTTTGCATCCGTCGAACATTCACGACAATCCGTATGCGATTGGTGCGGTGGATTTCACCGGGGACATGCCGGTCATCCTCGGCCCGGATGGCCCAAGCCTTGGAGGGTTCGTGTGCCCGGTGACGGTGATCGAGGCGGATCTTTGGCAGCTTGGTCAACTGAAGGCGGGGGACAAGGTGCAGTTCTCCCCCATCGACCTCAAGACCGCCCGCACCCTGGCCCTGAAATGGAATCCCCCCTGTGGGAGCGAGCCTGCTCGCGATGGTGTGTCAGCCACCCAGATGTCGACTGACACATCTTCGCGAGCAGGCTCGCTCCCACAGGGGATGGTGTCGCCTGTGGTGCTGGACATTGGTCAGGGAGATACGCGGCTGGTAGCACGGCTGTCGGGCGACACGCATTTGCTGCTGGAAATCGGCGCACCGGAACTCGACCTGGTCCTGCGCTTTCGCGCCCATGCCCTCATGCAAGCCCTGGAAAGCCAACACCTGCACGGCGTGATCGACCTGACGCCAGGCATCCGCTCACTGCAAGTCCACTACCAACCCGAACAACTGCCACTGGCCGACCTGCTCGGCATCGTCGCCGGCGAATGGGACGCCGTGTGCGCCGCCAAGGACCTGCAGGTGCCCTCGCGCATCGTCCATCTGCCACTGTCCTGGGACGACCCGGCGTGCCAGTTGGCCATCGAGAAATACATGACCACGGTGCGCAAGGATGCGCCATGGTGCCCGAGCAACCTGGAGTTCATCCGCCGCATCAACGACCTGCCGAACCTCGATGAAGTGCAACGCACGGTGTTCGACGCCAGTTACCTGGTGATGGGCCTGGGCGACGTTTACCTCGGTGCGCCGGTCGCCACCCCGCTCGATCCGCGCCATCGCCTGGTGACCACCAAGTACAACCCGGCGCGCACCTGGACCGCGGAGAACTCGGTGGGCATCGGTGGCGCGTACATGTGCGTCTACGGTATGGAAGGTCCCGGCGGTTATCAGTTTGTCGGACGCACGCTACAGATGTGGAACCGCTACCGCGAAGTCGCCGCGTTCGATGGCAAGCCGTGGCTGCTGCGCTTCTTCGATCAGATCCGTTTCTACCCGGTCAGCGCCGATGAACTGCTGCGCATTCGCCAGGATTTCCCCCTTGGGCGCTTTCACCTGAACATCGAACACAGTCAGTTGAACCTGGCGGATTACCAGGCGTTTCTGACGCAGGAAGCCCAGACCATCGGCGCGTTTCGCGAGCAGCAAAAAGGCGCATTCAATGCCGAGCGCGAACGCTGGATCGCCAGTGGCCAGGCGCATTTCGACAGTGAAGAACCGGCCCCGGAGGCCACCGAAGATGCACCGCTGGAAAACGGCCAACAGAGCATCGACAGCCACATCGCCGGCAACCTCTGGCAGGTCCAGGTCGAAGCCGGCAACCGCGTCGAGGCCGGCGATGTGCTGGTGATCCTGGAGTCGATGAAGATGGAAATCCCCCTGCTCGCCCCCATGGCCGGCGTGGTGCGCGAGGTGCGCGTGCAACCGGGTTCGGCGGTGCGCGCCGGACAGCGCGTCGTGGTGCTGGAACTTGACTGAACCCATTTTGAAAAGGACTGACACCATGAATATCAATCTGCAACTCGACGCCCTGCGCAGCGCCTACCGTGACGGCAGCCTTACCCCCCGGCAATTGCTGGCGAACCTGCGGGATAAAGCCGCCGCGCTGAATCCGGACTATCACCTGTTCATCCACCTGCTCAGCGCCGATGAACTGGAGCCGTACCTCGCCGCCCTCGACGGTCGCGACCCCGATAGCCTGCCGCTGTACGGCGTGCCATTCGCGATCAAGGACAACATCGACCTGGCGGGCATTCCGACCACGGCGGCGTGCCCGGCATTTGCCTACGTGCCGGAGCGTTCGGCGACCATCGTCGAGCAACTGCTGGCCCTGGGTGCGATTCCGTTGGGCAAGACCAATCTCGACCAGTTCGCCACCGGGCTCAATGGCAGCCGCTCACCCTATGGCGTGTGCCCCAACAGCGTGTTGCCGGAATATCCGTCGGGCGGCTCCAGCGCCGGTTCGGCGCTGGCAGTGGCGCTCGGGGTCGCGAGTTTTTCCCTGGGGACCGACACCGCCGGCTCCGGGCGCGTGCCGGCGGCGTTGAACAACCTGGTCGGCATGAAAGCCACCAAGGGTCTGATCTCGACGGCCGGCGTGGTACCGGCCTGTCGTACGCTCGATTGCGTCACTACGTTCACCGCCACCGCGCGGGAGGCCAGCCGGCTGCTGGCGCTCACCGCACGCCTCGACCCACGGGACGAATACAGCCGCAGCAACCCGCTGTGGAATGACGGCTCGGCGTTCGGCACGCCACGGCCGTTCCGGTTCGGCGTGCCACGCGCGCAGGACCTGCAATTCTTTGGCTGCCCTGAAGGCCCGTTGTTGTTCGGTGATGCCATCGACCGTCTCAAGGCCTTGGGCGGCGAAGCGGTGGAGCTTGATCTGTCGCCGTTTCTGGAGGCCGCTCGTTTGCTCTATGAAGGCCCGTGGGTGGCCGAGCGCTACAGCGTGGCCGGGGAGTTGATGGCACAAAACCCCGAGGCCGTGTTGCCGGTGATTCGCGCTGTCTTGGCCAAGGCACCCGCCGTCGACGGCGTGCAGACCTTCCGCGCCCAATACCGGCTGCAAGCGCTCAAAGCCCTGTGCGACACGGCGCTGGAAGGCCTCGATTGTGTCGTCACGCCCACCATCGGCCGTCCGGTGTCGCTGGCGGAACTCAAGGCCGAACCGGTGCTGCGCAATTCCGACCTCGGCTACTACACCAACTTCATGAACCTGCTCGACTACGCCGCCGTCGCCGTGCCCAGCGCCTTCATGGACAACGGCCTGCCATGGGGCGTGACCGTGTTTGGCCGGGCCTTCACCGATCAGTATCTGTTGAGCGTGGCCGATGCCTTGCAGCGCCAGCAAGGCCTGACCGCTCCCGCACCGGCGCCGGTTGCACGCCATGATCGGGCGCGGCTGGTGGTCTGCGGTGCGCACCTGGACGGGCTGGCGTTGAACTGGCAGCTCAGGCAGCGTGGCGCCCGGTTACTGGAAACGACCTTCAGCTCGCCGGACTATCAACTCCATGCCCTGGCCGGCGGCCCGCCGTTGCGTCCAGGCATGGTTCGCGTGAAGGATGGCGGCGTGGCGATTGCCGTGGAAGTCTGGGAGTTGCCCAGCCGAGAACTGGGCTCGTTCCTGACCGGGATTCCGGCACCGCTGGGATTGGGCAAGGTGCAACTGGCGGACGGCCGCTGGGAGAGCGGATTTATCTGCGAGGCGTATGGGCTGGAGGGCGCGGTGAACATCAGTCATTTCGGCGGCTGGCGGATGTACCTGAAAACACGGGGCTAAACACCAGACTCATAACCCTGTGGGAGCGAGCTTGCTCGCGATAGCGGTGTGACATTCAGCCTTGATGTGGCAGACACGCCGCCATCGCGAGCAAGCTCGCTCCCACAAGGTCCGTGCAAGATTTACGACCATTCGCGGCGTACATGGAGCAGTTATTTCCCGGCAGTACCCTTAGAATGCTTGCCATCGGATGACTGCCAATGGAACTGCCATGCCGCTTCGCTCGCCGCTGTATTCTCAACGCTCGTTGGTGCTCACGCTGGTCGCATTGCTGGGCGCAGGCTTCCTCGCCACCTCCTTTCTCAGTTACTACGCCTCCCGGGCCTCGATCCGCGACAACATCGTCAACACCGAGCTGCCGCTGACCTCGGACACGGTCTACTCGGAAATCCAGAAAGACCTGGTCAGGCCGATCCTGATCTCCTCGATGATGGCCCGCGACACCTTCATGCGCGACTGGGTGGTCAACGGTGAAAAGGATTCCGACCAGATGACCCGTTACCTCAACGAGGTCATGACCCACTACGGCGCCTACACCGCGTTCTTCGTCTCCAACACCAGCCTGACTTACTACCACGCCAAGGGGGTGCTCAAGCAGGTCAAGGCCACCGAGCCCCGCGACGCCTGGTATTTCCGCGTGCGGGACATGAAGGATCCGTACGAGATCAACGTCGACCCGGACCTCGCCAACAAGGACAACCTGACCTTTTTCATCAACTACAAGGTCCACGACTACAACGACCGTTTCATCGGCGCAGCCGGCGTTGGCCTGACCGTCGACGCCGTGATCAAGCTGATCGACAAGTACCAGCAGCGTTATCAGCGCAGCGTGTATTTCGTCGACAACTTCGGACGCCTGGTGCTGACAGGCGCCGAAGGCGGTCCGCAGGGGGCGCGCATCGGGCAGAAACTCGGTGAACTGGA
This sequence comes from Pseudomonas sp. GW821-FHT07G06, assembly GCF_058986625.1. NCBI lineage: Bacteria > Pseudomonadati > Pseudomonadota > Gammaproteobacteria > Pseudomonadales > Pseudomonadaceae > Pseudomonas > Pseudomonas sp. GW821-FHT07G06. The sequence goes on from NZ_JBYSVW010000001.1 coordinate 522,858, forward strand.
CAGCATGAAGGACCTGGTCAATCGGCTGCCCAAACCCCACAGCGGCAGCTACGAATATTCCGTGCAGGGCCAGGGACATTTCCTCAATGTGCGGTTCATCCCGGAACTGAACTGGTACCTGTTCGTCGACAAACGCGAGGACAGCGCCCTGGGTGAAATCCGCCAGTCGCTGTACCTCAACCTGCTGATCTGCCTGCTGGTCACGCTGACCGTGCTGGTCCTGCTCAACCGGGTCATCAAGCGCTTTCAGGACAAGATCCAGGCCCAGGCCATCCTCGACAGCCTGACCGAACTGCCCAACCGTCGCGGCTTCGACCTGCTGGCCGTGCAGGCCATGCAAGAAGCCCGGCGCGAGCCCAAACCGCTGACCGCCTTGCTGCTGGACCTCGACCACTTCAAGGCCTTGAACGACACCTACGGCCACCTGGCCGGCGACCAGGTGCTGATCGGTTTCGCCCGGGACCTGGACAGTTGCCTGCGGCACTCCGACATCGTCTGCCGCTGGGGCGGTGAAGAGTTCATCGTGCTGCTCAAGGACACCGACGGCAAGACCGGCCTGATGATTGCCGAGAAAATTCGTCAGCACGTGGAACAACAGCGCTATGCCTACAACGGTCAGGCCTTGCAGGTGAGCGTCAGCATCGGCCTGACCACCCTGCAGCCCGATGACACCTTGCACAGCCTGCTGTCACGGGCGGATCATGCGATGTACCGGGCCAAACAAAGTGGCCGTAACCGAACCTGCGTGGAAATGGCTCACTCCATCCATGAACCAGCCTGACCTCTGCCCCGCCTGCGGCGCACCCAACGACTGCACCCTGGCCGACCCGCGAACCGCCGACCGCGCCTGCTGGTGCTACGGCGTCAGCATCGACCCGGCCGTGCTCCAGGCGCTGCCGGCGCAACTGCGCAACGCCTCGTGCCTGTGCCCGCGCTGCGCCGAGGTCGAGGCGCAGTTGCAAGCAGCGTCCGAATCGATCAAGTAAGATGCGCGGCCCTTTCTTCACTGATCCCTAAGTCATGCGTGTCGACCGATTCCTCAGCAACCTGCCGTGCTTCAACCGTAAGCAGGTGCGCCTGTTGCTGGTGGAAAAACGCGTCAGGATCGACGGAAAAGTCGTCAGCGACCCACACAGTGAAGTCCGCGAGTTCAGCCGCGTCGAAGTCGACAGCGACGTGCTGCAAGTCGGCAAACCCCTGCGCCATTTCATGCTGCACAAACCCGCCGGATGCGTCAGCGCCACCCGGGATCCGCAGCACCCGACCGTGCTCGATTTGATCCATGAGCCGGACAAGGACGAGCTGCACATCGCCGGGCGCCTGGACTTCAACACCACCGGCCTGATGCTGATCACCAACGACGGCAGCTGGTCACGGCGCCTGACCCAACCGCAGACCAAACTGCCCAAGGTCTATTACGTCGAAACCGAACAGGACATCGGCCCCGAATACGCGATCAAGTTCAACGAAGGGCTGTACTTCGCCTTCGAAGACCTCACCACGCAACCCGCCGGGCTGGAGCTGCTCGGGCCGAAATGCGCGCGCCTGAGCATCGTCGAAGGCCGCTATCACCAGGTCAAGCGCATGTTCGGCCACTTCAACAACAAGGTGATGCGCCTGCACCGCGAACGCATGGGGCCGCTAGAGCTCGACGACGCGTTGAAACCGGGCGAATACCGCCCACTGAGCGATGAAGAGATCGGATTGATCTAAGCAGGCGACCGCTCAGCAGAAGTTGTCGAACAATTTACCAAAGGCACTTGCGCGATGACGTGACCCCTGCTTGAATCAGGACGTCGGCCGAAATGTGACCGACGAGTCACCCCATACTTCTAAGAAACTTTTTGCCGGTAGGAACCCAAGGGTTCCGGCCTCACCCGGCAGACTGCCCGCCAATAACAATACCCGTCGACCGGACTGCAATGGATCGACATGGGCCTCTCAAATTCCAGGCGTATGCCTACCTGTCACAAAGCTCGTGCAATCTCTATTGCGCGCATACCCGCTTGCCAGGAGTCTTATGACATGAGGCCAGAAATCGCTGTGTTGGATATACAGGGTCAGTATCGGGTTTACACGGAGTTCTATCGCGCAGACGCCGCAGAGAAGACCATTATCCTGGTCAACGGCTCGATGGCCACGACTGCGTCGTTTGCACAAACCGTGAAAAACCTCCATCCGCAGTTCAACGTCGTCTGCTACGACCAGCCCTACGCGGGCCGGTCAAAAGCCCACAACCTGCACGAGAAATTGCTGACCAAGGAAGTCGAAGGGCAGATCCTCCTGGAGCTGATCGACCACTTCGCCGCCGAACACGTGCTGTCGTTTTCCTGGGGTGGCGCCGCGACCCTGGTCGCCTTGGCCCAACGGCCACGACGCATCGAAAAAGCCGTGATCAGCTCGTTCTCCCCGGAGATCAACGCGCACATGCTCGACTACCTCGAGCGCGGCGTCGATTACCTCGGCAGCCGAGATGGCGACCGGGTCGGCAACCTGGTGAACAGCACCATCGGCAAACACCTGCCGACCCTGTTCAAGCGCTTCAACTATCGGCACGTCAGCAGCCTGGCCGATCATGAATACGGACAGATGCACTTCCACATCAGCGACCTGCTGCACAGCGATCGCCAATGCTTTTTCAAAGCGGCGGAAAAAATCAACGTGCCGGTGCTGTTCATGAACGGCGAATGGGACGAATACACCGCCGCCGATGGCGCACGGTTGTTCGCTAACCACGTGCAACACGCCACCTTCACGACCCTTCAGGCCACTGGCCACTTTCTCGACATGGAGCACAAAGCCGCCTGCCGAGACAGCCGCAACGCACTGATGGGGTTCCTGAAACCGGCCCAGCACGATAGCCGACCGCGTTACCACTACGTCCAGGACCACCATGCATTGGCACTCTGAAACAGAGTCATCGCGAGCAAGCCCCGCCCTGCTGAATCAAACGTATTCTGCAGGCACGAGGCTTGCCCGCGATCGACCGCCATGCGCCCCACGCCTTGTCGGTACATCGCGATAAACCCGCCCCACGTAAAGAAAAACTTCAAATCGCCGGCCGTATCTGGTACAAAGTCAGCGCTCTGAGCGGGTGTCGTATAATGGCATTACTCCAGCTTCCCAAGCTGATAACGAGGGTTCGATTCCCTTCACCCGCTCCAATCGAATATTAGTCTCACGTCAGGGTGGTTTTGACGGGGGATGCAGAGACAGAAAAAACCGGTCCAAGTGGCCGGTTTTTTTGTGGGCGGGATTTGGGGGGACTCACTGGTATAGGGGCTCCTTCTCATCCGAACCTTGCGCCACTTTTTTCGTTTAGAAGGCTTACCTGGCGCCCCCCATACGCAAAGCGCTCCTGTGCAGAAGCGGCTACTATAAAAGTCCCGTTAGCGTTTTTTTCGCATGATGGTGATTTGTTAGCGAATTTCGGTGACCGCTAGCCTTTTCACTCCCCGTGAAATTAACGTTTTCGCGTAGAATCAGGTATTAGTTAGCGTTTTTATCGCCCCAGTAAAGGATTTCTTGATGCAGGTCGGTTTAAAGGCACTCGCAAACCAGTACGACATCGTTCTGGCACAACCACTGCGCGTCGAGTCGACGATTGGCAAGACACGTGTCAGTCGCGAAAGCAGCGGGCATACGCAGAATCAGTACCCCCCCAGCTACCGGCCTGCCGACGATTTCTCAGGGCATTTCGAATTCGGCCTCAAGTACGAAGAAATCCATCTCGAATTCTTTGCTCGCTTGTTTGCAAAGACCGGCCCCGAACCTGTCGAAGCCTGGTGCCGGCGAGAGCCTTTTGGCCAATATGCTCGCCGCACGGGATTTCTCTACGAATGGCTGACAGGGCAAAGTCTGGATGTGCCAGACGTAACCAACGGTGGCTATGTCGATGCACTTTCTGCGCAGGACTACCTCACCCGTAGTGAACCACCACGAGTTCGACGTTGGCGAGTCAAAAACAACCTGCCCGGTACACCCGGTTTTTGCCCTTTGGTTCGTCGTACGACGGCAGTCAAAGAGGCTCTGCAATTCGATCTCGGCGCGGCGTTGAAGGAGTTGGATCGAACCTTTGGTGCCGATATCTTGATGCGTACGGCCAGTTGGTTGACGTTCAAGGAGTCACGAGCCAGCTTTCTCATCGAAAAAGAGGCCGACCAGGCTGATCGCATCCAGCGTTTTGCGCATGTCATTGCCCAGCACTGCGGCCATATCGAAGCCCCATTAAGCAATGACAGCCTGCGTTCCCTGCAAGCCGGCATTCTGGGTCGAGATGCCATTGGGCTCGGCTTGCGGCGCTCCCCGGTATTTGTAGGTCAGGCCACAATGCGCGAGGACATCGTGCATTACATTGCCCCGCACTTTGAAGAACTTGCCCCTCTACTGGAAGGCCTCAACGAGTTCGAGATCGCAACGCGGGGTGCCGAGTCCGTGGCACGCGCCGCAGTGCTTGCATTCGGCTTCGTGTACATCCATCCCATGCGTGACGGCAACGGCCGGATTCACCGCTTCCTGATCAACGACACCTTGATCAGGGACAAAGCAGTGCCCGACGGCGTGATCCTGCCCGTGTCAGCCACTATCACCAGTTCGATCGATTTCAGGGCAGGCTACGACCGTACGCTCGAGGTGTTTTCACGTCCATTTATGCGCCGTTACGCGGCGGCCTATGGGTTTGGCGAACTCGTGACCTACGAAGACGGCACTCCCAGCAACTTCATCTTCGATGAATACAAAGACGCAGGCTTTGCCTGGCGCTACCCCGACCTGACCGAACACGTCCTGTACACCGCTCGCGTCGTCGAGCACACAATTCGTACGGAGATGGCGGATGAAGCCCGAGTCTTGGTTATCTTCCAGCGAGCGCAGGAACAACTCAAAGAAGTGCTCGAGATGCCGGATCAGGATGCCAACCGCATCATCCGATCGATCAAGGAGAATGGCTGGGTGGTGTCCGGAAAGCTGAAGAAAGGTTACCCGCAGCTTGAAGATGACCGAATGGCACAACATGTTGTGGACGCGGTGCGCTCAGCGTTTGAGAGTTGAGTGACGGGAGATATGAATACACAAAGTGACCGGTCCGATGTGACCGTTTTTTTGTGCCCGACATTTGTACGGTGCATTCACGGCAAAACCTCGAAATACACAAAACAGGTCATTGCAGGCTTGCCCAAGGCCTATGCCGCAGAGCCCTTCTAGACTCGACTCCTGTCGCTTTGTTCGCCAAGCCGAGGATGGCTTGGTGGTTATAGTGTTGATTACAAAATTTCAGTAGGTATAGTAACCACAAGCACACCACAGGGAGGTGATGTGAATAGCCGATTTTTGATAAGCCAACTCGTTGCGGACGGCTGGTATCTGGTGCGAATCAGAGGCAGCCATCATCACTTCAAGCATCCGACCAAGCCCGGGCTGGTGACGGTCCCTCACCCGAAGAAAGACCTGCTCAAGAAAACGGCCATCAGTATTTTGCAACAGGCGCTGCTCTAAGGAGCCCGACGCGCCAGGTCCGTGGAGGACAATGAACATGCTGTACCCAATCGCTATTTCAATGGGCGACGAACAACACGCTTGGGGCGTGGAAGTCCCCGACATTCCGGGGTGTTTTTCCGCTGGGGAAGACCTGGATGACGCGATGGCCATGGCACGGGAAGCCATTGAAGGCCACTTCGAAATTCTGGCTGAAGAGGGTTCGCCCATTCCCCCTGCCAACAAAGTTACCCTGCACGCAGCCAATCCAAAATACGCCGGGTGTGCATGGGCGCTGGTGGACATCGACGTCACCAAATATCTGGGCAAGGCCCAGAAGCTGAACATCACGTTGCCGGGCTACCTGCTCAACCGGATTGATGAGTACGTACTGCATCACCCGGAAGAGAAAAGCCGTTCGGGTTTTCTGGCATCGGCAGCACTCAAGGTGTTGCAACAGAGCTGAAAACCTTGCTTTTGACATGAATAAACCGGTCCCAAGTGGCCGGTTTTTTTGTGACCGGGATTGGGCCAAGTACTCCAAAAAGTCAGAGTGAAAGCCCGATTTTAAAAGGCATGCAGGCGATCAACGCCAGAAAAAGCAATGTCCTACACGACACTGGGAATTGTCCGTACACTTGCGCATTGCTGTGCCTTTGTCATGAGACCTATAGTCCGACCGCGCCCAAATGGCGTATCGGGTTTGGCGACTCGGTCACAACGGTGCAGAAGGCTCCGAGAATTTCTCGGAGCACTTTTGATCACGCTTGGCTGCTTTTTCGGTAGCTGTGCGTGGGAGACCTTCGGGTCTGCCGGTTTCACCATTGTCCGGTTCGCCAACCCGCGTACAGCTACCACCCTATTGTTTGGCGACGATTGAGTGGTAGGTCCTTCACCTACAATTGGTAAGCACTCATGAATGAATATATGGCTTTAACCAGCAACGCCGACGACTTGCCCTCGCTGTTCGTCAACACCACCCAACCCCTGCACTCCCTGCTCAGCACCGCCAGTTACCGCATCCGAGCGGTGACGCAACTCCTCGAAAACCTCGCAATGCGCGGCGACCTGACCTCTGACACCGTGGTGCTGAGCGACTTCGCATTGCTCTGCTGCGTGCCGTTGCGCGATGGTTGCGATGTACTGGATGTGATCGCTCGACGTATGGATGCAGAGCCGTCCTAAGATTGCACCCGGCGGCATGCTGTTGTGGCGAGGGAGCTTGTCGGATCGCCGCACCGTCCCGTTGGACTGCGCAGCAGTCCCTGTTCGGGGTCGCTTCGCGACCCAACGGGAGCAAGCTCCCTCGCCACAGGGGCCCTTCACTTATCATGTGAACACCTCAACAGAGCAACCCGAACATGACCCAAAACATCTACGACGACCCTCAGTTTTTCCACGGCTACAGCCTGATGGCCCGCTCCATCGGCGGTCTCGATGCCGCGCCGGAATGGCCGGCGCTGAAGGCCATGCTGCCGCCCATGCAGGGCCTGAAGGTGGTGGATCTCGGCTGCGGTTACGGCTGGTTTTGTCGCTGGGCCAGTGAGCAAGGCGCCGACAGCGTGCTCGGTCTGGATGTTTTGCAAAAGATGCTGGAGCAGGCGCGCAAAACCACCGCCGCATCAAACATCCGTTATGAGCGCACCGACCTGGAAGCCCTCGATCTGCCGGCCGGCGGTTTCGATCTGGCCTACAGCTCCCTGGCGCTGCACTACATCAAGGACTTGCCGGGGTTGTTCGCCCATGTCCACGCGGCGCTCAAGCCCGGTTCGCCGTTCGTGTTTTCCATCGAGCACCCGATCTTCATGGCACCGCGCAACCCTGGCTGGATCATCGATACCGAGGGCCGCAAGGGTTGGCCGGTGGACGGTTATCAGCGTGAAGGCGAGCGCGTGACCCACTGGCTGGCCGACGGTGTGATCAAGCAGCATCGCACCATTGGTACCTTGCTCAACCTGCTGGTTGCAGCGGGTTTCAGCATCCGCCATGTCAACGAATGGGGGCCGAGCGATGCCGAGGTGACGGCGCAACCGGCGCTGGCCGAAGAGCGCGAGCGGCCGATGATGATGTTGGTCGGCGTCCAGCGCTGAGCCACGCGCGTATCTTTTGCGTATAGAACCGAGCACGGGAATAAAGAAACCGTAGCGCGGCGTTGAGCCCGGAAATAGATCCCTTATTCTCCCGGCTCACCCATCGCCCCGAGATCGACATGCACAATTCAGAGTTGGGAATCATGATCATTTCATTGATCGGGTTGTTCGGCTTTGCCTCGTTTGCGTTTGAATACCTGAGCGCCAGACGCTCGAAAAAAAAAACAAACTGCCGTAATTGCTCCAAGCGGTAAAAGAGACAGGTGACGCTCATCAACTGTCCCTTTTCGCATCAGCGGGTCGCGACGATAAACAGTCGCGGGAACGGCAACAGCACCGAACCGTCGGCCAAGGCTGGATACGCCTGCTCGATTGCCGCCTGATACTGCTTCAGATACTGCGCCCGCTCCGCCTCGTCCAGCGGCTCGAGAAACGGCCGCAAGCCAGTGCCCTTGAACCACTCCACCACGCCAGACGCGCCGCCTGCGAGCGGATGATGGTAGGTGGTGCGCCACACATCGACGCGCGAGCAACAGGCCTTGAGGATCGAGTAATAACCACTGGCATCGGTTATCTCGGTCCGCTGCCCGGCAGCGCCTGCCAGCTTGCCGACCCATGGACCATCAGCGGCGACTTCACGCATTAAACGATGCGAGTGCTCATTGATGTTGTCAGGCATCTGGACGGCCAGGCTGCCTCCGGGCGCCAGCTTGCTCACCAGCGACGGCAACAAGCTTGCGTGATCCGGAACCCACTGCAATACAGCGTTGGCGAAAATCACATCGAAGGGGCCTGCGTCGTTCCAGGTGTCGATGTCAGCGATGTCGAACTGCACCTGCGGCAAGCGCTTGCGTGCGGCCTCGATCATGTCGGTCGAACTGTCCAGGCCTCGGACCGTGGCGCTGGCAAAACGCTCGACCAGCAACTCGGTGGAGTTACCGGGGCCGCAACCGATATCGATGGCCGAACGCACATCCCCGGCGGGGACGGCCGCCAGCAGGTCACGGGCGGGACGGGTGCGTTCATCTTCAAAAGCGACGTACTGTTTGGCGGACCAACTCATTGCGTTCTCCTGTCGGTGCGTTGTCCTGGCCGAGGCCAGCAACCGGATCGCTACGATACCTCGACTGACAAGCTCTGCTCCATTCCACTTTTGGTGGGAATCTTCGCTAAGCGTTTCAAAAAAAAACCGGCGTGATTAGCCGGTTTTTTTTACTTGATACGGGCCTTAATCGTAATACCCGACAGTTTTCTTCAAATGATCCGAGTACTCGTAAATGTCATCGACGGAATTGATTGCATGCCGGGTTTCATTCTTCTCCTCGTCAAATATGCCGATGTATTTCTGCGATCGGTTGAAGTGCAGTCGGCAGATTGGTTTACGGTTGTTGTCGTCGAGCAGGATGCCAAAGTAACTTTGTGTGTCGCGCTGAACAATCCGCTTGGCATCAACAACCGACCGAACCACGGCCCGGACGATGTGATAGCCCTCCAGTTCTTCCAATGTCGTCAGAACCTTGTCCTCTGATTCATCTCGAACATCCGTCTGTTCAGTGTCACCAGTAGCGACTGGTAAAGAGGCCAGAGCAGGCTGGATGGCACCACTCATAGCCGACTTTAGCCTGTCATTGATTTGGTCATTGAGAAACTGCACCACAGCCTTTCTCGTCAGCTCATGGAACTGCTCGCGGACCTTTTGAGTAATCACCCCGTCATAAACCCGCGAAGCAAACACTTTCACAAAATCGTCGTCAGGCTTGCTGACCTGGGATGCAATCACCTTTTTGATTTGGCTGACGTACTTCAACTCACCTGCTGCGCTGATGATTGACTCCACATCGAATGCAGATTTGGTGAGTTTCACCAGTTCTGGGACGGAGTACTCGTCGATATCCAGCAGGTCGAGCTCGAGAAACGGCTTCTCGTCCATTTTGTTGGGGGCGTCCAGGTCAGTGAAAAATTTATAGACCTGACCATTGGTGAGAATGGAGATTCGAGCGCTGGTGACATGGAAGTAGCGGAACAGCTGGGAGGCGTGATTGATGTGCAGCGGCTCACCAATTTTTTTGCACTCAATGAGGATCTGAACCTCGCCAGCCTTCATGATTGCGTAGTCAATTTTCTCGCCTTTTTTCGTTCCAATATCGCAAACGAATTCAGGTGTCACTTCCGTCGGATCGAAGACGTCGTAGCCCAGTACCGTGCTGATAAAGGGCATGACAAAAGCATTCTTGGTCGCTTCCTCCGTTTGAATGGCAGAGCTCTGCAAACGAACTTTGGCAGCGAGACTTGCTAACTTTTCGAAGAATTCCATGAGTAGCCTCTTTTTCGGTTTCGATCCGTATGAACACATGCTGGCAAATTGACTGCCATTGATACTAGACACAAACCGACACAAAGGAAGATTCCCCACCGAGAAATCAGATCTTGCCCACTCCCCTGCTTCAATGGGTTGCAACTCCAGCCGAATTTTCATCCCACCGCCGCTGTCACAAATTCAGGCGTCCTCCCTATAAGGAACACGGTCATGAAGTTCGCAAAAATCGCGCAGAAACTCGCACTCTGGGCCGGTAGCCCCAAGACGTTCCTGGGGGCGATCACTCTGATTTTTCTGTGGGGGCTGAGCGGGCCGATTTTTCATTTCAACGATACGTGGCAGCTGATCATCAATACCTCGACCACCATCATCACGTTCCTGATGGTGTTCCTGATCCAGAACACACAGAACCGTGACACGGACATTTTGCATTTGAAGGTCGATGAGTTGCTTCGGGTGACGAAAGAGGCGCAGAACGCGATGCTCGGGCTTGAAGCGCTGGACCTCAAGGAGCTGGAGAAGCTGAGAAAGCACTACCGCAGCCTTGGCGAAGGCCTGACCATTGACCTGGACGGCACCGTCGTCCAGGAAAAAGGTCAGCAAAACCTGAAGAATTGCTGATGATCAGCTTCTGGCTTGCAGGGCCTTGGCCATTTGCAGATGATTTTGTAGTTTGGGCAGGGTTTCTTCGGCGAACGCCTTGATTTGCGGCACGTCGGTGGTCTGCGCTTCCTGCTGCAACCGTTCGATGGCTTGCTGTGTGGTCTTCACCTGACTGGCCGTATAGGCCTCATCGAAGGTCGCCCCATCCATGACTTGTGGCATCAGGGCTTTGGCCTTTTCGACAATTTCTTCGCGCGGCGCTACCGGCAAATCCAGTTGTCTGGCGATTTTCGCCAGGTGCTGGTTTGCCGTGGTGCGGTCGTTGATGACGACGATCGTGTAGTCCTTGACCTCTTTGGACTCGGACTTCTGGTGTGCCAGGCGACTGGCCTCGATATCGGCCATGCCTTGGGCCGACGCATCGTCGATGAATTCGGCAGGGGACTGGGCGAAGACGTTGCTGGCAAACAGGCCCAGTAACGTGGCAAAACTGGCATTACATAATCGGGTGGCCATCCGTTTCATGGTCGCGCCCTCCTTTTTCAAATTCAAACGGGAGCTTGCGCCCCCGCTTCTCAATCAAAACCACCTGCATCCATTACTTGGATTTCTGTCCGGGTTTGCGGCCCATATCGGGTTTCGCAGGTTCTTTATCGACAGTCGTGGTGGTGGTTTTCCCACCCTTGCGACCGGCTTCAGAAGCCTTCGTTCGATCGTTGGCGAAGTTTCCCGAGTTCGAGTTTCTTGAATTAGGCATGATTCTCTTCCTCTTGGTGGTAGTCGCGGCGAGCTGGCGCCCGCATAGAATCTGAATTTGCGCGTGCCAAAAGGTTTAGAAAAATGCATGGACAGCACGACGAACGGTGTACGGACTATCAGACCATTCGCAGGTGATGCTCACGTTTGGCGCAGTACATCGCCTCGTCGGCATGCCGGAATAACTGCTTCTCTTCGGTGCCGTGATCGGGGTATCGGGCGACGCCGATGCTGGGATGGATGCTCAGGTTGTGCCCATCCAGACGCAGGGGCCGAGCCAGGACCTGACGGATTTTTCCGACCACGATGTCGGTATCGCCTGCGGCATGAATGCTGTGCAGCAACACCACGAATTCATCGCCGCCAATGCGGGCCACGGTGTCGGTTTCCCGCACGCAGCCCTTGAGCCGGTTGGCCACCGATTGCAGCAGCATGTCGCCGACCGCATGGCCATGGGTGTCATTGACTTGCTTGAAACGGTCGAGGTCGACGTACAGCAGGGCCATGCGCCCGCCGTCCATACGGGCCAATTGCAGTGACGCCTTGAGGCGGTCGCGCAACAGCTCACGGTTGGGTAACTGGGTCAGTTGGTCGTACTGGGCCATGTGTTGCAGGCGGGCGTGCAACTGCTTGCGCTCGATGGCCGTCGCGACCTGGGCGCAGACGTACTGCAGCAACTCCTTGTGTTGCTCGGTGTAGCGCTCGCCACCCGGAACGCTTTTGACGATCAACGCGCCGATGGTGCCGTTCTGCGAGTTCAGCGGCACACCCAGCCAGCACGGTGCGTTCTGCCCGGCCATCAGCGCTTCGAAGCCGACAGGCGGCGTGCACAGTTCCGGGGTCAACAGGATCGGCTGCCCCGTGTGGATCACTTCGGTGCACACCCGCCCGGTCATGGTTCCGGGCAGTTCGGGTTGTGGCTCCTGGTCATCGACATGATAAGGGAAATTCAACTGCGCACAGTGCTCGTCGTACAGCGCCACGGAAAAATTCAGCGCCGGCAGCCACTCGCCGATGATCATGTGGATGCGCCTGAACAACGCCAGCAGATCCTCCGCCGCGTGGGCCGCTTCGGATATCGCATACAACGCGGCCTGACGGGATTCGGCCTGCTTGCGTTCGGTGATGTCGCGCGCCACGGCAATGCGCAACTGGTCGACCTCGGACCAACGTGCCGACCAGAGGATGTGCACCACCTGGCCATCCTTGCGCAGGTAGCGGTTTTCGAAGTTGAGCTTGGGCTCGCCGCCCATGATTTCCCGGGCGGCTTCGAGTGTGCGCAAGCGATCTGCGGGGTGCACCATGTCGATCATCAATTGACCGATCATTTCATCGGCGCTGTAGCCGAAAATGCGTTCGCACGCCGCACTGACAAAGACGAAGCGGCCCTGCTTGTCCACCGCACAAACGGCGTCCAGCAACAGATCGATATAGCTCGCCAATGGCGCGGAGTTTCGGTTTTCCATGGTTCAGCGTGGGTGTCCCGATAATGCAGCGCTCATCAATCATCCCTGCCCGGTCGGCCTTGCTTCCTTGTCATCACCTTCAAGCCTTGTTCGGCATCAGCCCCGGCAACGCATGGACCAGCGCGTTGATGGCAAAGCCGATGAACATTACCCCGCACAACCGGGTGATCGCCAGTTCATGACGTTGATACAAGGTGCGCACCCGCTGTGCCCCAACGATGCCGATGAGGATAGCGTAGGCAAGCAATCCACCGACAAAGCTCAGGCCGATCAGTGCCGGCAGCATTGACCAGTGGAGCAGTTCTGCGCGGCTCGACAGCAGCGCCGTGAATGTCGCCACCGCCACCGGATAAGCCTTGGGATTGGTCAGCCCGAACAGAATGCCATGCCAGAACGGCTGCCGCGCCGGCCCCTGTGGCGTATCGCCATTGCTGCGCCGGGCGCGCACCGCACGCCAACCGAGCCAGAACAGGTACAGGCCGCTGAGCACTCCCAGCACGTCGAACGCGGTACTGCCGATCTCCCGCGCACCGACAATCGCGATCAACGCGGTGCTGCACCACACCACATCGCCGAGCAAATGCCCGCACAGAAACCCTGCCCCGGCCCGTCGCCCATGGGCCGCGCCAATGCCGAACACCGCCAGCACGCCCGGTCCCGGGGTGATGCCATAGATGAATCCCGAGGCAAGCAGGGCCATTAGTAGCGATGGGGTCATGGGAAGTCCTTGTGTACTGCTGGGTGAATGGTGGCCAGTCTATATCAGGTCCCGCAACATCGACTTACAGATCGTCGAAGAACTTCATCCCCGCATACGGTCGCTGCCGGCAAGCCATCAGGCGCGATGCCAGATCACCCACGTGGGCTTCCAGCTTGTGGCCATCCGGGTCGAGGAAGTAGAACGATGCGCCCTCGCTGCGATTGTCGCGCCACTCCCGCACCCCGTTGGATCGCAGGCGCTCGACGAAACGCGGAAAATCCGCTGCATCGAGGCTGAAAGCGTAATGGGTGTAGTCGGCGGCGGGCTCGGGATGGCGTAGCGGGTCGAGGGAGAGGCACAACCACAACCCCGGCAGCGACAGGTAGGCGCCGGTATCCCAGGTGGCGTCGAGGTGCAGTTGCAGGAGGTTCCGGTAGAACGCCACGCTGCGGTTCAGGTCGGTGACGGCGAAGGTCAGGTGGTTGAGGCCTGTGAGCATGGGGTTAAAGACCTTTGAGGTTTTCAGGTGCGACGCAGGTTTCACCTAGGGGGCTGGCAACGAAAAACGTCTGAATCTGCCCACCGCAAATGAAAGGACTCAACACTACCGCATACCATTTTGTTACGACAAACGAACGAGGCTACCTCCCGTCCTTTCGTGATTTCAGCGAGCATCACCGCCGAAGATAAAACTCATCGCCCCCTGTACCAATCTGCTCATTCAGCCAGTTCAACGCCTGATCCCCGCCCCGCCGCTTGTGCCAGACCAGTACAAAGGTAAACGACGGGATGTGAAAGGGCGGCGGGACGACAATCAGTGACTGTTCATCAATATCGCGTAGACCACGCGAGGCCACCGTCAGAATAAGATCAGTACCGCTGATGCATTCCGGGGCCACGCTCCAGTGCGGCAGGCTGACAGCCACACGACGACGTTCACGCATTGCCGTCAACGCACGCTCGATTTCCGGGGTGCCGCTGCCGCGCATTTCCAGCAGCACATGGGGTCTAGCCAGGTAGGTGGGCAGGTCGAGCACACCGTCGGCGGGCAAGCTTCTGCGATCCACCAGGCAGGCGTAGTGCTCTTCGAACAGCGGCGTGCTGCGCAATTCGTTGGGCATTTCCGGGAACACACCCATGGCGACGTCAATATCACCGTTGAGCACGCCGTCGAGCATGCTTTCGCGGCTGCCATGGCTGATTTGCAGGTCGATGCCCGGCGCATCGCGGCGCAAGGTCCGAATCAGGCCCGGCAGGACATTGGCGGCGCCATAGTCGGACATCGCCAGGCGGAAGGTGCGCCTGGCTGTAGCCGGATCAAACGCGTTCGGCGCCAGCAGCGCTTGCACCTGCGCCAGGGCTTCGGCCAGCGGTGCCACCAGTTCCAGCGCTCGCGGGGTCGGAACAAGGCCGGCTCCGGCGCGCACCAGCAGCGGATCGCCGAGCAGGTCGCGCAATCGCGCCAGCGCATGACTGACCGCAGGCTGGCTCAAGTGCAAACGCTCGGCCGTCCGGGTCACGTGTTGCTCCGTGAGCAAGGCGTCGAGGATCACCAGCAGGTTGAGGTCGATACGTCGAAGATCATTCATCTGCTGCATGTTCTGGATAACAAAACGGAATTTAAATCTGCGCGACGAATACCCTAGAGTCCAGCAAAACCTGTGGAGAACGATCATGAGTACGTTGCATTGGGCCGGTCTGGTGGTGCTGGCGATGATTGCCGGGGCGGTGGTGCCGTTTCAGAGCGCGATCAACGTCAACCTCGGGCGCGGGTTGGGCCATCCGTTGTGGGCGACGCTCGCCTCGTTGCTGGTGAGCGTTATCGTGCTGTTGCCGATCATCGTTGCGATGCGCTTGCCGTTGCCATCACTGGCCTTTATCGGCAAGGCGCCGCTGTGGATGTGGGCGGGTGGCGCTTTTGGGGTGTGTTTCATTTCCCTGGCATTGGTGCTGCTGCCCAGGCTCGGTGCCGCGGGGTTCATGGCATTGGCGCTGGCGGGGCAAGTGGTGGCGTCGTTGTTGCTGGATCACTTCGGCTGGTTTGGCCTCGTGGAGCGGCAGGTCACCTTGCCCAAGGTGCTTGGGGTGGTGCTGTTGATGGGCGGGGTGGTGTTGATTCAATTCAGTGATGCGGCGGAAAAAGCGATGACAGCGGCTTCTTGAAGATCAAAAGATCGCAGCCTCCGGCAGCTCCTACGGGGATGCGTGGTCCGGGCAGGTGCTGCCGAAGGCTGCGATCTTTTAAAACTTGTCGAGTGTGCGCAACTTCTGCGGCAACCCCCACAGCAACAGCGCCACCGCGATCAGTGCACAGACACCAATGACATACAGCGCCGGCGTGGTGCTGCCGGTCAGGTCCTTGATCCGGCCGACCATCACCGGGCTGACGATGCCGCCGAACTGGCCCAGGGTGTTGATCACCGCAATCCCGCCCGCCGCGCCCGCGCCGGCACCGGCCAGCAGTTTCGGCGGCAGGGTCCAGAAGCTCGGGATAGAGGCGATGATCCCGGCACCGAGCAGGCCCAGCGCGACAATCAGGAAGGTCGTGTGGCTGGCGAAGATCCCCGCACAGAAGAACCCGACCGCACCGACGGCCACCAGCCCGGCGACAAACTTGCGTCGCTCACCGGAAGCATCGGACAGGCGTCCGATCACCACCATGCTGATGGCGCCGCAGATGTACGGGATGGCAGTCAGCAGGCCGATCATCACCGGACTTTCGGTGCCGGCACTGCGGATCAGTTGCGGTGCCCAGAAATTCAGGCCGTAGGACGCCACCTGGATCAGAAAGTAGATCAGCCCCAATGTCAGGAAACCCGGAATCCGCAGCGCGGCGAGCAGCGAGCCACCGCTCTTGTGCGGTTCATGCTGGGCGATGCGGCTGGCCAGCAAGGTCTTCTCCGAAGGCGTCAGCCAATGGGCGTCTTCGATGCGGTCCTTGAGCAGGGTCAGCACCAGCAATCCGAGGCCGATGCACGGCACGCCGCCGAGCAGGAACAGCCAGTGCCAGCCGCGCATTTGCAGCACACCGTCGAGGTGTTGCAGCACCAGGCCCGAGAACGGCGCGCCAACAAGACCAGCGAACGCCGACGACAGGAACAGCATCGAGGTGATGCGTCCGCGATAGTGCTGCGGGAACCACAGGGTCAGGTAATACAGCACGCCTGGGGCAAAACCCGCCTCCATCGCGCCGATCACGAAGCGCAGCACGTAGAACTGCCATTCGCTATTGACGAATACCATGGCCGCCGTGGCCAGGCCCCAGGACATCATGATCCGGGCGATCCAGCGCCGGGCGCCGACCTTGTACAGCATCATGTTGCTCGGCACTTCGAAAATCACGTATCCGACCACGAACAACCCGGCGCCGAGGCCGTATGCGGTGTCGCTCAGGCTCAGGTCGGTCTGCAGCTGAAACTTGGCGAAGCTGATGTTGATGCGGTCGAAAAAGGCGAACAGGTAGCAGACCATGATCAGCGGCATCAGGCGCCAGGCGACTTTGCTGACCAGGGCTTTTTCGGTGTCGTGGCTAACGGACGGGCTCGCGCTCGCCTCCAGTGCATTCAGGCTCATTGCGGTTCTCCAGGCGGACTTCCCGTGGGTGTCCGATTGTTTTTGTTGTCTGGTTGAGTAGCTCAGCGAAAGTGCTTTTACTGTGGGAGCGAGCTTGCTCGCGATTGCGTCGGGTCAGCCAACATTGATGTTGACTGTGACTCAGTCATCGCGAGCAAGCTCGCTCCCACAGGGGCGTGTAGTGTCAGGTGGGGATCGGGTGCAGGTCACAATTGCGCCCGGCCTTGGCCAGTTGCCCCGGTACTTCGTGGCCGAGCAGCGCCGGCAGGCCTCGGGACAGTTTCAGCAGCAGCGGCAAATCGATGCCGGTGTGAATGCCGACTTCATCGCACAGGTTCACCAGGTCTTCTGTACAGATGTTGCCCGACGCTCCCGGTGCAAACGGGCAGCCGCCGAGGCCGCCCAATGCGGCGTCGAAACGTCGGGCACCGGCCTCGTAGGCGGCCAGCACGTTGCACAGGCCGAGGCCACGGGTGTTGTGGAAATGCAGGGTCAAATCCGCCGGGGACACCCGCTGCAGCACCCGGCGCACCAGTCGGTCGACCTGGCGCGGATTGGCCATGCCCGTGGTGTCGGCCAGGGTGATGCCCCGGATGCCGAGCTCCTGATAGGCCTCGACGATTTGCACGACGCGGTCCTCATCGATCTTGCCCTCGAACGGGCAGCCGAAGGTGGTGGCGATGCTGCCATTGAGACGCACCGGGCTTTCGCCAACGAACCGCACGATCTCGCCGAACGCTGCCAATGAATCTTCACAACGCATGCGCATGTTTGCCAGGTTGTGGGTCTGGCTGGCGGACATCACCAGGTTCAGCTCATCGGCACTGCACGCCAACGCCCGTTGCGCCCCCTTGAGGTTGGGGATCAAGGCGACATAGATCACCCCCGGCTGCCGGATAATGCCCTTGAACACCAGCTCGCCATCGCGCAGCGCAGGAATGGCCTTGGGCGACACGAACGAACCGGCTTCGATGCGGCTGAATCCGGCCTGCGACAATTGATCGATCAGGGCAATCTTGTCGTGGGTTTCAACCCAGGTCGGCTCGATTTGCAAACCGTCGCGCGGGGACACTTCCTGCACGATCAGGCTGTCGGAATAATCGCTGATCATTGCACCACTCCTTCGACTTTCAGGCGTTCGATGTCCATCGCGGTAAGGCCCAATTGCGCGAGGATGCCGTCGGTGTGCTGGCCCAGCCCGGGGCCGGACCAGTTCACGCCGCCGGGTGTCTCGGAGAGTTTCGGCACGATGCCCGGCATTTTCACCGTGGCGCCACCGGGCAGCTCGGCATTGAGCAGCATGTCCCGCGCCTGATAGTGCGGATCGGCGACGATGTCGGCCACCGAGTAGATGCGTCCGGCCGGGACTTCGGCGGCTTCCAGCGCGGCCAGCACCTCGTCGATGGGCAGGCTGCTGGTCCAGTGGGTGATGGCGGCGTCGAGCTGGTTGCTTTTGGCGGCACGCCCGTCGTTGTGGGCGAATTCCGGCGCCTCGGCCAGATCCGGGCGGCCGATGGTGTGCATCAGGCGCTTGTAGATCGGATCGCTGTTGCCGGCAATCACCACGTAGGCGCCATCGGCGGTCAAATAGGTGTTGGATGGCGCGATCCCCGGCAAGGCGCCGCCGCTGCGTTCACGCACATGACCGAGCATGTCGTATTCCGGCACCAGGCTTTCCATGACGTTGAACACGCTTTCGGCCAGGGACACATCGACGATCTGCCCGCCGCCCTGCCCGGTCTTGACTCGCAGCAATGACATCAGCGCACCGATCACCGCATGCAGCGAAGCCAGGGAATCGCCGAGGCTCACGCCGACCCGCGCCGGCGGCGAACCGGGGGTGCCGGTGGTGTAGCGAATTCCGCCCATGGCCTCGCCTATGGCACCGAAACCCGGACGGTCGCGGTACGGGCCGGTCTGGCCGTAACCGGAAATCCGCACCAGGGTCAGGTTGGGGTTGAGGGCGTGCAACACGTCCCAGCCAAGGCCGAGCTTCTCCAGGGCGCCGGGGCGCAGGTTTTCGATCAGCACATCGGCGCTGGTTGCCAATTGCTTGACCAGTTCGATGCCTTCGGGGGATTTGAGGTTCAGCGCCAGGGACTTCTTGTTGCGCGATTGCAGGTACCACCACAGCGAGGTGCCTTCATGCAGCTTGCGCCATTTGCGCAGGGGATCGCCCTGGCCCATGGCTTCGATCTTGATCACCTCGGCGCCGAATTCGGCCAGCATGCGCGCGGCAAACGGCGCAGCGATCAGTGTGCCGATCTCGATCACTTTGATTGCACTCAGGGGGGCAGTCATCGCGGGGTACCTCTTGTTCTTGGAATATGAGCCAAGGCTAGAGGACTGATGCCTGATGAATCCAACCTTCAGTTGGCAACGGGCGTTCGCGAAATGCGAACGCCCGGGGAAATTATCGTGAGCTGTAGTCCGCCATCGCGAGCAAGCTCGCTCCCACACTGGATCTTCGGCACTCACACATCCCCTGTGGGAGCGAGCTTGCTCGCGATGAGGCCGGCACAGTCAGCGAAGAACTTTCAGGCTCAACCCCGCAAATGCTCAAACAACATCCGGCTCACCGGCGACAGCAACGCCTCATCGCGCACCACCAGAATCAGCGCCCGATCGGACCATTCGTCCGTCAATGGCACCGCGTGCAAACCCAGGGCCCGGCCAAACAATTCATAGGCCCGCTGCGGAAGGATGCCGATCCCCATGTTGGCCTGGACCATGCGGCACATGGCATCGAATCCCGGCACATGTATGCGCACCCGCAACACCTTGCCGGCTTCACGGGCCGCTGCATGGGTACGCATGTTGATCGAACTGGCGGCATGCAGCCCAACGTAATCGCTGCCCAGCGTATCGGCGAACGCCACGCTCGAGCGGTTCGCCAAGGGATGGTGCGGCGGCATCAGCACCACCAGTTTGTCCTGGCGATACAGCACGCTGTGCAGGCCCTTGATGTCACTGTCGATGGAACAGATGCCGAGGTCGGCCACCCCGTCGAGCACGCCCTGAATCACCCCGGCGCTGGGGCGTTCTTCGAGGTCGGTCTTGACCTGTGGGTGACGCTCGGAAAAATCCCGCAGGTCCTCGGGCAGAAACTGAATGATCGCCGACAGGTTGGCGAGCATCCGCACATAGCCACGCACACCGTGACTGTGCTCGCCCAGTTCGAGGCCCATTTTCTCGACGTTGAACAGCATCTGCCGGGCATGGTGCAGCAGGGTTTCGCCGGCCGGCGTCAGGGACATGCCCTTGGCCTGGCGCACGAACAGGCTGATGCCCAGCGCCTCCTCCAGCTCCATCAAGCGTTTGCTTGCCGCCGAGACGGCAATCGCCTCACGCGACGCAGCACGGGTCAGCGTGCCCTCTTCATGGACGGCGACGAACAGTTGCAGGGTGATCAGGTCGAGACGGCGAATCAGGCTTTTTTGCAGCATCGGGTACTCGGCGAAGTCGGCTCGGGCGAAGTCGCAGCATAACGTTCTTCGCCCGCGTCGTGCCGTGGTCCGGCAGCCGGTCGTGATAAAGTCGCCGCCCAAAGACCTTTTGCCGTGAGACGAAGACCGCAATGACCGATTTCCAGGATGTCGACGCCCAACTTGAAGACTGGAACGCCTTGCGCAGCACCGCTTCGTTCAGTGGTTTGCTGGTGGGCAACGGTGCCAGTCGCGCGGTATGGGACGATTTCGGCTACGAGTCGCTGTTCGAAAATGCCCGCACCGTTGAAGAAAAACCCCTGAGCCCGTCCGAGCTGAGCGTGTTCGATGCCATGCAGACCCGCAGTTTCGAGCAGGTACTGAGCGCGTTGAAAACCACCAGCCGGGTCAACAAGGCGCTGGCAGTCAGCTCCGCCGCCCCGCGTAATCGCTATTACGCGATCAAGGAAGCGCTGATCAACACCGTGCATGCGGTGCATATCCCGTGGCGGCTGGTAGTGCCTTCGACGCTGGCGACGATCAATCAGGAACTGGCCAGCTACCGCACGGTGTTCACCACCAATTACGACCTGATCAACTACTGGGCGGTGCAATACCAGCCTGAGGCGATCACCGATCTGTTCCAGGGTGCCGAACCCGCTTTCGACCTGAGCGACACGGCCACCGACAAAACCCGTTTACTGTACCTGCACGGCGGTCTGCACCTGGTGCGCAACCAGGACGGCACGGCGCGCAAGCTGATGTCGACCGAGGGCACGTTGCTGGGCAATTTCGCGATCAACAACACGATCAAGACCCTCGACGACGTGCCGTTGTTCGTCAACGAAGGGCCGAGTGCGGACAAGCTCAAGACCATCCGCAGTTCGGACTATCTGTCGTTCTGCTACGAGCAATTGCTCGATCACGGTCAGGCGCTGTGCATCTTCGGCCATGCGCTGGGGCAGCAGGACAGCCACATCATCCATGCCTTGCGCCTGGCGAAACCGCAAGTGCTGGCGATTTCGATTTACCCGCGCAGCAAGGCCTTCATCCAGCACCAGAAGCGGCATTACGCGAAGGTGTTTGAGGGGACGGGGGTTGAGTTGCGGTTTTTTGATTCCAAGAGCCATGCGTTGGGTGGCCCGAAACTGACGGTTCCGGTCGAGGTTTAGCGGCGACTGATCTGACGCATTCGCGAGCAGGCTCGCTCCCACATTAGAGTACATGACCCCTGTGGGAGCGAGCCTGCTCGCGAAGCTTTTGCAGTCAACTCATTCCTCGGTGCTATGCACCACCACCAGCAACTGCGCCTGTACCTCACCCACCGAACGAATCCGGTGCGGTTTTTGCGCATTGAAGTGCAACGCATCGCCACGATCGAGCAGCACGCGCTCGTTCATGAAGTCCACTTCCACCCGCCCCTCGTGGACGAACAGAAACTCCTCGCCCAGGTGCTCCTTGAAGGTTTTGTCGGTGAACTCCGCTGGCGGGTAAATGATGAACGGCAGCAGACTGCGTTCACTGACCTGATGGGCCAGCACCGCGTAACCCGGATTGTTGCCGCTGGCCCCCAAAGGTTGCCGCTCGTGGCTGCGCACCAGGCTGTAGCTGTCGAGGCCGGCGTTGTCTTCAGAGAACAACTCCTCGACCTTCACGTTCAGCGCCTTGGCCAGTTTCAACGCTGCCGCAATCGACGGCGTGTTCAACCCGCGCTCGACTTTCGACAGGTAACTCTTGGTCATGCCGGATTGTTCGGCCAGCGCTTCCAACGTCACGCCAAGTTTTTTTCTTAGTAATTTCAAACGGATAGACATGTGGAGCGATTAATCCATCAAGGAGGCAACGATTTGTCCTTGCCAATGACACAAAGTGTCATATAGGCTCTTTAGTGTCATTTGCGTTCACCGACGACTTTGCGAGGAACCGGTGAGCGACAAACCCGACGTCCATTGAATCACCCAAAGGACACCGATATGGCCAAGACATTAGCACTGCCCAAAGAGCAACTGGTCAAGCACGCGCTGAGCCAAATGCAAAATACCCTGGCGGATAATACGTGGACCGCCCGGCAAAAGCTGGCCCTGACCTGCCGCATCCTGTTCGAGCACGGTCACGATTCCGGCCTTGCCGGGCAAATCACCGCCCGTGGTCCGCAGCCCGGCACTTACTACACTCAACAACTGGGCCTGGGTTTCGACGAAATCACCGCGGGCAACCTGCTGCTGGTCAACGAAGACCTGGAGGTGCTTGAAGGCCACGGCATGCCCAACCCGGCCAATCGTTTTCACAGTTGGGTCTACCGCGCCCGCCCGGATGTGAACTGCATCATCCACACCCATCCTACCCACGTTGCAGCCTTGTCAATGCTGGAAGTACCGTTGCAGATTTCCCACATGGACCTCTGCCCGCTCTATGACGACTGTGCGTTTCTCGAAGGCTGGCCAGGTGTGCCGGTGGGCAACGAGGAAGGTGAGTTGATTGCCGGGGCACTGGGCGACAAACGGGCGATCCTGCTTTCGCACCACGGCCAATTGTCCACCGGCAATACCATCGAGGAAGCCTGTGTCATCGCGCAGCTGATCGAACGTGCCGCGAAGCTGCAACTGTTGGCGATGAGCGCCGGGACCATCAAGCCGATCATCCCCGCGCTGGGCCGCGAAGCCCATGACTGGATTGCCCGGCCGAAACGTCACGCCGCCGCTTTCAACTACTACGCCCGGCAGAGCCTGCGCCAACACGCCGATTGCCTGAACTGACCCCAGACCTTTTTGAACGGAGAGACACCATGTCCACCGCAAGCATTCACGGCATCATCGGCTACACCATCACCCCTTTCACCGCCCATGGCGAAGGCGTTGACCTGGACGCCCTCGGGCGCTCCATCGACCACCTGATCGAGAGCGGCGTGCACGCCATCGCACCACTGGGCAGCACCGGTGAAGGTGCCTACCTGAGCGACACGGAGTGGGATCAGGTCAGCGAATTCAGTATCAAGCACGTGGCCAAACGCGTGCCGACCGTCGTCAGCGTGTCCGACCTGACCACCGCCAAAGCGGTACGTCGCGCGCGCTTCGCCGAAGCCCATGGCGCCGATGTGGTGATGGTGCTGCCTGCGTCCTACTGGAAACTCAGTGAAGCGGAAATCCTCGCCCATTACCGCGCCATCGGCGACAGCATCGGCGTGCCGATCATGCTCTACAACAACCCGGCCACCAGCGGCACCGACATGTCGGTGGACCTGATCCTGCACATCGTCAAGGCCGTGGAAAACGTGACCATGGTCAAGGAGAGCACCGGCGACATCCAGCGCATGCATCAACTGCAACGTCAGGGTGACGGCCAGGTGCCGTTCTACAACGGCTGCAATCCGTTGGCCCTGGAGGCCTTTGCCGCCGGCGCGAAAGGCTGGTGCACCGCTGCGCCGAACCTGATCCCGCGGCTCAACCTGGATTTGTATGAAGCGGTGCTGGCCAATGATTTGGCCAAGGCCCGGGAGCTGTTCTACCGCCAGTTGCCGCTGCTGGATTTCATCCTCAAGGGAGGCTTGCCGGCGACGATCAAGGCGGGCCTGCGGGCGACAGGTCTGGAGGTGGGGGATCCGCGGTTGCCGGTGTTCCCGTTGGGTGAGGCGGGGGTTAGTCAACTTCAAGGCCTACTCGAAGCCTTACGCTGAATTCAGGTTAAACACCCCCTGTGGGAGCGAGCTTGCTCGCGATGAGGCCATTACATTCAACACAGATATTGACTGTCAGACCGCCATCGCGAGCAAGCTCGCTCCCACAGGGATATGTACTGGATTTGAAAGTAGTGATCAAAGCACCGGCAGGGTCTTGTCCTTGACCACCTTGCTCGGGCCGTTGGCCTTCACGCTGGCGATGCCTTTCTCCATGGCGGCATCGGAGGAATAGGTCTCGCTGCTGCCGATGATCTCGTGGTTACCAGCCTTGAGGTTGAAATACGGATGGCCATCCTTGGTGGTTTTCTTCTCGTAGCGCTCATCCAACGGGCTGTTGGCCTGGACCGAGGCGATGCCTTTGTCGGCGGCGGCGTGGGTGGTGTACAGCTCGCTGGTCAGAATGGTCTCGGCGTTGGCCGCCTTGAGGACAAACCTGAACTGGCCATTGCTGCTTTTGCTCACTTCATACCATCCGGACATGCTCTTTCTCCTTGGCGATTGAGAGGTTGCGCGCTTCACAGTAAAGACCAAGCCGGGATTTCTGTCGCCTGTACCGGCCCCTTCGCGAGCAGGCTCGCTCCCACAGGAGGTGCGTGCCTTTCTGTGGGAGCGAGCCTGCTCGCGATGAAGTCGACACGAACTTCCTTACTTCGCCGCGGCCCGCACCACCGACAACTCCGGAGACTGCGTCCGCCGCTGGCTCAGATACCGCGTACAACTCACCCGCAGGAACGAAGCGAAATTGACCACCTCGCCGCGATAGTCCATCACCTCTTCATACAGCTTGGCGATCAACTGATTGGTGGTCATGCCGTCGACCTCGGCGATTTCGCTGAGGATGTCCCAGAACTGATTCTCCAGCCGCAGGGTGGTGACCACCCCGCAGATGCGCAGCGAGCGGGAGCGCGATTCGTAAAGAATCGGGTCGGCTTTGACGTACAGCTCGCACATGGACATGCCCCTCGTTACAGCGTGATTTTGGTACCCAGCAACCCCAGGAAACCGGCCAGCCAGTTCGGGTGCGCAGGCCAGGCCGGCGCCGTGGCCAGATTGCCCTGAACATGGCCGTCCGTCACCGGGATGTCGATATACGTACCGCCCGCCAGGCGCACTTCCGGAGCGCAGGCCGGATAAGCGCTGCATTCGCGGCCTTCGAGAATACCCGCTGCCGCCAGCAACTGCGCGCCATGGCACACGGCGGCGATCGGCTTGCCGGCCTTGTCGAATGCGCGCACCAGTTCCAGGACCTTTTCGTTCAGTCGCAGGTACTCCGGCGCACGGCCGCCCGGAATCAGCACGGCGTCATAATCGGCGGCGTTGACCTTGGCGAAGTCGAAGTTGAGGGCAAACAGGTGACCGGGCTTTTCGCTGTAGGTCTGGTCGCCTTCAAAGTCATGGATCGCCGTGCGCACGGTCTGGCCGGCGGTTTTGTCCGGGCAAACGGCGTGCACCGTGTGGCCGACCATCAGCAGCGCCTGGAACGGCACCATCACCTCATAGTCTTCGACGTAATCACCAACCAGCATCAGAATTTTTTTCGCAGCCATGGGGAGAACTCCTCTGGAAGTGGGCGTGCAGGAGTATTCAAGGTAGTCCTTATCCGGTGGGCCGGGTAACAACCGGCTACTACGAACACACACGACCCCGTAGGAGCTGCCGAAGGCTGCGATCTTTTGATCTTGATCTTGATCTTGATCTTGATCTTCAGTGATCCGTTTAGCCGCGAATTTAAAAGCAAGATCAAAAGATCGCAGCCTTCGGCAGCTCCTACGCGGTGCTCGCATTACTCGCAACTGTACGGATAACTCTGCACCTAGCTGTAACAGCGCGAAACCCGGCATTTATGGCTAGATGAAGGCACCTCCCATCACCCACGATTCTGGTTGCCATCATGTCCTCGCGCGAAAACACCGGCATGGCCCTGGGCCTGCTCGGCGTTGTGATCTTCAGCCTCACCCTGCCCTTCACGCGGATCGTCGTGCAGGAACTCCACCCGCTGCTCAACGGCCTGGGCCGGGCACTGTTTGCGGCGGTGCCGGCAGCGTTGCTGTTGCTCTGGCGCCGGGAAAAATGGCCGACCTGGAAACAGGTCAAAGGCCTGACGCTGGTGATGGCCGGGGTGATCCTCGGTTTCCCGGTGTTGTCGGCCTGGGCCATGCAAACCTTGCCGGCGTCCCACGGCGCGCTGGTCAATGGTTTGCAGCCACTGTGCGTGGCGCTGTACGCCGCGTGGCTGTCCCATGAACGGCCTTCGAAAGCGTTCTGGGCCTGCGCCGCATTGGGCAGTGCGCTGGTGCTCGGTTATGCGCTGATCAGCGGTGCCGGCAGCATTCAGGCCGGTGACCTGCTGATGCTTGGCGCCATTGCCGTGGGCGGATTGGGCTACGCCGAGGGAGGTCGACTGGCCAGGGAGATGGGCGGCTGGCAGGTGATCTGCTGGGCGCTGGTGCTGTCGACGCCGCTGTTGATCGGCCCGGTGGTGTATCTGGCGCTGCAACACCAGGGTGAGGTTTCCGCCAAAACCTGGTGGGCCTTCGGTTATGTCTCGCTGTTTTCACAGTTCATCGGCTTCTTCGCCTGGTACGCCGGGCTGGCCATGGGCGGCATTGCCCGGGTCAGCCAGATTCAGTTGTTGCAGATCTTCTTCACCATCGCCTTCTCCGCACTGTTCTTCGGCGAACAGGTGGAGCCGATCACCTGGCTGTTTGCCGGTGGGGTCATTGTGACGGTGATGCTGGGGCGCAAGACCGCGGTCAGACCCAATAATGTGGGAGCGAGCTTGCTCGCGATGGGGACATCACATTCAACACATTTGTCGACTGTAAATCCGCCATCGCGAGCAAGCTCGCTCCCACAGGATCAAAGGTAACCATCAGCGCGCAGCAACGTTTCCAGGCAATGCTCACTGATGTGGTAGAAATCCTTCAGCTCCTGAATCTTCGCCAATAGCTGGGCCGGTTCCACCGGCTCGGCGCGCTTGACCGCCAGGATCATCTTGTTCTTGTTGGTGTGGTCCAGCGAGATGAACTCGAACACCTTGGTCTCGTAGCCGCAGGCCTCAAGGAACAACGCGCGCAAACTGTCGGTGACCATCTCCGCCTGCTGGCCCAGATGCAAACCGTATTGCAGCATCGGCTTGAGCAGCGCCGGGCTCTGGATTTGCAGGCGGATCTGTTTGTGGCAGCAAGGCGAGCACATGATGATCGACGCGCCGGAACGGATACCGGTGTGGATCGCATAGTCGGTGGCGATATCGCAGGCATGCAGGGCGATCATCACGTCCAGCTCGCTCGGCGCCACGCTGCGCACGTCACCACACTTGAACACCAGGCCGGGGTGCTCAAGCCTGGCGGCCGCGGTGTTGCACAGGGTGACCATGTCTTCACGCAGCTCGACGCCGGTCACCTCGCCTTCGGCCTTCAAGGTGTTGCGCAGGTAATCGTGGATGGCGAAGGTCAGGTAGCCCTTGCCCGATCCGAAGTCCGCCACACGCACCGGTTTGTCCAGCGCCAGGGGTGACGAGGTCAGTGCATGGCTGAACACTTCGATGAACTTGTTGATCTGCTTCCACTTGCGCGACATCGCCGGGATCAGTTCATGCTGCTTGTTGGTCACCCCCAGGTCGGCGAGAAACGGCCGGCTCAGGTCAAGAAAACGGTTTTTTTCACGGTTGTGCTCGGCCGATGGTACTTCGCGCAATTGTTGAGGTTTGCTCTTGAACAGCGATGACTTGCCCTTTTTGCTGTATTCGAGCTGGGCTTCGTCGGTCAACGACAACAAATGCGCATTTTTGAACGACGCCGGCAGCAACCCGGCAATGCTCGCCACGCCTTCGGCCAGCGGCAGGTTCTTGGTGATATCGCGGGTCTTGTAGCGATAGACGAAAGACAGGCAAGGCTGCGCCTTGACCGTCACCGACTTGACGATGATCCGCTGCAGATCCGTTTCATCGCCCGCGTACTTGGCCAGCACCAGTTTGATGAACGCATTGTGCTCGAGGCTGGCTTGCAGCAGCTCGATGAACTGGGCGTGATGATCCGGCGCGAGGCTGGCGGGAGTGGCGGTGACGGACATGGAAAAACGGCCTCAGGCGATGCAAAGCGGAGAATGCCGGTATTTTAAGGGGGACGAGGACTTTGGGCACGGGGTTATTTTGTGGCAGGTCCCAGTCACGCAGTCCAGGACCTCGATAAACCGTTGAAGCCTCAGGGTTCCACCAGGCGAAGCTTGCGATTGTTTGGTGAATTGATGATGTGTTTGACGATCAGCCCCACTGGCACCGCCCAGGTCAGGCCATTGGCAGGGTCAGTCACCACGGCGACCGTTTCGGAACTTGCATCGATGTCCAGGCGCCGACGGTCGTTGCACGACTTGAGTACGCCATAGGCACGGCTCACCAGCCTTTCGGCCAGGAACATCGGTACATCCATACTCTGCAGATGCTTCACCGCGCGACAAAACAGGACTTGATCATCGATCCCCCCTTCACTTTCATGACGTCCCAGAAACGCCTGGGCAATAGCCAATAGCTCCTCATTCAGACCTGCATTTTCATCAATGACCTTCATGCTCACGTCTCCTGCGACACTTCTGTCGTGTCAGGACTGACGGCAACAGGCCGGGAGGCACGGCGCAAATCGGGTCCGGCGCAAGGCAGGCGTACGGCCGGATTGGGCATGCCACTGGGCGAAAGCTCATGGGTCATTTCAAATTCGGCACGTACGGACCAACCGCAAGCTTCCGACGTACATTGCAGATACGCCACCCGCAGGAAAATATGACGGCCTTCGCTGGTGCGGATGCGCATCCGGCTCAAGCAGTGCGGACACACCATTTTATAAGTACTCATGCTTGAATCCCGAGGGTCATTGGGTGGCAATCAACCTGATCAAACGCAATACTGCTTGACGCGTTCATCGCGGCACTCCGGGCTTGCGAACAGTGTCTGCCAGGCATAAGGAACTGCATCGGGCAGACGTGTAATGGGGTCGAGCCATGCTCGTAGGAAATCACCCTGATACCATTAGGAAGTTTCGACATCGTATTCTTCTGACTCATCTTTGATGATTGATTACTTACAAGAAAAAAAGTACTCATTACGCATAAATTAGGCACTCAAAAAGCATATGTCAAAAGGAAGCGGCTCAAATTGCGTAGCAAAAAATCACAAGCTGTTCTGGCTCGTCTAAAGCAAGTTACCGGCACAAAAACCGATGCTTCTTTATCTTCCGCGCTACAGATCAGCCCGCAAACCCTTAGTAGCTGGCGAGGCCGCGACAGCACACCTTACTCATTATGCGTAGAAATCGCGCAAACCCGGGGAATATCCCTTGACTGGCTGTTGCTGGGCGAAGGGCCGATTCTGAGAAAAGCAGTTGCTGATTCTTCGGAGACCGCTCAGGAAAGCACAACACGGGAAAACACCATCCTCGCGCTCTGGCGGTTGCTCGATGAAAAAGACCGCGGCGCCATACAAAACGCACTCGAGGAAAAGCAACGACTGCGTGATATGGAACTCAGGCTTTCCGAAATGGCCGCTATCCTGGCAACGCTCAAACCTTCGAATGAAACCTGATGAACGGTGTCATCCGAAGTTGCATGGCTTCAAGAAACGCCCGTCCCGGATATCAAGGCAACCCCATTCACGAACCATCATCTTCGTCCTCTCAGGTGCCGAATAATTTCGCCGATACCGACACCATCGACCCATTGCATGAGCTTGATGCTGATGGGAATAACGATCATCGCGCAAAGAAAGGCTGTTACCCCACCGGTCAGAAAAGGCGCCAGCGGATGTGCGACAGGCGTAAAGAGGTAGCCGACACCTGCAGACAGCAACCAGGAACCGATGCGCTGCCAGGCCTTGAAGCTGGTGCGAGTGGTCGTGACCAGCCACGCGCCGAGCATTGCACCGAACAGCACTTCGCCATCGACAACCGGCAACGTCGCAATGCCCATTCCCAACATGAGCGCACCGATACCGTTGTAGGTCGAATCAGTCAGGCTCATGCGCACCTCGCGCAACGACCGAATCCACCTCGATCGCTCCCGACTCGATTGCCCTGAGCAATGCGCAGGTGCGAGAGCTGACGTCGAACTTTCGGCGAATATTGGCGAAGTGAAAATTGACGGTAGATTCCGTGCAATTCTCGATCCTGGCAATTTCCCAGGAAGTTTTGCCCTTGAAACACCACATCAGGATTTGCGTTTCTTTGGCCGTCAGTTTCGCCTTGGGCTTGCTTCCCTCAGCGCCATTGGCTGCCTTTGCCAAAGAGTCAATCGATTGTCGGGTTGCCATAAGAATCCCTCTTCGCGGGAACGCCCGTCGCTGGGCGATCACTGTTGGAGAGAAATACTGACGACAGGGCCGAACCCGGACAATTGACGGGAGTTGTAGCGGCGAGCGCTACACAATGCCACGGAGAACTTAGCCGAGCACCACCAGGCGGTTCGGCAGTTCATTGCGCACATGGGTCACGGGCACGTGCACCTTGAGCAACTCGCCGCAGGCTTCGACGCAGCTGACAAACCCTTGCAACGTCTGCCCCTGCTTCACCTGCTGGGTGAAGGTGGCGACGATGGCATCCCAGTTCTTGTTGTCCAGACGACTGGAAATGCCTTCATCCACCAGAATCTCCACATAACGCTCGGCTTCGGAGACGAAAATCAGTACACCGGTGCTGCCTTCGGTGTGGTGCAGGTTCTGCTCCAGGAACTGTCGGCGCGCCAGGTTCGAGGCGCGCCAGTGGCGCACCGAGCGCGGGACCAGATGGGTAGTGACTTTCGGCAGACGGAACACCAGGCACAGGACGATGAAGATGGCCCATTGCACCAGCAGCAGGCTGTGCAGGGTCAGCCAGCCGGTGAGGTAATGCACGATGCCCGGCCCCAGCAGCGCCAGCACGCTGGCCCACAGCAACGGGATGTACGCATAGTCGTCGGCGCGGGCCGCGAGCACGGTCACCAGTTCTGCATCGGTGTCGCGCTCGACCCGGGCGATTGCCTCGGCGACTTTGCGTTGTTCGTGTTCAGTCAGTAATGCCATGTCGTGAATTGCCTGCTCATTTTTATTATCACCAGCCGCCGGACGAACCGCCCCCGCCGAAACTGCCTCCGCCGCCGCTGAAGCCTCCACCTCCACCGCCGCCGCCAAATCCACCACCGCCAAAGCCGCCCCCGGATCCTCCGGAGCCACCCCGGCCGGCGGGAAGGATACCGAGCATCTGACACACAAAAACAGTCAGGATGAACAGCATCACCAAAAACACCAGCAACCCGGGATGCCGCGAGACGAAATCGTCCCCCGGATCGCCTCTGGATTCATACGCCGTGGAGGGTTCGTCCAAGGGGTTGCCGCCCAGCACCACCAGCATCGCCGCCACGCCGTCACTGATGCCTTTACTGAAGTTGCCGGTCTTGAATGCCGGGGTGATGACCTGGTTGATGATCACTGAACTCTGGGCGTCGGTCAGGCGATCCTCCAGGCCATACCCGACTTCGATACGCAACCGGCGCTCGTTCCGGGCGATGATCAGCAGGGCGCCGTTGTTCTTGTCCTTCTGCCCGATCCCCCAGTGGCGACCCAGCTGGTAACCGAAGTCGGCGATGTCGGTGCCCTGCAAGTCCGGCAACGTCACGACCACAAGCTGCTCGCCGGTGGCCTGTTCATGGGCCTGAAGCTGTTGGTTGAGCTGCTCGCGCACTGCAGGTTCGATCATCTGCGCGTTGTCGACCACGCGCCCGGTCAGCGCCGGAAAATTCAGTTCGGCCCGGGCCGTGATCGCCACCACCCACAACAACAGCATCAGGCCCGCTTTCAACACGCGCATTGGCTACCTCTTCCATCCCGAACCTGGCCCTGTAGGAGCTGCCGAAGGCTGCGATCTGTTGATCCTGACCTTTAGCGCTCGCAAAAAAATCAACGTCAACAGATCGCAGCCTTCGGCAGCTCCTACAGGTTGCTTCAGAATTTGACTTCCGGGGCCTTTTCCGAACCCGGCGTGGCTTCGAAGGTCTCACGCACCGGCAGGTCGCTGTACATCACCGTGTGCCACAGGCGACCGGGGAAGGTGCGGATCTCGGTGTTGTATTTCTGCACCGCGAGGATGAAATCGCGCCGGGCCACGCTGATGCGGTTCTCGGTGCCTTCGAGCTGCGATTGCAGGGCGAGGAAGTTCTGGTTGGCCTTGAGGTCCGGATAACGCTCGGAGACCACCATCAAACGGCTCAAGGCGCCGCTGAGCTGATCCTGGGCCTGTTGGTACTGCTTGAGTTTTTCCGGGTTGTCGAGGGTCGAGGCATCCACCTGGATCGACGTGGCCTTGGCTCGGGCCTCAATGACCGCGGTCAGGGTCTCTTCTTCATGTTTTGCGTAGCCCTTGACCGTTTCCACCAGGTTGGGAATCAGGTCGGCGCGCCGCTGATACTGGTTCTGCACCTGGCCCCAGGCGGCCTTGGCCTGTTCGTCGAGGGTCGGGATGTTGTTGATGCCGCAGGCGGTCAGCAACGTGGCCAGCATCAGCAGCGTGACGACCTGCATACGCGAGCGGTAGGTTGGACTTGCACTCATCAGGATGTCGCTCCCTTGTACATTCATGAAAAAACCGACCGTGAAACCTTCTGGGCCGGCTCTTGGGGCATAATCGCCCGCGCCTCTGGATTGCAACGGGCCGATGGGCTAAAAAGAGGCCCTGCGTGAAAACGCATCCGCCACCTGGCTGTCGTTTTCTGGCTCTGGTTTTTTGAGCCGGCACCCGAACAACAATAGACGCTCCCTAAATTTTGGCTGGCCGGCGTGAATATCGCCGTTTGGGCCCTTGAGAAAACTATTCATGAAGAAGCTGTGTTTGCTGGGCCTGTTCGTCAGCCTGGCCAGTCATAACGTATTGGCCGCCACGACGCCCGCACCCCTGGAGAACAAGGAAGCCTTCGTCAGCAACCTGATGAAGCAAATGACCCTCGATGAAAAAATCGGCCAGTTGCGCCTGATCAGCATCGGCCCGGAAATGCCTCGCGAAATGATCCGCAAGGAAATCGCGGCGGGCAACATCGGCGGTACGTTCAACTCGATCACCCGTCCGGAAAACCGGCCGATGCAGGACGCCGCCATGCGCAGCCGCCTGAAGATCCCGATGTTCTTCGCCTACGACGTGATCCACGGCCACCGCACCATTTTCCCGATCCCGCTGGCTCTGGCCTCGAGTTGGGACATGGATGCCATCGGCCTGTCCGGGCGCATCGCCGCCAAGGAAGCCGCGGCTGACAGCCTCGACATCACCTTCGCGCCGATGGTCGACATCTCCCGCGACCCGCGCTGGGGCCGTACCTCCGAAGGCTTCGGCGAAGACACCTACCTGGTGTCGCGCATTGCCGGCGTGATGGTCAAGGCGTTCCAGGGTACTGGCGCGAACGCGGCCGACAGCATCATGGCCAGCGTCAAGCACTTCGCCCTGTACGGCGCGGTCGAGGGTGGCCGCGACTACAACATAGTCGACATGAGCCCGGTCAAGATGTACCAGGACTACCTGCCACCGTACCGCGCCGCCATCGATGCCGGCGCTGGCGGGGTCATGGTCGCGCTGAACTCAGTCAACGGCGTACCGGCCACCGCCAACACCTGGCTGATGAACGACCTGCTGCGCAAGGAGTGGGGCTTCAAGGGCCTGGCCGTCAGCGACCACGGGGCGATTTTCGAGCTGATCAAGCACGGCGTTGCCGCCGACGGTCGCGAAGCGGCGAAGCTGGCGATCAAGGCCGGCATCCACATGAGCATGAACGACACCCTGTACGGCAAAGAGCTGCCAGGGCTGCTGAAGTCCGGCGAGATCCAGCAGAGCGACATCGACAACGCCGTGCGTGCGGTACTGGACGCCAAGTACGACATGGGCCTGTTCAAGGACCCGTACTTGCGTATCGGCAAGGCCGAGGACGATCCGGTCGACACCTACGCCGACAGCCGCCTGCACCGCGCTGAAGCCCGTGATGTGGCACGCCGCAGCCAGGTGCTATTGAAGAACCAGAACGAGACCCTGCCGCTGAAGAAGACCGCGAAAATCGCGCTGGTCGGTCCGCTGGCCAAGGCGCCCATCGACATGATGGGCAGTTGGGCCGCCGCGGGCAGGCCTGCGCAGTCCGTTACCCTGTTCGACGGCATGACCAACGCCCTGGGCGATAAATCGACGCTGATCTACGCCCGTGGCGCCAACATCACCAGCGACCCGAAGATCCTCGGTTACCTGAACTTCCTCAACTTCGACGCCCCGGAAGTGGTGGATGATCCGCGCCCGGCGAATGTGCTGATCGACGAAGCGGTGAAAGCGGCCAAGGATGCGGATGTCGTCGTTGCCGCCGTGGGCGAATCCCGTGGCATGTCCCACGAATCGTCGAGCCGCACCGACCTGAACATCCCGGAAAACCAGCGCGAGCTGATCCGTGCCCTGAAAGCCACCGGCAAACCGCTGGTGCTGGTGTTGATGAACGGCCGTCCACTGACGATCCTCGAAGAGAAAGAACAGGCTGACGCGATCCTGGAAACCTGGTTCACCGGCACCGAAGGCGGCAACGCCATCGCCGACGTGCTGTTCGGCGACTACAACCCGTCGGGCAAACTGCCGATCAGTATCCCGCGTTCGGTCGGCCAGATTCCGACCTACTACAACCACCTGACCATTGGCCGGCCATTCACCCCGGGCAAACCGGGCAACTACACCTCGCAGTACTTCGATGACACCACAGGCCCGCTGTACCCGTTCGGCTATGGCCTGAGCTACACCGAGTTCAGCCTGAGCGACATGGCGCTGTCGTCGACCACGCTGAACAAGACCGGCAAGCTCGACGCCAGTGTCACGGTGAAAAACACCGGCAAGCGCGACGGCGAAACCGTGGTGCAGTTGTACATCCAGGACGTGGCAGGCTCGATGATCCGCCCGATCAAGGAACTGAAGAACTTCCAGAAAGTGATGATCAAGGCCGGCGAGCAGAAGGTCGTGCACTTCACCATCACCGAGGACGACCTGAAGTTCTACAACACCCAGCTCAAATACGCGGCGGAACCGGGCAAGTTCAACGTGCAGATCGGCCTGGATTCCGAGGACGTGACGCAGCAGAGTTTTGAGTTGCTCTAACCTCGTTGCACCGCATTAACCCTGTGGGAGCGAGCCTGCTCGCGAAGACGGTGTGTCAGTCAACGATGATGTCGACTGGCAGACCGAATTCGCGAGCAGGCTCGCTCCCACAGTGGTTTGCGGTGTTCAGAAACCCGAGATCAGCCCCTTCGATCCAGCAGATTCACCACCACCCGATCCACCCATCCCCACACCCGCTGCTTGACCCGTTTCCACAGTGGTCGGCGCTTCCATTCCTCCAGGCTGACTTGCTCGCTCAACCCGAAATCCCGTTCGAAACTCGCCGCTACCGCTCGGGTCAATCCGGGGTCCAGTGCTTCCAGGTTGGCCTCCAGGTTGAAGCGCAGGTTCCAGTGATCGAAGTTGCACGAACCGATGCTCACCCAGTCGTCGATCAGGACCATTTTCAGGTGCAGGAAACACGGCTGGTATTCGTAGATCTTCACCCCGGCCTTGAGCAGTCGCGGGTAGTAGCGATGCCCGGCGTAGCGCACGGAGGGGTGATCGGTACGCGGGCCGGTGAGCAGCAAGCGCACATCCACGCCGCGGGCAGCCGCCCGGCGCAGGGAACGGCGGACTTTCCAGGTCGGCAGAAAGTACGGCGTGGCCAGCCAGATCCGTCGTTGACCACTGTTCAGGGCGCGCACCAGCGATTGCAGAATGTCCCGGTGTTGACGGGCGTCGGCATAGGCCACCCGGCCCATGCCCTCGCCACTGGACGGTACACGAGGTAACCGCGGCAAGCCGAAATGCGAGGCCGGTCGCCAGGCGCGACGATGGCGGTTGGCGATCCACTGACGATCGAACAGCAGCTGCCAATCGAGCACCAGCGGGCCGGTGATTTCCACCATCACTTCGTGCCATTCGCTGACGTCTTCGCCCGGCGTCCAGAACTCATCGGTGACCCCTGTGCCGCCGACCACGGCCAGGCTCTGGTCCACCAGCAACAATTTACGGTGATCGCGGTAGAAGTTGCCGACCCAGCGCCGCCAGCTCAGGCGATTGTAGAAACGCAGCTCCACCCCGGCGGCCATCAGTCGCTGGCGCAAGGCCAGGGTGAAGGCGAGGCTGCCGTAATCATCGAACAGGCAGCGCACCCGCACACCGCGCTCGGCGGCCTGCACCAATGCCTGGACCATGGCTTCGGCGCAGGCGCCTGCCTCCACCAGATACAGCTCCAGCTCCACCTGTTCTTCAGCCCGGGCAATCGCCACCAGCATGCGCGGGAAAAACTGCGGGCCATCGATCAGCAGTTCGAAGTGGTTGCCTTCGCGCCAGGGAAAAATCGCTCCGGCCATGTCAACGCGCCGTGAAAATCAGCACCGCACCCACCGGCACCGAAAGACTGATGGCCGAGAGGCCGGCCATTTTGCGCAACGTTTCCAGACCCGGTGCCAGATCGAAATCTTCGGCGTTGATCACCAGCGGTTCGAGGGTCACCACCTGGAAGCGCCGGTCATCGAGACGGGTGGCCAGCAGTTCGGCCTGGTACTCGTGTTGCTTGCCGTGCAGGTCGACCATCAGCGGCAGACGCAATTCCAGCTGCGCACCGGGAGCGAGGTCGTTGATCGGGCGCAGATCGATTTTCGTGGTGATCAAGGCGTCGGGGAACCGGTCGACCTGGAACAGCTCTTTGCGCATGCGTTCATCGCGCAACGGGACGCCGCTGTTGATCGACTCCAGTTCGACTTCCACCTGCGCCAGCCCTTGGGGATCGACTTTGCCGTGCAGCACCAGAAAGCGCTGCACTTCGGAAACATTGGTGTTTTTGGTGCTGACAAACGACAGGCGTGAAGATTCGCCATCGAGGTACCAGTCGGCGCGGGCCGACAATGCAGCACCCGTCAGCAGCAGAAAAACGAGGGATCGGAGGGCGGAGCGCTTGAACATAGAGACTCGTAAGGCAGAGAAACCTGTGCTGAACCTTAACCGGCCTGCCACAGGTTGCAAGAAATGTGTTGCCTTGAGTCTCTAAACCACCACAAGTTCCAAATCAGGCCATCGCCTGCTGCACATTGCCAATGGTCGTGGCCAGGCTGTTGAGGTGCAGGTTGAGTACTCGCTCCACCGGCGCCTGATCCATCGGCCAGTGCAGCGCCATGCTGCCGACCAGGCGGCCATCGGTGCGGATCGGCAGGGCCACCGCGCGAATCAGGAACGGCAGGCGTACCGGATACTCCCAGTAACCCTCGGTGCGCTGGCCGAAGCCTTGATGCAATGCCTGCTCAGTGGCGTTGAACAGGGACTCGTCCGTCATTCGCTCACGGCTGGCCAGTCGCTCCACTTCATGGCTGTCCAGCTCGCCAAGGCAGGCCCGCCCCATGGCCGAATGGAACAGGCTGGCGTGCTGGCCGACGATCTGGCAGTTGTTCGGGTATCGCTTGCGCAGCACCGTGGGGATCGCGCTTTCCATGACTTCGATCCGCTCGCCGTCAAAGCACGACAGGTCTGCCACCAACCCGGTGCGCTCACTCAACTCCAGCAACAGCGGCGCGGCGTTTTCCACCAGGCGCCGCTTGAAGCGCAGCTGGCTGTCACCAAACAGGCGCTTGGCGCACAAGCGATAACGCCGGTCGCTCAGGCCGCGATAGATCCAGCCCTGCTCCTGCAAGGTCAGCAACATGCGCGACACCGTGGCCTTGGGCAGGCTCGTCAGGTAGTGCAACTCCTCCAGCCCCAAAGCCTGATGCTCACCCAGCAACTCGACAATCGCCAGGGCGCGCTCGACGGAACGCACGCTACCGGTTTCTGCCTTGCTCTCCATAGGTTCGATTTCCCTAAGCGCAGATGGATGATCACTTTGCGCAGCAAGATGCGGGCCTGTCCGCTGGGCTCATGCATTTTGCAGGCAACCGGGCGGGCAGCGCTTGACCCACTGAGTCAACTGCTCATGGGCATAAGCCAATTGTAAAACCGCAAGGTCAGCCTGGGCCCGACCCATGATTTGCAGGCCCATCGGCAGTCCGGCGGGGTTGAATCCCACCGGCACACTCATGCTCGGCAACCCGGCCAGGGTCGGCCCGATCACCACTTCCATCCAGCGGTGGTAGGTGTCCATGGCGTGCCCGCCAACAAAGCGCGGCCAAGGGGTTTGTGCATCAAAAGGAAACACTTGGGCGGTGGGCAACAACAGAAAGTCGTAACGATCGAACAATTCGTTCAGCGCTCGATACCACTCGCTGCGACTGACCGAGGCCTGATAGACATCCGCCGCCGTCAGACGCAACCCGCCCTCGACTTCCCATCGGGCTTCGGGTTTGAGGTGTTCGCGTTTTTGCGCATCGGCATACAACCCGCCGAGGCTGCCTTGCACCAGCCAGTGGCGATGCACCAGCCAGGTTTGCCACAGGCGTTCCATGGAGAAATCCGGCTGGCAGGCCTCGACCTTGCAACCCAGTGTGGCGAAGTCCTGCAACGCCGATTCACACAGGCTCATGACGCCGGGCTCCATCGGCAGGTAGCCGTTGTAGTCCCCCAGCCAGCCGAGCCGCACATCCCTGAAATCCTGCTGCAACGACTGGTGAAATATCCCCGGATCTTCAGTCAGCGACAACGGCACGCGCGGATCGTACCCGGCCTGGGTGCCGAGCAAACGGGCAACATCGGTGACCGTACGGCCCATCGGTCCTTCGGTGGCCAGTTGCTGGACGAACATCTCAGGTCCGGGCCCGAACGGCACACGCCCCTGGGACGGACGCAATCCATAGACGTTGTTGAACGCCGCCGGATTGCGCAGCGAACCCATCATGTCGCTGCCGTCGGCCACTGGCAGCATGCGCAACGCCAGCGCCACCGCCGCCCCGCCGCTGCTGCCACCGGCAATCAAGGTCGGATCGTAGGCGTTGGTGGTGGTGCCGAACACGCTGTTGTAGGTTTGCGAGCCGAGGCCGAATTCCGGGACGTTGCTCTTGCCGATGATGATCGCCCCGCAGTCACGCACCCGCGCCACGCTGATGGCGTCGTGTTGCGCAACCTGCTCGGCGAACAGCGGTGAGCCCATCGTGGTGCGCAAACCGGCGGTGGCCGCCAGGTCTTTGACCGCCTGCGGCATGCCGTGCATCCAGCCTCGGGACTGCCCCCGGTCGAGTTGGCGATCACACTCGTCGGCCTCTGCCAGTAATGCCTCGGCCGGGCGCAGGGACACCAGCGCATTGACCTGTGGATTGAAGCGTTCGATCTGCGCCAGATACGCCTGCATCACCTCGCGACAGGACACCTGCCGCCCATGAATGGCCCGGGACAGCGCATCGGCGTCCATTTCAACAATCGGATTGCTGCTCAAGGTTTCACCCCTAAATTGAGTTCAACGGATCTTTTTGCCCGCGGTGCTTCTTGCATGCAGTAGGTGCCGAGCAACGTCAGCAAGCAGGCGAACAACACGTAGAACGATGGCGCCACCGGAGTCGCCAGGACCTTGCTCAGCCAAGTGACGATCAGCGGCGCGAACCCGCCGAAGACCATGACCGCGACGTTGTAAGCCACCGACACACCGGTGGAACGCACTTCGATGGGGAACTGCTCGGCCAGCGCGGTCGGAGCCGGGCCAAAGAAACCGCCGATCGCACTGCACAGCAACAGTTGCATCACCAGCAAACGCTCCACCGACGGCGCCGCCGCCACCCACACGTACAAGGGGTAAACCATCAGGAAAAACGCCAGGGTGAAGGCCATCAACACCGGGCGCCGGCCGAGTCGGTCCGACAGTGCGCCAGACAACGGAATGATCACGGTCATCAGCGCCACCGCGAGCATTTGCACCAGCAACACCTGATCCAGCGGCAGGCCGAGATTCTTGTGGGCAAAGGTTGGCATGTTCACCAGCACCACGTAGAACGACACGGTCGCGCCACAGGCCAGGCCCATGGACACCAGAATGCTGCGCCTGTGTTCGCGGAGCACTTGCATCAGGCTTGGGCTCGCGCCTTTGGCCTGTTTGCGTGCTTCGAGAAACTCCTCCGGTTCCTCCATGTGCTTGCGAATCCACAGCCCGACCGGGCCGATCAGCAAACCCAGCACAAAAGGAATCCGCCAGCCCCAGCTCTCCAGTGCCTCAGGGGACAGCAGGTGGGTGAACAATGCGACCATCGCCGCCCCGGAGAACACCGCCAGGCATTGCCCGACCAATTGCCACGAGCCGTACAAGCCCTTGCGGTGCGCCGGTGCGCTTTCCACCAGGAACGCCGTGGCGCTGGCGTATTCGCCGCCCGTGGCGAAGCCTTGCAGCATCCGCGCGACCACGATCAACAGTGGCGCACCCATGCCGATAGCGGCGTAGTTCGGTGCAAACGCAATCAGTGCGATGGATACAGTCATCAGGCGAATGATCATCTGCATCGCCGCCTTGCGCCCTTTGCGGTCCGAATACATCCCCAGCAGGATGCCGCCCACCGGACGCATGAAGAAGCCGACGCCGAATGTCGCCAGGGCCATCAGCAAGGAGGCGTATTCGTCGTCAGAGGGGAAAAACTGCCGGGCGATGATGCTGGCCAGAAAGCCGTAAACGATGAAGTCATACCATTCCAGCGCGTTGCCGATAACCGCGGCGACCACCTGCCGGGTGCGCGAAACGCCGGTGCTCGAAGTCTGCATGGGGGAACTCTCCAAAAACCTGTTGGGTAACGGCGGGCACGGCAGCGCGCACCCGGTCCGGCGGCAGTAGAAAGTGAGGAAATCAGGCCGGCTTGAGCCAGCTCTCGGTCAGTGCGCCCCAGTACGCGGCACCGGTCAGCAGGATGTCGTCGTTGAAGTCATACGCGGGGTTGTGGACCATCGGCCGCGACACGCCATTGCCGATGAACAGGTAGGCGCCGGGGCAACGTTGCAGCATCCAGGCGAAGTCTTCGCTGCCCATGAGTTTGGGGGTATTGCCATCGACCGCATCGGCACCGACCAGATCAACGCCGACTTGCCTGGCAAATTCGGTTTCGGCTGCATGGTTGACCAGCACCGGGTAGGCCGGACGATGTTCGATGCGCGAACTGCAACCGAAACTCCGGGCCTGGGATTCGATGATTGCGCGCACGCGTTCGAGGGTCTGCTCGCGCACTTGGGCATTCAGTGCCCGCAAGCTCAGGCGCAGGATCGCCTGTTGTGGAATGACGTTGGCCGCCTCCCCCGCCTGCAACGCGCCCACCGTGACCACCGCCGCCTGTTGCGCATCGATGTTGCGCGCGACCACGGTCTGCAGGGCCATGACCACGCTGGCCGCCGCCACCAGCGGATCGACCGCCAGATGCGGCATCGAACCGTGGCCGCCGACACCTTCGATGGTCACGTTAAGCAAATCCTGCGAGGCCATCATCGGCCCCTCACGAAAACCCAAATGGCCGGCGGGTAGCCCCGGCATGTTGTGCATGCCGAACAGCGCATCGCAGGGGAAACGTTCGAGCAGGCCATCGGCAAGCATCGCTTCGGCACCGCCCTGGCCCTCTTCGGCAGGCTGGAAAATCAACGTCAGGGTGCCGTCGAACTGGCGTGTTGCCGCCAGGTAGCGCGCCGCGCCCAGCAGCATCGTGGTGTGGCCGTCATGCCCACAGGCGTGCATGCAACCCTGATGCTGGCTGCTGTAGATTGCACCGGTGTTCTCGATGATCGGCAGCGCATCCATGTCCGCCCGCAAACCGAGTCTTCGCGGGCTACTGCCATTACGCAGCACGCCGACTACACCGGTCTTGCCGATGCCGGTGTGCACCTCGTAGCCCCAATCCGCCAGGGATTTGGCCACCAGCGCCGAGGTGCGGTTTTCCTCGAAGCCGAGTTCCGGGTGGGCGTGGATGTCCTGGCGGGTGGCGTGCAGATCGCTGGCCACGTCGTTGAGCCAGGCAAGGATGTGCTGATATCGGGTCATGACAATTGTCCTCGGGCCGGGTGTAGTCCCGTTCTTGTTGTTCGCAGTGATTTCGCGACACGTCAAAGGCAGGTCGCGCTCACTGCCAGATAACCGCGAGTCGCGCGCCAGGACAATCGAATGTGGTTCCACAGAGTGGAACCTGAAGGGATATCAGGGCTGCAAGCGGCAGCCCTGGCGCTCGCTGACCCATACCGCGCCGTTGCTGCGGCCCATGCCGCTGACCGTGACACGCTTGCCGGCCGGGTCATCGGTAAAGCCGCTGGCGGGCAGCCACTGTTTCACATAACCGCGGCAGTACTCGGTGTCATTGTTCATCACGTAGCGGCACGAACAGTATTCCTTGGCGGTGTAGGCGCTGATGATGTCGGGGAACGCCCACAGCGCCTCACGCTCGCGCCAGATCCAGCCGAGCAAGGCGATCAGCACAATCAGCAATAGCGAACTGACCGGTCGACGACGGATGAACCCGGTCATGGCTGCACCTTCCCGGCAAAGGCCTTGAGCGCGAGCCTGAGCAATTCGTTGTGCCGGTAACTGCCGTCGCGGTCATCGCCGTAGCGGACGATCACCAGCTGTTCGCTGGGAACCACATACATCGCCTGCCCCCAATGCCCCAGTGCAGCGAAGGTATCGACGGGGGCATCGGGCCAGGGTTGTGCCGCGCCCTCAACCGCTCGATTGAGCCACCACTGGCCGCCGGGGACGGCATCGTCTTCGTGGGCATGATAGTGAGCGAACGGCTCGCGGTTGAACGCCACCCAGTCCTTGGGCAGCAGCTGCCTGTCTCCCCAGCGCCCCTCGCGGGCCATCAACAGACCGACCCGGGCCAGATCCCGTGCCGTCAGGTAGGCATAGGACGACGCGACGAACGTGCCGGTGGCATCGGTTTCCCAAACGGCGTGGCGAATGCCCAGCGGTTCGAACACTGCAGTCCATGGATAGTCGGGATAGCGGTCGGGGCCGACGATGGTTTTCAGCGCGGCGGACAACAGGTTGCTGTCACCGCTGGAGTAGCGAAAGGCCTGGCCCGGCGCAGCGTACGCAGCATGCGCCGCAGTGAACGCGGCCATGTCGTGGTGCCCGCGGGTGTAGAGCATGGCCACCACCGAAGATTTCAGTGGGGCGTATTCGTAGTCTTCTTGCCAGTCCAGGCCTGAGGCCCAGTGCAGCAAGTCAGCCATGGTCATGTCGGGATGTTTTTGCAGGGGCTGATAAAACTTCGCCACCGGGTCACCGAGCTTGAACAAGCCTTCGCCATAGGCCACGCCGAGGACGGCGGCCATCAGGCTCTTACTGATCGACCAGGTCAGGTGCGGCGTCTCGGCCGTCGTCGGGCCGGCATAGCGTTCGTAGAGCAACTGGCCGTCGCGGATCACCAGCAAGGCATCGGTGCGAATGCCCTGGTGAGTGCTGTCATCGCGGGGCGGGAAGGCGTAGGCCTCCAACGCTTGAAGCGCCGGGCCGGTCGGCGTCGGGGCAGTCGGCCATTGCTCGGCGGGCCAGTACTCGGCCCGGGCCGTGAAGCTGAGCAACAGCAGGACAATCAGGGACAAGCCTTTGGGCATGGCGGGGGCTCACAGGGAATAACCGGGTCAGCCTAGCCCAATTAAATGACACTCACGCGACCCTTGTAGGAGCTGCCGAAGGCTGCGATCTTTTGATCTTGCTTTTAAAAACAAAGTCAAAAGATCGCAGCCTTCGGCAGCTCCTACAGGGATCGTCAAAGGTCTGTCAGTGCCTTGGCCAACCGCTTGCCCCTCGCCCCCGCGGCCAGATCCATCACCGCCTGATCGCGCTGCCACATCGCCGCCCA
Source organism: Pseudomonas sp. GW821-FHT07G06 (assembly GCF_058986625.1). Classification (NCBI taxonomy): domain Bacteria; kingdom Pseudomonadati; phylum Pseudomonadota; class Gammaproteobacteria; order Pseudomonadales; family Pseudomonadaceae; genus Pseudomonas; species Pseudomonas sp. GW821-FHT07G06. The sequence goes on from NZ_JBYSVW010000001.1 coordinate 566,722, forward strand.
CTCCGGCGGTCCACCGGCCAGCGCCTCATTCACCTCGGTCTTGAGCACGTCAAACTGCGCGAACAACCCGCCAAGCACCACATGCCCGGCCAGACTGGTCGGTGGCTGGCGGCTGGTTTCCGCGCACCCTGCCAACAGCCCCAGCAGACGCAATTGCAAGGATTGCGGCCAGGCACAGTCCTGACCGACCCCATACAGCCACGCCGTCATGGCACTCAGTACATAGATGTCTTCCAGTGTGCGGAACGGTTTGACATACGCATCCCAGCCGTCCCCGGCGAGCAATTCGCACAAGGCATTATCCAGAAACAACCGGCCGTGGCTGATGTCCGGCATCAACGGGATCGGCGCCAGTTTTTCCACCCGCACGCCCGGCTCATCGCGATAGATCACCGCCAGGCTCAAGCGCGGGTCGGCGCCGGGCTCCTCGCTGCGTGCCGCCACCAGCAGCCAGTCGGCGGCATTGCCGGCGGTGACGAAATCCTTGCGTCCGCTCAGTCGCAAACCGCTCAGGCGGGTCTGCATGTCGGCCGGGCGCAGGCTGCGCTGTTCGGTGGCGCACAGCGCGCCGAGGCTCAGTGGCGCGCTCGGCCAGAGCATGCGCAATGCCGCTTGATACCCCACCAGAAACGCCAGCCCCGGCGTTGCCATCAGCCGCCCGCCCAGCACGGCCAATTCAAACGGCGTGCCCGTGCCCAACTGCTGCAACAAGGTCGCGAAACCTTCGGCCAGGTCCGGGTTGGCGGGCAAGCGATCACGGCGGTTCAACAGGGTTTGCCAGGGCATAAGAGGCTCCTCGTGGGCTGTCATATAAGCATCACCAAAGCTTAATGGCGATGACACCGGGGCTACATAGCCTGACTTTGCACAACACGGCTAGACAAAGAAAGTCGATTCGCTGTAGCCCAAAGACGGGTGAGCAGCCTGCACGGAGATTCGCCATGACTCAGATCGCCCGCATCAGCGACACCGCCAACGAACGCCGCCTGCAAGCCGAACGCCTGGTGGGGGCCGAGGCGCTGCAGGAAGCCCAGGCCTTGCGTTTCAACGTGTTCAGCGGCGAATTCAACGCCAAGCTCAAGGGCGCTGAACTGGGTCTGGACATGGATGACTACGACGTCCACTGCGCCCACATCGGCGTGCGTGACTTGAACACCGGGCGCCTGGTGGCGACCACCCGCTTACTCGACCACACGGCTGCCAGCAGCCTGGGCAAGTTCTACAGCGAAGAAGAATTCAGCCTCCACGGCCTGGTGCACCTGCAAGGCCCGATCCTGGAAATCGGTCGTACCTGCGTCGACCCGGCCTACCGCAACGGCGGCACCATCGCCGTGCTCTGGGGCGAACTGGCCGAAGTCCTGAACCAGGGCGGCTACAGCTACCTGATGGGTTGCGCGAGCATTCCGATGCAGGATGGCGGCGTGCAGGCCCACGCGATCATGCAGCGTCTGCGCGAACGCTACCTGTGCACCGAACACCTGCGCGCCGAGCCGAAAAACCCGCTGCCAAGCCTGGACATCCCGTCCAACGTGATTGCCGAGATGCCACCATTGCTCAAGGCCTACATGCGCCTGGGCGCGAAGATCTGCGGCGAGCCGTGCTGGGACGAAGACTTCCAGGTCGCCGATGTGTTCATCCTGCTCAAGCGCGACGAACTCTGCCCGCGCTACGCCAAACACTTCAAGGCGGCTGTGTAATGAGCCGGTTGCGGGTGTACGCGCGAATCGCGCGAGTGCTGATGGTGGTGACGCTGGGCCTGGGCATGGCCAGTGTGTTCGGCGTGTTCGAACGCCTGGGTCTGGCCCATTCGATGGCGCGTCGTCAGCGCTGGTCGCGTTTTTTCATGGCCCGCCTGGGCAACGCCCTGCCCTTTGACGTGACCGTCCACGGCGAGCTGCCGAAGACACCCATGCTCTGGGTCAGCAACCATGTGTCCTGGACCGACATTCCGCTGCTGGGCATGCTCACGCCGCTGTCGTTCCTGTCCAAGGCCGAAGTGCGCACCTGGCCGGTGGCCGGCTGGTTGGCGGCCAAGGCCGGCAGCCTGTTTATCCGCCGTGGCTCGGGTGACAGCCAATTGATCCGCAAGCAGATGACCCGCCATCTGGAACAGGCCTACCCACTGCTGATGTTCCCGGAAGGCACCACCACCGATGGCCGTTCGCTGCGCACCTTCCATGGTCGCCTGCTGTCCGCCGCCATCGACTCCGAAGTGGCGCTGCAGCCGGTGGCTATCCGTTATGTACGTGACGGCGAGCCTTGCGCGCTGGCGCCGTTCATTGGCGACGATGATCTGCTGTCGCACCTGATGCGTCTGTTCGCCAATGACCGTGGCGGCGTGGAGATTCATCTGCTCAAGCCAATCGCTTGTGAAGGTCGGGAGCGCGCGGCACTGGCGTTCGAGGCCCAGCAGGCGGTGCAGAAGGCGTTGTTCGGGACTGTCGTTGAACCTCAGCGAGCACCGATGCGCCCTGCCATTGCGGCGTAAACACATACCCCTTGTGGGAGCGAGCTTGCTCGCGATAGCGGATAATCATTCAACGATGATGTTGACTGACCCACCGCAATCGCGAGCAAGCTCGTTCCCACACTGGTTTTATGTTGTTGGATAGTTCCGGGCAAAATCCTGTAACTGCGGATAGAACAACCGAAAGTCCTCGCTCAACGGTTCATACAACTGCCGCAATTCCTGCATCGCCGCCGCCAGTTCCTCCGGCCGGGTCAGGCGCCGCGAGATCCCGCGCAACACCTGCTCCAGCACTTCGAATTCCTGATACGAGCCCAACCAGTCATTGGCCACCATGTGCGGCGCAATCTTCGCCAGCCGCTCCGGCAGTTGCCGCTCACTGGACAGCACGCGGTACACGTCCGAGGTGAACAGCTCCAGCGGCCGGTCGGCATACAGCTTCCAGTCCCGCGCCAGGCAATGGTCGAAAAACACGTCGAGCACGATCCCCGCATAGCGACGACGGGTCAGGGAGAAACGCGACAACGCGACATCCACAAGAGGATGACGATCGGTGAACACGTCGATGCTGCGGTGCAACTGGATAGCCCCTTCGATGTCCGGAGCGAACTGCCCTTGCAGGCGTCCCTTGACGAAATCGCCATACAGGCTGCCGAGCAATTGGCCGGGACGCTGGCCACCGAGGTGAAGATGTGCGAGATAGTTCATGGGCGCAGCTTAGCACTGCCCCCTTGCCTTGTTACACTCAACGTATCGTTATAACTCGATATACCGAAATGTGAGCTGGTCAGAGCCAAATCATATTTGTATATCGCGAAATACCGATTTAAAGTTCGCCTCATCGCGATATAGCGTTTTAAACATCACGAGCCCACATCATGACCATCAATCTCGACGAAATAATAAAAGCCCTGGCACACCCAGTACGGCGAGAAATCCTGCACTGGCTCAAGGACCCGACCGTCGAATTTCCCGACCAGTCCCACAGCAACGAGCACGGCGTTTGCGCCGGGCAGATCGATCAACGTTGCGGCCTGTCGCAGTCCACGGTGTCGGCACACCTGGCGACCCTGCAACGCGCCGGCCTGATCAGCAGCCGAAAAGTCGGCCAGTGGCATTTTTTCAAACGCAATGAGGAAACCATTCAGGAGTTCCTCAAAACCTTCAGTAAAGAGCTCTGACCCTTAACGTCAGTCAGCCGAAAAGGAATTAGACATGCCCCTCTCGCTACTCATCCTGGCCTTGAGTGCCTTCGCCATCGGCACCACCGAGTTCGTCATCATGGGCCTGCTGCCCAACGTGGCGGCCGACCTCGGCGTGTCGATTCCCGGTGCCGGCTGGCTGGTGACCGGTTACGCCCTGGGCGTGGCCATCGGCGCGCCGTTCATGGCGCTGGCCACCGCCAAACTGCCGCGCAAGGCCGCCCTGGTGGCGTTGATGGGCATCTTCATTATCGGCAACCTGCTCTGTGCAGTGGCTGGCGACTACAACGTGCTGATGTTTGCCCGTGTGGTCACCGCCCTGTGCCACGGTGCCTTCTTCGGCATCGGTTCGGTGGTAGCTGCCGGCCTGGTGCCGGCGAACAAACGTGCCTCGGCCGTGGCCCTGATGTTCACCGGCCTGACCCTGGCCAACGTCCTTGGCGTACCGCTGGGCACCGCCCTCGGTCAGGAAGCCGGCTGGCGTTCGACCTTCTGGGCCGTGACCGTGATCGGTGTGATTGCGCTGATCGGTCTGATCCGCTTCCTGCCGGCCAAGCGCGATGAAGAAAAACTCGACATGCGCGCCGAACTGGCCGCACTCAAGGGCGCTGGCATCTGGCTGTCCCTGAGCATGACCGCGCTGTTCGCCGCCTCGGTGTTCACCCTGTTCACCTACGTTGCGCCGCTGCTGGGCGAAGTCACTGGCGTCTCGCCCCGTGGCGTGACCTGGACCCTGATGCTCATCGGCCTGGGCCTGACGGTAGGCAACATCATCGGCGGCAAGCTGGCCGATAAAGGCATGGCCGCAACCCTGATCGGTGTGTTCGTGACCATGGCCGTGGTGTCCACCGTGCTGACCTGGACCAGCGTCGCGCTGATCCCGACCGAAATCACCCTGTTCCTCTGGGCCACCGCGTGCTTCGCCGCCGTACCGGCGCTGCAAGTGAACGTGGTGACGTTCGGCAAAGCCGCACCGAACCTGGTGTCGACCCTGAACATCGGCGCTTTCAACATCGGCAACGCCCTCGGTGCCTGGGTCGGCGGCAGTGTGATCGCCCATGGCTTCGGCCTGACCAGCGTGCCACTCGCCGCAGCCGTACTGGCGGTACTCGCCCTGCTGGTCACCCTGATTACTTTCCGTCAGAGCGGCAATCCCGATCTGGCACCAGCTACCAACTAATCACCTGAAACCTCACGAGGGTTGTACTTCATGACGACTATTTTCGATCCAATCAAACTGGGCGACCTCGAGTTGGCCAACCGCATCATCATGGCACCGCTGACCCGCTGCCGCGCCGACGAAGGCCGTGTACCCAACGCGCTGATGGCCGAGTACTACGTGCAGCGTGCGTCCGCCGGGCTGATCCTCAGCGAGGCGACTTCGGTGACACCGATGGGCGTCGGCTACCCCGATACCCCGGGCATCTGGTCCAACGATCAGGTACGTGGCTGGTCCAACGTGACCAAGGCCATCCATGGCGCGGGCGGCAAGATCTTCCTGCAGTTGTGGCACGTGGGTCGCATTTCCCACGGTTTGTACCTGAACGATGAAGCCCCGGTCGCCCCGAGTGCCATCCAGCCCAAGGGCCACGTCAGCCTGGTGCGTCCGCTGGCCGACTTCCCTGTTCCGCGCGCCCTGGAAACCGCTGAAATCGCCGACATCGTCGACGCTTACCGCGTCGGCGCCGAGAACGCCAAGGCCGCCGGCTTTGACGGTGTGGAAATCCACGCCGCCAACGGCTACCTGCTCGACCAGTTCCTGCAAAGCAGCACCAACCAGCGCACCGACAACTATGGCGGTTCCCTGGAAAACCGTGCCCGCCTGCTGTTGGAAGTGACTGACGCCGCCATCGAAGTCTGGGGCGCCGGCCGTGTAGGTGTGCACCTGTCGCCACGCGCCGACCTGCATGATATGGGCGACGACAACCTGGCCGAAACCTTCACCTACGTCGCCCGCGAACTGGGCAAGCGTGGCATCGCCTTCATCTGCTCGCGCGAGAAAGAAGGCGCCGACAGCCTCGGCCCACAACTCAAGGAAGCCTTCGGCGGCCCCTACATTGCCAACGAGCGTTTCACCAAGGACAGCGCCAACGCGTTGCTCACCAGCGGCAAGGCCGATGCGGTCGCCTTCGGCGTCCCCTTCATCGCCAACCCGGACCTGCCGGCACGCTTGAAGGCCGACGCACCGCTCAACGAAGCGCGCCCGGAGCTGTTCTATGCCAAGGGCCCGGTCGGCTACATCGACTACCCGACGCTGTAACCGTAACTGGAAACGCAAAAGCCCCGACTCGAAAGAGCCGGGGCTTTTTTATTTCAAACAACTCGACAATTTGACTATTCCGTCCCCACAACTACATCACCACATAATACGCAATAAAACCAAACACAATCGGTCGGTCTTTAAAGTTAACCTTTCTCGACCGAGCGTTAATGTTAATCAAACACACCCAAGGAGTCGTCTCATGGAAGAGAACACAAATACTGAAACAAACACTGCGGGCTACGAAGACTTTGAGGCCTACGACATCATTCAGGAGGTCGATCTGGTTTCTCTGAATTCGACACTGCTGTCAATCCTGATGCAAATGAACCCGATCCTTGCCGCCACCCTGCAAGCTACGCTAGCCGGGTTATCCGCAGAGGAAATCATAAAGCTTGCAGAGCAGTCCAGGATTGACGAAAGTTATTTGAACTACATCCAGCAAGCCAAAGAGGATGAGCAAAACGAATGGAGCTCCATCTCGCGCATCAAGTCATACACGAGTGTTCTGATCACTATATTCAATAGCTCGAACGAAGCGTTTTCGTTGCGTTATGCAGACTGGGATTACAGTGGATACGAAACATCGGACTTCGACATTCAACCTCTGGAACACATGTGCTTCACACTGAGCCATGAGATACCAGCAGTTTATTCCTCGAGAAAAAACAAGCGTCCAACCAGCATCAATTACAACTTTTCCTTGGGAAGCGCCTCGCACGCGTTCGAGTTTTCAACACTGATCAAGCTCCAGAAAAAATATGATGCCTTTTCCTTCTCGCAACCGACCATTCCTTATAGAAAACATACAGTCCGTTCTATCGGCAACAAACCGCTGAAATGCAGCTCGCACATCTCACGAACGCTTGCGCAAAGTCCCTACAGCTATGCTGTTGCCATTACCCTTGGATGAAATGACCGCATGGTTCAAGAAAGCGCCTGCAACGGGCGCTTTTCAAATTCAGCTACAGCATCTTTTCAGGGGAGCTTCGCGCCTTTTCACCTGCGGGCAACAATTTTCCTACAAAATAGGCGGCTATCCGACTGTCAACACGGAAAGTGACCGTATATAAATGCCCCCTTGTTCATCCACAGGCTTGGTGCGGCATACACCGGATCCACAGCCGAGCATGAAGTTTGTTTCATTTGCGCAGGCTGGGACTCAATCGCAGCATCTCCAAACCTGTATCGACCCATCGCTCAGCCTCGCTGTGCAATTGAAAGCTGTCGGGGGCCAGCAACCACTGGTACAGGATGCCATCAATATAAGCATGCAAACTGATCGCAGCGCGGGCGGTGTCGAGGTTTTCCGGCAACTGGCCACGATTCACCGCATTACTCAGCGCCAGGCCGATCCGCACATTGCATTCGAGGCTGGCTGACACACGCTGTTGGCGCAGGTCGCACATTTCATCGGTGAATTCGCACTTATGAAAAAGAATCTCATTGATGCGTCGGGTTTTCGGGTCCAGCGCAATTTGATGAAACAAATGAATCAGCAGCTTGCGCATGCAGCCCAGGGGATCGAGTTCGTCTTCACTCTCGCTGGCCTTGGCCATTTCTTCCAGCGGCTCATGCAAGGTGTCGAGCATGGCCTGCACCAGATCCGCCTTGTTGCTGAAATGCCAGTAAATGGCCCCACGAGTGACGCCGGCCAGGGTGGCGATATCCGCCAGGGTCGTACGCGCCACGCCTCGCTCGTAAAAGGCCTTTTCGGCCGCCACGAGAATTTGCGCGCGGGTTTCCTGAGCTTCCTCTTTGGTACGACGGACCATGGCAGTACAACCTCAATCAAGGTGCTTCAGCGATGTCTGAATATCAGCTGAATAAAAGTGGGGCGAACGTTCTGGGGGTTCGTCCCCGGCCTACAATTCCAACCTTTCAACGGCTTTTGTAACGACGCTGATACGCAGCCTGGGTATTTACAAACAGCCATGTACGTAAGTATATTACTTAGCATGCTACTTATCCACTCGGCAAACATATTTCAACCTTCCACCTTTCTAGTGCGCACGTTGCGCGCCTGACCCGAGGATTTTCATGCAATTCAAGCCAGCTGTTACCGCTCTGGTCGCCGCCGTCGCCCTGGCATCGCTGCTCAGCGGATGCAAAAAGGAAGAGGCAGCACCGGCCGCCCCACCGCCTCAGGTCGGCGTCGTGACTCTGCAACCGCAAGCGTTCACCCTGACATCCGATCTGCCCGGCCGTACCAGTGCGTTCCGCATTGCCGAAGTCCGTCCTCAGGTCAACGGCATCATTCTCAAGCGCCTGTTCAAGGAAGGCAGCGACGTCAAGGCCGGCCAGCAGCTCTATCAGATCGATCCATCGGTCTATGAAGCGACATTGAAAAGCGCCGAAGCCAACCTGCGCTCGACCAAGTCGATTTCCGACCGCTACAAGCAACTGGTCGACGAGCAGGCTGTAAGCCGTCAGGAATACGACACCGCCGTGGCCAACCGCCTGCAATCGGAAGCCGCACTGCAAACTGCTCAGATCAACGTGCGCTACACCAAGGTCTATGCCCCGCTGACCGGCCGCATCGGCCGCTCCTCGGTGACCGAAGGCGCGCTGGTCAGCAATGCCCAGGTCGATGCGATGGCGGTGATTCAGCAAATCGACCCGATCTACGTCGACGTGACGCAGTCCTCGGTCGAGCTGCTGCAACTGCGCCGCGAACTGGAAAGCGGTCGCCTACAAAAAGCCGGCGACAACGCGGCCTCGGTCAAGCTGACCCTGGAAGACGGCAGCGATTACAAGCTGGACGGCAAGCTGGAATTCTCCGAAATCTCGGTTGACCAGACCACCGGTTCCGTCACCCTGCGCGCCATTTTCCCGAACCCTGACCACACCCTTCTGCCTGGCATGTTCGTGCACGCCAAGTTGCTGGCCGGTGTGAACAGCGCGGCGATCCTGGCCCCGCAGCAAGGCGTGACCCGCGACCTCAAGGGCACCCCGACCGCTCTGGTTGTCGGCCCGGACAACAAGGTCGAACTGCGTCAACTCAAGGCCAACCGCACCGTCGGCAACCAGTGGCTGATCGAAGACGGCCTGAAGGCCGGCGATCGCCTGATCACCGAAGGTCTGCAATTCGTCAAACCCGGCATCGAAGTCAAGGCCAGTGAAGCGACCAACGTAGCCGTAAAGAGCCCGGCCCCCGCTCAGACAGCTGATAAAGCCTCTGGCGGAAAAGGGGAGTAAACCATGTCGAGATTTTTTATCGACCGTCCGATTTTCGCCTGGGTGATTGCCCTGGTGATCATGTTGGTCGGGGCACTATCGATCCTGCGGTTGCCGATCAACCAGTACCCGAGCATTGCGCCTCCGGCGATCGCCATTTCCGTGACCTACCCGGGTGCTTCGGCACAAACGGTACAGGACACCGTCGTTCAGGTGATCGAGCAACAGCTCAACGGTATCGACAACCTGCGTTATGTCTCGTCGGAAAGTAACTCCGACGGCACCATGACCATTACCGCGACCTTCGAGCAAGGCACCAACTCCGACACCGCGCAGGTTCAGGTGCAGAACAAACTGAACCTGGCCACCCCGCTGCTGCCGCAGGAAGTGCAACAGCAAGGTATCCGCGTCACCAAAGCGGTGAAGAACTTCCTGCTGGTGATCGGCGTGGTGTCGCGTGACGGCAGCATGACCAAGGACGACTTGTCCAACTACATTGTGTCGAACATGCAAGACCCGATCTCGCGGACCGCCGGTGTCGGTGACTTCCAGGTGTTCGGTTCGCAGTACGCCATGCGTATCTGGCTCGACCCGGCCAAGTTGAACAACTACAACCTGACCCCGATCGACGTCAAGACCGCCATCGCGGCGCAAAACGTCCAGGTGTCGTCCGGTCAGCTCGGCGGCCTGCCTGCCCTGCCCGGCACCCAGTTGAACGCGACGATCATCGGCAAGACCCGCCTGCAGACCGCGGAGCAATTCGACAAGATCCTGCTCAAGGTCAACAAGGACGGCTCTCAGGTTCGCCTCAAGGATGTTGCCGAAGTCGGCCTGGGTGGCGAGAACTACAGCATCAACGCCCAGTTCAACGGCGCCCCGGCTTCCGGCCTGGCGGTGAAACTGGCCACCGGTGCCAACGCGCTCGATACCGCCAAGGCCCTGCGCACGACCATCGACAGCCTCAAGCCGTTCTTCCCGCAAGGGATGGAAGTGGTGTTCCCGTACGACACCACGCCGGTGGTGACCGAGTCGATCAAAGGTGTGGTTCACACCCTGGTCGAAGCGATCGCACTGGTGTTCCTGGTGATGTTCCTGTTCCTGCAAAACTTCCGCGCCACCGTGATCACCACGATGACCGTGCCGGTGGTATTGCTCGGTACATTCGGGATCCTTGCGGCTGCCGGTTTCAGCATCAACACCCTGACCATGTTCGGTATGGTGCTGGCCATCGGCTTGCTGGTGGACGACGCCATCGTCGTGGTGGAAAACGTCGAACGGGTGATGAGCGAAGAAGGCCTGTCACCGAAGGAAGCCACCAAGAAGTCCATGGGCCAGATCCAGGGCGCACTGGTCGGTATCGCCCTGGTGTTGTCGGCGGTTCTGCTGCCAATGGCGTTCTTCAGCGGTTCCACCGGTGTGATCTACAAGCAGTTCTCGATCACCATCGTCTCGGCCATGGCCCTGTCCGTACTGGTCGCGCTGATCTTCACCCCGGCGCTCTGCGCCACCATGCTCAAGCCGATTCCGAAAGGCGAGCACGGCGTACCCAAGCGTGGTTTCTTTGGCTGGTTCAACCGCAATTTCGACCGCGGCGTTCGTGGCTACGAACGCGGTGTGGGCAATATCCTGCAGCGCAAGATCCCGTACCTGCTGGCGTACCTGCTGATCGTAGTGGGCATGATCTGGCTGTTCACCCGCATTCCAACGGCGTTCCTGCCGGAAGAAGACCAGGGTGTACTGTTCGCCCAGGTGCAAACCCCGGCCGGCTCCACAGCCCAGCGTACCCAGGTGGTCGTGGATGAAATGCGTGAATTCCTGCTGCGCCCGGGCAAGGATGGCGGCGAAGGCGATGCGGTGAACTCGGTGTTTACCGTGACCGGTTTCAACTTCGCCGGCCGTGGCCAGAGTTCGGGTATGGCGTTCATCATGCTGCGTCCGTGGGACGAACGTAACGCCGACAACAACGTGTTCAAGGTGGCGGCCCGTGCCCAGCAGCACTTCTTCACCTTCCGCGATGCCATGGTGTTCGCCTTTGCACCACCGGCGGTACTGGAGTTGGGTAACGCCACCGGTTTCGACGTGTTCCTGCAGGACCGCGCCGGTATCGGCCACGAAAAACTGATGGAAGCGCGCAACCAGTTCCTTGGCATGGCCGCACAAAGCAAGATCCTGTCTCAGGTGCGTCCGAACGGCCTGAACGACGAACCGCAATACCAACTGGAAATCGATGACGAGAAGGCCAGTGCCCTGGGTATTACCATCGCCGACATCAACAACACCCTGTCGATTGCCCTGGGCAGTAGCTACGTCAACGACTTCATCGACCGCGGTCGGGTGAAGAAGGTTTACGTGCAAGGCCAGCCAGGCTCCCGAATGGGCCCTGAAGACTTGCAGAAGTGGTACGTGCGCAACGCCCAGGGCACCATGGTGCCGTTCTCGGCATTCGCCAAGGGCGAGTGGATCTACGGTTCGCCGAAACTGGCCCGCTACAACGGCGTGGAAGCGATGGAAATCCTCGGCGCCCCGGCACCGGGTTACTCCACCGGTGAAGCGATGCTCGAAGTCGAAGCCATTGCCAAGAAATTGCCGGCCGGTGTCGGTATTTCCTGGACCGGCCTGTCGTACGAGGAACGTCTGTCCGGTTCGCAAGCGCCGGCGCTGTACGCCCTGTCGCTGCTGATGGTGTTCCTGTGCCTGGCGGCGTTGTATGAAAGCTGGTCGATTCCGATCGCGGTGATGTTGGTGGTACCGCTGGGGATCATCGGTGCGCTGATGGCCACCAGCCTGCGCGGGTTGTCCAACGACGTGTACTTCCAGGTAGGCCTGTTGACGACTATCGGCCTGGCGGCGAAAAACGCCATTCTGATTGTCGAATTTGCCAAGGAGCTGCACGAACAGGGGCGTAGCCTGCGCGACGCGGCAATCGAAGCCTGCCGCATGCGTCTGCGACCGATCATCATGACCTCCCTCGCCTTCGTTCTGGGTGTGGTACCACTGGCGATATCCACGGGCGCAGGTTCGGGTAGCCAGCATGCAATCGGTACCGGCGTGATCGGCGGTATGATCACGGCCACTGTGCTGGCGATCTTCTGGGTCCCGCTGTTCTTCGTCACCGTGTCGTCCATTGGCCAGCGTAAGATTGCCAATCCGGATGACGCTACTGAAACTCCTAAAGAGGCTGGCTAATGAGCAAGTCGCTACTCTCCCTGGCAGTCGCCGCCTTCGTGCTCGGTGGCTGCTCGCTGATACCTGATTATCAGCAGCCCGAAGCACCGGTGGCAGGGCAATACCCGCAGGGCCCGGCGTATTCGCCGGCCCAGGCACCGGCGCAAGCCGCTGCCGAGCAGGGCTGGAAGCAGTTTTTCCACGACCCGGCGCTGCAACAGCTGATCAAGGTCGCCCTGGAAAACAACCGTGACCTGCGTGTCGCGGCCCTGAACATCGACGCCTTTGCGGCTCAGTACCGCATCTCCCGCGCCGACCTGTTCCCGGCCGTTTCGGCCAACGGCACCGGCAACCGCCAGCGCCTTCCGGCTAACGCGTCGCAGACCGGCGAAGCCGGCATCACCAGTTCCTACTCGGCAACGGTAGGCGTCAACGCCTACGAACTCGACCTGTTCGGTCGGGTTCGCAGCCTGAACGAGGAAGCGTTGCAGAAGTACTTCGCCACCGAAGAAGGCCGGCGCAGCACGCAACTCAGCCTGGTGGCCAGCGTCGCCAACGCCTACCTGACCTGGCAGGCCGACAAGGAACTGCTGAAAGTTACCCAGGACACCCTCGCCGCGTTCGAGGAGAGCTACAAGCTCACCGCGCGCAGCAACGAAGTGGGGGTCGCCTCGGCCCTGGACCTGGCGCAATCGCGGACCTCGGTGGAAAATGCCCGTGCGCAACTGGCCCGTTACACCCGCCAGGTCGCCCAGGATGAAAACAGCCTTGTACTGCTGTTGGGTACCGGCGTCCCGGCTAACCTGCCAGCGGCCAAACCGCTGAACGACGATCTGTTGGCCGAAGTACCGGCCGGCCTGCCGTCGGACCTGCTGCAACGTCGTCCGGACATCCTCCAGGCCGAGTACAACCTCAAGGCGGCCAACGCCAACATCGGCGCGGCACGGGCGGCGTTCTTCCCGAGCATCAGCCTGACCGCCAACGCCGGGACCCTGAGCCCGGACCTGTCCGGCCTGTTCAAGGGCGGTTCGGGTACCTGGCTGTTCCAGCCGCAGATCAACCTACCGATTTTCAACGCCGGCGCCCTGAGCGCCAGCCTGGATTACTCGAAGATCCAGAAAGACATTGGCGTGGCGAACTACGAGAAGTCCATTCAAACGGCCTTCCAGGAAGTCGCCGACGGTTTGGCCGCACGCGGGACCTACACCGATCAGGTACAGGCACAGCGTAATCTGGTCAGTGCCAACCAGGACTACTACCGCCTGGCCGAGCGTCGTTATCGCATCGGTGTCGACAGCAACCTGACATTCCTCGATGCCCAGCGTCAGCTGTTCAACTCCGAACAGAATCTGATTACCGATCGCCTGGCGCAGTTGATCAGTCAGGTCAACCTGTACAAGGCACTGGGCGGTGGCTGGAACGAACAGACGGCGAAGAACGAGCCGTTGAAGGAAGAAGCGCCGAAGATGAAGTATTTCTGATAGCGCTGTGAGAACACGAAGCCCACCGATTGGTGGGCTTTTTGTTGGCTGCGGGAAAAGGTGTGTAGTCAGGCATGGCCTCTTCGTCGGAACGCCGCCCGGAGCAAGCCCGCTCCCACATGAACCGGGCAGTCGACTGCGGGAGCGGGCTTGCTCGCGAATGGGCAGGTCCATAACCCACATAAACCTGGGCCAAGGTTATGTTCGATAATCGCCCAAAACCCGCTTTCAGCAATTGAACCATCCAGTACATTCCACGCACCATCCGAACCACAAAACCAATAACAACAGGTTCGACACCATGCCCCCGCGCCCTGCCCTCCCCGGCTGATCCGCTTCGCTTTTCATGATTTCGACTGTTCGTCTGCAACCCCCGGGTTGCGGCATTACCCCGTTTCATTCCCAAGAATTAGAGAGACCCGAGCCCATGACGCCTTCTCCCGCGCCGTACTTCGTTCCCAGCCTGATCGCCATTGCCCTGGCCTGCGCGGCCCTGCCCGCCAGCGCCGAGGAGTCGGGCTTTGTCGAGGGCGCCAAGGTCAACCTGAACCTGCGTAACTTCTACATCAATCGCAACTTCACCAACCCGACCAAGGCCCAGGGCAAGGCTGAGGAGTGGACGCAGAGTTTCATCCTCGACGCCAAGTCCAGGTTCACCCAGGGCACTGTCGGCTTCGGCATGGATGTGCTGGGTTTGTATTCGGTGAAGCTCGACGGAGGCAAAGGCACCGGCGGTACGCAACTGCTGCCGCTGGACCATGACGGCCGCCCTGCAGACAACTTCGGCCGCACCAACGTGGCGTTCAAGGCGAAGCTGTCGCAGACCGAAGTCAAGGTTGGGGAATGGATGCCGGTACTGCCGATCCTGCGCTCCGACGACGGTCGTTCGCTGCCGCAAACCTTCCGTGGCGGCCAGATCACGTCGAAGGAAATCGATGGTTTGACGCTCTACGGCGGCCAGTTCCGCCAGAACAGCCCGCGCGACGACAGCAGCATGAGCGACATGTCGATGACCGGCAAAGCCGCGTTCACCTCCGATCGTTTCAACTTCGAGGGCGGTGAGTACGTGTTCAATGACAAGCGCACCCAGATTGGCCTGTGGAACGCCGAGCTCAAGGACATCTACAGCCAGCAGTTCGTCAACCTGATCCACAGCCAACCGCTTGGCAACTGGACCCTGGGCGCCAACCTGGGTTTTTTCTACGGCAAGGATGACGGCAGCGCCCGGGCCGGTGAGCTGGACAACAAAACCCTTTACGGTATGTTCTCGGCCAAATACGGCGGCAACACCTTCTACGTCGGCCTGCAGAAACTCACCGGCGACAGCGCCTGGATGCGGGTCAACGGCACCAGCGGCGGCACCCTGGCCAACGACAGCTACAACTCCAGCTACGACAATGCCCGGGAGAAATCCTGGCAGGTGCGCCACGACTACAACTTCGTCGCCCTTGGCGTACCGGGCCTGACCCTGATGAACCGCTACATCAGCGGCGACAATGTGCACACCGGCAGCATCACCGACGGCAAGGAATGGGGACGTGAGTCGGAACTGGCCTACACCGTGCAAAGCGGCGTACTGAAAGACTTGAATCTGAAATGGCGCAACTCGACCATGCGCCGGGATTACAGCAATAACGAGTTCGATGAGAACCGGTTGATCATCAGCTATCCGATCAGCTTGCTGTAAACACAAAACAAATGTGGGAGCGAGCTTGCTCGCGATGGCGGTGTATCAGGCGACATCAATAGTGAATGTGCCGACGCCATCGCGAGCAAGCTCGCTCCCACAGGTTGTTCACCGTTTTACCGCTTACTCCCGCGACTCGACCCCCAACTCATCCCACACCGATTCGGCCAGGTGGAAGGTCGCATTGGCCGCCGGAATGCCGCAGTAGATGGCGCTCTGCATGATCACTTCCTTGATCTCGCCACGGCTCACGCCGTTATTGGCGGCGGCGCGCAGGTGCAGTTTGAGTTCGCCCTCGCGGTTCATGCCGATCAGCATGGCGATGGTGATCAGGCTGCGGGTATGGCGCGGCAGGCCCGGGCGGGTCCAGATGTCGCCCCAGGCGTGGCGGGTGATCATCTCCTGAAACTCCGAGTTGAACTCGGTCAGGGTCGTCAGGCTGCGGTCGACATGCGCGTCTCCAAGGACCGCGCGACGGACCTTCAGGCCCTCGTCATAACGTTGTTTTTCGTCCACGAAAATCCCCTCAATCAGCCGACAGAAACGCCAGCACGCGCTCGCTGAACGCATCGCCTGCCTGGACATTGGACAAGTGCGCGGCGTAGAACTCGGCGTACTCGGCCCCGCGCACATGCTCCTGAATGAAATGCCCACCGGATGGTGGCGTCACCGCGTCTTCGGTCCCGGCAATCACCAGCAACGGTGCCTTGATCGAGGACAACCGATCGCGGAAATCGGCATCACGCACCGCCGCGCAATTGGCCGCATAGCCTTCGGGCGAAGTGGCCGCGAGCATGTCGGTAATCTGCTTGGCCGCCGCCGGGTTGGCGGCGGAGAAGTCCGGGGTGAACCAGCGGGCAATCGAGGCATCGCGCAAGGCAACCATGGCCGCCTGACCATCACGCAGGACCATTTCGATACGCGGGTTCCACACTGACGGATCGCCGATTTTCGCCGCGGTATTGCACACGATCAGCTTGTTCAGGCGCTCGCCGGCATTGATCCCCAGCCACTGGCCAATCAGCCCGCCCATGGACAAACCACAGAAATGTGCGCGCTCGATGTGCAAGGCATCCAGCAAGGCGAGCACGTCGTGGCCCAGTTGCTCGATGCTGTAAGGCCCCGGTGTCACCAATGACTGGCCATGGCCGCGAGTATCAAAACGCAACACGCGAAAATGCTTGGAGAACGCCGGGATTTGCGCGTCCCACATGTGCAGGTCGGTGCCCAAAGAGTTGGACAGCACCAGCACCGGCGCATCGACCGGTCCATCCAGTTGATAATGCAGTTCGCCCTCGGCGAGTTGTACAAAAGCCACAGCAATTCTCCTTCAGGCAGTCAATGCAGAATGTTCGGCCACCGCCCGCTCGACCCAGGTTTGGGCCTGGCCGAGGTAATGGGCAGGGTCCAGCAGATGATCGAGTTCAGCCGCCGACAGTTCGGCGGTCACTTGCGGTTCGTCGCCGAGCACCGCACGCAGGTGACGTTGTTCGGCCACCGCACGTTTGCAGCAGTGTTCGAGCAGATGGTGCACGGTATCACGGCCGACCCGTTGGGCGAGGACGATGCTCACCGCTTCGGCGAGCACCAGGCCCTGGGTGAGATCGAGGTTGTGCGCCATGCGCCCGGCATCCACTTCCAGTCCCTGGGCGATCAGCAACGCTTGCTGCAGGCTGCCCGACACCAGGCAGCAAATCTCCGGCAGGGTTTCCCACTCGGCATGCCACAGGCCGAGACTCCGCTCGTGTTCCTGGGGCATGGCGCTGAACAGTGTCGAGAGCAAACCGGGTACACGCGTCGCCGCACCGATCAGCACCGCCGCACCCACCGGATTGCGTTTGTGCGGCATGGTCGAAGAACCGCCCTTGCCCGGCGCCGAAGGTTCGAACACTTCGGCGGCTTCGGTTTGCATCAGCAGGCTGACGTCGCGACCAAGTTTGCCGAGACTGCCGGCGATCAACCCGAGCACTGCACCGAACTCCACCACACGATCGCGCTGGGTGTGCCACGGTTGCTCGGGCAAGGTCAGTTGCAGCTCTTCGGCCAGCGCCTGGGCAATCGGCATGGCCTGCTCGCCAAGTGCCGCGAGGGTGCCGGACGCACCGCCGAATTGCAGCACCAGCAAACGCGGTTTGAGTTCGGCCAGACGCTGTCGACTGCGCGTCACCGCGCCCAGCCAACCGGCGATTTTCATGCCGAGGGTGACCGGTGTTGCATGTTGCAACCAGGTGCGCCCGGCCAATGGCGTAGCCACATATCGTTCGGCCTGCGTCGCAAGAGTTTGCCCCAATTGCGCCAGATCGTTTTCGATCAGCGCCAGCGCTCGACGCAATTGCAGTACCAGGCCGCTGTCCATCACATCCTGGCTGGTCGCGCCCAGATGCACGTAACGCTCGGCCTCGGCATTCTGCGCAGCGATCTGCTTGCCCAACGCCTTGACCAGCGGAATGGCTGAATTACCCGCCGTGGCAATCGCCTCACCCAACACCGCAAAGTCGTAAAGCCCGGCGCTGCAAGCCGCCTGAATCGGCGCGACAGCACTCGTCGGAATCAACCCGACCCGCGCTTCGGCCCGGGCCAGTGCCGCTTCGAAATCGAGCATGGCCTGGACCCGCCCCTGATCGCAGAACACTTCACGCATATCGCGGGCAGTGAAATAGGCATCGAACAATTGATTGCCCGGTCGCTGGTTCATAATCAGTTCCTGAAGGCGCGGGCTTTTGCGGCCCGCGCGTGAAGATCAAAGATCGTGATGCAGATACTTCGCCTGTTTCGGCAGACGCAGGCTGAACAGGAAGGCTATCGCCATCATCACCGTCACGTACCAGTAGAAGGAGTTTTCCATGCCCACGGCCTTGAGGCTCAAGGCTACGTACTCCGCCGAACCGCCGAAGATCGCATTCGCCACCGCATACGCCAGGCCGACACCCAATGCACGCACTTGCGGCGGGAACATCTCGGCTTTCACCAGGCCGCTGATCGAGGTGTAGAAACTGACGATTGCCAGCGCCAGGGTAATCAGCACGAAGGCAAGGAACGGACTGCTGACACTTTTCAGGCTCAACAGGATCGGCACAGTGAACAGCGTGCCGAGGGCGCCGAACCAGAGCATCGAGTTACGCCGGCCGATCTTGTCGGCAAGCATGCCGAAAACCGGTTGCATGCACATGTAGAGGAACAGCGCGCCGGTCATGATGTAGCTGGCGGTCTTGGCCGGCATGCCGGCGGTGTTCACCAGGTACTTCTGCATGTACGTGGTGAAGGTGTAGAAAATCAGCGAACCACCGGCGGTGTAACCGAGTACGGTGATGAACGCGGCTTTATGGTCGCGAAACAGTGCGCTGATGCTGCCGGCGTCCTTGTTTTCGCGCATTTCCTTGCTGGTGGTCTCTTTCAGCGAACGACGCAGATACAGCGAAACCAGGGCCGCCATGGCACCCACCACGAAGGGAATCCGCCAGCCGTAAGCACGCAGGTCATCTTCGGTGAGGAACTGTTGCAGGATCACCACCAGCGACACCGCGAGCAACTGGCCGCCGATCAGGGTCACGTACTGGAATGAAGCGAAGAAGCCGCGCTGGCCCTTGAGCGCCACTTCGCTCATGTAGGTCGCGGTGGTGCCGTACTCACCGCCCACCGACAAGCCTTGCAGCAAACGGGCGAACAGCAACAGGATAGGCGCCCAGACCCCGATGCTGTTGTAGGTCGGCAGGCAGGCGATAAGCAAGGAGCCGAAGCACATCATCAGAATCGAGATCAACATCGAATTCTTGCGCCCGTGCTTGTCCGCCAACCGACCGAAAATCCAGCCGCCAATCGGCCGCATCAGGAAGCCGGCGGCGAACACGCCTGCGGTGTTGACCAACTGCACGGTGGGGTTGTCGGACGGGAAAAACGCCGGGGCGAAATAGATCGCGCAGAAGGCGTAGACGTAGAAGTCGAACCATTCGACCAGATTGCCGGACGAGGCACCGACGATGGCGAAGATCCGCTTGCTGCGCTCCTCACCGGTGTATAGCGGTTGTGTAGCGGTGGTCGTTGTCATTGTTTTTCACTCAATGGGGACTGTGAGAGTCTAGACATACTTTGTAACAGTCCCGTTCCACACAAAGATCGCAGCCTGCGGCACCTCCTACAAAGGCATGGCATGCAGGCTGCGATCTTTTGATCTGGATCTTAATAATCGAAGAACACCGTCTCCGCATCAGTGCCCTGCAGAATCACATTCCACTGATAAACACCCGACGCATCCTTCCTGGCCAGCAAGGTACCGCGACGCTCGGCCGGCACGCATTCCAGCAACGGATCGTTCACGTTGGCCGCATCACCCTCAAAGTAGATCCGTGTCAGCAGGTGCTTCACCAGTCCCCGGGCAAACACCAGTACCACCAGGTGCGGTGCCTGAGTCGTGCCTTTGAGCCCCTCGACCGTTCCCGGCTTGATGGTGGTGAACCGGAAGCGTCCGTCGGCATCCACCGGCACCCGGCCAAAGCCTTCGAAATTCGGGTCCAGGGGTTTTTCCTGGTCGTCCTCGGGATGGTCATACTTGCCGGCGGCGTTGGCCTGCCAGACTTCCAGCATCGCATCGTTGACGATGTCGCCATTGCCGTCGAGCACTTGCCCGGTGATCGCCACGCGCTCGCCCAGGGTTTGTTCGACGGTCAGGTCTTCGCGGTTCAGCCAGGTCAGGCCGATGTGGTAGTACGGCCCGACGGTGTGGGACGTGGTCGCAGTCAGCGTCATCTTATTTCTCCATCGGCGTGGCGTCGCGGCCGCGCAAAACGATGTCCCAGCGATAACCGAGGGCATAGGACGGGATGGTTTTTTCCAGGTCGAACGAGGCGATCAAGCGCTCTTTGGCGCGGGTATCGGGCACGCAGTTGTAGATCGGGTCGTACGCCAGCAACGGGTCGCCCGGGAAATACATTTGCGTCACCAGGCGCGTCAGGATGCTCGGCCCGAACAGCGAGAAATGGATGTGCGCCGGGCGCCAGGCGTTGTGGTGGTTGCCCCACGGATACGCACCGGGCTTGATGGTCTGGAACTGGTACCAGCCATCGGCGTCGGTCACGGTACGGCCGGTGCCGGTGAAGTTCGGGTCCAGCGGCGCATCGTGCAGGTCACGGGCATGGGCGTAGCGACCGGCGGCGTTGGCCTGCCAGATTTCCACCAGAATCCCCGGCACCGGCAGACCGTTTTCGTCCAGCACGCGGCCGTGGATGATGATGCGCTCACCCTGTGGCTGACCTTCGTGCTGAGCGGTGAGGTCATTGTCCTTCTCGTTGACGCGCTCGGCGCCGACGGTTGGCCCGGTGATTTCCGACAACGAATGGGGCAGAAACACCAACGGCTTGGACGGCGAGCGCAGGTTGGTGGATTGATAGGTCGGGTGCAGGTACTCCGGCTGAGTACCCTCCTGCGGACGACGGTAACCAGGCTTGTCAGTCATTACTCTTTCCTCAGTTCTTGTTAGCCGACAGGGTGTGTCAGACCCGTTCGATTGCCAAAGCCAGGCCCTGGCCGACACCGACGCACATGGTCGCCAGACCTTTCTTGCCACCAGTTTTTTCCAGCTGATGCAACGCCGTCAGCACCAGACGCGCACCGCTCATGCCCAACGGATGGCCCAGGGCAATCGCGCCACCGTTCGGGTTGACCTGGGCGGCATCGTCGGCGATCCCCAGTTCACGCAGCACCGCCAGGCCCTGACTGGCGAAGGCTTCGTTGAGTTCGATCACATCGAAATCGCTGACGGCCACGCCGAGGCGCTCGGTCAGTTTGCGCACCGCCGGTACCGGGCCGATGCCCATCACCCGCGGTGCAACACCGGCGCTGGCCATGCCCAGCACTTTGGCGCGGGCGGTCAGACCGTGTTTCTTCACGGCTTCGGCCGAGGCCAGGATCAACGCGGCGGCACCGTCGTTCACACCCGAGGCATTGCCGGCGGTGACGGTTTTGTCCGGACCGTTGACCGGTTTCAGTCTGGCCAGGGCTTCCAGGGTGGTGTCGGCGCGAGGGTGCTCGTCCTGGCTGACCACGGTTTCACCTTTCTTGTGGGCAATGCGCACTTCGACGATTTCTTCGGCGAAGAACCCGGCAGCTTGCGCGACGGCGGTGCGCTGCTGGCTGCGTAGGGCAAAGGCGTCCTGATCTTCGCGGGAGACTTTGTAATCGTCGGCCACGTTATCACCGGTCTGCGGCATCGCATCCACACCGTATTGGGCTTTCATCAACGGGTTGATGAAGCGCCAGCCGATGGTGGTGTCTTCGAGCTTCATGTTGCGCGAGAACGCCGCGTCGGCCTTGCCCATCACGAACGGTGCGCGGGACATCGACTCGACGCCGCCGGCAATCGCCAGCTCCATCTCGCCGCTGGCGATGGCGCGGAACGCGGTGCCGATGGCATCCATGCCCGAAGCGCAGAGGCGGTTGAGGGTCACGCCGGGAATGGTTTCCGGCAGCCCCGCCAACAGCAGCGCCATGCGCGCGACGTTACGGTTGTCTTCGCCGGCCTGGTTGGCGCAGCCAAGGAACACCTCGTCCACGGCGCTCCAGTCCACCGACGGGTTGCGCTCCATCAAGGCCTTGATCGGCACGGCGGCCAGGTCGTCGGCACGCACCGTCGACAGACCACCGCCGAAACGGCCGATGGGGGTACGAATCGCGTCGCAGATATAAACGTCACGCATCACGCTTCTCCGGGGGCTTGGCCGTGGGCCGCTGCGGTACGGGCTTCGAGATCGCGCAGCGCGGTCAGCTCGACGTCGGTCGGCTCGGCAGTTTGCTCAACGTTGTCGGCAAAACGGATTGCCCAACCGGTGGCGGCGACCACTTGCTCGCGGGTCACGCCCGGGTGCAGTGCAGTGACCACGAACTCATGGGTGCCGGCTTCCGGCTCCATGATGCACAGGTCAGTAATGATGCCGACCGGACCGGCGCCTGGCAGGCCGAGACGCTTGCGCGAATCGCCGCCCTCGCCGTGGCCGACCGAGGTAATGAAGTCGAGTTTGTCGACAAAGGAGCGCGCCGACTGCTTGAGGATAATCAACACGCTCTTGGCGGAACCGGCAATCTCCGGCGCGCCACCGGCGCCTGGCAG
This sequence comes from Pseudomonas sp. GW821-FHT07G06, assembly GCF_058986625.1. Lineage (NCBI taxonomy): Bacteria > Pseudomonadati > Pseudomonadota > Gammaproteobacteria > Pseudomonadales > Pseudomonadaceae > Pseudomonas > Pseudomonas sp. GW821-FHT07G06. Next base: position 589,260 of record NZ_JBYSVW010000001.1, read on the forward strand.
ACGCACTTTCGGCGCGTGGTAATCGCCGACCACGGTGGTGTTGATGTTGCCGAAACGGTCGACCTGCGCCGCGCCGAGGAAACCGACGTCGATGCGCCCGCCCTGCAGCCAGTAGCGGAAAATCTCACCGGTCGGGACCACGGTGTCGGCGGTTTCCGCCAATTCACCGTCACCGATCGACAGTGGCAATACGCTTGGCTTGGCACCGATCGGACCCGATTCGTAGATCAACACCACATCAGGCGAAGACGTCAGGCGCGCCAGGTTGGCCGCTTTCGACGGCAGGCCAATGCCAACGAAGCACACAGAACCGTTCTTCAGGCGGCGAGCGGCGGCGACGGTCATCATTTCATTGGTGGTGTAAGTCATTACTTCGCCTCCGAAGCGGCGGCCAGTTTGGCCTGGAACTCGCTGAAGTCAGCGCTGCCGTGGATGTATTCGTTGATCCACGCGGTGAAGGTTTCACGGTCGCGGGCAATCGGGTCCCAGGCCTGGTAGAAGCGGTTGTCGCGCTCGTTGTAACCGTGGGCATAGGACGGATGTGCACCGCCAGGGACGTGGCAGACCGCGCTCAAGGCCCAGGTCGGCAGCACGCAAGCGTTCATCGGTGCATTGAGGTCATCGACGATCTCTTCAACGGTGACGATGCAACGCTTGGCGGCCAATGCGGCTTCTTTCTGCACACCGAGAATGCCCCAGAGCAGCACGTTGCCTTTGCGGTCGGCTTTCTGCGCATGGATCACGGTGATGTCCGGGCGCACCGAAGGCACGGCGGCCAGCACTTCGCCGGTGAACGGGCAAGTAACGGACTTGATCAGCGGGTTGACCTTCGGCAAGTCGGAACCGGCATAGGCTCGCAGCACCGCGAACGGCAGGCCGGAAGCGCCGGCGACGTAGGCATTGGCCAGGTCGGCGTGGCTGTGCTCTTCGATTTCCAGCGGGTGCGGCCACTGTTTCTCGACGGCGTCACGCAGGCGATGCAGGGAGCCGACACCCGGGTTGCCGCCCCAGGAGAAAATCAGCTTGCGGGCACAACCGGCACCGATCAACTGGTCGTAGATCAGGTCAGGGGTCATCCGCACCAGGGTCAGGTCTTTCTTGCCCTGGCGAATGATTTCGTGACCCGCAGCCGTCGGGATCAGGTGGGTAAAGCCTTCGAGCGCGACCGTATCGCCGTCGTTCACGAATTGCTTCACCGCGTCGTGCAGCGAAAGAATTTCAGCCATTGGGGCAGGCTCCCGTTTGTTGTTAACCGACAGTGGAAGAAGGCGCCGATGCGCAGCGCCGGAATGACTGAAGGTTAAGCCTGTGCAAAACGCCAAACAATCCGATAATCGACTAACTGTTCGATAATCGAACGAATTGTTGTCTGGCTATCCTTTTGTTCAGCCCCATAAAGATCGCAGCCTTCGGCAGCTCCTACAGGTGCATGAATTCCCCTGTAGGAGCTGCCGCAGGCTGCGATCTTTTCTGGCTACCCCCCTATTTCAACGCCGGATCAGGTCGCATCCGCATGACTGACCAACCCCTTGATCACCACGGCCGCAGTCGCCAGCGCCGCCGGAATCACCAGCGCCGTCAGCACTTGCTCGAAGTTCCAGCCCAGCCCCAGCAGTGTCGCGCCCATCCACGCCCCGAGGATGGCGCCGAAGCGGCCGATCCCGAGCATCCACGACACGCCAGTGGCCCGCCCCTGAGTCGGGTAGAACCGTGCCGCCAGTGACGGCATCGCCGATTGCGCACCGTTGACACACATCCCCGCCACCAGCACCAGCGTCGCCAGTATTGTGATGTTGCCCAGGCTCTGCCCCACCGCGTAGGCAAACACCCCGGCCAGCAGGTAGAAAGTGCCGATGACCTTGTGCGGATTGAACCGGTCCATCGCCCAGCCCACGCCCACCGCACTCAGCACACCACCGAACTGGAACAGCGCGCCGATGAAGGCGGCCTGTTCCATGCTCGCGCCACTGTCACGCATCAGCGTCGGCAGCCAGCTGGTCAGCAGGTAGACGATCACCAGGCCCATGAAGTAGGTCAGCCATAGCAGCAAGGTGCCGACGCTGTAGGTACCGGAGAAGATCACCGCAAACACATTGCGCGCCCTCACGGTCTTCTGTTCCGGCACGCTGAAACTGGACGCCTGGGCCACCACCGTCGGGTCAATCGGCGCCAGTGCCTTGCGCACTTTGTCCGTACCGCGGTTACGCACTACCAGGTAACGCGCCGACTCCGGCAGCCAGAACAGCAAAACGACGGCGAGGATCAGCGGCAGGACTCCGCCGATCAGCAGCAGGCTGTGCCAGCCAAAGGCCGGAATGAGCTTGGCCGAGATAAAGCCGCCGCCGGCCATGCCGAGGTTGAAACCGCAGAACATGCTGGTCACCAGCAGGGACTTCTTGCGCTCCGGGGTGTACTCCGACAGCAGGGTCGTGGCGTTCGGCATGCCGGCGCCCAGGCCCAACCCGGTTAAAAAGCGCAACACCAGCAATTGCTCGACATTGGTGCTGTAGGCCGAAGCCAGGCTGAAGGCACCGAACAACAACACTGCCCCGACCAGTACGACTTTTCGCCCAAAGCGGTCAGCCAATGGCCCGGAGCCCAGTGCACCAAAGACCATGCCGATCAGAGCCGCGCTCATCACCGGACCGAGGCTGGCGCGATCGATTCCCCAATCCTGCGAAAGAGCCGGCGCAATGAACCCCATGGCCGCGGTATCGAGGCCGTCGAGAAAGACAATCAGGAAACACAGGATGACTACCCGCCACTGGTAGCGCGAAATGGGTTGAGCATTGATGAAGGACTGCACGTCAAGGCAGTTTCCTACAGCAGACTGGGGCTGGTTCATTATTTTTATTCCATGGATCACAGTCGAAAAGGGGGCCAGCCGGGGCTGACGCAGACGCGACAGTAATGATCCACAAGAAACAGCGTCAATTCGCCAAACGCAACTCTGTGCGTTTATCGAACAGCTTAGGTGAACAGTTGGGTACTGAGGTCGCGGCTGGCACTCAGCAGGCCAGGCAGGAAGCGTTGTTCCAGCTCGTTACGACTGACTCGCCCGGCGTGGGTGCTGACATTGAGGGCCGCGACCACCTGGCCGGAGGCGTCGTACACCGGGACGGCAATCGAGCGCAGCCCCTGCTCAAGCTCCTGGTCGACGATGCACCAGCCTTGCTGTCGCACCTCTTGCAGGCATTCGAGCAATGCCTCGGGGGTGTGAATCGTGCGACTCGTCTTGGCCTGCAGTTCGGCGTGGTCCAGGTATTCGCCCAGCGACGTGTCATCCAGAGCGGCCAGCAGAATCCGTCCCATCGACGTGCAATAGGCCGGCAGGCGCCCACCCACCGACAGGTCCACCGAAATCAGGCGCTGGGTGGTCGCGGAGCGGGCAATGTACAGAATGTCATCACCTTCCAGCGTGGCCATATTGCAGGCCTCGTGCAGCTGTTCGCTCATGCGGTCCAGATAAGGCTGGGCGGAAACCGCCAGCGGCGTTGATGACACATAGGCATGGCCGAGGGTCAGCACTTTGGGCAGCAACGAGTAGGTGCGGCCGTCGGTGGTGGCGTAGCCGAGTTTGATCAGGGTGTGCAGGCAGCGGCGCACGGCGGCGCGGGGAATTTCCGTGCGGTGGCTGATCTGGGCGATGGTCAGGTGCCGTTTGCGCTCCTGGAACGCCTGCACCACAGCCAGGCCACGGGCCAGGGACGTCATGAAATCCGGGTCGCCGGTCAGTGCCTGGATCCGTTTGGCCGGCGAGGCAACGATGGGCGGAGCCACTGAAGCGAAGGAATTGCGCATTTGATCGTTCATACAAGGTCCTTTTACCCACTCGGATCAGCGACTATTACAAAGGGCTACCGCCTGACGCTCAAGCCCGGCCCGTCAACTCCGGGCGATTATCGAACGCTCGACCGATAATCGCAATCCGCCACATCAATCAACCGGTCCGCTGATGCCCGGATTGTCTCTGAATCACGAACTCGTTTACAGCCGATCGATCCAGCACTTAATGAGGCATTCTAAATACCGTAACTTGTTCGACTTAATGGCGTCAGAAAGGCATCGCAGCAAAGTTCCGCACAACAAAACCGCCCCTGCGAGACCCGTTTTTTAACTCTTTGGAGATAGTGTTCTTCAAATAGGCCGCTATAATACAATTCAGTAGCACTCCGGTTTTTTTACTTGCCGGACCTGCTACCCGGCAATGCGATGTTCCATCTCCGTTGCCCATTGCAAGCGCCAGATCTGCATTGCAGTGCCTTGCCAGCGCGCTTGCTGAAACAGGAAACTGAAGCTACGTCAGCTGTTTATCTCTGGTGCCGTGGCCGCCTGTGACATGGAAGTATTGATCCCGGTTGTTGCCAAAACGATGCCTTGACGGGCATTGCCCATTCGACGGACGTGATCAATCGATTTGATGCAGCGCGTTTTCACCAGAATTTATCCCAACTCAATCAGGTAGCACTGTGACGAAAGACGAACTGCGCGCGGAACTAGAGCGCCAGGAACAACGCTACAAGGAAGTTTACGGCGGAGAAGTCACCACTTACGCCGCTCAACCCGAACCGGAACGCAAACCCTGGCGTAAACGCGCCACCGTTCAGGATCAGGTTTTCCAGCAAGAACTTGAAAAAATGGAAAAGGAACTCAAAGCCGAAGAGCCATGACTGCTTCGGCCTGATCCTTACAAGGACCTGCCTCTGCACCTGTTAAAAGCGGGATGTAGGGAGGTCGCCTTGCGCGCCCGCTACGAGCGGGCAGCGGCCACTGCCCCCCCGGATGAAGGCAGATTTTGATATCTGACGTATTTCTCAGATATTTCTTACAGGCATTCGACCCCATCCTTCAGCGGTGCGAATCCCTTGCTGCGGCGATTTTTTCAAGCAAAATCAATAAGTTAAAAAACACAGCAAAACCCTTGGGCTTTGGGTGCCGCGGCAAAAAAATTCGTTGAAGAATGTTACCGATGAGCAGCTAGTGCATTGATTAGCAGTCTTTTCTGGCATAATCGCGCCCCCTTATGACCGGGTCAGAAAACCTTCATGATCGATTTATTCAGCGGACTGGATGCTTGGGTGCTTGTGAGCCTCTTGCTCGCCCTGGCCTTTGTCCTCGCCTTCGAGTTCATCAACGGCTTTCATGACACCGCTAACGCGGTGGCCACCGTTATCTACACCAAAGCCATGCCGCCTCACCTGGCGGTGTTTTTCTCAGGGGTGTTCAACTTCCTCGGCGTGCTGCTGGGCGGGGTCGGCGTGGCGTATGCCATCGTCCACCTGCTGCCGGTAGAATTGCTGATCAATGTGAACACCGGTCACGGACTGGCCATGGTGTTCTCGTTGCTCGCCGCCGCCATTACCTGGAACCTGGGCACCTGGTACTTCGGTATTCCCGCCTCCAGTTCCCACACGCTGATCGGTTCGATCCTCGGTGTCGGCCTGGCCAACGCCCTGATCAACGATATTCCGTTGGCCGACGGCGTGAACTGGCAAAAGGCGATCGATATCGCCATGTCACTGGTGTTCTCGCCAATGGCAGGTTTCCTGATCGCCGCGCTGATCCTGATCGGCCTTAAATGGTGGCGTCCGCTGTCGAAGATGCACAAGACACCGGAACAGCGCCGCAAGATCGACGACAAGAAGCATCCGCCGTTCTGGAATCGCCTGGTACTGGTGATCTCGGCCATGGCCGTGAGTTTCGTGCACGGTTCCAACGATGGCCAGAAGGGTATCGGCCTGATCATGCTGGTCCTGATCGGTATCGTGCCGGCGCAGTTCGTCCTTGACCTGAACAGCACGACCTATCAGATCGAGCGTACCCGCGACGCCACGCTGCACCTGAGCCAGTTCTACCAGCGCAACTCGGAAACCCTGGGCGAGTTCCTGGCCCTGGGCAAGAGCGTGGAAGGCGATCTGCCGGAGAAATTCCGTTGCAACCCGCAACAGACCGAACCGACCATCAGCGCCCTGCTCGGTACCCTCAAGGGTGTAGCCGACTACCACTCGCTGCCGTCGGAAAGCCGCATCGAAGTACGTCGTTACCTGCTCTGCCTGGACGACACGGCGAAGAAGGTCAGCAAGTTGCCAACCCTCGGCGCCCGTGAAAAGGCTGACTTGGACAAGCTGCGCAAAGACCTGACCACTACCACTGAATATGCCCCGTTCTGGGTGATTCTGGCAGTGGCGCTGGCCCTGGGCCTGGGTACCATGGTTGGCTGGAAACGCGTGGTACTGACCATTGGCGAGAAGATCGGCAAGCAAGGCATGACTTACTCTCAAGGTATGTCGGCGCAAATCACCACCGCCAGCCTGATCGGCATGGCGAACATCTTCAGCCTGCCGGTTTCCACCACCCACGTGCTGTCCTCGGGCGTGGCGGGCACCATGGTCGCCAATAAAAGCGGCCTGCAAGGCGGCACCGTCAGAACCATCCTGCTGGCCTGGGTATTGACCCTGCCAGCCACCGTGGCCCTGTCGGCCGGGTTGTTCTGGCTCGCTTCGAAGGCGCTTGGCAGCTGACAGGCAGCCAAACGAAAAAGGCGCGCTCCGCAAGGAACGCGCCTTTTTTATTACCGCCACCCCTGTAGGAGCTGCCGCAGGCTGCGATCTTTTGATTGTGTTTTTTAGAAGCAAGATCAAAAGATCGCAGCCTGCGGCAGCTCCTACAGGGACGTACAAATCTGCAGGCAAAAAAAAGGGCAACCGAAGTTGCCCAAAATGCCTTGCGTGCTCATTACATCCAGAAAGAACTACGGTTATTTCCGCTTGTGCGAATCCTTCCAGATAAAAAGTCCGAACCCTGCAAAAAACACAAACATGAGGCTGACAGTCAGCACTCCGGCGATCACCACGTTGTCGAAAAACATGACGCGTCTCCTGCACTTGCCCTGTTGCGATAGGGTTAAGTTAACCAAACGGGCAGGAGAGAATATTGACCGGGATCAATGTCGCCCAAGACTGGGCAGGAGGAAGGGGAAAGTTTGACCCGCATCAATGAATGCGGGGGGAGGGTCAGCGTTTTTTCGGTTTGTTTTTCGGCTTTTTCTTCACCTTGCCCAACGGCATGGCTTGTTCGAACGCCTGGCGAACTTCATTGAGCCGTTTGTCATTGAGGTCATGAACACGCTTGGCGCGTTCCGCGTTGAGGTCAATCAGTTTGTCGTCTTGGCTCATGGCAGTCTGTGCATCGCTTGAAATGAGTTTCAGCCGCCGCAGCGTTCGGCAACCCTGCGGCAATAATGCGGCCTGACGGCCGCGCTGACCAGCCGCGCGCTCAAATCTCGATGTCGACCCACAGCCCCTGCCGCGGCTGATCTTCCATCAGCGGCGCCACCGGCACAGTGTTGTCGGCATTGAGTTCATCGCCGGGAATCGCCAGGTGCGCCTCGGGATCATTATCAGCCTCGTGGCGACGCCGTTCCTGCTCCTGCCTGCGGCGCTGTTCCTCGCGCAGCACCAGCCCGTCCTCTTCAGGATTGCGCTTTTGCAGGTCGATGGTGCTTTCACTGGAGCTTTCCTGCACCGGCACCACCGGTGGAATATCCGGGCGCTGGCGGATCGGATCAGTCTGTGAAGTGATCGGCACGGCACTCAAGGGAAGCATCGGTGGCAGCATGGTTTTCGGTCTCCTGTCAGCAGGCTGTCGGCTGCGCGGATGGCGACTTGAGCCATCGGTCGCAAACTATGACCCAATTGGCACTCATTAGTGCACTGAGCGGCGCGTCATGCACAGGTGGGCTAACGTTTGACTGTGAGTTTTTCTGAGAGTCCTTTGGCCCTGAAGCCCTCATTCCGTTAAGATAGCCGGCTTTTTCAAGGTGGGAGTCAGGCAGCATGGCGCAGCAGTATCAACCGGGGCAACGCTGGATCAGTGACAGCGAAGCCGAGCTGGGTTTAGGCACCGTTCTGGCACAGGACGGCCGCTTGTTGACCGTGCTCTACCCGGCCACTGGCGACACCCGCCAGTACGCGCTACGGAATGCGCCTCTGACCCGCGTGCGGTTTTCGCCGGGTGACTCCATCACTCACTTCGAAGGCTGGAAGCTGACCGTCCGCGAAGTCGATGATATTGATGGCCTGCTGGTTTACCACGGCCTCAACGGGCAGAACGAAGTGGTCACCCTGCCGGAAACCCAACTGTCGAACTTCATCCAGTTCCGCCTGGCCAGCGACCGTCTGTTCGCCGGCCAGATCGACCCGCTGGCCTGGTTCTCCCTGCGTTATCACACCCTGGAACACACCAGCCGTCAGTTGCAGTCCTCTCTTTGGGGCCTGGGTGGCGTGCGTGCGCAACCGATCGCGCACCAGTTGCACATTGCCCGCGAAGTCGCCGACCGTATCGCGCCGCGGGTTCTGCTGGCCGACGAAGTGGGCCTGGGCAAAACCATCGAAGCCGGCCTGGTGATCCATCGTCAGTTGCTCTCGGGCCGCGCCAGCCGTGTGCTGATCCTGGTTCCGGAGAACCTGCAGCACCAGTGGCTGGTCGAGATGCGTCGCCGTTTCAACCTGCAGGTCGCGCTGTTCGACGAAGAGCGCTTCATCGAAAGCGATGCCAGCAACCCGTTCGAAGACACCCAACTCGCGCTGGTCGCGCTTGAGTGGCTGGTGGACGACGAGAAAGCCCAAGACGCGCTGTTCGCGGCAGGCTGGGACTTGCTGGTGGTCGACGAGGCGCACCACCTGGTGTGGCACGAAGATCAAGTCAGCCCTGAATACTCGCTGGTCGAGCAACTCGCCGAAACCATTCCCGGTGTACTGTTGTTGACCGCCACCCCGGAACAACTGGGCCAGGACAGCCACTTCGCCCGTCTGCGCCTGCTCGACCCGAACCGTTTCCACGACCTGCAAGCCTTCCGCGCCGAGAGCGAAAACTATCGCCCGGTGGCCGAAGCCGTTCAGGAGTTGCTGGATCAGGGACGCCTGTCGCCGCAGGCCCACAAGACCATCCACGGGTTCCTCGGCAACGAAGGCGAAGCCCTGCTGGCCGCCGTCAACGATGGCGACACCGAAGCCAGCGCGCGCCTGGTGCGCGAACTGCTCGACCGTCACGGCACCGGCCGCGTGCTGTTCCGCAACACCCGCGCCGCCGTACAAGGCTTCCCGGAACGCAAGCTGCATCCGTACCCGCTGCCGTGCCCGGACGAATACCTCGAACTGCCGCTGGGCGATCACGCCGAGCTGTACCCGGAAGTCAGCTTCCAGGCCCAGCCGGACGCTAGCGAAGAAGAGCGCTGGTGGAAATTCGACCCGCGCGTCGAGTGGCTGATCGACCAGTTGAAGATGCTCAAGCGCACCAAAGTGCTGGTAATCTGCGCCCACGCCGAAACCGCCATGGACCTGGAAGACGCCCTGCGCGTGCGTTCCGGTATCCCGGCCACGGTGTTCCACGAAGGCATGAACATCCTCGAGCGTGACCGCGCCGCTGCCTACTTCGCCGACGAAGAGTTTGGTGCGCAAGTGCTGATCTGCTCGGAAATCGGCAGTGAAGGCCGCAACTTCCAGTTCTCCCATCACCTGGTGCTGTTCGACCTGCCGTCCCACCCCGACCTGCTGGAGCAACGTATCGGTCGACTGGACCGGATCGGCCAGAAGCACATCATCGAACTGCACGTACCGTACCTGGAAACCAGCCCGCAAGAGCGCCTGTTCCAGTGGTACCACGAAGCGCTGAACGCATTCCTCAACACCTGCCCGACCGGCAACGCCTTGCAGCACCAGTTCGGCCCGCGCCTGCTGCCGCTGCTCGAAGAAGCCGACGATAGCGAGTGGCAAGCGCTGATCGACGAAGCCCGCACCGAGCGTGAGCGCCTGGAAGCCGAGCTGCACACCGGCCGTGACCGCTTGCTGGAGCTGAACTCCGGTGGCGCGGGCGAAGGCGATGCACTGGTGGAAGATATCCTTGAGCAGGACGACCAGTTCGCGCTGCCGATCTACATGGAAACCCTGTTTGACGCCTTCGGCATCGACAGCGAAGACCATTCGGAAAACGCCCTGATCCTCAAGCCGAGCGAAAAAATGCTCGATGCCAGCTTCCCGCTGGGTGACGACGAAGGCGTAACCATCACTTACGACCGCAACCAGGCGCTGTCTCGCGAAGACATGCAATTCATTACCTGGGAGCACCCGATGGTGCAGGGCGGCATGGATCTGGTGCTGTCCGGTTCCATGGGCAACACCGCCGTGGCGCTGATCAAGAACAAGGCGCTGAAGCCGGGCACCGTGTTGCTGGAACTGCTGTACGTCAGCGAAGTGGTTGCCCCGCGCTCGCTGCAGCTGGGCCGCTACCTGCCGCCGGCCGCGCTGCGCTGCCTGCTCGACACCAACGGCAACGACCTGTCGGCCCGCGTCTCGTTCGAAACCCTGAACGACCAGCTCGAAAGCGTACCGCGTGCCAGCGCCAACAAGTTCATCCAGGCCCAGCGTGACCAGTTGACGCCACGGATCAACGCCGGTGAGGCGAAGATCCTGCCGCGCCACACTGAACGTGTCGCCGAGGCGCAACGTCGCCTGGCCGCCGATACCGACGAAGAACTGGCGCGCCTGACCGCCTTGCAAGCGGTCAACCCGACCGTGCGCGACAGCGAACTGGTGGCCCTGCGCAAACAACGCGAACAAGGCCTGGCCATGCTCGACAAGGCTGCGTTGCGACTGGAAGCGATTCGGGTGTTGGTGGCGGGTTAACAACCCTCCTCCACCGCTATAAAAAGAAGGCCCGCAGTGATGCGGGCCTTTTATTTTGGATCAAAGTCAAAAGATCGCAGCCTTCGGCAGCTCCTACGTTAATCCTCTGTAGGAGCTGCCGAAGGCTGCGATCTTTTGATCTTTACACCTTATGCCGTCACCGCCTCTATCTGCGGATCAACCGCCACCAACCCTTCCTTCATCCGCTTGGCATCGCGCACAAAACACCGCGAAGCCAGGAACAGAAACACCACGGTAAATAACAGCGCCACCGGAATCAGGTACATCGCGTCATGCAGGCCAACCGCCTTGAACGCTTCGGTCATCTGCTCGGCGCCGGCGGCGAGCATCGCCGTGTGGGCAAAGTGATCGGACAAGGCCCCGACCACCACCGGCCCCAGGCCACCGCCCAACAGGTACAGCCCGGCAAAGAACAGCGCCATGGCCGTTGCCCGCAAACGCGGCTCGACCACGTCCTGAATCGCCGTGTAGACACAGGTGTAGAAGTTGTAGGCGAACAGCCAGCCGACACTGAATACGGCGACGAACACACCAATCTCGATTCGCCCGGAATGCAGCGCCCACGCGGTGCAGACCGTCGAAATCACCAGGCTGAAAGCGGCAAACAATAGCCGCCCGTTGGCGACCCGCTGGTGAATCTTGTCCGCGATCCAGCCACCGAGGGTCAGGCCGACCAAACCGGTCACACCGACAATAACCCCGGTCGCCACTGCAGCTTCCTGCAACGGCATGAGGAAGTAGCGTTGCAGCATCGGCACCAGAAACGAATTGCAGGCATAGGTGGCGAAGTTGAAACACAGGCCCGCCATCACCAGCCACAGGAAGGTTGGTACGGCCAGTACCCGACGGATCGGTCGATCGATCTTTTCCTGCGAAACCTGAACGCTCTCGGCGGCGCCGCGTTTCGGTTCCCTGATGAAAAACATGAAGATCGCCAGGATCAACCCGGGCACCGCCGCGATAAAGAACGGCGCGCGCCAGCTATCGAAGGCCTTGACCATCGCGCCGATGGTGAAGAACGCCAGCAACAGCCCCAACGGCAACCCCAGCATGAAGATGCCCATGGCCCGTGCCCGGCGGTGCGCCGGAAACAGATCACCGATCAGCGAGTTGGCGGCTGGCGCGTAACTGGCTTCGCCGATGCCCACGCCCATGCGCACAATCAGGAAGCTCCAGAAACTGCCCACCATGCCGTTGACGGCCGTCAACCCGCTCCACACAGCGAGTCCCCAGCCCATCAGCTTGCTGCGCGAACCGGTATCGGCCATGCGCCCCAGCGGCAAGCCGGCAATGGCGTAGACGATGGTGAATGCCGTTCCAATGATCCCCAACTGGAAATCACTGAGGTGCCATTCCATGCGAATGGGTTCGATGATGATGGCCGGGATGGTGCGGTCGAAAAAATTGAACAGGTTGGCCAGGAACAACAGGAACAGGATGCGCCAGGCATTGGCCGCTTGGGTCGAGTTCTGCATGGGTCCGTCTCTTTTATTGTTTTTGGGGCGTCACTGCCCCCGGACTTTGCAATCTAGACAGGCCGGCCGCACCTGTCTTTCATTATTCGCCAGACTGATACCTGCCCATGGTGCACAACCTGTGGGAGCTTTCGCAGGGCGGGTATTTCGCAGCTCGTCCGACCGATGAAAAATACCGCTCGCCCCCCCTTCCCAAGCCGTTGCCGAAGCCTAGAATAGCGGCCTGATTCCCCCCTGTGCCTCCACTCCTCCTTACGATAATCGCCCATGTCCGAAGCCAGTCCGTGTCTGAATTGCGGTGCCTGCTGTTCTCATTTTCGCGTGTCATTTTTCTGGGGTGAGTGCGCCTCGTCCGGGGGGACGGTACCCGATGAACTTGTCGAGCAGATCAGCCCCAGCCGGGTCGCGATGATCGGCACCGGCTGCAAACCCGTGCGCTGCACCAGCCTGGTCGGAGACGTGGGCAGTACGGTGCAGTGCTCGATTTACGAAAAACGCTCCAGCACCTGCCGGGAATTCGACGCTTCATGGGTCGATGGCCAGGCCAATCCCGACTGCGACGCGGCCCGTGCCGCATTCGGCTTGCCGGCCCTGCAACCGGTGTTCGAGACGCCTCAGAAGCAAATCGCCTGAGTAATAGCACCAATCGCTATTAGGTTAATGTCAAAATATTTGGCACCAATGTGCCACTACCGCTTGCGCTCCATCCATGCCCTCTATACTCCATGACATTCGCTGGCGCCCTTGCTCCGGCCCGAGGGATAACGATGGGGCATGCTATGGAGTGGCTTGGTCTGCATTTCATTACCGAGCTACCAGAGAGTGGGCAGGTCATACTCAATTGCACACATGACCCTTTTCTGGTGCTGCTGGCTTATCTGGTCGCCTGTGTCGGCTGTTTCGCGACACTGGACATGGCCGAACGGGTAGCCCACGCTGAAAAAACCGCGTCCAAAACGCGCTGGCGCTGGGTGGGCAGCGGTTGCCTGGCGGGCAGTATCTGGGCCATGCACTTCGTCGCGATGCTGGCATTCCAGGCGCCTGTCGACCTTCACTACCAACTGCCTGTCACGGTGTTCTCGCTAACCATCGCGCTGCTCGCCGCGTGGCTGGCCATGCATACCCTCAGCCTTCCCGAGCTGAGTTTTCGACAGTGCCTCAAGTCATCGATCGGGATCGGCCTGGGTATCGCGACCATGCATTACGTGGGCATGGCGGCCATGCACTCCAACGCTTCGGTCTATTACCATCCGGGCCTGTTTGCCCTTTCCATCGCGATCGCGATCGGTGCCGCGCTGGCAGCCCTGTTGCTGGCATGGTATCTGCGCAACGGCGCCGGGATGCTGCACCAGCTCTTCAAATACTGCGCCAGCCTGTTGCTAGGGGCTGGCATCCTGAGCATGCACCTCACGGCCATGGCCGCCTTCAATCTGGTGTTGCCCAGCGACAGCCTGCCAGTGCAAACCGGCGAACACAGCCATCTGCAACTGGCGCTGACCGTGACGGTCATGACCCTGCTGATCATCGGGAGCAGCATCAGCGCGGCACTGGCGGACAAGAAACTGCAACACAAGGACCACGACCTGCAGCGGGTCAACTCCCTGCTCAGCCAACTGGACCAGGCGCGCATGTCGCTGCAGCAGGTGGCGCACTACGACGCGCTGACCAACCTGATCAACCGTCGCGGGTTCAACCAGATCTTCGCCGAAAAACTCATCGAGAAAACCAACGAAGGCGGGATGCTGGCTGTCCTGTTCCTGGATATCGACCATTTCAAGCGGATCAACGACAGCCTTGGCCACGATGCTGGAGACGAACTGCTCAAAGTGCTTGCCGCGCACATCAAGAGCTCGGTTCGCAGTCACGAGGATGTGGTCGCACGCTTCGGCGGCGACGAGTTCTGCCTGCTCATCGACCTGCATGATCGTGACGAAGCGCGACAGTTGGCCCAACGCATCATGCTGAAAATGAAGGAGCCCATCGAACTGGCCGGCAGGCGCATGGTGATGACCACCAGCATCGGTATCAGCCTGTTTCCGGAAGACGGCAAGACCTGTGAGGAACTGTTGAAGAACGCCGACCTCGCGCTGTATCAGTCCAAGGGCAGCGGCCGCAACGGGTTGAATTTTTTCAGCGCCAACCTGAAAACCCGCGCCACGCTTGAGCTGCAACTGGAAGAAGAATTGCGCCACGCCCTGCGTGAAGACACCGGCCTGATGCTCTATTACCAGCCAATCTATGACCTCAAGACCGGTCAGGTCAGCAAGCTCGAAGCCTTGATCCGCTGGCAACATCCGGTCCACGGATTCCTCGTGCCGGATCGCTTTATCGCCATCGCCGAGGCCAATGGCCTGATCGCCGAGCTGGACAACTGGGTGCTGCGCAAGGCCTGCGAGGATTTGGGCGAGCTGTCGCGCCAAGGCTGTGAAGACCTCAAGATCGCCGTGAATTGTTCGCCCCTGAACCTGGCGCGCGAAGAACTGGCCGATGAGATCGAGTACGCGTTGCGGGCCGCCGGTGTGGAGCCCCATCGGCTGGAGCTGGAAGTCACGGAAAACGCCTTGATGGGCAATATCGCCAATACACTGGTGTTGCTGCGGCAGATACGCGCCCTCGGCGTATCGCTGTCGATCGATGACTTCGGCACCGGCTATTCATCCCTGGCCTACCTCAAGCGCTTGCCGCTCAATACGCTGAAAATCGACCGCTCGTTCATCCAGGACATTCCCAAGGCGACCCAGGACATGGAAATTGTCCAGGCCATTATTGTCATGGCCCATACCCTGCAACTGCAAGTGGTCACCGAAGGGGTCGAAACCTTCGAGCAATACCAGTTCCTGGAAAACCATGGCTGTGACTTCGTTCAGGGCTATTTGCTCAGTCGGCCGGTGCCGCTGACCGAGTTACTCCCGGTGCTGAACGAAATCAACCAGCGCAAGCACGCCTACACAGTCACAGCGCTGAGTCTGGCTCACGGTACATCTGCACTAATGTAGACGGATCTTTTTCAAGGAAACCCTGACTCCCGTGCAGACGCATCAACTGCGCGGCCAGACCGCTGATCGGTGTCGCCGAGCCCTGCTCACGGGAAAACTTAACTGCGGCATCCAGATCCTTGAGCAAGGTGCGCACGTGCCACTTGACCGGTTCGAAACGGTTTTCAGCCATCTGCGGGACCAGGAACTGCAAGGGTTTCGAATCGGCAAAGCCGCCGGCCAGCGCTTCGGCGATCAGGCTTGCGTCAACCCCGGAACGTTCCGCCAGCGCGACCACTTCGGCGATCACCAATGCATTGCAGGCGACGATCATCTGATTGCACGCCTTGGTCACCTGCCCTGCCCCGACACCGCCCATGTGTGTCACACGTTGCCCCAGGTTCAACAGGACAGGCCGGACCCGTTCCAGATCCTGTGCGTCACCGCCGACCATGATCGCCAGGCTCCCGGCTTCTGCACCGACCACGCCACCGGACACTGGCGTATCGAGCCAGCCCATGCCGGTTCTACCGACGAGGTCTGCGGCCATCTCTCGCGTGGCGTTAGGCTCCAGGCTGGAAAAGTCCACCAGCAACTGGCCTTTTCTTGCCCCCTCGACAATGCCTGCCGGACCAAACACCACCTCACGTACGACCGCCGTATCCGCCAGGCACAACATCACCACGTCAGCGTGCTGACACAGCTCGGCCGGGCTGGCGACCAGGCGTGCGCCCGCCTCGACCAGTGGTTTGCACTTGTCCGGATTGCGATTCCATACCGCCAGCGGAAAACCCGCGGCCAGCAGTCGCCGGCACATCGGCAACCCCATCAGGCCGATCCCGGCAAACCCCAGCGAAGGTAGCATTGACATCATTTAGCCTCCTTTTGATTAAAGATCGCCAAATACTGGCCGATTCATCATGACTTGGGAAAGGATTCCCCCCGAGCAATGCTCAGGCCAAAGACCAAGGCATGGTCCAGGTACGCGCTGAAAAAAGACGCGATTCTATTCCGTGACGGTTCGACGACAGTGAGTCGGCCAACCAATCAGCCCAGGTAGATGGCGAACAATGACTTCTAAAAACAAC
This sequence comes from Pseudomonas sp. GW821-FHT07G06, assembly GCF_058986625.1. NCBI lineage: Bacteria > Pseudomonadati > Pseudomonadota > Gammaproteobacteria > Pseudomonadales > Pseudomonadaceae > Pseudomonas > Pseudomonas sp. GW821-FHT07G06. The sequence continues at coordinate 605,501 of NZ_JBYSVW010000001.1, forward strand.
CCGGCCACTGCGGTAACCGATCTGACGTTGAGCCCCGCGGCCAACAGCCCGTCATCACCGAAGCCATTGATTCAATCCCGCCCGTTGGCGACCCAGCAATATCTCTACTTCACCGAAACCAACACCGACCGCATCCTCGATAACCTCGACGGCCTGCGCGACATGGTGTTCCCGCGTCCACCGCATCTGGAAGGCGACAGCGAACAGCACAGCGACCAGGAATTCCCCTCGGTGTGCCTGATCGGCCTGGGCCGCTGCGGCTCGAACATTGCGCTGGACGTGGCAGAGCTGGTGTACAACGCCCGCAAGTTCTATCTCAACGAATTCAACAACGAAGATCGCCTGTCACCGGACAAGCGTTTTGCCGAAAAGGGCTACAGCCCGGCCCAGTGGATCCGCAACAACCTGCGCCTGGGCCAGAACAAGAACACCAAACCGGTGTTTCTGGTCGAGCCGCTGGTGATGCTCGGCGACCTGGACAAAGACATCGCCGGACGCATCCGCTTCTCGCGCAAGGGCGAAAAAAGCGGCTTCCTGCGCGACTACAGCAAAATGAAAATCATGGACCTGTCGGAAGTCCATGCCGGTGGCGCCGGTAACGCGCCGATCCTCGGCCAGTACCTGGCCAAGATCATCCTGAACAAGGACACCCAGCGCTTCTCCAGCCCTGACTGGAAAATGATTCACTCCTACCTGATCGACAGCTGCGGCATCAAGGCCAACCAGTCGCGCCTGTATTTCTCGATCTTCAGTGCCGGTGGCGGTACCGGCTCCGGCATGGCCTCGGAATTCGGCCTGGCCCAGCAGCACTCGTACATGAACAAGACGTTCGACACCAAGCCGATGGACGAGCATGACAGCAAGAGCGGCCACTCCTTCGTCTTCGAACCGATCTTCACCAGCGGCATCTGTGTACTGCCGAACATTTCCGACCACCGCAGTGAAATGTCCGAGGCGCTGCACATCAACGCCGGCCGCCTGCTGTGCAAATACCTGTCGGAAGAGTGGGACTTCTCCTACAACTTCGCCAACGAAGACAGCAGCGAAGCCAGCGTCATGGGCCGCATCCGCCCATGGAACGCGATGATGCTGATTTCCAACGACATCATGCGTTACGCCGAAGAGAACGATGACGGCAATATCCAGAACATTGATGTCAATGCCATGGAAAAGCACGCCAACCAATACATCTCACAGCAGATATTCAACATTCTGACGGCTCAGGCGGTCACAACCGACTACGACCAGAACTATTTCCGTCGGGCCGGCATCGACATCGGCGAAACCATTCGCCTGGACGCCAACGACCTGTTCATGAGCCTGGCCGGCCCGGTGGCGATTGCCTATGCCGAGTCCGTGGTGCCGGAAACCCCGCCGCCAAGCAGCGACAAGTTCAAGGTGTTCGAGAAAGAGCCGCAGCGCCTGAACATCGACGACCTGTTTTTCCGTTCGATCGACCTGCCGCACTTCAACAAGGTCACCCAGGCCATCGAAGGCATCAGCCTGTTGCCGATCGAGTCCAAGCGCTATCGCGCGTCGCTGGAGCAGTACAAGAACTCGGGTTACGACGCGGCGGCCCTGCACGACCTGCACTTCTTCAAGAATTGCTCGTCGGTGGTGTCGATCGTTTCCTTGCCGAAGGACTACAAGCTGTCCTACATGGACCTGAACCGGTTGAAGACCCACCTCAACAGCCTGTTCCCCAACACCACGCTCAAGCGCTACGCGCTGGTGATCGGTGCCTCGGCCAACCTGTCCCTGACCACCCTGATTGCCAAGAGCCCGTGCCTGTCGGACGATTTCCTGACGCTGATCGTGGCCTTTATCAAACGTTGCTTTGCGAAATCTGCCTACCGTTTCGACGAAACCCTGGACAACTCGATCCTGGACTTCATCGTCCAGGAAGAATTCGACGAAGGCCGTATCGACGACTTGCTCAATGAATTCGAGAACCCGGCGAAGATCCTCGATACCAACTGGTACGCGATCAAGCCGATGTATGAGAAGAAGTATCGCGAGCTGATCAACGACAAGGAAAAATTCGTCTCGATCAACGACATCCGTCTGTCGCGCGATTGCGTGAAGAAAGCGATCAAGTACCTGCGCGAGATCTATCGTCACCGCATCGGCAAGACCAAGGTTATTTCGCTGAATAACCATACGGGTAAGACGGCTTACTAAGCGTCGCCCCCATTCGCGAGCAAGCCCGCTCCCACATTCGACTGCATTCCATCTGGAAGAACACGGTTAAATGTGGGAGCGGGCTTGCTCGCGAAGGCGGCCTTGAATTCAACGCAAATCAACATCCAGAAACAATTGAGCAGCCGTTCAGTTGCCCTCCCAACTGTTCCCGTTACGTTTACGTCACCGTGAGGCTGTGGCCTTTCTCTACGGCAACATGCCATCACGCTACTCGGCTACACACTTTCCTGCCTGAAGGGAGCGCACCAAGCCGGTGCATCCGTTTAAACCTGCGCCCTTTCCTGGATCAGAATCCACGGCGAAACAACCACCGCCCACAACTGCGGATCACGTTCAAAAAGATCCAGCGCCCGCGTTTCAGACAGCTTGGCGAGCTTGTCAGCAGCCAGCCAGGCAGCCACTTTCTCCCCTTCATCCTGGGCCACGGCCTCGGCGGCGGCGATCAGATCCAGGCCCGGATCGACCCACAATAGGGCACCCTTGGCAAAGAACGGCTCCAACTCTTTCCAGGTAATAGATGCGGTTTCACCAAGCAGCTTGGCATAGAGGGTGCTAGGTTCTTGATTCATGGGACTGTCCGGAAAAGAAATCGACGCAGATGATAACGTCGGTGGACTGGCAGAAAAACCCGGATGCAATTGAGTGACCGAAATGAAAAGCGCAGGAAAGCCAGGGAATGCACTGAATCCGGCTATAAGCCCCTCATCGCCCCGCCGCAATTCTGTCTTTTTCTTTCAATAAAGCGACACTTGCAGGTTTTGCCCCTCGGCGCCGCCTTCCCAGGCTGACAATCGGCGCTCTACACTGTACCGGTACAGTTGCCGAGGGGCTTTTCCGGGGAATGTCGTAGATATCTGACCCGGTTCTGCTGCTTTCGGCGCCAGGACTATAAAAACTACAACAGTAAGAGTGGAGCACTATGACTAAGGCTACTAAGCAGATTTCCAAACTGTTTGCCGCTATGGTTCTGGCCGGGGTTGCCAGCCATTCGTTCGCAGCTGACACCATCAAGATCGGCATCGCCGGCCCTAAAACCGGTCCTGTAGCCCAATACGGCGACATGCAGTTCAGCGGCGCCAAAATGGCCATTGAACAGATCAACGCCAAAGGCGGCGTAGACGGCAAGAAACTCGAAGCCGTTGAATACGATGACGCCTGTGATCCAAAACAAGCGGTAGCGGTCGCGAACAAAGTCGTCAACGACGGCGTCAAGTTCGTGGTCGGCCACCTGTGCTCCAGCTCCACTCAACCGGCTTCGGACATCTACGAAGACGAAGGCGTGATCATGATCACCCCGGCTGCCACCAGCCCGGACATCACCGCCCGTGGTTACAAAATGGTCTTCCGTACCATCGGTCTGGACAGCGCCCAGGGCCCTGCCGCCGGTAACTACATCGCCGACTTCGTCAAACCGAAAATCGTTGCTGTCCTGCACGACAAACAGCAGTACGGTGAAGGCATCGCCAGCGCCGTGAAGAAAACCCTGGAAGGCAAAGGCGTCAAGGTTGCAGTGTTCGAAGGCGTCAACGCCGGCGACAAAGACTTCTCCTCGATGATCGCCAAGCTCAAGCAAGCCAACGTCGACTTCGTCTACTACGGCGGCTACCACCCTGAGCTGGGTCTGATCCTGCGTCAATCCCAGGAAAAAGGCCTGAAAGCCAAGTTCATGGGTCCGGAAGGCGTGGGTAACGACTCCATTTCGCAGATCGCCAAGGACGCTTCCGAAGGCCTGCTGGTGACCCTGCCGAAATCCTTCGACCAGGATCCGGCCAACATTGCCCTGGCTGACGCGTTCAAGGCCAAGAAAGAAGACCCGAGCGGTCCGTTCGTGTTCCCGGCCTACTCGGCTGTGGAAGTGATCGCCGAAGGCATCAAGGCAGCCAAGTCCGAAGACTCCGCCAAAGTGGCTGAAGCCATCCACAAAGGCACCTTCAAGACCCCTACCGGCGACCTGAGCTTCGACGAGAAAGGCGACCTGAAGGACTTCAAATTTGTGGTTTACGAGTGGCACTTCGGCAAACCAAAAACTGAAGCCAAGCCTCAGTAAGGCGTTGCCTGACTGACTGCCAATAAAGCCCACGGCGTGCCGTGGGCTTTGTTTTACGAACGTACTTGGGCCGCGCTGGCGTGATCCGCCAGTCTCCCCACCTGAAAATCTCAAAACCGTCATCAGCGGTTCGCTGGCAAACCCCGAATTCGAAGTGGATGCAGATCCACGGGGCTCGGGCGGGAAAATGACTCCACCAGTGAAATGCGTATCAGGTTTTTAGGAGCGCTGTAATGCCTGACATCTATCACTTTTTCCAACAGCTGGTTAATGGCATGACCATTGGCAGCACGTATGCCCTGATCGCCATCGGCTATACGATGGTTTACGGCATCATTGGAATGATCAACTTCGCCCACGGCGAGGTGTACATGATCGGCTCCTACGTGGCGTTCATCGCCATCGCCGGGCTGGCCATGCTGGGACTCGACAGCGTTCCGCTGTTGATGACCGCTGCTTTCCTTGCAACCATCGTTGTCACCAGTGCCTATGGCTACAGCATCGAACGGATCGCCTACCGCCCCTTGCGCGGCAGCAACCGTCTGATCCCGCTGATCTCCGCCATCGGCATGTCGATCTTCCTGCAGAACACCGTTCTGCTGGCGCAAGACTCCAAGGACAAATCCATCCCCAACCTGATTCCGGGCAATATTGCCTTTGGGCCAGGTGGCGCACATGAAGTGCTGATTTCCTACATGCAAATCGTGGTGTTCGTGGTGACCCTGGTCGCCATGCTCGGCCTGACGCTGTTCATCTCCCGCTCTCGCCTGGGCCGCGCCTGCCGCGCCTGCGCCGAAGACATCAAGATGGCCAACCTGCTGGGTATCAACACCAACAACATCATCGCCCTGACCTTCGTCATCGGTGCCGCGCTGGCGGCCATCGCGGCCGTGCTGCTGAGCATGCAATACGGCGTGATCAACCCGAACGCCGGTTTCCTGGTCGGCCTCAAGGCCTTCACCGCAGCGGTACTGGGCGGTATCGGCAGCATTCCGGGCGCCATGCTCGGCGGGCTCGTATTGGGTGTGGCGGAAGCCTTTGGTGCCGATATCTTCGGCGACCAGTACAAGGACGTCGTGGCGTTCGGCCTGCTGGTTCTGGTGCTGTTGTTCCGGCCAACCGGCCTGCTGGGCCGTCCGGAGGTTGAGAAGGTATGACTAGGAATCTTAAACAGGCGCTGTTCAGCGCCTTGCTGGTGTGGGCCGTGGCCTACCCGGTACTCGGTCTGAAGCTGACCATCGTCGGCATCAACCTCGAAGTTCATGGCACCAGCGACGCCACCCTGATCACCATCGCGGTGTGTTCGGTGCTGATGTTCCTGCGTGTGCTGTTCGACCAGCAGATCAGCTCGGCCTGGCGTTCGTCGCCAAGCATGCCGCTGATTCCGGCCAAGGCCAGCAACTTCCTGACCCTGCCGACCACGCAACGCTGGGTCATCATCGCGCTGATCGCCGGTGCCCTGGTCTGGCCGTTCTTCGGCTCCCGCGGTGCGGTGGATATCGCCACGCTGGTGCTGATCTACGTGATGCTCGGCCTCGGCCTGAACATCGTGGTCGGCCTGGCCGGCCTGCTCGACCTCGGTTACGTCGGTTTCTATGCCGTCGGCGCCTACAGCTACGCGCTGCTGTCGCACTACTATGGCCTGAGCTTCTGGATCTGCCTGCCGATTGCCGGCCTGATGGCGGCCACTTTCGGCTTCCTGCTGGGCTTCCCGGTGTTGCGCTTGCGCGGTGACTACCTGGCGATCGTGACACTGGGCTTCGGTGAAATCATCCGTCTGTTCCTGCGCAACCTGACCGACATCACTGGCGGTCCGAACGGCATCAGCAATATCGAGAAACCAACGTTCTTCGGCTTGACCTTCGAACGAAAAGCCGCGGAAGGCCTGCAAACCTTCCACGAGTACTTCGGCCTGGAATACAACTCGATCAACAAGGTGATTTTCCTTTACCTCGTTGCCCTGTTCCTGGCGCTGGCTGCGCTGTTCGTCATCAACCGTTTGCTGCGCATGCCGTTGGGCCGTGCCTGGGAAGCGTTGCGTGAAGACGAGATCGCCTGCCGTGCGCTGGGCCTGAACCCGACCATCATCAAGTTGTCGGCCTTCACCCTGGGTGCGAGCTTCGCCGGTTTCGCCGGCAGCTTCTTCGCCGCTCGCCAGGGCCTGGTGACGCCGGAGTCCTTCACCTTCATCGAGTCGGCGATCATCCTCGCCATCGTGGTGCTCGGTGGCATGGGCTCGCAGCTGGGCGTGATCCTCGCTGCCGTGGTGATGATCCTGCTGCCGGAAATGATGCGTGAGTTCAGTGAGTACCGCATGTTGATGTTCGGTGCCTTGATGGTACTGATGATGATCTGGCGCCCTCAGGGTCTGCTGCCCATGCAACGTCCTCACATGGAGCTGCGCAAATGAGCCGCGAGATCCTTAAAGTAGAAAACCTGAGCATGCGCTTCGGCGGCTTGCTGGCGGTCAATGGCGTGGCCTTGAGCGTGAAAGAGAAACAAGTGGTGGCATTGATCGGCCCTAACGGTGCCGGCAAGACCACCGTGTTCAACTGCCTGACCGGCTTCTACAAGCCGAGCGGCGGCAGCATCCTGCTGGACGGCGAGCCGATCGAAGGCCTGCCGGGTCACAAGATCGCCCTCAAAGGCGTGGTGCGCACCTTCCAGAACGTACGGTTGTTCAAGGACATGACCGCGGTCGAGAACCTCTTGATCGCCCAGCACCGTCACCTGAACACCAACTTCCTGTCCGGCCTGTTCAAGACCCCGTCGTTCCGCAAGAGCGAGCGCGAGGCCATGGAATACGCCGAATACTGGCTGGACAAGGTCAATCTGCGTGAGTTCGCCAACCGTCCGGCCGGCACCCTGGCCTACGGTCAGCAACGTCGCCTGGAAATCGCCCGCTGCATGATGACCCGTCCGCGGATCCTCATGCTCGACGAACCGGCCGCCGGCCTGAACCCGAAGGAAACCGAAGACCTCAAGGCGCTGATCAGTGTGCTGCGTGAAGAGCACAACGTGACCGTCCTGCTGATCGAACACGACATGAAACTGGTCATGAGCATTTCCGACCACATCGTCGTGATCAACCAGGGTACGCCCCTGGCCAACGGCACGCCGGAACAGATCCGCGACAATCCTGAAGTGATCAAAGCCTACCTGGGGGAAGCGTAAATGCTGCAGTTCGAAAACGTTTCCACCTTCTACGGCAAGATCCAGGCCCTGCACAGCGTCAACGTCGAAGTCCGCCAGGGCGAGATCGTGACGCTGATCGGCGCCAACGGTGCCGGCAAGTCCACGCTGCTGATGACGCTTTGCGGTTCGCCTCGCGCCCACAGCGGCAGCATCCGCTACATGGGTGAGGAACTGGTCGGCCAGGACTCTTCGCAGATCATGCGCAAGAGCATTGCCGTGGTGCCGGAAGGTCGTCGGGTGTTTTCCCGGCTGACCGTGGAAGAAAACCTGTCGATGGGCGGCTTTTTCACCGCCAAGGGCGACTATCAGGAACAGATGGACAAGGTCCTCGGACTTTTCCCACGCCTGAAGGAGCGCTTCAACCAGCGTGGCGGCACCATGTCCGGCGGCGAACAGCAAATGCTCGCCATCGGCCGTGCACTGATGAGCAAGCCCAAGTTGTTGCTGCTCGACGAGCCGTCGCTGGGTCTGGCACCGATCATCATCCAGCAGATCTTCGACATCATCGAACAGCTGCGCAAGGATGGTGTGACGGTGTTCCTGGTCGAGCAAAACGCCAACCAGGCACTGAAAATCGCTGACCGCGCCTACGTTCTGGAGAACGGCCGGGTAGTGATGCAAGGCACTGGTGAAGCGCTGCTGACCGACCCGAAAGTGCGCGAAGCGTACCTCGGTGGTTAAGCCTTTGCGGTAAACAAAAAAACGGCCTTTGCGGGCCGTTTTTTTTATGCCTGCGAATACGATCCTTGTAGGAGCTGCCGCAGGCTGCGATCTTTTGACTTTGATCTTTTAAGATCAAAAGATCGCAGCCTGCGGCAGCTCCTACAAGGGTCCGTGTGTGGGTTCAAAGTCGGTCCAGCGCCTCTCCACTGCGCTTGAACCAGCCGATCAAATAATCCGCCAGCACCTGCGTACGCTTGGGCAAACCACCCTGATAGGGATGCACCAGGTACATCGGCATGCTGCGGGTCTGATAGTCGCGCAGCAGCCAGCGCAAACGCCCGTCCGCCAGCTCCACTGGCAAACAGTAGGACGGCAGGCGCGCAATACCGGCGCCGACCAATGCGGCTTTCTTCAACAGGTTGTAGTGGTTGCTGGCGAACGGCCCCGACACCCGCACCCGTAACAACTCATGCTGCTGGTGATACAGCCATTCTTCGCGGCCGCTGTAATGGCTGTTGAGCAAGCAACGATGTTCGGCCAGCGCCTGGGGTGTTTGCGGTTCACCGTATTGCTCCAGATAAGCCGGGCTGGCACAGGTCAGTTCCTGCCACGCCAGCAACGGGCGCGCCACCAGTCGCTGGTCAGTGGCCACGTCAGAGCGAATCGCCAGGTCGAAGCCGTCGCGGGACAGGTCGCGGTAGCTGTTATTGAGCTCCAGCTCGATCTGCACCTGGGGATACTGGGTCGAGAACTCCAGCAACAGGCCATCGAAGAAGGTTTCCCCGAGCGACACCGGCACCGTCATCCGCACCGGCCCGGCCATGTCGTCCTTCAAACGCGCCAGGGCCTGACGCGCCCGCTCGACTTGCACCACCAGCGCCTGGGCCTGGGGCAACAACGCAGCGCCGGCGGCGGTCAGGCTCAAGCGGCGAGTGGTACGTTGCAACAGCACCACGGAAAACTGCGCTTCCAGCTGGCTGATGCGCTTGGACAGCTGGCCTTTGCTGCAACCGAGCTGCTGCGCCGCCAGGGTGAAACTTCCCGCTTCGATCAAGACGGCGAACGCAGCAAGGTCATCCATCTCGCTCATGGATTGTTTCCATTTGAAAACCAAAGGTTGCCTATTAGTGCGCTTATCTACGGAAAAAACCACCCTAAACTGATACCTCGTTCAACCCATACGAGGATCAGCCCCCATGAAAATTCTTTTGATCGGCGCAAACGGCACCATCGGTTCGGCTGTCGACAAGGAACTGTCGCAACGCCACGAAATCATCCGGATTGGCCGCAGCAGCGGCGATTTTCAGGTGGATATCAGTGATAGCGCCTCGATTCGCAAATTGTTCGAGCAGACCGGCAAATTCGATGCCCTGGTGTGTGCCGCCGGCAACGTGACCTTCGCACCGCTCAACGAGATGACCGAAGAAAGCTTTGCCCTGGGCCTGAAAGACAAGCTCATGGGCCAGGTCAATTTGCTGTTGATCGGCCGCGACTTCGCCAATGACGGCGCGTCGTTCACCTTGACTACCGGCGTACTCAGCCACGACCCGATTCGCAGTGGCGCCTCGGCGGCGCTGGTCAACGGTGCACTGGACAGCTTCGTTCGCGCTGCCGCCATCGAGCTGCCGCGCGGCCTGCGGGTGAACTCGATCAGCCCCAACGTCCTCGTCGAAGCCATGGGCAAATATGCGCCGTACTTCCGAGGCTTCAAGCCGGTGCCTGCGGCGGATGTGGCCTTGGCCTACGCCAAGAGTGTGGAAGGCCTGCAGACAGGTCAGACCTTCCACGTCGGTTAATTCCACCATTCCCTGTAGGAGCTGCCGCAGGCTGCGATCTTTTGATCTGGCCTTTGATTCAAGATCAGGATCAAAAGATCGCAGCCTGCGGCAGCTCCTACATGAAGCGGGGCAATGCAGGGTTGTGATGAACGGTCAGCCTGAGTAACGTGGCAGCACTTGTCAGGAGACCCCAAGATGCGTGTTGCCCGTTCCTTAGTCCTCGTTGCCCTGCTTCCACTGTTCGCCGCTTGCCAGTTGTTCGAGGGTGAGCGGCAGAACGCCTCCCATGTCGGCCAGACACGCATGCAAGGCCAGTTGACTGCCGCGGACGGCAAACTGCTGTTCCAGCCGTGCAACCAGACAACCCGCTACGTGGTCAACGACACCGGCGGTACCAGCGTCCTGCAGCAGGCCGCCAGCCTGGCGGACAAGCAAGGCAAGCTGTTTGCCGACGTGCGCGGGCGGGTTGTGGCCGGCAGCGGTGGTGACGGCCAGCTCGATCTGGAGCAGTTGTACCGCGTCGAGCGCTCGAGCAACGCGTGTGAGGATCCGAATTTCAAGCTGCTGATCCTGCGCGCCGCCGGCCACACCCCGGAGTGGAGCGTGAAAGTCAGCGGCAAAGGCATGGTCATCGACCGGGCCGGCCAGCCACCCTTGGCCGTACCTTACGTCGAAGAGCAACTGGGCGATGGCCGTTTCAACCTCAGCACCGAAGCCAACAACCAGCACATCGAACTGTGGGTTGCACCGCAACGCTGCGTCGACAGCAGTACCGCCAGCATCCAGCACATGAGCGCCGAGCTGCGCATCGACGGTCAGGTACAGCGCGGCTGCGGGTATTTCGGCGGATCGCGCGACGACTGATCGTTTAAGCCTCACGGGCCTGCGCCTTTGAGGCTTATAATCGCGGGTTTCAAACGCCCTGGCGCAGTTGTGCGCCCCGCGAACCGGATCCCGCCATGTTACGAATCACCGAACTCAAGTTGCCGATCGACCATCCCGATGAAGACCTGCGCCCTGCCATCGTGCAACGCTTAGGGCTCGCCAGCGATGACCTGCTCGACTTCACCTTGTTCAAGCGCAGCTACGATGCGCGTAAAAAGTCCTCCGAGCTGTGCTTCATCTACACCATCGACCTTGAAGTTCGCGACGAGGCGGCGGTGCTGCACAGGTTCGCCGATGACCGTAACGTCAACGTGGCACCGGATGTCAGCTATAAAATGGTTGGCCAGGCACCGGCCGACCTGAGCGCACGTCCGATTGTCGTCGGCTTCGGTCCGTGCGGGATTTTCGCCGGGCTGCTGCTGGCGCAAATGGGCTTCAAGCCGATCATCCTCGAACGCGGTACCGAAGTCCGCCAGCGCACCAAGGACACCTGGGGCCTGTGGCGCAAAAGCGTGCTCAACCCGGAATCCAACGTGCAATTCGGCGAAGGCGGCGCGGGGACATTCTCCGACGGCAAGCTGTACAGCCAGATCAAGGATCCGAAGTTCCTCGGTCGCAAGGTCCTGCATGAGTTCGTCAAGGCCGGTGCACCGGAAGAAATCCTCTACGTCAGCAAGCCGCACATCGGTACGTTCCGACTGACCGGCGTAGTGGAAAACATGCGTGAGCAGATTCGCGCCCTGGGCGGCGAAGTGCGCTTCCAGCAGCGTGTCACCGACGTGCTGATCGAAGACGACCAACTGATCGGCGTCGAACTCAATGGCGGCGAACAGATCCATTCGAAGCATGTGATCCTGGCCCTCGGCCACAGTGCCCGCGACACCTTCCGCATGCTCCACGGCCGTGGTGTGTACATGGAGGCCAAGCCTTTTTCGGTGGGTTTCCGCATCGAGCACCCGCAGTCGCTGATCGACCGTGCGCGCCTGGGCAAGTACGCCGGGCACCCAAAACTCGGCGCCGCCGACTACAAACTGGTGCACCACGCCAAGAACGGCCGTTCGGTCTACAGCTTCTGCATGTGCCCGGGCGGCACCGTGGTGGCGGCGACGTCGGAGCCGAACCGCGTGGTGACCAATGGCATGAGCCAGTACTCGCGTAACGAGCGCAATGCCAACTCCGGGATCGTTGTCGGCATTACCCCGGAAGTCGATTATCCGGGCGGCCCGCTGGCCGGTATCGAACTGCAGGAACGCCTGGAGTCCCACGCCTTTGTGCTGGGCGGCAGCAACTACGAAGCCCCGGCGCAACTGGTCGGCGATTTCATCGCGGGCAAGCCGTCCACCGAACTGGGCAGTGTCGAGCCGTCCTACAAGCCAGGCGTTGCCCTGGGTGATCTGGCGCTGGCACTGCCGGCGTTCGCCATCGAGGCGATTCGCGAAGCCTTGCCGGCGTTCGAAAAGCAGATTCGTGGCTACTCGTTGCACGACGCGGTGTTGACCGGCATCGAGACCCGCACCTCCTCGCCGCTGCGTATTACCCGTAACGAATCGATGCAGAGCCTGAACGTGAAAGGCTTGTTCCCGGCCGGTGAAGGTGCCGGTTATGCGGGCGGGATTCTGTCGGCGGGTGTGGACGGGATTCGGATCGCCGAGGCTGTGGCTCGGGATATCCTTGGCCTGGAGGCTTAAGGTTTAAAGCAAAAGATCGCAGCCTTCGGCAGCTCCTACAGGATTTACACCATCCTCTGTAGGAGCTGCCGAAGGCTGCGATCTTTTCATTCGTGTCAGATATTGGCGCGCAGAACCGAGTCCGGCAGCGGCTCACCCCGCTCCACCGTCGCCGCGACCGCAGCCATCGAACCACTCAACTCATACCCCTGGGCCTTGAGCCACTGCGGATCGTAATAGGTCGTGGCGTAGCGTTCGCCGCTGTCACACAGAATCGCCACCATCGACCCCGTCTCCCCTGCCGCCTTCATGTGCTGAGCGGCCATCAGGGCGCCGATCAGGTTGGTGCCGCTCGACCCGCCCACATGACGTCCCAGACGCTCCGCCAGGTAGTGCATGGCCGCCAGTGACAGGTCATCCGGCACCTTGACCATGGCGTCGATCACCTTGGGCAGAAACGACGCCTCCACGCGCGGCCGGCCGATGCCTTCGATACGCGAGCCGTGGTCCAGTCGCAGGCTGGCATCGCCGGTCTGGTAGTAATCGAAAAACACCGAACGCTCGGCATCGGCACACAGCACGCGGGTGCCATGCTGGCGATAACGCACGTATCGACCCAATGTGGCCGTGGTGCCGCCGGTACCGGGGCTGGAAATCAGCCAGCTAGGCTCGGGATGCTGCTCGAATCGCATCTGCTGAAAAATCGACTCGGCAATGTTGTTGTTCGCTCGCCAGTCGGTGGCGCGCTCGGCGTAGGTGAACTGATCGATGAAGTGCCCGTCGTGCTCACGAGCCAGACGCTCGGACTCGGCGTAGATCTGGGTCGGATCGTCGACCAGATGACTTTGGCCACCGTAGAAGGCGATCTGCGCGATCTTTTCCTTTGAGGTAGTCGCCGGCATCACCGCAATGAACGGCAAGCCCAGCATGCGTGCAAAGTACGCTTCGGAAATCGCCGTGGAACCGCTGGAAGCCTCAATGACCGGTGCACTGGGTTTGAGCCAGCCGTTACACAGCGCATACAGGAACAGCGAACGGGCCAGGCGGTGCTTGAGGCTGCCCGTGGGGTGGCTGGACTCATCCTTGAAATACAACTCGATGCCCGGAAAACCCGGGAGCGGCAAGGGGATCAAGTGGGTGTCGGCGCTGCGCTGGAAATCGGCTTCGATGATCCGGATCGCCTCGCGGGACCACTGTCGGTTGTCGCTCATGATGGTTTTCTCGTTGAATCGGGCAAGAGTTGGCCTTTGTACAAGGCCCATCCAACAAGCTTAGGAAAAATCCTGCATCCGGCACAGGTACAGCTGAGATCCAATACGTCCGACAACTGCTAGGCTCAGCTCACTGGCGACGGATCACTCTGTAACGACATATAACAAAAAAGAATATAACTTTTGTTTTAACAACTAACGGTACTTGTTAGGGTGTAACACCTTTTGAATTCACAGATGGAGAGCGACCTTGCCTCTGCGTAGCACTTTCACGCGTTTCTTTCAGTTGGAAGCTGCCAGCGGTCTGTTACTGATCGCCGCTGCCGTTCTGGCTCTGATCATCAACAACTCACCGCTGTCGTGGCTGTACAACGGCCTGCTGGACACTCCGGTGGTGGCCCAGATCGGCGCACTGAAAATCGCCAAGCCGTTGCTGCTATGGATCAACGACGGCCTGATGGCGCTGTTCTTCCTGCTGATCGGCCTGGAAGTAAAGCGCGAAGTCCTCGACGGCCAGTTGTCCAAACCGTCGCAAATCGTCCTGCCTGGCGCGGCGGCCATTGGCGGCATGGTGGTGCCGGCGCTGATCTACTGGTACCTCAACCGCGACACACCACCGGCGCTCAACGGCTGGGCAATCCCGACCGCGACCGACATTGCCTTCGCCCTTGGCGTGCTGGCGTTGCTTGGCAAACGGGTTCCGGTCTCGCTGAAACTGTTCCTGATGACCCTGGCGATCATCGACGACCTTGGCGCGATCATCATCATTGCGATCTTCTATTCCGGTGCGCTGTCGACCCTGTCCCTGGCGCTGGCCGCCGCCTGTATTGCGGCGCTGATCGGGATGAACCGGCTTGGCGTAGTCAAGCTCGGGCCGTACATGATCATTGGCCTGATCCTCTGGGTCTGCGTGCTCAAGAGCGGTGTCCACGCCACGCTGGCCGGTGTAACCCTGGCTTTCTGCATTCCGCTGCGCACAAAAAATGCCGAACCTTCGCCACTGCTGGCCCTGGAACACGCCCTGCACCCGTGGGTCGCCTACGGCATCCTGCCGCTGTTCGCCTTCGCCAACGCCGGCCTGTCCCTGAGTGGCGTCACCGTCGAAAGCTTCACTCATCACGTTCCCATGGGCATCGCCATCGGGCTGCTGCTGGGCAAGACCGTCGGTGTCTTCGGCCTGACCTGGCTGGCCGTGAAAACCGGTATCGCCGCCCTGCCCCAAGGCGCCAATTGGGGCCAGGTACTGGGCGTAGCGATTCTCTGCGGCATCGGTTTCACCATGAGTCTGTTTGTCGGCTCACTGGCCTTTGAACCGGGTGTAAGCGATTTCGCCGGAATGGATCGCATGGGAATCCTGACCGGTTCGATTCTCGCCGCGCTGATCGGTTATGCGGTGACCGCGATGGCGAGTCGCAAGCACTCCGGCCTGGCCTCCTGATAAACCGCGATATCGCCTGACGCCAATCAATACTCACCTGCGCTGTAAAACAAAAAACCCGATCAGTCACCTGATCGGGTTTTTGTTTATCCGGTGTTTGCGCTTAGTGCGAAACGCGGCTGGTGCCATTCACACTGGCGATGCGCACACGCTCGCCAACACGGAACACTTCGTTCGGCTGAACTTCCTGAACGTAGGCGCGCATGCTGCCATCGTCTTCGCGCACGGTGATTTCCACGCCCTGGGTGCGGGTCATGCCCTCTTCTGCGGCCGAACCGATCAGGCCGCCAGCGACTGCGCCGATGACCGCAGCAACGATACTGCCTTTGCCGCCACCGATGGCGCTGCCGCCAACGCCGCCAACCACTGCGCCTGCAGCGCCGCCGATCGGGGTTTTGGTGCCTTCGATTTTCACCGGACGCAATGCTTCGATGGTCCCCATGCGAACGGTCTGCACGCGACGCGCCTCGTCACGGGAATAGGAGTCACCGGTCAGGCTCGATTGGCAACCAGTGAGCAACATCGCCATCGTGGAAAAGGAAGCAACCAGCAGAACAGACTTACGCATAGCATCAACTCCAAAGAAACAGATGTTCATTAAACTCCGCAGCTTGACGCTTGTCACGGCACCGCCCGGGTAAAATTGCTTTGATTCAGGCTCCGTTAAGGCGCCTCCACGAACTCACACAGTAGCGGCATAATCGGAAACTGCCCCACCGGCCAAGGACTTTCATGGACTACTTTATCATTTTCGTTACTACCGTCGCTGGACTGTACTTCCACTGGTGGCTGTACGTTCGGATAAAGCGCTGGATGGACCGCGACCTGGCGCTAGCGCTGGCGGGCAAGGACGAGCAGAAAAAAGCCTTCATGCTCGAACAATTGGCGAGTGCCCAGGCGCAGAAGATCAAGCGTCGAGACCTGCCGAAGTGGCTGGAGGCCGCTGCGGCAGGCTATCCCGATCGGTAGACTGCTCAGGGTGCCAGACGTTCAAGAATCCAGTCGGCGCCCTGCTGGCGGTAGTTGAGGCGGTCGTGCAGACGACTCGGGCGGCCCTGCCAGAACTCGATGCGCTCCGGCAGCAGGCGATAACCGCCCCAGTGTTCCGGGCAATGCGGCTGGGTGTCGCTGAAACGTTGCTCGGTGTCCTTGAGCAGCGCTTCGAGCTCGCCACGATCGGCGATCACGCGGCTTTGCGGCGATGCCCAGGCTCCCAGGCGACTGCCCAGTGGACGGACCTGATAATAGGCGTCGGACTCCTCGGGCGTCACCTTCACCACCCGCCCTTCGATGCGCACCTGGCGCTCCAGCGCCGGCCAGAAAAACGTCATGGCCGCGAACGGATTCGCGGCCAGATGCTGGCCCTTGGCGCTTTCGTAGTTGGTGAAAAAGGTGAAACCCAGTTCGTCCAGGCCCTTGAGCAACAGAATGCGACAGTGCGGTCGACCGTCCTGGTCGACGGTGGCCAGGGTCATGGCGTTGGCCTCCACCGGCGCCTGCTCGGTTTTCACCGCGTCGGCGAACCACTGGTGGAACAACGCAAACGGCTCGGCCGGGGCTTGTGCCTCGGTCAGGCCGTCACGGGTGTAGTCACGACGCATATCAGCCAGGCCCTGGGTCATGGCGCATTCCTTTTGGTTAACGAATCACTGCTTTGCAGTATCAGTGGCGGCGACTTTCTTGTCAGCCGTGGAGGCTTTGGCTGGCGTGGTTTTCTTTGCCGGCGTTGCGGTTTTCGCAGGTGCTTTCTTGGCCGCTGCTTTTTTCGCGGGGGCTTTTTTCACCGCTGGAACAGCAGCCTTTTTAGTCGCCGGGGCTGGTGTCACAGGCTTGGCGACCGGCTTGACGTCAGCGGCAGCGACCATGCTCACAGGCGCCGGCGCCGGCATGTTGTACTTGCTCAACAGCGCGACCATGGTGTTTTGCGGAGTCACCAGCAGTTCCACACGGCGGTTCAGTGCACGGCCTTGCACACTGTCGTTGGCGGCACGCGGCGCATCACCGCCCAGGCCACGCAGCATCAGGCGATCACGCTGCAAACCACTGAGACGGAAAATCGCCGCAACGGACTGGGCACGCTCCTGGCTCAGTTTGACGTTGGCAGGCGCAGCGCCGGACGTATCGCTGTGGCCGAGGATCAACACAGCGGTCTTTGGATCGGCTTCAAGGATCTTGGCAACGCGGGTAAACGGACCGAGCGTGACCGGCAGCAGCATGGCCGGACGATCAGGGTTGAACGAGCCTTCGACCGGTGCAGTTACCACCAGCACGTTTTCGCGGCGCTCGAGTTGCAGGTTGCTGTCCTTGACCGCCTCGCGCAGACGCGGCTCGTAGTCGTCAAGCCAGGCCTGGGTGACCTTCGGATCCGGCATCGGCACAGCCTTGGCGGCGCTCTGTTCGCTTCCACCGAACGGCCACCACCACTTGCTGCCGCTCTCGGTTTCGGCCTTGGCCACCGCCACGGGTTTGACCTCAGGTTTCACCTCCGGCTTGGCCACGGGCTTGCCGGCGCTGTCGTCGGAACCGAACGGCCAGTACCAGTGGCTGGCGCTTTCAGTCTTGGCGACAGGTGCCGTCGCGTCTTTCTGTGGAGTCTGTGCGCAACCGGTAATGGCGAAGCACAGGGCCAAGGCGAGGGTTTTATTGGATGACATTGGATATCCACAAAAATGAAGTCAAAAAATCAGGCCACGTCGGCCCGCACAAACTGACGCTTTGAAACTCAAAAGGCTATCGGGTTCCAGCCCTGGAGACCGACAGCCGCTTTTACAGACAAGTGGCCAGAACCCGCACCAGCTTTTGCGCGCGCGGGTCCATCAAGACGTAGGGGCCCAGGGTATTTGTCACAAATCCGAAGGCTACATCGTGCTCCGGGTCGGCAAAGCCGATGGAGCCGCCGGCACCCGGATGACCAAACGCCCGCGGGCCAAGGCCGAAGGTGGCATTGGCAACGTCCGGTTGATCGAGCATGCAACCCAGGCCGAAACGGGTCCGGGTCAGTAAAGTCTTGTCCTCGCCGAGGCTGTGCTCACGAGTCAACTCATCGAGCATTTCGCTTTCCAGCAGGCTGCCGTCGAGCAGGCCGGCGTAGAAACCGGCCAGGCTACGGGCATTGCCATGGCCATTGGCGGCCGGCTGCTGCATGCGTCGCCACTCGGGTTTGTTGGTGCTGGTCATGATCGACGGCGGGTTGGTGAACGCCCGGGTCGTCATGGCCGTTGGCTCACGCATGGTCACTTGCAGCAGGCGCTGGGCAGCGGCATCGCCGACATTGCCCTTGCCCCGTGCAATGTGGGCCACGCGATAGAACTCTTCGTCGGCCAGCCCCACATGGAAGTCCAGGCCCAACGGTTTGGCGACCCGCGCGACAATGGATTCTCCCGGCCCACGACCGTCGGCACGGCGCAGCAATTCGCCGACCAGCCAGCCATAAGTGATCGCCGCGTACCCGTGGCCTTCGCCCGGCGTCCACCACGGTGTTTCGCCAGCCAGGGCGTCGACCATGGTTTGCCAGTCGTAGAGGGCTTCGGGGGCCAGCAGCTCGCGCAATGCCGGAAGGCCGGCTTGATGGCAGAGCAGTTGACGCAAGGTGACGGACGCTTTGCCGGCAGCGGCAAATTCGGGCCAGTAGCGCGCCACCGGCGCATCCAGTTGCAGCTTGCCTTCGGCCACCAGTTGCAGCGCGGTGACGGCGGTAAAGGTCTTGGTGCAGGAGAACAGGTTGGCGATGGTGTCGCTGTGCCAGGCCTCGGCCCCGTCCTTGTCGGCGGTGCCGGCCCACAGATCGAGGACGGTTTCGCCACCCACCTGAATGCACAATGCTGCGCCACGCTCCTGGGGATCGTCGAACAGCGCCGCGAAAGCCTCTCGCACCGCTTCGAACTTAAGCTCGTAATGACCCTGAATCTGCACCCGCAACTCCCCCGGATTAACGCTCTACTAAGTGGCGGGCATTGTTCCAGCCCTTGAGGGTTTTGGGAACAGGGTTGGGCTGGGCGGTCCATTCAAGATCAAAAGATCGCAGCCTGCGGCAGCTCCTACAGTGGCAAGGCGTACCCCCTGTAGGAGCTGCCGAAGGCTGCGATCCTGGCGGCCTCGGAATTTAATGACCTTTGCCGGAATGCCCACCCGCGCCCTTCCCCGGCCCTTTGCCGGCCTCGGCCTTGCGACCGCCCTCGGCGTCGTGGCTGGCTTTGTCGGCGTCAGCCGCAGCCTTCCCGGCCTCTTTGCCCAATTGTTCGACCGTCGCCAGGTTGCTCTTGCGCACGCTGTCGACAAAGCCCTGGAACGGCAGATCCGTGATGCCCACCAACCCGAAGTGACCGTTTTCACCGTCAAGCAAGCGCCCGGTGACCGGTTGATCGAGGTACTGGAACCAATGCACGCCGACAATCGACGGCTCGCTCATTGCCTGCTTGAGGAAGTTGGCATACGCCGTACCACGGTCCTCCTCTTTCGCCAACTGCGTGACGCCGCCCCAGAACGGCCCACGATCGGCCGAACCGAAATTGAACTCGGTGATCAGCACCGGTTTGTCGAGACTGCGCAGTTTGGCGAAGTCGTAACCATCCTGGGGTTGCAGGGTGTACATGTTGAAGCTCAGCACGTCGCAATACTGGGCGCAGGACTCCACGGCTTCCGGCGTGCTGATGGCGAAACGGCCACCGAGCAACAGCTGGTTTGGCGCGTGCCACTTGAGTGAATCGGAGATGGTCTTGAAGTAAGTGTCGGCGAAGACCTTCTGGAAGTATTTGAAGTCGGCTTCGATTTCCGGGTGCTCGGCGCTCGGGAGCGGTGGCACGAACCCCGGATCTTCCATCAATTCCCAGGCGGGCAGATCAATGCCCCAGGCTTTCGACAGGCCGGCCTGATTGCGGTACTTGTCCCGCAGTTGCTTGAGGAATGCACGTTTGGCCGGCACGTCGGTAGTCATTTTCAAGGTGCCGTAGGCCAGGGCATAACGGGCTTTCGGATCATCCCCGGGACCGGCCCAGGCCAGTTCGTTGTCGGCGTAGTAACCGATCAGCCACGGATCGTCACGATGGTCGCGGGCGGCAATCGCCACTGCACGCTCGGTGGCCATGGCAAAACGCGGGTCGAACGGGTCGGGCATGCCGCCCCACCAGTCGGTACCGGTGCTGATGCTGGCGTAGTCGCCGACGATCGACAGCGGCAAGGTGTATGGCACGCGATCGGCGTTGCCCAGTACCGGGGCGCTCCAGTTGCCGATGGTGTTGAAGCCCCAGGCCTGCAGGCGATCAAGGGTGTGACTGGCCCAGCGTTGCTCGTCGAACAACGCTTTGCACGGTTCGACCGATGTTGGCTCTGCCGCTGTTGCCAGCGTCGCTTCAGTCTTGGCGGCTTCGGCGACGCCAGACTCGGCGGTAGCAGGAGCGACGGGTTGCTCTGCAGCCTTGGTCGCTGTCGCTTCAACCGCATCCGCCTTGGCCGCCGCGGCGACTCCTGCTTTGGTTTCGCTGCCCAACGCGCAAGGATCGCCATACAGACGTTGCAGGTTGGCACCGTAGAAGTCGTACCAGCGCCCGGCATTGTAGCCGCGCCCTTGATCGGCACCATTGCCGCCACGGTTGTTGCCTTCGCCGTAGTGGCTGGCCAGCGCCTCGTCAGCCTTGGGCAGGGAGTCGAACATCCACTCGCGACCGGCCACATAGGTCTGGTTGACATCCGGGGCCACGGTATTGACCCCAAGGGAATAGAACGGGTGACCTTCGGGCGTCACCAGATACCAGCGACCGTTGCGCTTCTCGGTGCGGAAAAAGCCACTGGCCTTGAATGACGGGCCGTTGGTCAATCCACCGAATTTGTCCAGCGAAGACTTCTGACGCTCAGCCAGCCAGGTTTTCAGTTGTTGCTGTTCCTTGGCGGCAGCGCTTTTCAGCTGCTCGTCGTTGCTGACTTTTTCCGGCCATTTGGCCCGGGTCGACTGGCCATACGCATCCACCAAGCCGCCATACACGGCTTGGCTGACCGACTCGCCTTCCTGCACACCAAAGCGCTCCAGCAGGATGCTTTGCGCGGCTTTGGGCTGGTCCATCGACAACGTCACGGACACCACCTGGCTGCGATCCAGCTCACCGGCGCTGCTGGCCAGCAACACACGCTGGCCCTCAACGGTCATCGGCATCGGCGGGCCGGCCTTCATGCCCAGGCTCAGCGGCGATGTCGCTTGCAGCGGCACCAACAGGGTTTGCGCAGGCCCGGCCGGCAGATCGACGCGGCTGACCAGGGTCTTGCCGTCGTTGCTCTGGATGGTCACGTACAGGGTCAAGGCCCAGTTCATCGCGCTCTGGATCCGCAGGCTCATGACGCCCGATTGCGACCAGTCCCAGGCACCGGTTTGCGGGGTCAGGCGCAACGTCGGCCGGGCGACCGGGTTGAAGGTCACCCGGCGCAGCACTTCGCCTTCAGGGGTTTGCTCGGCGTTGGATTGCGGCAGGCTGGCGTCCTGTGTCGCCACCTGGACCACGTCGGCGGGGCGCACAAAGTTGAACAGCGTCTGCTGGCTGGCAGGTGCGGCCAACAGCGGTGTTGCGAACAACAGGGCAAATACGGCAGGCAACGAACGGCAAATCATGAGAACGAAATTCTCCCTAACGACCTTTAATGGGCCAGTGAAAAAGCGGTGGCAGAGAGATAGACAACGCGGTGGGCAAAACTGCCCACCGGTGCTTCAGGAAATTTCTCGACGGAACGGCGGCAACGCGTTGAGGATGGCTTTGCCATAGCGCTGGGTCACCAGGCGCCGGTCGAGCAAGGTGATAGTGCCGCGGTCTTCTTCGGTGCGCAGCAAGCGACCGCAGGCCTGGACCAGTTTCAGCGAGGCGTCCGGTACGGAGATTTCCATGAACGGATTGCCGCCACGGGCTTCGATCCATTCCGACAACGCCGCTTCGACGGGATCATCGGGTACCGAGAATGGAATCTTGGCAATGACCACGTGCTCGCAATAGGCGCCGGGCAAGTCGACCCCTTCGGCGAAGCTGGCCAGGCCGAACAGCACGCTGGAATCCCCGCCATCGACCCGCGCCTTGTGCTTGTTCAGGGTTTCCTGCTTCGACAGATTGCCCTGAATGAACACTTGCTTGCGCCAGTCGCGGTCCAGGCCATCGAACACGTCCTGCATCTGTTTGCGCGAGGAAAACAGCACCAGCGTGCCCCGCGAGCCCTCGACCAGTTCCGGCAGATCACGAATGATCGCGGCGGTATGTGCCGCTGCATCACGGGGATCGGCGTTCAGGTTCGGCACCCGCAGCACACCGGCGTCGGCATGATGGAAGGGGCTTGGCACCACCGCCGTCACGGCTTTTTTCGGCAGGCCGGCGCGCATGCGGAAGCGGTCGAAGGTGCCGAGGGCGGTCAAGGTCGCCGACGTCACCAGGCAGCCATACGCCACGTTCCACAGATTACGGCGAAGCATTTCCGCGGCGAGGATGGGACTGGCGTTGACCTCGATGTCGAACAGCGATCCGCTTTCGGCCAGGGTCAGCCAGCGGGCCATGGGCGGGTTGTCTTCCGGGTCTTCGACGGTGAAGGCGGTCCACAGCTCCCAGTTGCCGGAAGAGCGCGACAGCAGGCTGCCGAACAGCGGGTACCACTCTTCAGCCTGGTTGCTGGCGATGCCAATGTTGACCTCGCCGTCCATGCCTTCCTTGAGCAGGTCGGTCAGGCGGGTGAACAAGTCGGTCAGCCGTGCGAAGCCTTTCTTCAGTTCGATGCCCATTTCACGCATGTGCTCGGGAATCACCCCGCCGACGAATCGGTGACGCGGGCGCTCGCGGCCTTCGACGTCTTCGCCGGGTTTGAAATCGGCAATCTGCTCGCACGCGGTGAACATGAACTGCTGCTGGGTCTTGATCTCCCGCGCCAGCTCCGGCACCTGCTCGATCAACTTGCCCAGGTCGCCCGGCAACGGGTGCTGGGCCAGCAATTTAGTGAGGTTCTTGGCGGTGGTTTCCAGCCAGTCGGCGGTGGAGCGCAGGCGCGTGTAATGGGCGAAGTGGCCGATGGCCTTGTCCGGCAGGTGATGGCCTTCGTCGAACACGTAGATGGTGTCGCGCGGGTCCGGCAGTACGGCGCCGCCGCCCAGGGCCAGGTCCGCCAGGACCATGTCGTGGTTGGTGACGATCACGTCGACCTTGCCCATGCCTTCGCGGGCCTTGTAGAACGCGCACTGGCCGAAGTTCGGGCAATGACGGTTGGTGCACTGGCTGTGATCGGTGGTCAGGCGCGCCCAGTCGGCGTCTTCCAGAGCGGTGGACCAACTGTCGCGGTCACCGTCCCACTTATTGCCGGCGAGCTTCTCGATCATGCTGGTAAACAGCTTCTGGCTGGCCTCGTCGACCTCGATCTTGAAGCCTTCTTCTTCGAACAGTTGCGCAGTGGCAGTCTGCGCGTGGCCTTCCTGGAGCAACATGTCGAGTTTGGACAGGCACATGTAGCGCCCGCGCCCCTTGGCCAGGGCGAAGCTGAAGTTCAGCCCGCTGTTGCGCATCAGGTCGGGCAAGTCCTTGTAGACGATCTGCTCCTGCAGGGCCACGGTGGCCGTGGCGATCACCAGGCGCTTGCCGGCGGCCTTGGCCGTGGGAATCGCCGCCAGGCTGTAGGCCACGGTCTTGCCGGTACCGGTGCCGGCTTCCACCGCGACAATCGCGGGGTCGCCACTGCGCCGGCCTTCGTCGTCGGTGTCGATGTCACCCAGGACCTTGGCGATTTCAGCGATCATCAGGCGTTGGCCGTAGCGCGGCTTGAGGCTCTTGGCTTCGAGAAAACGCGAGTAGGCGCCCTGGATCGTGGTTTTGAGTTCGGTGCTGATCATGGATTGTCGGGCGCAAAAAACGCTGGATAAATTTTCAGTGGTTCGGTTCGACGGCTATCATACCCCGCTAATGAATCCCGCGCAGAACGGAGTACCCGAATGACACCTTTTAGCCTCATATATAGCCTGCATGTACTGGCTGCCCTGGTCTGGGTCGGCGGCATGTTTTTCG
Source organism: Pseudomonas sp. GW821-FHT07G06 (assembly GCF_058986625.1). Taxonomy (NCBI): domain Bacteria; kingdom Pseudomonadati; phylum Pseudomonadota; class Gammaproteobacteria; order Pseudomonadales; family Pseudomonadaceae; genus Pseudomonas; species Pseudomonas sp. GW821-FHT07G06. The sequence continues at coordinate 629,595 of NZ_JBYSVW010000001.1, forward strand.
CCTGGATGGTCCTGCGCCCCGCCGCGATCACGGCACTTGAAGGCCCTGCCCGGCTGAAGTTGTGGGTAGAAGTGTTTCAAGGTTTTTTCCGCTGGGTCTGGGTGGCGGTGGTGCTGTTGCCGGTCAGTGGCGTGGGCATGCTGCATATGCACTTCAACGGCTTTGAAGCCGCACCGCGCTATGTGCAAGTGATGATGGGCCTGTATGTGGTGATGACCGCGCTGTTTATCCGCATTCAGGCGCTGATGCTGCCGGAGCTGCGCACCGCCGTGGCCGAACAGGATTGGCCGGCGGGTGCCGGTGTGCTGGGGCGGATTCGTCGGTTGGTGGGGATCAATCTGTTGGTGGGGTTGGCTGTGGTGGCGATTGCGGCGGTGCGGCCGATGTTTTGAATCTAAAGCGCTTTTGTGGCGAGGGGGCTTGTCGGATCGCCGCACCGCCCCGCTCGGCTGCGAAGCAGTCGTAAAACCAGACACCGCTAACCTTCAGCAGTATTGCGATTGCCGGAATTGGGGCCGCTTCGCGGCCCAACGGGGGCAAGCCCCCTCGCCACAGGCAAGCCCCCTAGCCACAGTAGTTCTTGGTTAACTTTACAAGCGCTGAACCGTCACCGAACCCGCGGCGCCTTCTGACCCCGGCTGGCCGTCGGCGCCAGGTTTGCCGCTCTTGCCACCATCGGCCTTGTAGACCAGGCAGCCCTTGGCCTTGCCGCCAGCACCCGGCTTGCCGCCCGGGCCGGCCAGGCCACCGGCGCCGCCAGCCACCTGCACCTTGATCCGGTCTGCCGGAAAGTCGTGCGGCACTACCAGCTTGACCAACGCACCCGGCGCACCTGGTTGACCATTGCTGCCATCACTGCCATCGGCACCGCGACCGGCCTGGCCCCAGGTGCAGCCAGGGTCCTCACCGTTGGCGCCATCCAGGCCGACAAATCCCGGTGCGCCTGCGCCGCCTCGAGCGTCCACCAACAATTGCGGTGCGTTCAGTGTCTTGATCTGCAAATCAAGATTGCGCCCGGAGCGGGCGGCCTTCTGATAGGTCCCGGGCGCGCCACGCGCGGTGATCTGGCTGCCTTCGGACAAATCAGCGCGACGGACCTTCAGCGCCAGCGCCTGCTCTCCCGGCACAATGGCGATACGCGCTTCACGTCCCAGATGCAACTCACCCACGGTGACTTCGGTGACGTTGGAAGGAATCAGTAAGGTTCCGTAATCGGCCACTTCCAGGCGTTCCAGTTGCAGGGTGCTGGCGGTGTTGGGCAAGCGCATCAGCGAGTTGGGTTCGACACTCACCACCTGTGCGCTGGCCAATGGACTGATGAGTGCGGCGAGCAGACAGAATTTACGCATGGGAAGCCTTCGAAGCGCTGGGGGCTGGAATGGTTTGCAGGTGGAATACACCGAAAATGACGATCTTCAGGCGGTCAAGCCAGGGATGGGCGCGACCTCGCAGGCTGCGATAGCACAACAGTGCTTCCAGAAGATGGATGAACCCCAACAGGCCGCCGGCCAGATTGACCAACAGGTGCAGCGGAAAGACAAATGGCGTGAGCTGATTGACCAGCACCACCAACCAGAACAGCAGGGTCAATAACCGCCCCAGCCCCCATAAGACCTTCATACGCTCCCCCGATGAGAATTATTGTTTGGGCGCACAGTAACGGCTTCCGCGCGGGATAAGCCAGAGGGCAACGGAAAAATCTTCATGAAGGCCGCCGAACGGCCGTCGCAGCGCTCACAACTGTCGCTCGACGGCTCTATCTCTTGGCTCAGCGGTTTATATGCAGTTCCACGCGACGATTTTTCGCACGACCTTCGTCCGTGTCATTGCCGGCAATCGGCTGACTTTCGCCCCTGCCTTCGCTGGTGACTTTGTTCGGCGCCACACCCTGGCTGATCAGGTATTCCGCCACGCTGCTGGCGCGTCGCTCCGACAAGGCCTGGTTATAGGCATCCGAACCGACGCTGTCGGTATGGCCGACCACCTTGATGCTGACCACATCGGCATCCAGGAACTGGCTCATCAACGCATCCAGTTGACTCTTGGCCGTCGGGGTCAGGTCGGATTGATTGAACACAAACAGTAGATCGCTCAGCGTAATGACTTCGGTTTGCGCAGGTTCCGTCTGGACGCGGTCCGGGTACTGCGGCACCGGGCAGCCGCGATGGTCGACCGGGGTATTGGCGGGAGTATCAGCGCAACGGTCGCGCCGGTCGAAAACGCCGTCGCCGTCTTCGTCGCCATCCTGGGCGTAGCAGATCAAGCCGCCGGACAAGATACCCAGTGCCGCCCCACCCGCGGCCCAGGCGCCACTATCGATTGCGCCCAGGCCACCGCCGACCAGGCCGCCGATGAGGCTGCAGATTGGCCAGGTGCGTTGATTGAGGGGGGCAGTGCCATCGCTGTGGGTCGCGCAGCCGGTCAAGAGGCTGCCAAGTAGCAGAACCGGCAAGACGGTCCTTGTGAGAACGATCATATTGAAAGCTCCTGTGTCACCGGCCCATACCGGTTACACAGGAGTAAAGACCCGCATCCGCGACTGCACAAGGCGCGGATGCGATGGGCGTTAACGCTGGATTTTGATTTCCGTACGACGGTTCTGTGCGCGACCGTCAGCGGTTTTGTTGTCCGCAACCGGCTGGCTTTCACCGGCACCGACCACCGACACGAAGTTGCTGCGAGGTACGCCTTGCTCGATGAGGTATTCAACCACCGAGTGGGCGCGTTTATCCGACAGTTTCTGGTTGTAGGCGTCGCTGCCCACGCTGTCGGTATGACCGGTGACGGTCAGTTGAGCAGTTGGGGCTTCGGCTTTCAGGCGAGTGGCAATCTTGTCGAGGACCTGTTTATCGGACGAGGTAAGCGTGGCTTTATCAAACTGGAAGTGAACATCGCGGATGACGATGGTTTCTTCCTTGACCACAACCACCTCTTCGACCACAGGCGCTGGTGGTGGGCAACCGTTGGCATCGACCTGAACGCCTTTAGGCGTGCCCGGGCACTTGTCGCGACTATCCGGCACACCGTCGCCGTCTTCATCGCCATCACCGTGCACCCAGCAATAAGCCGCTGCCGTACCGCCAACGAGCAGAGCACCATACCCTGCCCATGCCGAGCTTTCGGTCGCACCGAGGCCCGCACCCACGACACCACCAACCGCCGCACAGGTCGGCCAGTCGGTTTTCTGCAAACCTGCGCAACCAGTCAACACACTGGTTAGCAGAACCAAGGGTAATGCTGTCCGAACTATGCTCATCTAGTTTTCTCCTGAAGGATCGGCTTAGAACCGATTCAGGTAGTAAAGACCCGAGTATTAAACTCCGCCAGCAATAGGCCATGCTGTTTACTCACGCATTAACGGCAGTTTGGCGCTTTTGTCGCCAGGGTGCTCTAGGCCCGAACGTCCGGGCAGGCTAGTCTTGGCAGATCTGATTGAGGATCTTCGATGATTGCAGGTATTTCTTCACGCACGCCGCAGCAGGCACTGGCCGCTTTACTTGACCGATATGCCCCCGCGCGCCTGTTGTTGATCGGCGCCAGCGAGTTCCCGGCACTGGAAGCATTCAAACTCGCACACCCGGACAGCTGCGTGGCTTTCGCGGCCCCGGGCCCATTGCCCGACGAATTGGCGGCCCGCCGATTCGACCTGGCCCTGGTGGTCGATTGCCTGGAGCATTTGCCCAAGCGCGACGGCCTGAACCTGCTGGGCGGCATCCGCAACCTCAACGCCAGCCGCATCGCCGTGCTGGCGGATCTGCCGGCCTGTGGCTGGCAGGAAACGGACTTTTTCTCCCTGGCCCTGCAAGCCAGCGAACGCTTTCAACGGGACGAACAGGTCTTGACCCTGTTTACCTACGATCTGCTTGAATACAAACAAGTCCCCGACTGGCTCAATTCGCGCTTCTGGGCCAATCCGGAAAACTTCGGGAAATACTGGTGGTAATGCAATGATCGCGAAGCTCGCAGGAAGCTGCGAAGTTATGGCGAGTTAGTCTTGGTCCATGGGGAATCAGTGCTCGCCATTAATCTTTCGTGAACATACGCCTCAAACTGTTCGGCTGGCAGTGGCGGGGAAAACAGGAAGCCCTGGTAGGTCTGGCAGCCATGCTTGACCAGAAAGGTACGCTGAGCTTCTGTCTCCACACCTTCTGCAATCACCGAAAGCCCCAATATCTGGCTCAGGCTCACAATAGCGCAGGCGATGGCGGCGTCGTTGGAATCAACCAGCACATCTCTGATGAAGGACTGGTCGATCTTGAGTTGATCCAGCGGAAGGCTCTTCAGGTATGACAGTGACGAGTAGCCGGTTCCGAAATCATCCAGCGAAAGGCCTATGCCGATCTCTTTCAACTCGATCATTTTGGCGACAGTACCTTCCATATCCTCTATCAGCAGGCCTTCGGTCAGCTCCAGTTTCAATTTCTTCGGATCGGCCCCCGTGAGTCTCAGTACTTGCAGTACCTCCTCGACGAAGTCCGGATGGTGAAACTGACGGGCGCTGACATTCACAGCCATACCCAGTCGGGCGGTTTCCGAATGCTTTGCCCAGGCAACCAGCTGAGTGCAGGCAGCCTGCAGCGCCCAACGGCCTAATGGCAGAATCAACCCCGTTTCCTCTGCCAATGGAATGAACTCGCCTGGAAACACGACTCCGCGCTCAGGATTCTGCCATCTCATCAGTGCCTCTGCGCCAATGATACGGCCCTCACTATTCACCTGCGGCTGGTAATGAAGAAGGAATTCGTTGTCCTGCAAGCCTTGGCGCAAGTCTACTTCCAGCCTGGCGCGTGCCGTGGCAACCGCCTGCATTTCCGGATCGAAAAAGCGCATGGTATTGCGGCCCGCCGCCTTGGCGCGATACATCGCCAGGTCAGCGCGCTTCATAATATCGTCCACTGTGCTCAGTTGCCCCTGGAACAGCGCAATGCCGAGGCTGGGGGTGCTGTGGTGCTCATATCCATCCAACTGGTAGGAAATGTTCAGAGAGTTGAGAATCTTCTCGCCAATAGCCTTGGCCTGGATAGCGGCTTCTCGAGGATTCTCATTAAGGCCATCCAGCAGGACGACGAATTCGTCTCCGCCCAGGCGAGCCACGGTGTCGCTCTCGCGTATGCAGCCGCAAAGGCGCAGAGCCACTTGCTGCAGCAACATGTCGCCTCTGTCATGCCCCAGCGTGTCGTTCAGTGCCTTGAAGTTATCCAGGTCAATGAGAATTATCGCGTACGTATGCAGGCTACGGGAGCTGCCCGCCAGCAGATGCTGTAACCGGTCCAACATGAGCCGCCTGTTGGCCAGCCCGGTCAACTGATCGTAGAAGGCCAAACGCTGGACCTCTTGCTCAGCGGTCTTACGGTGGGTGATGTCAGTATTGATCGACAGAATGGATTGCGGCTGGCCATCATCGTCTCGCACCAGGGTTCGATGACTTTCAAGCGTGATGGTGCAGCCATCCCGGCGTCGAAGTGTAACTTCGTCCGCCCAGTCACCCGTTTCTATCAGGCTGTTAGTGGCCACATTGAAAGCGGCGCTACCCTGGTAGATCAACTCCTGTGCCGATTTGCCGAGTGCCTCTTCCTTTGACAGACCGTAGAGACGCTCGGCACTTTTGTTCCAGTACAGGATGCGGTTATCCATCCCGTGAACGACAATGGCGTCCTGGGCCTTGTCCAGCAGCGATGCTTGCTGGCGGGCCTGCTTCTCGCTTTCGCGCAGCACGGCCAGATAACCTTCCCTTTCAGCTGCTTGCGACTCCATTTCGCGCCTGATCTTGCCCCCGTAGATCATGGCCGCACTGACCATCAGTAGCACGAACACCATGATCGCGTATTCGACCCGACGCAGTTCTTCGACCGACTCAAGCTCCTCCTCCAGGAGCTTGCTTTGAATCAGGCCAACGCGATCCCGCACGGTACTGAGTGAGGCGAGCAACAGGGAAAACTTCCTGTCCATCGTTGCCATGCGTTTACCGGCATTATCCGACTGCCCCTCCCTGAAGTAGGAAAAGATCAGCAAGGCCTCGTTCACCATTTCAACCATCGCGGCATCAACTGCACCCACCTCATCCTTCAATGCAAGGGTAAAGGCTTGTATATCTGCACTGTGTTCGGCCTCATTGGCGATCCGTACCTCCAACTGTTTTTTGGCCATTGCCAAATGCTCGTTGAAGGCGCGCAAGGCTTCATTCATGTTCCGCGATTCGGCTTCAACATCATGTGTATCGAACACATTATTGCCTGGCGCATTGACTGTGGAAGCCAGGCTGCCCAGCGTTGAATAGCTCGACAGCTGTTGGACCCACGACTGGTTTGCCTTGATGGAGCGGTGATAGGTATCGACGATCAGGTGATTCAAAAGCACGCTCAGCACAACAACCAGCACGTCGAATCCCGCAAGAAAAAAGTACATGCGGTGCCATTTGGTCGAGCGCGGCTTATTTGAACTGGTGGGTATGGCTTGCTTTGCGGCGTTTTTATTCCTGAAAGAATCCATTTCCACAATCTCCAAACATAATCCTTCTAAATTGCCCCATAGAAGCGGTATTCGGAAACCAATCAACCTTTTGTGCCAACACTAAGCAATGCATTTGGCGATGCTAATTTCATGGTGAATTTTTTTACTCTCGGAAGCAGTCTCTGCAGGTGCAGGGTTTGCTCCATGTCTACCCGAGTGTCGTTGCGGATTTGCGCCCCTGAACTGGATGCTTCACGCAGAACAGTCGAATGACACAGGGCACGTTGCGGGTCATTTCCGCGCAGCCTGCCGGACTGACTGATCAGTATCGACAGCAGTCCAAGCATAGCCACTAATTTGCAATTATTCTGTTCGCCGACTGCTCCAGGTCGGTAGCAGCCCTTGATGGTCGGCAGCTTTCGAAAACGGCTTAGACGCTTTCGGCCGGGATGACTGGTTGGTCGTTGTGCTCGAAGATCAAGCAAGGCAGGTAATGTCGGCAGTTGACCGTCATGGACTAACCTCCACCTCTGAAGAACGCTCAAATGAGGGGTTGCCATGAGACTGCAATGAGGCAGACTGGCAGTCACCCACGCGTAAAAAATATGTGAAAAAAGTTAGACTAGTTAAGTGACTGATTTATGGAAGATAAAACACATATAACTGTTAAGAGGGCTCCGGAAGCAATGAGCACATCCATTTGCCCTTGCGGCAGCGGCACCCTGCTTGATGCCTGCTGCGGTCACTACCATGCCGGACACCCGGCGCCGTGCGCCGAAGCCTTGATGCGCTCGCGCTATAGCGCCTACGTGCTGGGGTTGGTCGACTATCTGGTGGCCACCACCCTGCCCGCCCAACAGGCCGGTCTGGACCGTCAATCGATCAGCGACTGGAGCGCCCAAAGTACGTGGCTGGGCCTTGAAGTGGAAAGCTCCGAAGTGCTGGGTGGCCAGCCTGAACACGCTTTCGTGACCTTCACCGCGCGGTGGCACGACAGCAGTGGCGAGCACAGCCATCGAGAGCGCTCATCGTTCGTACAGAACACCGGGCGCTGGTATTTCATCGACCCGACCGTGCAACTCAAACTCGGGCGCAATGACCCCTGCCCATGTGCCAGTGGACAGAAGTTCAAGAAATGTTGTGCGGGTTACTTCAGCAGCTAGTCCATGGAATGACTGCCCACCACGCAGGAGCTGTCGAAGGCTGCGATCCTTTGGGTCTAGACTGGGACTCAAGGGAGAACCACCACAATGATCATCCGCCGCTGCGCACTCTGTCTGCTCACCGTGTTCCTGACACTGGGACTCGGCGGCTGTGCGTCGTGGTTCGACGACGACTTGCCGGACCCCGAGGTCCATCTGGTGAAGATCGAGGTGGTCAGCACCAAACTGCTGGAGCAGAAATTCCTCCTGCATTTTCGCATCGACAACCCCAACGACAGCGACCTGACGGTGCGCAGTCTGGAGTACCGCGTTCACTTGGGTGACATACTGCTGGCCGACGGCGAGTACGAACACTGGTTCACCATCAGCCCCGGGCACAGTGCCTACTTCAAGGTGCCGATCCGCACCAACCTGTGGTCCAAGGTCCGGGATCTGGCCAAACTGCTGAAAAAATCCGACCAACCCATTCCCTATCGTCTGGAAGGTGAACTGGAAACCGGTATATTCATCGCTCACTACGTGCACCTGGCGCGCAATGGCGTGATAATCGCCGCCGATTTAATTCCGGAGCAACACCGATGACCCAGCAACCCCATGTCCACGGCCCTGACTGCAACCACGATCACGATCATGACCATCACCACCATGATCACGACCACGGCCATGTCCACGGTCCGAACTGTGGCCACGCTCACCAGGAACCGGTGCGCAATGCCCTGAAAGACGTCGGCCGCAACGATCCGTGCCCATGCGGCAACGGCAAGAAATTCAAGAAGTGCCACGGCGCCTGATGCTTCGGGCGGATATCGATTTCGCCAATTGAATCGCCATCGCGAGCAGGCTCGCTCCTACATTCGATCTGCGCCAGACAACGGTCCTGTGAATGCAGATCCCATGTGGGAGCGAGCTTGCTCGCGATTGCAGTATCACATTCAACATAGAGGTCGACAGACCTGACGCCATCGCGAGCAAGCTCGCTCCCACAGTGATTGGACAGATACTTAGTCGGCCGACAGGATCTGCGCACTGCTGACCACCGTCGCATACTCGCCGTGCAGATTCCCCAGCGACATCGCATGCACCTCTTCGGCGTTATGGGCATGGCCGAAAAAATCAGCCTTGTCGAAGGTAAAGCAGGCATCCTCGGCCACCCAGGTATCAAACCCCAGGTTGCCCGCGGTGCGCGCCGTGGACTCCACCGAGTTGTGGGTCGCGACGCCCACGATGATCAACTGCCCGATCCCCGCCTCGCGCAACTGCGTCTCCAGCCCCGTTGCACAGAACGCATCCGGCACCTGCTTCTGGATCAAGCGTTCGCCGGCCATTGGCGCGAATCGCTCCTGAAACTCCACGCCCGACTGCTGCGGCCAGAACACCGAGTCCTCCGAGCGGGACAGGTGCTGCACATGGATCACCGGCCGAGCGGTGCGTCGCCAATGACCGAGCAGTTCCAGCATGCGCTCTTCGGCCTGAGGATTATTCCTGCGGCCAAGCCTGGGGTGAAGGATGCCTTTTTGTTGATCAATGATGATCAGTGCCGCGTTTGCCTTGAGCTCCATGCCGATTTTTCTCCAGGATTGTTGACCGTGTCGCACTTCAACATCACCGGTTACGGGTGACAAGCCACTGTTGAGAATCAAAAGATCGCAGCCTTCGGCAGCGCCTACGCGAGATCGGCGTATCTCTGTAGGAGCTGCCGAAGGCTGCGATCTTTGCCAAATCCCGAAATAACCTTGTGACCCGCTTGCGCGGCCATCGCCCGCTCACTAACGTAGCGCCTTTATTGCGCCACCACCCCCGCAGGAGCTTTGCCATGGCCTCGCCAGCCCTTACTCATTTTCTACCCCGGTTCGGCGTTGCCGCAGCAGTGGCGGGCGTCTTGAGCCTGACCGGTTGTCAGAACTTCAACGCCCAGGACACCCTCCCGCCGACCTCCGGCGTGCAACCGCTCAAGGGCCTGGCGCAGAACGTTTCGGTGCGCCGCAATGCCATGGGCATGCCGCTGATCGAGAGCAACAGCTTCCACGATGCGCTGTTCACCCTCGGTTACGTGCATGCCAGCGACCGCATCACGCAGATGGTCACCCTGCGCCTGTTGGCCCAGGGCCGATTGGCTGAGATGCACGGTGCGGACCTGCTGGATGCCGACCGTTACATGCGGGCAGTCAACCTGAAGAAAAGTGCCGGCGAGTTGTACAAGGCGTCTTCGCCGCGCCTCAAGCGTTTCTTCGAAGTCTATGCGCGGGGCGTCAACGCCTACCTGTTCCGCTACCGCGACAAGCTGCCGGCGGACCTCGCGGCCACCGGCTACCAGCCTGAATACTGGCAGCCGGAAGATTCGGCGCTGATTTTCTGCCTGTTGAACTTCAGCCAGTCGACCAACCTGCCGGAAGAGATTTCCTCGCTGGTACTGGCCCAGACCGTCACCACCGACAAACTGGCGTGGCTGACGCCGTCCGCCCCCGACGAAAAACTGCCGGTCGCCGAGAGCGAAAAACTCCAGGGCCTCAAGCTCAACGGGCAAGTACCGGGCCTGGCCGAACTCAGCAAAGCCACGGGACAACTGTCGGACCTCAACCTGCTGGGCGCTACCTCGTCGAACAACTGGGCCATCGCCGCGCAACGCAGCCGCAGCGGCAAGAGCCTGTTGGCCAGTGACAGTCACGGCCCGCTGGGCGTGCCTTCATTGTTCAGTTACGTGCAGATTCGCGCGCCGAAGTATCAGGCGTCCGGCGTGACCATCGCGGGCCTGCCGATGGTGCTCGGTGGTTTCAACGGTAAAGTGGCGTGGAGCATGGCGTCCGCGATGGGCGACAACCAGGACCTGTTCCTGGAGAAGATCAAGCGCCAGGGCAACGGACTTACCTACGAAAACGCCGGGAAGTGGCAGCCGGCGATCGTGCGCAACGAAACCTATTTCGTCAAAGGCCAGCGACCAATTCGCGAGGCGGTGTACGAAACCCGCCATGGCCCGCTGCTCAACAGCGCCCAGGGCACCTCGCTGGCCAATGGTTTCGGCCTGGCCTTGCAGATGCCGAACTTCACCGACGACAAGACCCTGGACGCGTTCTTCGACCTGTCCCGCGCCCAGAGCGCCGAGAGAGCTTCGGATGCCAGCCGCGAAATCCGCGCCATCGCACTGAACCTGGTGTTTGCCGACGCGAGCCACATCGGCTGGCAGGTCACCGGCCGCTATCCGAACCGCCGCGAAGGCGAAGGCCTGCTGCCCTCGCCGGGTTGGGAAGGTCGCTACGACTGGGACGGTTATGCCGACCCGATGTTGCATCCGTACGACCAGGACCCGGCCCAAGGCTGGCTCGGCACCGCCAACCAGCGGGTCATTCCCCATGGCTACGGCATGCAGTTGTCCAATTCCTGGGCCGCTCCGGAGCGCGGCGAGCGTCTGGCCGAACTGGCCGGCGCAGGCAAACACGACAGCCGCAGCCTGATCGCCATGCAGTACGACCAGACCACGACCTTCGCGGCCAAGCTGAAGAAAATGTTCGAAGCGCCGGGCATGGCCCAGCCACTCAAACAAGCCATCGACGCCTTGCCGGCGGCCGATCGCGCCAAGGCACACGAAGCCTACAGCCGCTTGATGGCGTTCGATGGCAAGCTCAGCCCGACGTCCACCGATGCGGCCATCTACGAACTGTTCCTGCAGGAAAGCACCCGGCAGATCTTCCTCGATGAACTGGGCCCGGAAAGCAGCCCGGCGTGGAAGGCCTTTGTCGCTGACGGCAAGTTGTCCTACGCGGCCCAGGCCGATCACTTGCTGGGGCGTGAGGACAGCCCGTTCTGGGATGACGTGCGCAGCGCGCAGAAAGAAGACAAACCGGCCATCCTCGCCCGCAGCCTCGCTGCAGCGATCAGCGCAGGCGACAGCCAGTTGGGCGGCGATCACAAAGCCTGGCAGTGGGGCAAACTGCACCGCTATGAATGGAAGAACAGCAGCGGCCAGACGGTACGCGGTCCGCTACCGGCCGGTGGCGATCACACCACACTCAACACCGCCGCGTTCGCCTGGGGCCAGGACTTCAACACCACGCTGGCGCCCGCCATGCGCTTTATCGTCGACTTCGGCCAGTCCGAACCGCTGATGGTGCAGAACGGCACCGGTCAGTCCGGCAACCCGGCCAGTGCGAACTACCTCAACAGCATCGAACCCTGGCTCAAGGGCCAGTACATGAGCCTGCCGATGCAGCCGCAGAACTTCGACAACGCCTATGGCAAGAATCGACTGACACTGACACCCGGCAAGTAACGCTGATCCCTGTGGGAGCGGGCTTGCTCGCGAAAGATTGAACATTCAACACTTGTTTTGAATCTCAGTCCGCCTTCGCGAGCAAGCCCGCTCCCACACGGGTATTTCATCCGCCCATAAGCCCGATAGAACTTCTCTCCCCACGCCAGGCTCATAGCTAACAAATCTCTCCACTCTGGCAACGCCATGGACCTTGTTATCTCGCGTCCCGAAGGTTTGTACTGCCCTGCCGGCGACTTCTATATCGATCCGTGGCGACCGGTCGAACGCGCCGTGATCACCCACGCCCACGGTGATCATGCCCGCGCCGGCAATCAGCACTACCTGGCGGCAGCGCCCGGCGAGGCCATTCTGCGTGCGCGACTGGGCCAGGACATCAATCTGCAAACCCTGCGCTATGGCGAACGCCTGCTGCATCAAGGCGTGTTCCTCAGTTTTCATCCCGCCGGCCACGTACTCGGCTCGGCGCAGGTGCGACTGGAATACGGTGGAGAAGTCTGGGTGGCTTCCGGGGACTACAAGACCGAACCCGACGGCACTTGTGCAGCGTTTGAACCCGTACGCTGCGACACCTTCATCACCGAGTCGACCTTTGGCCTGCCGATCTACCGCTGGCAACCCCAGGTGCAAGTGTTTGCCGAGATCGACCAATGGTGGCAAGCCAACGCGGCTGTCGAAAAAACCAGCGTGCTGTTCTGTTATTCCCTCGGCAAGGCCCAGCGCATTCTCCATGGCATCGACGCGCGACTGGGCCCCATTCTCGTGCATGGCGCCGTGGCCCCCCTCAACCGGATCTACCGCGAAGCAGGGGTTCATTTGCCGCCCACGATGGATGCCGCCGACATCAAAAAAAGTGACCCGATGATGCGCAAGGCGCTGGTGCTCGCACCGCCTTCGGCGGCGAACAGCAGCTGGATGCGTCGCTTCGTCGATTACAGCGATGGTTTCGCCAGTGGCTGGATGCGTTTGCGCGGAACACGTCGGCGGCTCGGTGTAGACCGAGGTTTCGTCCTGTCCGACCACGCCGACTGGCCAGGTTTGCTGTGGGCCATCGAACAGACCGGTGCCGAACGGGTCATGGTGACCCATGGATCGAGCGGCGCACTGGTACGTTATTTGCGCGAGCAGGGGCTTGATGCCATGGCGCTCGATACCCGATACGGTGCAGACGAAGAAGCCCCTGCCGAGACCGAGCTGGCCGAGGTGCTGCCATGAGGGCATTCGCTGAGCTGTATGCCAGGCTCGACGCCTCGACATCGAACAATGCCAAACTGGCTGCGATGCAAAACTACTTCGCCCAGGCCGCACCGGAAGATGCCGCATGGGCGGTGTACTTTCTGTCAGGAGGACGTCCCCGGCAATTGGTACCCGTGCGGGTACTGCGCGAACTGGCGGTGGCGTTTTCCGGTTTGCCGGAATGGCTGTTCGAAGAGAGTTACCAGGCCGTCGGTGATCTCGCGGAAACCATTTCGCTGGTCTTGCCGCAAGCGCCGCACCGTTCAACCGACGGGCTGGCCACGTGGGTGGAGGACAAGCTGCTGCCACTGCGCGGCGAAACACCACAATCCCTCGCGCAAAGGTTACCGGTGCTATGGGCGCAACTGGACCGGGTGAGCCTGATGGTCTGCATCAAACTGATCACCGGCAGCTTTCGCGTCGGGGTGTCCAAATTACTGGTCACCCGCGCCCTGGCAGCCATGGCCCGTCTCGACAGCAAACGCGTGGCGCAGCGGTTGGTGGGTTACACCGATCAGGCCCACCGCCCCAGCGCCGCCAGCTACCTGCAACTGATCGCCGCCGAATCCCCGGATGAACATGCCCAGCGGGGCGGCCAGCCCTACCCGTTTTTTCTCGCCCATGCCCTGTCGTCGCCCGTGGAACAATTCGAAGCGCTGCTCGGACCTGCCCGGCACTGGCAGGCGGAATGGAAATGGGATGGCATCCGCGCCCAGGTGATCAAGCGCGGTGGGCGACTGTGGATCTGGTCGCGGGGTGAAGAGTTGGTAACCGAACGCTTCCCTGAACTGGACAGTTTGATTCTGGGCCTTCCCGACGGGACAGTGATCGACGGCGAGATCGTCGCCTGGAAGTCTGCGCCAACCGGCGTCGAAAAGGCTTTTGAACCCGCAGTACAACCTTTCGCCCTCCTGCAACAACGAATCGGTCGCAAGACCCTGGACCGGAAAATCCTCGATGAAGTGCCGGTGGTGCTGCTCGCCTTCGATTTGCTCGAATGGCAGGGAGAAGACTGGCGCAACCGGACTCAGGCCGAGCGTCGTGCACAACTGGAACGGGTGGCCGATGACTGCGCCAACCCGCGGTTGCACCTTTCGCCATTGTTGACCGGCGACACCTGGCTCGACCTCGCCCGCCAGCGCGAGGCATCCCGCGCCCTCGGTGTCGAAGGCCTGATGCTCAAGGCGTGCGATGCCCTGTATGGCGTCGGCCGGACCAGGGACATGGGCGTGTGGTGGAAATGGAAAGTCGACCCGTTCAGCGTTGACGCCGTGCTGATCTATGCGCAACGGGGGCAAGGGCGCCGGGCCGGCCTCTACAGCGATTATACGTTCGCCGTCTGGGACAGCCCGCCAGGGGCCACTGAACGCACCCTGGTGCCGTTTGCCAAAGCTTACTCAGGGCTCAGCGATGACGAAATCCGCCAGATCGACAGCATCGTGCGCAAGACCACCGTGGAAAAATTCGGCCCCGTGAGCAGCGTCCAGCCAAGCCTGGTGTTTGAATTGGGCTTTGAGGGAATCGCCCTCTCCCGTCGTCACAAGAGTGGCATTGCCGTGCGCTTTCCGCGTATGTTGCGCTGGCGCAAGGATAAGTCGGTCGACGAAGCCGACAGTTTGACGACCCTGCAAAATCTGCTCAGCTAACCCCTCTATCCGTCCTCAAATATTTTTCTTTTTGAGTCGAACTGGTGCGGCCATTTCCCTGCGCCCGTTTTCGTGCATAAATCTGTCTCCGGCTATTTCCAGACACCTTTTAAAACGCTTGTTCGGCACTCTGGTTCGGAAATTGCTACTTTCAACAGGTCTTACGCTTTCCAGTAACAATAATTCTGCGCCACGAGCGCTCATATTGGTTTTAGGGATTGAATAATGAAAAAAGCATTGCTGACCCTTTCTGCACTGGCATTGTGCATGGCTGCTGGCTCCGCCATGGCGAAAGAATACAAAGAACTGCGTTTCGGCGTTGACCCTTCCTACGCACCGTTCGAGTCGAAAGCAGCCGATGGCAGCCTGGTAGGCTTCGACATCGATCTGGGGAACGCGATCTGCGCCGAACTGAAGGTCAAGTGCAAGTGGGTCGAAAGTGACTTCGATGGCATGATCCCTGGCCTCAAAGCCAACAAATTCGACGGCGTGATCTCGTCGATGACCGTTACCGAAGCCCGTGAGAAAGTCATCGACTTCTCCAGCGAGCTGTTTTCCGGCCCAACCGCCTACGTGTCCAAAAAAGGTTCTGGCGTGACTGAAGACGTCGCCTCTCTCAAGGGCAAGACCGTCGGCTACGAACAAGGCACCATCCAGGAAGCCTATGCCAAAGCCGTTCTGGACAAGGCTGGCGTGAAAACCCAGGCCTACGCCAACCAGGATCAGGTCTACGCCGATTTGACTTCCGGTCGTCTCGATGCAGGGATTCAGGACATGCTGCAAGCCGAACTGGGCTTCCTGAAGTCGCCACAGGGCGCCGACTACGATGTCAGCAAGCCGGTCGACAACGCTTTGCTGCCATCCAAAACAGCCATCGGCATTAAGAAAGGTAACACCGAGCTGAAAGCACTTTTGGATAAAGGTATCAAAGCGTTACACGATGATGGCACCTACGCCACCATTCAGAAGAAACACTTTGGCGATCTGAATCTGTACAGCGGCAAATAATGCCCGGCGCCCATCTCGCGATGGGCGCTTTTTTCATCCGATCAGGTTGCTGATTTATGTTCGAAAACCTATTAGAAAATCTGGGGCTCTCTGCCTTCAGCCTCAAGGGCTTCGGTCCGCTGCTGATGCAAGGCACCTGGATGACGATCAAGTTGTCGGCGTTGTCGCTATTGGTGGCCGTGTTGCTCGGGCTGCTCGGCGCCAGTGCCAAGCTGTCAAAAGTCAAACTGATGCGCGTGCCTGCCCAGCTCTACACCACCCTCATTCGCGGCGTTCCGGACCTGGTCCTGATGCTGTTGATCTTCTACAGCCTGCAAACCTGGCTGACCTCCCTGACCGATTACATGGAATGGGAATACATCGAGATCAACCCGTTCAGTGCCGGGGTCATTACCCTCGGCTTTATCTACGGTGCGTATTTCACCGAAACCTTCCGTGGCGCGATCCTTGCCGTCCCACGGGGTCAGGTCGAAGCGGCCACCGCCTATGGCCTCAAGCGCGGCCAGCGTTTCTGGATCGTAGTGTTCCCGCAGATGATGCGTTATGCCCTGCCGGGTATCGGCAATAACTGGATGGTGATGCTCAAGGCCACCGCCCTGGTGTCGATCATCGGCCTCGCCGATCTGGTCAAGGCTGCCCAGGACGCCGGCAAAAGCACCTATCAGCTGTTTTACTTCCTGGTGCTTGCCGCATTGATCTACCTGGTAATCACCAGCGCGTCCAACTTCATCCTGCGCTGGCTTGAGCGTCGTTACTCCGCCGGTACCCGGGAGGCCGTACGATGATCGAACTTCTGCAGGAATACTGGAAACCCTTCCTCTATAGCGACGGCAACAACATCACCGGCCTGGCCATGACGATGTGGCTGCTCAGCGCTTCGATCTTCATCGGCTTTATCGTGTCGATCCCGCTGTCCATCGCCCGTGTATCGCCGCACTTCTACATCCGTTGGCCGGTGCAGTTCTATACCTACCTGTTCCGTGGCACGCCGCTCTATATCCAGCTGCTGATCTGTTACACGGGGATCTACAGCCTGGCCGCCATTCGGGCCCAGCCAGTACTGGACGCATTCTTTCGCGATGCGATGAACTGCACGATCCTGGCCTTCGCCCTGAACACCTGCGCCTACACCACGGAGATTTTCGCCGGGGCAATCCGCAGCATGGCCCACGGTGAAGTGGAAGCGGCCAAGGCTTACGGCCTGACAGGCTGGAAGCTGTATGCCTACGTGATCATGCCGTCGGCCCTGCGTCGCTCGTTGCCGTATTACAGCAACGAAGTGATTCTGATGCTGCACTCGACCACCGTGGCCTTCACCGCGACCATCCCGGACATCCTGAAAGTCGCGCGGGACGCCAACTCGGCGACATTCCTGACCTTCCAGTCGTTCGGCATCGCCGCGCTGATCTACCTGACCGTCACTTTTGCGCTGGTCGGCCTGTTCCGCCTTGCCGAACGCCGATGGCTGGCCTTCCTCGGGCCGACCCACTAGGTCTCAACCTGCTTCAGGAACAACAGATGCGCCACCAGAAACATGACCTGCTGGCCCCGCTGCCGGGGACCGCACGACAGATCCACAGCTTTCACTTCGGCCCACAACCGGCCAACGGCAAGATCTACATCCAGGCCTCCCTGCACGCCGACGAAATGCCCGGCATGCTGGTGGCCTGGCACCTCAAGCAACGCCTGGCGGAGCTGGAAGCCGCCGGTCGCCTGCGCAGCGAAATCGTGCTCGTACCCATCGCCAACCCGGTGGGCCTGGAACAGGTAGTGATGGATGTTCCGCTGGGCCGCTACGAGCTGGAAAGCGGCCAGAACTTCAACCGCTGGTTCGTCGACCTCAGTGAAGAAGTCGGCAACGCGATCGAGGGCAAGCTCGGTGACGATCCGCAGCACAACCAGCAACTGATCCGCGGCAGCCTGCGCGAGGCACTGGCCCGGCAGACTGCCGACACCCAATTGCAATCCCAGCGCCTGGCCCTGCAACGACTGGCCTGCGACGCCGACATGGTGCTTGACCTGCATTGCGACTTCGAAGCAGTCACGCATCTGTACACCACCCCGGAAGCCTGGCCGCAGGTCGAGCCCCTGGCCCGTTACATCGGCGCCGAAGCCAGCCTGCTGGCAACGGACTCTGGCGGCCAGTCGTTCGATGAATGCTTCACCCTGCTGTGGTGGCAGTTGAAAGAGCGCTTCGGCGAACACTTCGACATTCCACCGGGCAGTTTTTCGGTGACCGTCGAATTGCGCGGTCAGGGCGACGTCAATCATCCACTGGCGAGCCGAGATTGCCAGGCACTGATCGATTACCTGACCCATTTCGGCGCGATCGCCGGCGAATCCGCGCCCCTGCCCGACCTGCCCTATCCGGCGACACCGCTGGCCGGTGTAGAGCCGGTAGCCACGCCTGCCGGCGGGCTGCTGGTGTTCACCGCGCTGCCGGGGCAATACCTGGAAGCCGGGCAACTGATCGCCGAGGTCATTGATCCGATCAACGATCGCGTCACTCCCGTTCACTGCTCCGCCGCCGGGCTGATGTACGCCCGCTCGCTGCGCCGCATGGCCACTGCCGGCATGGTGATCGCCCACGTCGCGGGCACCGAAGCCTATCGCAGCGGCTATCTACTTTCGCCTTGAGGATGCACGCCCCATGTACAAATTGACCATCGAAGGCCTGCATAAAAGCTATGGCGACCATGAAGTCCTCAAAGGTGTTTCGCTCAAGGCCAGTACCGGCGACGTCATCAGCCTGATCGGCGCCAGTGGCTCGGGTAAAAGTACCTTTCTGCGTTGCATCAACTTCCTGGAACAACCCAACGACGGCGCCATGAGCCTCGACGGGCAGAACATCCGCATGATCAAGGATCGTCACGGCATGCACGTGGCCGATGCCAATGAACTGCAGCGGATTCGCACCCGCCTGGCCATGGTGTTCCAGCACTTCAACCTGTGGAGCCACATGACGGTGCTGGAAAACATCACCATGGCGCCGCGCCGGGTGCTGGGCTGCGACAGGAAAGAAGCCGAGGACCGCGCCCGGCGCTACCTCGACAAGGTAGGGCTGGCCTCCCGTGTGGCGGACCAGTACCCGGCATTCCTGTCCGGCGGCCAGCAACAACGGGTGGCGATTGCGCGCGCACTGGCCATGGAGCCGGAAGTCATGCTGTTCGACGAACCGACCTCGGCGCTGGACCCTGAACTGGTGGGCGAAGTGCTCAAGGTGATCCAGGGCCTGGCCGAAGAAGGCCGGACCATGATCATGGTGACCCACGAAATGAGCTTTGCCCGCAAAGTATCGAGCCAGGTGCTGTTTCTGCACCAGGGCCTGGTGGAGGAAGAAGGCGCGCCGGAAGACGTGCTGGGGAACCCGAAAAGCGAGCGGTTGAAGCAGTTCCTCAGTGGCAACCTGAAATAACGTCTACAGAAAAACCTGTGGGAGCGGGCTTGCTCGCGAAGGCGGTGTGTCAGTGGCATTCATGCAGCCTGACACACCGCCTTCGCGAGCAAGCCCGCTCCCACTTTTTTGATCTATAGCGTCTGATCTATCAGACAACAGGCGCGGGCGGTGGCTCATCCGGCAAAGTAGGTTCGCCAGGCTCCATCGGCTGCTCATTCGGGGTATCAGGATCAGGCTGGCCGGGGATGCCCCCTGCCATGCTGACGGGCGGATGTGCCAACAAGGACCAGGCCAGAACGCCAACCTGATTGGGTTCAAGCCTTGCCAGTTCGGCACTGATTCGCGGATCGATCTTCATTCGGCACTCCTGGGCGATGGCCCGACCCGCCTTGCGCGGATCGGAACAGTACACTCCATAGAGTGTACGCCCGCTCAGGAATTCCCGACATTTGTCGGACGGTTGACTCAGGTGCGCGGCAGGGTCACGCCACGCTGGCCCTGATACTTGCCACCACGGTCCTTGTAGGACACTTCACACTCTTCGTCCGACTCGAGGAACAACATCTGCGCCACGCCTTCGTTGGCGTAGATTTTCGCCGGCAGATTGGTGGTGTTGGAGAACTCCAGGGTCACGTGACCTTCCCACTCTGGCTCGAGCGGCGTGACGTTGACGATGATGCCGCAGCGCGCGTAAGTGCTTTTACCCAGGCAAATGGTCAATACATTGCGCGGAATGCGGAAGTATTCGACGGTGCTGGCCAGGGCGAAGGAGTTCGGCGGAATGATGCACACGTCGCTGTGGATGTCGACGAAGCTGCCGGCATCGAAGTTTTTCGGGTCGACGATGGCCGAATTGATGTTGGTGAACACCTTGAAATGATTGGTGCAACGCACGTCGTAGCCGTAGCTCGACACGCCGTAGGAGATCACACGGCTATCGTCGCTGCCGCGCATCTGGCGCTCGACGAAAGGCTCGATCATGCCGTGTTCCTGCGCCATGCGGCGAATCCACTTGTCCGATTTGATGCTCATGGCGGGTGTCCTGAATTGCGAGGTCGAAAAATTCTGTCCGGCATCTTACCGGGCGCGCCGCCGGGTTCAAAGTCCGGGGTGCAATTCTCGCCGAACAGGCAGGAATTACGCGCGTTGGCGACGAACCGTCACACCGCCGATCCTTAAAACAGAGAAACCTTCGCAAGAAGCATTGGCACGTCCCGGAAAAAGGGTTAAGGTGGCGTCACTGTGCTGCTTGTGTCACTGAGAATCTCTACACGATATGTTGAATTTCGATCCAACCATCTACAAGAATTTTTCCTGCTCTTTGCACTCAGTCTCGGCCAGGGTTCTTCCTGAGTCGCAGTTATCTTTGTTCAAGGAGTTACACCATGTCTAATCGCCAAACCGGTACCGTTAAGTGGTTCAACGATGAAAAAGGCTTCGGCTTCATCACCCCACAATCCGGTGACGACCTGTTCGTTCACTTCAAAGCTATCCAGTCCGACGGCTTCAAAAGCCTGAAAGAAGGCCAACAGGTTTCTTTCATCGCTACCCGCGGTCAGAAAGGCATGCAAGCTGAAGAAGTTCAAGTTATCTAACTTGTACTTGCTTTAGTAAAAAGCCCCGCCCTCAACAGCGGGGCTTTTTTGTGCCTGTGTGTTTTTCACAGGTAAAAAAAGATCGCAGCCTGCGGCAGCTCTGTAGGAGCTGCCGCAGGCTGCGATCCTTTAGCGTCTTACCAGGTCACGCCAAACCCTGCGGTGTAACGTGTCTTGTCCAGATCCGCATCGTCGGTGCCGCTGATGATGTCCCGCTCCGCCTTCAGGTTCAGCGAAGCCCAGTCAGTCACCTTGTAGCGCAACCCCATCTCGGCATCGAGTGCGTAGTCGGCCACACCCGACAGCGGCTTGCCGACTTCACCATTGGTGAAGAACTCGACACGCTTGCCGATCAGGTAGCGGTTGTAGTCCCACGTCATGGCCAGGGCGTAGAAACTTTCCTTGCTGCCATCGGAGAAATCATAGTCCGTGCGGTTGACCAGCGAACCCAGGGAGAACGCCCCGAGTTCGTTATCCCAGAACTGATAGCCGGGACCCGTACCAACGGTGCGCTGACGGGAAAGGTCTTCGACCTTGTCGCGCTTGTACACCAGGCGCCCCTGCCAGAACCATTGTTCGGTCAGGAACCGGTCGATGGAATACTCGGCCCGCCAGTTGTCCGTGGTCACCACGTCGTCCTGGAACTCGCGGTTGTATTCGCCTTCGGCGGTATGCCGCCAGCGACCGTGGCGCGCAGTGGTCTTGAAATCGATGTCGTAGTCATCGGTGTCGTTTTCCGCCCGCTGATAATCCAGCGCGACATCGACATTGCCTTTCCACACCAGATCCTCGACCACCGGTTTTGGCTTGAGAATCTGCTGAATGCTCGCCAGTTCGACCGTCTTCGGTGCCTCGCCGTTGGCCAGCGTGACCTTGCCGGCGTCTGCCGCTTTCAGCGACTTGGCTTTCTCGCCCGTATAGGCATCCTGCTTGACCAGCAACTCCTGATCGCTGTCCAGGGTCTTGACCTGCTTCCAGTCGATCGTCACCGCACCGGCATACTCGGTCTGGATCAGCAGCTTGCCACCATCGAACAGCGTGATCTTGCCACTGAGCTTGTCACCGTTCTTCAACCACACGGTATCGGCAAGCAAGGGAGTGGAGGCGCCAAGGACAGCGAGACATAGCAGGGATCTGGACAACATAAGCAAAATACGGGCTCGGAATTGCGAAAAAAATCGGCATTATCCGTAGGAATAAGGCCCTGACAAGGACTGACCCGACTATTTCTGTGGAGTTCATTTCTCAAGCGCCCGTGCAGGAATTACTCTACAGACGGTAAAGCAGACTTCTTCAGGACTGACGGACGTGACCGATCCAACCGATGAACCCGAGAGCGCAGCGCAAATCCGACGCACGGCGCTGTATCTGACTCTGGCGCAAGTTCCCGAGGGCAAAGTCGTCAGCTACGGCCAGTTGGCCGAGCTTGCAGGATTGGGTCGCGCCGCTCGCTGGGTGGGCCGCACGCTCAGCCAATTGCCGAGTGACAGCAAACTGCCCTGGCACCGCGTTCTGGGCGCAAACGGGCGTATCAGCCTGCCGGTCGGCAGCCCTTCGGGCGATGAGCAGCGCGCACGATTACGCATGGAGGGCATCAGCGTCCTGAATAATCGTGTTGATATTCAGCGCCATGGCTGGCGTCCGGTAGAGCACAGCGGTTAGAGTGCGCGCTTTGTTTCCGTATTTCTTGAGGCAGACTCCAGCCCATGCCCCGTAAAACCTGGCGCGCCGCGCTCGCCGCTTATGCCAGCCCCTCGACACTCGTGCTGTTGCTGCTTGGCTTCGCCGCCGGCCTGCCCTACATGCTGGTGTTTTCGACACTTTCGGTCTGGCTCCGTGAAGCCGGCGTGGCTCGTGAAACCATTGGCTATGCAAGCCTGATCGGCCTGGCCTATGCCTTCAAATGGGTCTGGTCGCCCTTGCTCGACCAATGGCGACTGCCATTGCTCGGCAAACTCGGCCGACGACGATCCTGGCTCGTATTGTCCCAGGCACTGGTCATCCTGGGCCTGATCGGGATGGGTTTCTGCGACCCGCAAAAGCATCTGTCCTGGCTGATCGCCATTGCCGTGGTCGTCGCTTTCGCATCAGCGACGCAAGACATTGCAGTGGACGCCTACCGCCTGGAAATCGCCGAAGACAATCGCCAGGCCGCCCTGGCCGCCAGCTATATGTCCGGTTACCGGGTCGCCGCGCTGCTGGCTACCGCAGGCGCGCTGTACTTCGCCGAAGGCTTTGGCTCCACCGGCTTCAACTACAAGCATTCGGCCTGGGCCGGCACTTACATACTGTTCGGCGCGCTGATGGTCCCGGCACTGCTGACGTCCCTGTTCATGCGCGAACCACCCGTGCCGTTGCGCACGCAACTGCAGGCCGGGCGCTACAGCTTCATGCATCAACTGGCCTCGGTGTTCGTGCTGATCATTTTGCTGGTGTCCGTGCCAGCCATGTTCACCCAGCTCTACAACACCGACTTCGCCAGCGTACTGTTCGAAGGCGTGAGCCTGCTCGACCTGCTGCTCGAAGACCGCGCATTCCTGCGGGCCATCCTCTACATCACGCTGACCGCCCTGTGCCTCTCGGCCATGGGCCGTCGCGGCCTGGCGCCGGTGCTGACGCCGGTCAACGACTTCATCCTGCGATACCGCTGGCAAGCGCTGCTGCTGCTCGGCCTGATCGCCACCTATCGGATGTCCGATACGGTCATGGGCGTGATGGCCAACGTGTTCTATATCGATCAGGGGTTCACCAAGGACCAGATCGCCAGCGTGAGCAAAATCTTCGGCCTGATCATGACCCTGGTCGGCGCCGGCATGGGCGGCCTGCTGATCGTGCGTTTCGGCATCCTGCCAATCCTGTTCATCGGCGGCGTCGCATCCGCGGCGACCAACATCCTGTTCCTGATGCTCGCCGACATGGGTCCCAACCTGAACATGCTGGTACTGACCATCTCCCTGGACAACTTCAGTTCAGGCCTGGCCACCTCGGCCTTCGTGGCCTACCTGTCGAGCCTGACCAACCTCAAGTTCTCCGCCACCCAGTACGCCCTGCTCAGCTCGATCATGCTGTTGCTGCCACGCCTGATCGGCGGCTACTCAGGGGTCATGGTGGAGAAGTTCGGTTATCACGATTTCTTCCTGATTACCGCCCTGCTCGGCGTCCCGACCCTGCTGCTGATCGCCCTGCACTGGTTCCAGGAGAACCGCCGCGCAGGTCCGACACCCACCCCGGAACCGCTGCAGACCCCGGTCGCCGAAGAATCGTAGGATTATTACGCAGGAAGAATCGCGGAGGGCCGAGTGAATCGCGCCCTCCTGCCACACCACCGACCGCACGCCTGTACGCCAGCGGATCTCGCCCGTACAATGCTCCGTCATTTCTCGTCATCAGCAATCGATAACGGCCAACCATGCGCACCAGTCAATTTTTGCTCGCCACACAAAAAGAAACGCCTTCCGACGCGGTCGTGATCAGCCACCAGCTGATGCTGCGCGCCGGCATGATCCGCAAGCTTGCCTCGGGCCTGTACACCTGGCTGCCGATGGGCTTGCGGGTAATGCGCAAGGTCGAAGCCGTCGTTCGTGAAGAAATGAACGCCGCCGGCTCTCTCGAAGTGTTGATGCCGAGCACGCAACCGGCCGAGCTGTGGCAGGAATCCGGGCGCTGGGAAGAGTACGGCCCTGAATTGCTGCGCTTCAAGGATCGCCACGGTCGCGACTTCTGCGCCGGCCCGACCCACGAAGAAGTCATCACCGACCTGATGCGCAACGAGTTGAGCAGCTACAAGCAGCTGCCGATCAACCTGTACCAGATCCAGACCAAATTCCGTGACGAAATCCGCCCACGCTTCGGCCTGATGCGCGGCCGCGAATTCATCATGAAGGACGCCTACTCGTTCCACGCTGACCAGCCTTCGCTGCAGGTCACCTACGACCGCATGCACCAGGCCTACTGCAACGTGTTCACCCGTCTGGGCCTGAAGTTCCGCCCTGTTGAAGCCGACAACGGCTCCATCGGCGGTGCCGGCTCCCACGAGTTCCACGTGCTGGCCGAGTCCGGTGAAGACGACATCGTGTTCAGCAACGGCTCCGACTACGCCGCGAACATCGAGAAAGCCGAAGCCGTGCCACGGGAAACCTCGCGCGCCGCTGCGACGGAAGAACTGCGCCTGGTCGACACGCCGAACGCCAAGACCATTGCGCAACTGGTCGAAGGCTTCAACCTGCCGATCGAGAAAACCATCAAAACCCTCGTGGTGCACGCCGAAGAGAAAGGCAAGCTGATCGCCCTGATCATCCGTGGCGACCATGAGCTGAACGAAATCAAGGCCGCCAACCAGCCAGGCGTGGCCAGCCCCCTGGTCATGGCCTCGGAAAGCGAACTGCGCGAAGCCATTGGCGCCGGCGCCGGCTCCCTCGGCCCGCTGAACCTGCCGCTGCCGATCATCATCGACCGCTCGGTCGAGCTGATGAGCGACTTCGGCATCGGTGCCAACATCGACGACAAACACTACTTCGGCGTGAACTGGGAGCGCGACCTGCCTGTTCCGACCGTTGCCGACCTGCGCAACGTCGTGGCCGGCGACCCGAGCCCGGACGGCAAAGGCACCCTGGAAATCAAGCGCGGCATCGAAGTCGGGCACATCTTCCAGCTGGGCAACAAGTACAGCAAAGCGATGAAGTGCGAAGTACTGGGCGAGAACGGCAAGCCGGTCACCCTGGAAATGGGCTGCTACGGCATTGGCGTGTCCCGCGTGGTGGCGGCTGCCATCGAGCAGAACAACGACGAAAACGGGATCATCTGGAGCGACACGCTCGCGCCGTTCCAGATTGCCCTGGTGCCGCTGCGCTACGAAACCGAGCAGGTTCGCGAAGCCACCGACAAGCTGTACGCGGAACTGACCGCTGCCGGCTTCGAAGTGCTGCTGGACGACCGTGACAAGAAAACCAGCCCGGGCATCAAGTTCGCGGACATGGAACTGATCGGCATTCCACACCGGATCGTGGTCAGCGACCGCGGCCTGGCCGAAGGCAACCTGGAATACAAGAGCCGTACCGAGGCCGACGCACAAGCGCTGCCGGTCGCCGACGTGCTGTCCTTCCTTCAGGCCCGCATCCGCCGCTGATAGCAGATATAGAGACGTCATGTTCAAGCGAAACACCTTAGGCCTCGGTGGCGCCGCCTTGTGCGGCGCGCTTCTGGTCAGCGGCTGTGCCAATCAAATGTCACAACGCAGCGAGCACGAGGAACGGGTCGAGCGCAAACTGCTCGATCACAGCCTGCAGATCGATGTCGGAGAGCCCAAGGTGCTTGAGCTGCCGCAACGGCGGGTGAAAATCCACGAGCAGAAGACTTTCGAAGTCACCGAGTACGAAGTCACGCGTCACTATGACCGCTATACGCCGTACCAACCCTGGCGGGAGATCTACGAAATCCCGCTGGGCGCGGTGGCCGTGGTGGCGGGTGTCGGTGCCAACGTGGTCAATGTGTTCGCCCTCGGCAATCTGCCGGACAGCGTGACCAAGGACTGGCTGAGCTACGGTTTCGCCGGGCTCAACCCGTTCATGAACGTGCAGTCCCATGGCCGCGCGCAGCAGAACCTGGCCGGTATTGATGAAGTCCAGCGCGACAAACGCACGGAGTACTCAAGCCTGCCCTGGAGCGAGCGCCCGGTCGAGGTCAAGGCCGGCAAGGAAACCTTCGAACTGACCACCGACAAAAATGGCGTGCTGCGCCTGAATCTGTTGGATAACCCGTTCGCCGAACATGACATCAATCATCTGAGCCGCTTGCTGATTCGTGTTGAGGCTGCCCAGGACAACGTGCACACCGATGCCACCCTGGCCGTCAGCAGCACCTTGCGCAGCAAGCTCTATGAGGCTCACGGGCTGATTTATGACGATCTCGAAGGCGACGAAGTCAGCCAGTGGGTCCACCGGGTCAAACGCCTGTCGGAGCTGGGTCTTGAAGAAGAAGCCAGTGAGCTGGAACAGAGCCTGATCGAGCTGACGCGCAACGATCCAGAATTGCAGACCGAGTTCCTGAAGTCGCTGGCCCGCAATGGCGAGCGGCTGGTGGCGAATCCGGGGCTGAACTAAGCCCCAAAAAAGATCGCAGCCTGCGGCAGCTCCTACAGACGAACGCGATCTTCTGTAGGAGCTGCCGCAGGCTGCGATCTTTTATGTTTCAGGCCTACCGCTCAAACAACTCCATCTGCTCGAACCCACCCCGCAAGTCCTCCAGCCGCACGCCCACGCCCAACAACCGCACTGGCTTACCGCCACGATTGAAGGCCTGGGTCAGCATCAACTGATAACTTCCCAGATCCCGCCCTGCCCCGGCCTGCTCCAATGTCGTCTGCGTGAAGTCGTGAAATTTCACTTTGACGAATGGCTTGCCCGGACGATAACTGCTGTCGATTCGCGCCATGCGACCGGCCAGGGTCTCCAGCAGCTCGGGCAACTTATCCAGGCAACTCTTCAGGTCTGGCAGGTCAACATCGTAGGTATTTTCGACACTGATTGACTGACGACGACTGTCGTTGTGCACCACACGCTCATCAATCCCACGGGCCAGGCTCCAGAGTCGTTCGCCAAAGCTGCCGAACTCACGCACCAGCGCCAACTTGTCCCACTCGCGCAGTTGCAGGCAATCCGTGATTCCCAGCTTGGAAAGCTTGTCGGCGGTGACTTTGCCGACTCCGTGCAACTTGCTCACCGGCAAGCCACTGACAAAGTCCTCGACCTGGTCCGGAGTGATGACGAACAGCCCGTTGGGCTTTTTCCAGTCGCTGGCGATCTTGGCCAGAAACTTGTTCGGCGCTACCCCCGCGGACACGGTGATGTGCAACTGATTGGAGACCCGGCGCCGGATGTCCTGGGCAATTCGCGTTGCACTGCCAGCGAAATGCGCGCTGTCCGACACATCGAGATACGCCTCGTCGAGCGAGAGCGGCTCGATGATCTCGGTGTAATCGCGAAAGATCGTGTGGATTTCCCTGGACGCTTCTCGATAGGCGTCCATGCGCGGCTTGACGATGGTCAGGTCCGGGCACAACTTCAAGGCATGCCCCGAGGACATCGCCGAACGCACCCCATACGCCCGCGCCTCATAATTGCAGGTGGCGATCACCCCGCGCCGGTCCGCCGACCCGCCCACCGCCAATGGCTTGCCGGCCAGACGCGGGTCGTCACGCATCTCAATGGCGGCGTAGAAACAGTCACAATCGACGTGGATGATCTTTCGCTGAGTCATGGCAAGGAAAAGGCGAATTGGTGTGACGGACATCCAGTATCTCACCGACACCTGTATATAGCACCAGTAGTCTGAATGTTCTTTTCGATGCGTGGGAAATGTCGTTGGTAAATTTATTTTTTCAATCAGAAAAACATTCCCGATAGAGCCGCAGGCCTTGCCCCGCCTGCCTCACAGACTGACCAACCCGCTCCGCGGAAAGCTAACCGATTGAAGCAAAACAGGTTTTATCGGAATTGAAGGTTGACACCCCGGCGTATCTCTATAGAATGCCGACACACAGACGCGGGATGGAGCAGTCTGGTAGCTCGTCGGGCTCATAACCCGAAGGTCGTCGGTTCAAATCCGGCTCCCGCAACCAAACATCAAAAAAGGCTACTCGAAAGAGTGGCCTTTTTTGTGCGCGCCTGTTTTGTAGAGCCGGACACCGAAACCCGGCACCCTTACTGGCTCGAGCAGTCAGCAGAAATCGTTCTGATTCCGAAACTTAGGCATAGGCTGCGACCGTTTGCCGCGTTTTAACGTTTATTTGACCTGGTTCTGGATTAACGGTTGACACCCTGACGATTCTCTATAGAATGCCGCCACACAGACGCGGGATGGAGCAGTCTGGTAGCTCGTCGGGCTCATAACCCGAAGGTCGTCGGTTCAAATCCGGCTCCCGCACGCAACCAAACATCAAAAAAGGCTACTCGAAAGAGTGGCCTTTTTTGTATCTGTTGAAAAAGTCCTTTCGCAACAATGATCTGTCACTGTGCAGCAAGCCGTTTGGGGCCACCCATGCGCCGGGTTCAGACTATGCTCAATCGCAGACTGAAGCCCTCACGACTGATGTCGCGCCGTCCCCGCCGCCCGGTGACAGGCGTTAATATTTGTGATTATTTTTTTCTACAGGGATTGGTAACTTGGCTGGATACCCCCATCCTGTCGCGCACAATCCAAGAGGTGATTGATGCGCGCCAACTCGTCTGATTCACAAGACACTGTCACAGCGACACAACCGATCAAGGCTGAGCGTTTGCGCCTGCTTGATCGTTTGAGCAAATACCGCCAACCCATTGGCCTGGCGATCACCCTGCTGTTGTTCGCGATCGCGTTGATTGCCTGTCGCCACCTGCTGAGCGAACTCGACCTTTACGCGCTGCACGACTCGATCCTCGAAGTTCCGAAACCTGCCTTGATGGGCGCACTGGGCGCAACCGTGGTGGGCTTCATCATTCTGCTCGGCTACGAATGGTCGGCCAGCCGCTATGCCGGGGTGAGCCTGGCGCCGCGCACGCTGGCACTGGGCGGATTCACGGCCTTTGCCATCGGCAACGCCATCGGCCTTTCAATGTTGTCGGGCGGCTCGGTTCGCTATCGCCTCTATGCCCGACATGGCCTGGGAGCGGCTGAAGTCGCCCGCATGACGCTGTTCGCCAGCCTCTCGCTGGGTTGCGCCCTGCCGCCGCTGGCCGCCCTGGCGACGCTCAGCGACCTGCCTGCCGCGGCCACCGCCCTGGGACTCTCCGAGATATTGCTTGGCGTAGTGGCGAGTGCCGTGCTCGTGCTGTTTTCGGTGCTGGCCATCGGCATCTACCGTCGCCGGCTGCCGGATCAGCCTTACCCGGACAACCTGCTGGTCAGGATCGGGCGCCGCACCCTGCGCCTTCCCGGGACTCGCCTGACGTTCCTGCAATTGATCATCACCGCCCTGGACGTTGCAGCCGCCGCTACGGTGCTCTATCTGCTGCTGCCGGAAACGCCACCCTTCGGTGCGTTTATCCTGGTTTACCTGCTGGCGCTGGCCGCTGGCGTGCTCAGTCATGTGCCGGGCGGTGTCGGGGTGTTCGAGGCGATCTTGCTGGCGGCCTTTTCCGACACCCTGGGTGCTGCGCCACTGGCGGCCGCCCTGCTGCTCTATCGCTTGATCTACGTGGTCCTGCCCTTGCTGGTGGCCTGCCTGCTGTTGCTGGTCAACGAAGGTCAGCGCCTGTTCCAGACACGCCAGACATTGCGCGCGGCCTCGGGCCTGGCGGCACCGATACTGGCGGTGCTGGTGTTTCTGTCCGGTGTTGTCCTGCTGTTCTCCGGCGCCACCCCGGAAATCGACACCCGTCTGGAACACATCGGTTTTCTGATCCCCCATCGACTGGTCGATGCTTCGCACTTTGGCGCCAGCCTGGTCGGCGTGCTTTGCCTGTTGCTGGCCCAGGGTCTGCGCCGCCGGTTGTCGGCCGCGTGGATGCTGACCACCATCCTGCTGCTGGTCGGCGCCCTGCTCTCACTGCTCAAGGGTTTCGACTGGGAAGAGGCCAGCCTGATGGTGCTGACGGCGAGCCTGCTCGGGGTGTTCCGCCGCTCGTTCTACCGCCCCAGCCGCCTGACCGAAGTACCGTTCTCGCCGCTGTACCTGGTGGCCAGCCTGTGCGTGCTCGGGGCGTCGATCTGGTTGCTGCTGTTTGCCTATCAGGACGTTCCGTACAGCCATCAACTCTGGTGGCAATTCACTCTGGACGCCGATGCCCCTCGCGGCCTGCGTTCGCTGCTCGGGGCTGCCGTGCTACTGGTCGTGGTGTCGCTGACCTGGTTGCTGCGCACCGCGCGCCCGGTCATTCACCTGCCGACACCCGAGGAGCTGGAGCGCGCCAGCAAGATCCTCATGGCCTCCGCGCAACCCGATGGCGGCCTGGCCCTGACCGGTGACAAGGCGCTGCTGTTTCACCCCAATGACGAGGCGTTCCTGATGTACGCCCGTCGCGGCCGCAGCCTGGTGGCGCTGTATGACCCGATCGGCCCGGGCCAGCAACGGGCGGAAATGATCTGGCAGTTCCGCGACCTGTGCGACATCCACCACGCCCGCCCCGTGTTCTATCAAGTGCGCGCAGAGAACCTGCCGTACTACATGGACATCGGCCTGACCGCGATCAAGCTGGGCGAAGAAGCCCGGGTCGACCTCAAGCGTTTTGATCTCGAAGCCAAGGGCAAAGAGATGAAGGACCTGCGCTACACCTGGAACCGTGGCACCCGTGACGGCCTGTCGCTGGAAATCTTCGAGCCGGGCCAGGCGCCGATGGATGAACTCAAGGTGATTTCCGATGCCTGGCTGACCGGCAAGAATGTCCGCGAGAAAGGTTTTTCGCTGGGCCGTTTCAGCGATGACTACCTGAAGTATTTCCGCATCGCAGTGATTCGTTTCGAAGGACGCCCGGTGGCGTTCGCCAACTTGCTCGAGACCTACGGCCACGACCTGGCCAGCCTCGACCTGATGCGCGCGCACCCGGACGCCCCGAAGCTGACCATGGAATTCATGATGGTCGGCCTGATTCAACATTATAAAAACCATGGATACGCGCGTTTCAGCCTGGGTATGGTGCCGTTGTCGGGGTTGCAACCCCGTCGCGGCGCGCCATTGACCCAGCGCCTGGGCTCGATGGTATTCCGCCGTGGTGAGCAGCTGTACAACTTCCAGGGCTTGCGCCGCTTCAAAGACAAGTTCCAGCCTGATTGGGAACCCCGTTATATGGCCGTGCCCGCCGGACTCGATCCGCTGGTTGCGCTGGCCGACACTGCCGCCCTGATCGCGGGCGGCTTGACCGGATTGGTGAAACGCTGATGATTCAACGCTCCTTGCGGTATGTATTGGGCACGCTGGTGATAGTGGCCCTGATTCTCGCTGGCGGCTTCTGGTACCTGAAACGCCCGGCACCGGAACCGACCCTCGAATGGCTGACCCCGACCGATGGTGCGGCGATGACCCGTGTCATCCCCGGCACCACGCCACGCGCCCAGGTGCTGGTGGCGGTCAACGAAGACCAGAAACTCAGCGACAAGCAATTGATGACCCTGAGCCGCAGTGGCTCGGCGCAGATTGTCCAGGTGATCCTGCCCAAGGACTGCCTGCTGCAAAGTCGCGCCCTGCAGTCGGGCCTGAGAGAACTCGAAGGCCCGGCGACCCTGGTCAGCGGCATCGGCCCGGGTGCCGTGCTGGCCTGGCGCTGGTTGTCCGAGCAGAAGAATGACAAGGCCCAGGCCGTCTCGGTCGACCTGGCCCTGGAAAAGGGCGGCTGCACTCACCTGCTGCCCAAAAGCGCTGCCCACGGTCACTGGCTGGTCGCGTGGAACGACAACCCGGACGACACCAGTGCCGGCTTCGTGCGTAATCAGCCGAACGCCGAAACCAGCATCAGCGACTACGACATCAACCTGCCGCAAGTGCTGAACAACGAACTGCGCAAGATCCTCGTCGGCGGCGACAAAGCCGCTGGCGGCCTGCAGATTCCGGTGGTCGAAGTGCCCGCCGGTCAGGCCAGGGACACCGTGACCCTGTTCCTGTCCGGTGACGGCGGCTGGCGCGACCTCGACCGCGATGTGGCGGGCGAGATGGCCAAGATCGGCTACCCGGTGGTCGGCATCGACACCCTGCGCTACTACTGGCAGCACAAGAGCCCTGAGCAAAGCGCGCTGGACCTGACCGAACTGATGCAGCACTACCGGCAGAAATGGGGCACCAAGCGCTTCATCCTGACCGGTTACTCGTTCGGTGCCGATGTTCTGCCAGCAATCTATAACCGCCTGGCCGAATCGGAACAGCAGCGCGTCGACGCGATCATCCTGCTGGCCTTCGCCCGCACCGGCAGCTTCGAAATCGAAGTCGAAGGCTGGCTCGGCAACGCCGGCAAGGAAGCCGCCACCGGCCCGGAAATGGCCAAGCTGCCAGCCGCCAAAGTGGTGTGCATCTACGGTGAAGAAGAAACCGACGAGAGTGGCTGCACCGACAAGACGGCGGTGGGCGAAGCCATCAAGTTGCCTGGCGGCCACCACTTCGACGAGAACTACCCGGCGCTGGCCAAGCGTCTGGTGGAGGTGATCGAGAAGCGGCAGGTGAAGGAAACTGAAGCTCAGGAGTGATCTGAGTCTCACTAAAGAGCCCTCGTTATCTTACGGTAGCGGGGGCTTTTTCATTCCTGCGTGCACCACCCCCCCTGTGGGAGCGAGCTTGCTCGCGATAGCGGTAGATCAGTCAGCATTTCTGTTGAATGTGGCACCGCCATCGCGAGCAAGCTCGCTCCCACAGAGGTTCTGAAGTATCCAGCGACCAGGTACAAAAAAGCCCCCGCTGCCGCAAGGCAACGGGGGCTTTTTGATGAGGCTTACATCTCGACCTGAGTACCCAACTCAATCACCCGGTTCAGCGGCAGATTGAAGAAACGCAAATTGCCGTTGGCGTTCTGCAACATGAAGGCAAACAGCGCTTCCCGCCAACGAGACATGCCTTCGAGCTTGGAAGCGATGACCGTCTCGCGACTGAGGAAGTAAGTCGTGCGCATCGGGCTGAAGTCCAGTTCATCGAGATGACACAGCTTCAACGCCTTCGGTACGTCCGGCTCGTCGGTGAAGCCGAAGTGCAGGATCACCCGGAAGAAACCTTCACCGTAGGAATCCACCTCGAAGCGCCGCGTCGGCGGCACCCGCGGGATGTCTTCGTACACCACCGTCAGCAGTACCACTTGCTCATGCAACACCTGGTTATGCAGCAGGTTGTGCAACAGTGCGTGGGGTACGGCATCCGGCCGCGCCGTCAGGAACACGGCAGTACCCTGAACGCGATGGGGCGGTTGTACCGCGATGCTGCTGATAAAGATCGGCAGCGGCAACCCCCCCTCATCGATGCGCTCGACCAGCAACTGCTTGCCGCGCTTCCAGGTGGTCATCAGCACAAACAGCGCGAAACCGGCGATCACCGGAAATGCACCGCCCTGAACGATTTTCGGTACGTTGGCGGCGAAGTACAAACCATCTACCAGCAGGAAACCCAACAGGATCGGCACCACAAGGACCGGTGGCCACTTCCACAGCAGCAGGATCACCGCGGACACCAGGATAGTGGTCATCAGCATGGTGCCCGTCACTGCCACGCCGTAGGCCGAGGCCAGGGCGCCGGAGGATTCGAAACCGATCACCAGCAGAATCACGCCGACCATCAACGCCCAGTTCACCGCACCGATGTAGATCTGGCCCTGTTCGGCACTGGACGTGTGCTGGATATGCATGCGCGGAATGTAACCTAGCTGGATCGCCTGACGGGTCAGGGAGAACGCACCGGAAATCACCGCTTGCGAGGCAATCACCGTGGCCAGGGTCGACAGGCCGACCAGCGGGATCAATGCCCAGCTCGGTGCCAGCAGGTAGAACGGGTTACGGGCAGCTTCCGGATCGCCCAGCAGGAGCGCGCCCTGGCCGAAGTAGTTCAGCACCAGCGCCGGCAGCACGAGAATGAACCAGGCACGAGCGATCGGCTTGCGGCCAAAGTGGCCCATGTCCGCGTACAGCGCTTCGGCACCGGTCAGTGCGAGTACCACGGCGCCGAGAATCGTCACACCCATGCCCGGGTGGACCATGAAGAAACGCACGCCCCACACCGGGTTCATCGCTTCCAGGACTTCCGGATGCTGGCTGATGCCATAGACGCCCAGTGCACCCAGCACCAGGAACCAGGTGACCATGATCGGCCCGAACAGAATGCCGATGCGCGCAGTGCCGTGACGCTGGATCAGAAACAGCGCGACCAGCACCACCAGCGACAATGGCACCACCCAATGGTCGATACCTTCGAATGCCAGCCCCAGGCCTTCGATCGCCGACAGCACGGAAATCGCCGGGGTAATCATGCTGTCGCCATAGAACAGCGCCGCACCGATCAGCCCGCAAACCACCAACAACGTGCGCAACTTCGCGTGGCCCGCCGCCGCCCGCCGGGCCAGTGCGGTCAGGGCCATGATCCCGCCTTCGCCCTGGTTGTCAGCGCGCAGGACGAACATCATGTACTTGATCGACACGACCCAGATCAGCGACCAGAAAATGAGTGCCAGAATCCCCAGCACCCCGTCATGGTTGACCGGCACGCCATAGCCGCCGGAAAACACTTCCTTGAGGGTGTACAACGGACTGGTGCCGATATCGCCATAAACCACCCCGACTGCCGCGACCAGCATACCGATCGGCTTCACCGCCGAGTGCTCGGCACCGGCAGCCTGACTACTTGCCTGACCCATCCACCACTCCTACTTCTCAGACCCGGGCTTCTTTGAAAGAAGCACTATGCTTTGTCGTGCAGCATGCGCTGTTTTACATAAGGTTACAGACGTTTTGTTGACTGTAAAAAACCAGTAAAGCGTAACGGCGCGAAGCATAGCGCAGCACTCGTCGTATTTCCCTGCATAAAGCTGGTCAAGTGGGCTTACCATCGCTAGAATTGCGCACTTTTTGATCAGAGGCGCCAAATAAGCGCCCGTCCGTCGTCTTGCCGCACTCGGCACGAGGCGTCACAAAATACCGAGGTTAGACATGTCCACCACTCCTGCGTCGGCCAATCCAAAGGTTGGCTTCGTATCCCTGGGTTGCCCCAAAGCACTGGTCGACTCCGAGCGCATCCTTACCCAGCTGCGCATGGAAGGCTATGACGTTGTCTCCACGTACCAGGACGCCGACGTCGTGGTGGTCAACACCTGCGGCTTCATCGATTCGGCCAAGGCCGAGTCCCTGGAAGTGATCGGCGAAGCCATCAAGGAAAACGGCAAGGTCATCGTGACCGGCTGCATGGGCGTCGAAGAAGGCAACATTCGCGACGTACACCCGAGCGTGCTGGCCGTGACCGGTCCGCAGCAGTACGAGCAAGTGGTCAACGCCGTGCACGAAGTCGTGCCGCCACGCCAGGACCACAACCCGCTGATCGACCTGGTGCCGCCACAAGGCATCAAGCTGACTCCGCGCCACTACGCCTACCTGAAGATTTCCGAAGGCTGCAACCACAGCTGCAGCTTCTGCATCATCCCGTCGATGCGCGGCAAACTGGTCAGCCGCCCGGTGGGCGACGTGCTCGACGAGGCCCAGCGCCTGGTCAAGTCCGGCGTCAAGGAACTGTTGGTGATCTCCCAGGACACCAGCGCCTATGGCGTCGACGTGAAATACCGCACCGGTTTCTGGAACGGCGCGCCAGTGAAAACCCGCATGACCGAACTCTGCGAAGCCCTGAGCACACTCGGCGTCTGGGTTCGCCTGCACTACGTTTACCCGTATCCGCACGTTGACGAGCTGATCCCGCTGATGGCCGCCGGAAAAATCCTGCCGTACCTGGACATCCCGTTCCAGCACGCCAGCCCGAAGGTGTTGAAATCGATGAAGCGCCCCGCCTTCGAAGACAAGACCCTGGCACGCATCAAGAACTGGCGCGAAATCTGCCCGGACCTGATCATCCGCTCGACCTTCATCGTCGGCTTCCCGGGCGAGACCGAAGAGGACTTCCAGTACCTGCTGAATTGGCTGACCGAAGCCCAGCTCGACCGCGTCGGCTGCTTCCAGTACTCGCCGGTTGAAGGCGCACCGGCCAATGACCTGGACCTGGAAGTCGTCCCGGACGACGTCAAGCAGGACCGTTGGGAGCGCTTCATGGCGCACCAGCAGGCCATCAGCTCGGCGCGCCTGCAAATGCGCATCGGCCGCGAGATCGAAGTGCTGGTCGATGAAGTCGACGAGCAAGGCGCCGTGGGCCGCTGCTTCTTCGACGCCCCGGAAATCGACGGTAACGTCTTCATCGATAACGGCAGCAACCTCAAGCCGGGCGACAAGGTCTGGTGCAAAGTGACCGACGCCGACGAATACGACCTGTGGGCTGAACAGATCTAAACGCAAAAAATACGAAAAGCCCCGCTCTCTTGACGAGATGCGGGGCTTTTTTACGGCTATCGTTTGCACATGGAAGGATTCCTATCAACCACGGCATAAGAGGCAGACGGGCATGCGTCAGCATTCGGTCATCCACACGCCGAAACTCGGCGACTACGAAGAATTGACCCGGGTCTGGGAGGCCTCGGTGCGCGCCACCCACGACTTTCTGCCGGACAGCTACATCGAACTGCTGAAAAATCTGGTGCTGACCCGCTACCTCGACTCGGTGATGCTGATCTGCACCAAGGATTCGAGCCAGCGCATCACCGGATTCGCCGGCGTCGCGGCAGGCAAGATCGAAATGCTCTTCATCGACCCCGACCATCGCGGCCAGGGCCTGGGCAAGAAATTGTTGCGCTACGCCCTGGAACACCTGAACGCCGATGAACTGGACGTCAACGAACAGAACCCGCAAGCCCTCGGCTTTTACTTCAAACAGGGTTTCGAGGTCATCGGTCGCTCGGAAGTCGATGGCATGGGCCAACCGTATCCGTTGTTGCACATGCGTATGCGTCAAAACCACAAACGTTCACAGCACGGCTGACACAAACACGAACCAGATGTGGGAGCGAGCCTGCTCGCGAAGGCGGTGTGTCAGACGCCATTGATGTCAGCTGACAGATTGCATTCGCGAGCAGGCTCGCTCCCACAAAATGCCACACGGTGTAAATGGAACCGGGATTAACCGGCGCCAGGCAGGTACAATGCCTACCCCCTTTTTGTTACGGCCCTGACATGACTGACCCGATTCGTCTCTCCAAACGCCTCATCGAACTCGTCGGCTGTTCCCGTCGGGAGGCTGAGCTGTTCATCGAGGGCGGCTGGGTCACCGTCGACGGCGTGGTCATCGACGAGCCGCAATTCAAGGTCGACACCCAGAAAGTCGAGCTTGATCCAGAAGCCAAGGCCACCGCGCCGGAACCGGTGACCCTGTTGCTCAACGTGCCGGCCGGCATGGACGCAGACACCGCCATGACCACCCTCGGCGCCGAGACCCTGAGCGAAGAACACCGCTACGGCAAGCGCCCCTTGCGTGGGCACTTCCTGCGACTGACCGCCAGCACCGACCTGCAGGCCAATGCCAGCGGG
Source organism: Pseudomonas sp. GW821-FHT07G06 (assembly GCF_058986625.1). Classification (NCBI taxonomy): domain Bacteria; kingdom Pseudomonadati; phylum Pseudomonadota; class Gammaproteobacteria; order Pseudomonadales; family Pseudomonadaceae; genus Pseudomonas; species Pseudomonas sp. GW821-FHT07G06. The sequence goes on from NZ_JBYSVW010000001.1 coordinate 667,403, forward strand.
CTGCTGGTGTTCACCCAGGACTGGAAAATCCTGCGCAAGCTCACCGCCGACTCCAGCAAGATCGAGCAAGAGTATGTGGTCGAGGTTGAAGGCGAGATGGTGGCTCACGGCCTCAACCGTCTGAACCATGGCCTGACCTACAAGGGCAAGGAGTTGCCGGCGGTCAAGGCCAGTTGGCAGAACGAAAATCGCCTGCGCTTTGCCATGAAGAACCCGCAACCGGGCATCATCGCCCTGCTGTGCCAGGCCGTCGGCCTGAAGGTCGTCGCCATCCGCCGCATCCGCATCGGCGGCGTGTCCATCGGCAAAGTGCCCGTGGGGCAATGGCGCTACTTGTCCGGCAAAGAGAAGTTCTAAGGCTTTGCGCACCGCCACACTTTTCGGTGCTGCTGTTTTCGGCGGCACCCATAGCTGAATTATCAGGACTGCACACATGATTCATAACGACGTACTGCGCAGCGTGCGCTACATGCTCGACATCAGCGACAAGAAAGTCATCGAGATCATCAAGCTCGGCGGCCTGGACGTGACCCTGGCAGACCTGTTGACCTATCTCGACAAGAAAGAGGAAGACGAGGAAGGCTTTGTACGCTGCCCGGACGAAGTCATGGCACATTTCCTCGACGGCCTGGTGATCTTCAAGCGCGGCAAGGACGAAAGCCGTCCACCGCAGCCGATCGAAGTGCCGGTGACCAACAACATCATCCTGAAAAAGCTGCGGGTCGCGTTCGAGCTGAAAGAAGACGACATGCACGCGATCCTCAAGGCCGCCGAGTTCCCGGTGTCCAAGCCTGAGCTGAGCGCGCTGTTCCGCAAGTTCGGCCACACCAACTATCGCCCGTGCGGCGACCAGTTGCTGCGCAACTTCCTCAAGGGCCTGACCCTGCGCGTTCGTCCGCAATAAATCACTGCGCCCCCTGTAGGAGCTGCTGCAGGCTGCGATCTTTTGATCTCGCTTTTAAAAATCAAAATCAAAAGATCGCAGCCTGCGGCAGCTCCTACAAGGGTGGTTCAGGGCTTGGCCGTATGGCCATTCATTCCGCGCAAAAATAGTGGCTCCGTTTCGGACGGCTGACGACTAGGGTGTAAAGACCTCAGCTCTCAGGACTCGCCATGCATCCCTACTTTTCCCTGCAAGGCCGCACCGCCCTGGTGACCGGCGGCACCCGTGGTATCGGCAAGATGATCGCCAAGGCCTACGTCGAGGCGGGCGCCACCGTGTACGTCTGCGCCCGCGACGCCGAAGCCTGCCGGCAAACCGCCGACGAACTTGGAGCGTTTGGACACTGCCACGCCATGGTGGCCGACCTCGCCACCGAAGAGGGCGTCCTGCAACTGGCCACACGCCTGGGCGAGCAGATTTCCCACCTGGACATCCTGGTGAACAACGCCGGCACCACCTGGGGTGCGCCACTGGAGAGCTACCCGATCAAGGGCTGGGAAAAAGTCATGCAGCTCAACGTGACATCGGTGTTCAACTGCATCCAGCAATTCCTGCCCCTGCTGCGCAAGGCCGGTTCAGCGCAGAATCCCGCGCGGATCATCAACATTGGTTCGGTGGCCGGGATTTCATCCTTCGGCGAGCAGGCGTATGCCTACGGGCCGAGCAAGGCGGCGCTGCATCAACTGTCGAGGATTCTGGCGCGCGAACTGGTGAGCCAGCACATCAATGTCAATGTGATCGCCCCGGGTCGCTTTCCGAGCAAGATGACCCGGCACATTGGCGATGATGAACAGGCACTGGCTGAGGATACGGCGCTGATTCCAATGAAGCGCTGGGGCCGCGAGGAAGAGATGGCGGCGCTGGCGATCAGTCTGGCGAGTACGGCCGGAGCCTATATGACCGGGAACGTCATTCCGCTGGATGGCGGGTTCAGCCTTTAAAAGATCGCAGCCTGCGGCAGCTCCTACGCCGAACGAATTCCTCTGTAGGAGCTGCCGAAGGCTGCGATCTTTTGAACTTTAAGGCATCATCCCGGCCTGACTCCGCCTTGACCTCAAACCATGACCTACAGCGTTTCCCCCATCGGCTTCGTGCGCTCCTGCTTCAAGGAGAAGTTTGCCATTCCGCGCCAGCCACAACTGGCCCCGGCCGCCCGTGGGGTGCTGGAACTGGTGGCTCCGTTCGATCAAGGGGACGCGGTGCAGGGCCTGGAACAGGTCAGCCACGTGTGGCTGCTGTTCCTGTTCCACCAGGCCCTGGAGGAAAAGCCTCGCCTGAAGGTCCGCCCTCCTCGCCTCGGCGGCAACAAATCCATGGGCGTGTTCGCCACCCGCGCCACCCACCGCCCCAATGGCATCGGGCAATCAGTGGTGAAACTGGACAGGGTCGAAGCCAACCGCCTGTGGATCTCGGGCATCGATCTGCTGGATGGCACGCCGATTCTCGATATCAAGCCCTACGTGCCCTACGCCGACATCATCGATACAGCCACCAACAGCATCGCCAGCGCTGCGCCGCAGCTGATTCCCGTGCAGTGGACGGACACAGCACTGCTGCAGGCTCACGAGCATGCCCGGCGCCTTGATGAGCCTCTGGTCGAGTTGATCGAGCAATGCCTGGCACAGGATCCCCGCCCGGCCTATCAAACGCCTGCCCCCGAGCGGGAATACGGCGCGCAGTTCTGGGATCTGGATGTGCGTTGGCATTACCCGACACCGGAGCTGATCCGCGTCCTGGAAGTCATTCCCGCATCCCCCCTGTAGGAGCTGCCGCAGGCTGCGATCTTTTGATTTTGATTTTTAAAAACAAGATCAAAAGATCGCAGCCTGCGGCAGCTCCTACAGGAAAGCAAAAAGCCCGCGCTGCCTTGAGGCAGCGCGGGCTTTTCAATGATGCAGGTTGCTTATTTCTCTACGAACGCACGCTCGATCAGGTAATCACCCGGCTCGCGCATCCGCGGCGAAACCTTCAAACCGAAGCTGTTCAGCACTTCGCTGGTTTCGTCGAGCATGCTCGGGCTGCCGCACAGCATGGCGCGGTCGTCCTGCGGGTTGATCGGTGGCAGACCGATGTCGCTGAACAGCTTGCCGCTGCGCATCAGGTCGGTCAGGCGGCCTTCGTTCTCGAACGGCTCGCGGGTCACGGTCGGGTAGTAGATCAACTTGTCACGCAGGGCTTCGCCGAAGAATTCGTTCTGCGGCAGGTGCTCGGTGATGAACTCGCGGTAAGCGACTTCGTTGACGTAACGCACGCCGTGGCACAGGATCACTTTTTCGAAACGCTCGTAGGTTTCCGGGTCCTGGATGACGCTCATGAATGGCGCCAGACCGGTACCGGTGCTGAGCAGGTACAAATGTTTGCCAGGCTTCAAGTCATCCAGCACCAGCGTGCCGGTAGGCTTCTTGCTGATGATGATCTCGTCGCCTTCCTTCAGATGCTGCAACTGCGAAGTCAGCGGACCATCAGGCACCTTGATGCTGAAGAACTCGAGATGCTCTTCCCAGTTCGGGCTGGCAATCGAGTAAGCGCGCATAAGCGGGCGGCCGTTGGGTTGTTGCAGGCCGATCATCACGAACTGACCGTTCTCGAAGCGCAGGCCCGGATCACGGGTGCACTTGAAGCTGAACAGAGTGTCGTTCCAGTGGTGAACACTGAGGACACGCTCGTGGTTCATGTTGCTCATGTACGTGGGACTCCTGGAGATTGGTCTGCGCGTGTTCGGTGTGCTCTGCAAGAAAGCCAGCTCTGCGCAATTGCATCGCATTCTAAAGGCAGAGACAATATCTGTTAAATGGATTATTAAGATAAGGGTTATCGGTTATATCGATATGCGATTTACTCTCCGTCAACTTCAAGTATTCGTCGCCGTCGCCCAGCAGGAAAGCGTGTCCCGTGCTGCGGGCCTGCTCAACCTCTCGCAATCGGCGGCGAGCACCTCGATCACCGAACTGGAGCGCCAGTGCAGCTGCCAACTGTTCGACCGCGCGGGCAAACGGCTGAGTCTGAACGCCCTCGGTAAACAACTATTGCCGCAGGCGGTCGCCCTGCTGGACCAGGCCAAGGAAATCGAAGACCTGCTCAACGGCAAGTCCGGTTTCGGCTCGCTGGCCGTAGGCGCGACCCTGACCATCGGCAATTACCTGGCCACTCTGCTGATCGGCAGCTTCATGCAGCGCCATCCGGAAAGCCAGGTGAAGCTGCACGTGCAGAATACTGCCAACATTGTGCAGCAGGTGGCTCACTATGAAATTGACCTGGGTCTGATCGAAGGCGACTGCAGTCACCCGGACATCGAAGTACAAAGCTGGGTCGAGGACGAACTGGTGGTGTTTTGCGCCCCTCAGCATCCGCTGGCCAAGCGCGGCACGGCCACCATGGACGAGTTGAGCCACGAAGCGTGGATCTTGCGCGAACAGGGTTCCGGCACACGTTTGACCTTCGATCAAGCCATGCGTCATCACCGTTCTTCTTTGAATATCCGTCTGGAGCTTGAGCACACCGAAGCGATCAAGCGCGCGGTGGAGTCAGGTTTGGGGATTGGCTGCATTTCCCGGCTGGCTTTGCGCGACGCATTCCGTCGCGGCAGCCTGGTGCCTGTCGAAACGCCGGATCTTGACCTGGCACGACAGTTTTATTTCATCTGGCATAAACAGAAATATCAGACCTCGGCGATGCGCGAATTCCTCGATCTGTGCCGCGCCTTCACCGCCGGGGTTCAGCGCAGCGACGAGATCGTGCTGCCGACGATCGCTTAGAGCAGGATGACCGCCCACACCAGGGCAATCATGCTCAATGCCACGAACTGGGCGGCACTGCCCATGTCCTTGGCATTCTTGGACAGCGGGTGCCGTTCAAGGGATATGCGGTCGATGGCCGCTTCCACCGCCGAATTGAGCAACTCGACGATCAACGCCAACAGGCAGACCGCGATCAACAACGCCTGTTCGACCCGGCTGACATTCAGGAAGAACGACAAGGGAATCAGGATGACGTTGAGCAATACCAGTTGCCGAAAGGCGGCTTCGCCGGTGAAGGCTGCGCGCAGGCCGTCCAGCGAATAACCGGAGGCATTGAGGATTCGTTTCAGACCGGTCTGGCCTTTGAAAGGTGACATAGAGTGGGCAACTGACAAAAAAGGAAGTGGGAAAGCTAGTTCAACCAAAGTCAAAAAAGCGTGAAGTTGCCAGCCTTTAATGGCTGGAAGTTGACTCAAGTTGTTGCAAGAGCAGCGCAGCCTGGGTCCGGGTCCGCACATTCAGTTTACGGAAAATCGCGGTCACGTGCGCCTTGATAGTCGCCTCGGAAACACTCAACTCGTAGGCGATCTGCTTGTTCAGCAAGCCTTCGCAGACCATGGTCAGCACCCGGAATTGCTGCGGTGTCAGACTGGCAAGGCCTTCGCTGGCCGCCTTGGCCTCTGCCGAAACGCTGACCGCTTCGAACGCCTGCGGTGGCCAGAACACATCGCCATCGAGGACCGCACGCACGGCTTTCTGGATCACACTCAAGTCGCTGGATTTGGGAATGAAACCACTGGCGCCGAACTCACGGGACTTGACCATGATGGTCGGCTCTTCCTGGGCCGAGACCATGACCACAGGAATCTGCGGGTACTGACCGCGCAGCAGGACCAGCCCGGAAAAACCGTAGGCCCCCGGCATGTTCAGGTCCAGCAGTACCAGATCCCAGTCGGACTTTTCTGTCAGGCGGACTTCCAGTTCGGCAATGCTCGCCACCTCCACCAGACGGACATCCGGGCCAAGGCCCAGGGTCAACGCTTGATGCAAGGCACTACGAAACAGCGGATGGTCATCGGCAATCAGGATTTCGTATGTGGCCATTTTTCAAATGATCCTGTTTTTCATGAGACGCCCGATGCATTCGGACCTCGCCAAAGCACCTCAAGGCACAGCCATGGAGCTGCATTGACCAGGCACGTTCAACGCAAGAAACGCCATTGCAAACGCTGGCCGCACCCTGATCGGCGCCAAGCATGCCCAGCGAAGCCGGGGTGGTCAAGCCGCATGCCCGGTACAGTTTATTGCAGTATGAGCGACAATCAGCCCACCAATGGAGTGACCGACTGGACATAGGGCATCAACTCGGCATGCGCCGGGGTCGAAACGTTCATGTCCAGCTGATGTTTGGCGTCGAGGTAATGCTGGCTGAACACATCAAAGTAGGCATCCAGCGCCGAGGCTGCGTCGACATCGCCCGCAAGGTCGAGACACAGCGCCGCCACTTCAGCCGTGCACAGATGCTCACTGCGGGTCGAGCGGCGCAACCGATAGCGCGAGAGTTTTTCGGGCAGCAGGCTGAGGATCGGCAATCGATCGAAATAGGGACTCTTGCGAAAGATCTTCCGCGCCTCCGTCCAGGTCGCGTCCAACAGAATGAACAACGGACGCTTCGTGCCATCGACATCCACACTGTTTGTCACCCGCTCAGGCTCGACATATTCACCCGGAAACACCAGGTACGGCTGCCATTGCGGATCGGACAACAGCGCCAGCAACTTCGGATCGACCTCCGTACGGGACCAGATGAAGGCGTGGTTGTCAGGGACCACATCGGCGATCAGCCAACCGGTGTTGCTCGGTTTGAACACCTCCTTGTTGGTCATGATCAGACACACGCCGGAGCGGGTCGCGACCTGCGGACGCCATGCGCACAAACAGTGGCTCTCGATCACCCGGCAGTCACGGCAACGCGGCGCGCGCCAGCCGCGGGCCTGAATCGGCTTGATACCCTCCTCCTCACGCTGATCGCGCAAGCGGGCTACGGCATTCAAGGCAAAGCGCGCGGGGGTGGGGCTCATAGCGGGCAACGCCCACAGAGAAGGAAACTCGACACGAAACACACTCGACAGGGTAAAAAGTGCCAGCAGTTTACCAGACCGCCCGGCGCAAGCCTGTACCGTCCAGCCCGCCTCCCCTATAATTCGCCGCCACTGAACGCACAGTCACGTGACGGGTCAAACCCCCATCACTGAACCAGGAGAGTTTCATGCTGCGCCTTATCGTTCCTACCGCGGCCATTTTGCTGGCGTCGTCCCTCAATGCCCAGGCTGCGTCCTTGAAAGACACGGAACTGAACAGAATGCTGCAAAACGTCGCCACCCAGAGCAGCGTCGGCACTCCACGAGCGATCAACGAAGACATACTCGATCAAGGCTACACCGTTGAAGGCAAACAGCTGATCAACCACCTGAGTGTGCAGAGCAGCCACGCCGACAAGATGCGTGCAGACCCCAAAGCGGTGTACTTCCAGCTGGGCGCTTCTGTCTGCAGAAACGAAGGGTTTCGCAAGCTGATGGCGAAGGGCGCGATCATGCGTTACGACTTCACCGAGGTGAAGACCAACCGTCCGGTCGGCTCCGCCAGCTTCCAGGAATCGGATTGCCTGCAACCGGCCAAGAAGAAAAAGTAATCACCGGGAATTGGCGCGCCGCTGTTCATCTTCGGCGCGCAATTCTGCCAGCAGCGCCTGCAAGTAATGCGAACGGCGTTCGCCGCCACGCAAACGCCGGCAGCACTCCTCTTCGAGGCTCAATTGATTGGCCTCGGCTGATGACTTCAACAATCGATACAGTTGCGTATCGACCTCCAGAACGACTCTGGCCATGGTTTCCCGCCTCCCTGCACTTCACTCATGTTTGAGCGATTGAATCCTTGAACTGCATGTACCGTGCGCCCTGCCGTTGACGCAAAGTTGTCGTGTGGCACCTGTAACTTAGTAAATCAGAGTGCGGCACAGGCGACGCCTGTTCAGACGAGCGGTGAAACCACCTTGCAAATCGTCAATAAGCGGTTGCCAGCAAAGACGTTGTGGCGCAATGATCAATCAGCGCAAATCATTGTGAAGGTCTAGATTTCAGGTATCCACCTTCACTTTTTCAGGGCTGGAAAGGGGCTGGCCGTCGCTTGTCGTGTTGTGCGATTGTTTCTTTCATCCAAGGGAAAAACAGAACCTGTTTGGATGATCCGATGCCATTCGGGTCAAGTAGATCGCCCAGGCATGGGCCTGGGCAGACAGCGACACATGAAGTGTCGTGGCACCGGCGTACGTTGTCGGGCCGAGGGTTCTGTGCAGAAGGAGAAGTTGAATGCCTTACCAACCGAATGACCTCCTGAGCCGTCATTTCGAAGAAAGCGGCCACGACCTCCTCAGCAAGGTCGAAGAACAACTCAAGCTGATTTCACCCAACAGCCCGAACATCCCGATCTACCGTGACATGATCCTGACCGTGCTGCGCATGGCCCAGGAAGACCACAACCGCTGGAACGCCAAAATCACCCTGCAAGCCCTGCGCGAACTGGAACAGGCTTTCCGCGTGCTCGAACAATTCAAGGGACGGCGCAAGGTCACTGTTTTCGGCTCGGCCCGTACCCCCATGGAACATCCGCTCTACAGGATGGCCCGGGAACTCGGCGCCGCTCTGGCGCGCTCGGACATGATGGTCATTACCGGTGCCGGTGGCGGCATCATGGCCGCTGCCCACGAGGGAGCCGGCCTGACACATAGCCTGGGGTTCAACATCACCCTGCCCTTCGAGCAGCATGCCAACCCCACTGTCGACGGCACGACCAACCTGCTGCCCTTCCATTTCTTCTTCACCCGCAAGCTGTTCTTCGTCAAGGAAGCCGATGCCCTGGTGCTGTGCCCGGGCGGCTTTGGCACGCTGGATGAAGCCCTGGAAGTGCTGACGCTGATCCAGACCGGCAAGAGCCCATTGGTGCCCGTGGTGCTGCTCGACGCGCCGGGCGGTAAGTTCTGGCAAGGCGCACTGGACTTCATTCACCAGCAACTGGAGGAAAACCATTACATCCTGCCCACTGACATGAAGCTGGTGAGACTGGTCTACAACGTCGAAGAAGCGGTAGAGCACATCAACCAGTTCTACAGCAACTTCCACTCCAGTCGCTGGCTCAAGCATCAGTTCCTGATTCGCATGAATCACTCACTCAACGACCAGGCACTCGAACACATGCAGGAGGCTTTCGCCGACCTGTGCCTGAGCGATCATTTCCATCAGCATACTTACAGCGGCGAGGAACACGACGAAGCCGAATTCAGCCATCTGGCGCGACTGGTCTTCAACTTCAACGCCCGCAATCATGGCCGCCTGCGCGAACTTGTGGACTACATCAACCTGCCGGAAAACTGGGCACAATCAAAATCCCAGGCACAACAACGCACGCGGGAGCCGTCAAAGGTGACGTGATGCATAAAAAAACGGCCCGCTATCGAAATAGCGGGCCGTTTCAGTTCAGTCGTCCATCCCTCGACCGCTGAACAAGCGGTTGATCATTTCCATGGAGTACCCCCGATACGCCAGGAATCGGCCTTGTTTGGCTCGCTCCCGGACATCTGCCGGCAATTGCCCGGAGAATTTACGTCGCCAGGTGTCGGCCAACTGCTCCTGCCAGTCGATACCGCTCTCACGCAGGGCGAGTTCAATGTCGATGCGTTGCAGGCCGCGCTGGCTCAACTCTTCACGAATGCGTAAAGGGCCATATCCGGAACGGGCGCGGTAGGAAACGAAACTTTCGAGGTAGCGGGTTTCAGACAACAACCCCTCTTCCGTCAACCGGTCGAGTGCTGTTTCGATCATTTCAGGGAGGGCGCCGCGCTGACGCAGTTTACGCGTCAGCTCGACACGACCGTGCTCGCGTCGTGCGAGCAGGTCCATTGCGGTTCGCCGCACCGCGACGAGTGTATCGAGTACGGCGGTCATCGCTTCGATCAGATATCAGCGTCAACCAGGTCGTCTTCGGTCTCTTTGACCGCAGAGGCTTTGGCGTCTGCTACGGATGCCGGGGACAGGAGCTTGTCACGCAGTTGCTTCTCCAGTTTTGCCGCGACTTCCGGGTTGTCCGCCAGGAACTTGGCCGAGTTGGCCTTGCCCTGACCGATCTTGGTGCCTTCATAGGCATACCAGGCGCCGGACTTCTCGACGAAACCGTGCAGAACACCCAGGTCGATCATCTCACCGTTGAGGTAGATGCCCTTGCCGTAAAGAATCTGGAACTCGGCCTGACGGAACGGCGAAGCCACCTTGTTCTTCACGACCTTGACGCGGGTTTCGCTACCGACGACTTCATCACCTTCCTTCACCGCGCCAGTACGACGGATGTCCAGACGAACCGATGCGTAGAACTTCAGCGCGTTACCACCGGTGGTGGTTTCCGGGCTGCCGAACATCACGCCGATCTTCATGCGGATCTGGTTGATGAAGATCACCAGGCAGTTGGCGTTCTTGATGTTACCGGTGATTTTACGCAGCGCCTGGGACATCAGGCGGGCTTGCAGGCCCACGTGCATGTCACCCATTTCGCCTTCGATTTCAGCCTTTGGCACCAGCGCGGCCACGGAGTCGACGATGATCACGTCAACCGCGTTGGAACGCACCAGCATGTCGGTGATTTCCAGGGCCTGCTCGCCGGTGTCCGGCTGGGAAACCAGCAGGTCGTCGACGTTGACGCCCAGCTTGCCGGCGTACTCAGGGTCGAGGGCGTGTTCGGCGTCGACGAATGCGCAGGTCGCGCCGGCTTTTTGAGCCTGGGCGATCACCGACAAGGTCAGCGTGGTTTTACCGGAAGATTCAGGACCGTAGATTTCAACAATACGGCCTTTTGGCAGGCCGCCGATGCCGAGAGCGATGTCCAGACCCAGAGAGCCAGTGGAAATGGCCGGGATCGCCTGACGGTCCTGATCGCCCATACGCATTACGGCACCCTTGCCGAATTGACGTTCGATCTGACCCAGGGCCGCAGCCAAGGCTTTCTTCTTGTTGTCGTCCATTAAAGTCCTCACGTAATCAATAAGGCCTGACGGCCAACACCTGTATAAGTAGCCAGTATTATTCCACAGCGATTCCGGATCGCCTACCCCTGATTTGAGATTTCTGCCGCGGTATAGCGCAGCAGCCCCTCTAGCGCGGCCTTCACCGTTTGTCGGCGCACCTCGTCGCGGTCACCGGCGAAGTGTTGCAACTCGCTGAACACTCGCTCGCCCACGCCCCAGGCCAGCCAAACCGTCCCCACCGGTTTGCTCGGCGAGCCTCCGTCCGGCCCGGCTACACCACTGACCGCCACGGAAAAATACGCGCGACTTTTCTCCTGCGCACCCCTGGCCATCGCTTCGACCACCTCGCGACTGACCGCCCCCACCGTGGTGAACAACTCCACAGGAACATCCAGTTGCAGGTTCTTCTGCAGATTGGAATAGGTGACGTAACCGGCCTCGAACCACGCCGAGCTGCCCGGAATACGGGTGATCGCCTCGGCGATCCCGCCTCCGGTGCAGGACTCGGCCGTGGAAACGTGGGCATTGAGTATCTGCAATTGCCTGCCAAGGTCAGCGGCGAGCTGGGTAATTACTTTCACGGTCATCTCCTGATGGGGCGGGATGGGTTAACCGTACACCAGCAGACCGCACTTGCAAGCGACAGGCCCGATCAAAATGTTAGTGCGCAAGTGCTCTGACATAGGCCTGACAAGCCTGCAAGGCAATCAATCCGCGGTCGCCGGCGTCGGTAATGGCGATAATTCGTCGAGCATGCGCCGGGTCAAGTCGGGCGCGTACGGCGCCATGATCCACGCCGCCGGGGCCGGAGGTGCCTGGCACTGCGCGGTCGGGGGCAACATCCTCTGCACCGAGGAGGACTGACAGGCGCAGATCAGCAGTGGCAAGACGGTCGCGCAGGCGATCCTGATCACGTTGAACATCGCTTAGCACTCGGTAATGTTTTTTTTCGCTGGTGGACAATTGCTGCTCCAGGGAGAGGCGCTTGTCCTGCTCCGCCTGCCTCTGGGTTTGGGCAACCAGGGTCAGTTGATTCAGCGTTTCATGGTGCAACCTGACCTGTTCCTCCAGTTGCCCCGCATAGCGCCAATCCTGAATACGCCAGGCCAGCGCCGCCGAGCCGCCCGCCAGCACCACCAGTAAAACAACACTGACGGCCGTTTGGTAAGGCGCCGAAATCAAACCGAAGGCTGACATAACACTGCCCGCGCCCGCGCCCATAGCTGCAAGCGATCCTGTAGCCCGTTCAAACCGCCGTTGATGCGGCGGGTGATGCTGTTGAACTGGTCGCGATCGGCCAATTCGTTCAGACCGTTTTGCGCCCAATACCACGCAGCGGATTCGGCAGCCCATTGCGGTTGCTCGAGCAGTTCAGGCGCGGTCAGCAGGCGTTCGTCGCCGAACAGGCCGAGGCTGCACTGACGGTAGTTGTTGCGACCGGTGACCTGAATCAAACCGCGTCCACGGTACTTCTGGCCGTCGCAGTCAGGTTCTGCGGAATTGCCCAGGCGAACAGCCAGGGCACCCGTATCGTAATGGCTCAGGTACTGATCGCTGCCCAACTCCCGCACGAACTGCAACTGCCCGGACTCATGACCGACTTGCGCGAGGAACGCAGCGATGCGTTTGGGCGTATTGATGCGGTGATTAGCCATGGCAATTTTGAGAACAGAAATAAAAACGCCCGCTTGGGTGCGGGCGCCTGGCATGATTTTGAGAAGTTGCCGTTCAGTCAGCGGCATGGTTTGACCTCAATTGATTGATAAACGGTGTAGTCACGGTGTTACGAAGCAGAAGCCAGGCAAGTCGCTGCAATCGTGCAACGATAGCTGTCCTTTCGACTTCCACTGGCGGTGACCTTGTCGATCGACCAGCGCCCTCGCATGAAGTCAGGCCAAGTGTCATCCAGCACCACCAGTCCCTCTGCGCCCAATGCCGGATTGCCCGGGCAAACAATGTTTACCTTGAGCGTTTCGCGCATCATCCGGCGCACTTCACCTTCCGCGGCAGCTCGAGCCTCATCGGCTCCCTGACAGCGCTTGCGCAGCGTCTTGAACGGCGCAATGCCGCTCTCCTCCACTCGCTCTTGACCCGCCGCTGCGTCCCACCAACTTATCTTGCAACCCTGGTATTTGGCGCGGGCAGTTTCATCCAGGGTCGCAGAGACAAAGGCGTTGTCTCCCGGATGATTGTTGGTGGTCACTGACAGTATTACCGGCGCCAGAATCTTGCCCGACAGCGATTTCACCTGCCCCCGCCGCGCCAGCACATACAATTCGTTGAACGGTTTGGCGACAGCGTCGTGCAGGTAGGCCAACCGGGTCAAAAACCCCATGTCCGTTTCATTGGACTGATCAATGTGCGCAATTTTAATCAGCGCCAGATCCGGGGCCACGCGCGGGGAAAATCCGTGCCTGGAGGTCAATTGTCGAAACAGCGCTCCCAGGGTCGTAGGCCCGTGGCTGACCGATCGACGCTGTTTGAACCCGGTTTGATCCGCCGCACTGAACGGCGCAGCCGTGGCCACCAGCGTCAGGCGCAAGGGGAACAGGGTTGGCGTACGCCGGGTAATGACGAACTCTCCCTTATCCACCAGCCCCGACTCCAGATAACCCACCCGCAGGCCGATTTTTCCGCCCAGGTCGGGCAACCCTTCAAGACCTTGCAGATCAATCGAGAGTGTCAGTTGATCGGACTCGATGCCCGCCGCGTCGACATGTTGCCAATTGAGCAAGCGTTCGTTGAGCAGCACCGCATTGGCGCCGTAGATTTCCACCGCTGGCGTGAATCCCAGTGACATGCCGCCTCCTTAATCCCAGGCCGAAACCGGTGTGGGTGAAACGGGTTTTGAGTCCACCTCCGGCAGAACAACCCACACCCCTGCCGGCAGTACCGCAGCGTGCTCGGCAAGCTCCGGATTAAGACGCCACAGCGCTTCCTCGGCAGCGTCGTCACAACGCTCAAGCTCACGGTACAACAACAGATTCACCGAATCACCGGCGATGCTTCGAACCCTACGCATTGGCGAACTCCATCAATTCAATCACCCAGTCGACCACCATCGCGGTGCCGTCATCGATGATGTTGTTTTGGGTTTCCGACAGACTGCTGATCCGCCACAGGCCCCAGTTACGGCCAATGCCATCCACCAATGGCAACGGCGTGCGCAAGGCCTGCAAGGCGCGCAATTCATCGAGTCGATCCATGGCGGTCGCGTACATCGACTTGCCGGTGATCGTCAGGGTTTGCAGGCCCTGGCCGGTCTGCGTGGTTTTGGGCTTGCTGGTGAGGATATCGATGTTCGTCCAGCCACCGTCCGACTTGCGAAGCAGGGTGCTGTAGGCAAAATTTCTGGACAGGCCGAAAATGAAACTGCCCAGGACCATTTGCTGGCGCATTACGTACCTCCATCGGTCAGGGCCGCGTCGCTTCGCATCGCGAGTGAGTCAGGCAGGGTCATCAGCCCGAATTGTCCGGTGATTTGCTGAACCACCAGGTTGGCCAATTGGCTGGCACTGGCCTGATCCTGACCGTTGATGTAGATGTTTGCGGTCATGGAGTTTTGCTGATGGGTTGTCTGGGAATCGCTGATGCTTTTACTGACTTGATCCGGGGCCGCGAGCCGATCGGTGTTGGAGGCAATTTTTTCACCCAGCCATTCGCCCGATTCACTTCCAATCCAGCCGCCTACCAACGCCCCGACAACTCCGCCTATAGCCGTGCCGAGCAGCGGAACAACGCTGCCCAAAGAGGCCCCCAAAGACGCGCCAGCGGTAGTTCCCGCCCAACCGCCACCTGCCGCGCCCAGCCCTGTCGTCACCATTCGTTTATCACCGGCAAGCACGCCTTCAACCACATCGGCGGCCGCACTCAAAAACTTCAATGCGCCTGGTGCATTGCGAGAGACCGGGCGCAATGAAGCCGTCGCTCCAGTTAAACGACGAACCGTGACTGAGCGAATACCTTGTTTACCGATGTTTTCCCCAGGTTCCCCAACGGCTTCGGAACGTCGATTCCCGGCCTTCACATCCGGTTTGTCCAGCTTGTCCGGGCTGTCCGACTTGACTGTCTTTTCCGACTGTTCCGATTTGTCCGACCTCTCCGACCGGTCCGACTTGACTGTCTTTTCCGACTTTTCCGACTTGACTGTCTCTTCCGCGCGGTCAGCTTTTCCAACGTCCTCGGAGATCAGTCTACCCAATCGGCGAGGCAGTCTCGCAGCCGCGCCATCCAGCACACGCTTGGCCGCCCGGTTGACTAATTCATCCCCCACAGCCTTGAACAACGCGCTGATCAAAGGTTTTACCGCCGCCGCTACAACCACGATGCCTGCTGCGGTTTTCGGAAAGGCTTCAGCCAGTTCAGTCAGACGATCCGTCAGAGAACCGAGAGAGGTCAGTGCACTATCCGCCACGGGCGTCAGCTCACTGCTGGCGACCATGGACAGACGCTCGTTACGCGCATTGAAGAGATTCCACTGGCCCTGCTGGGTCCTGGATTGTGCCAGCGCATCCTGCTTAACCGCGCCCCCGTTGCCCAGCTCCGACGTGGCGTACTGGCGATTATCCAACACCTGCCAGAAAGCCTGGTTGACCTCGGAAAGACTGTTCGACAGGCGCAACGCCGCTTCACCACTGTCGGCAAACAACGTGGTCGCCAACGATGTGCGTACCTCGGCAGGTTGGTTGTTCAATGCGGCAAGCACCGACATTACAACGCCCGGTGCTTGACCGTCCTGGCGCAACTCGCTGGCCACGACTGCGGGGGCAATATTCAGCTGCTGCCATGCCGTACGCTCGGCCGCGGACACCTTGTCGCCCTTGCCCATCGCGGTAACGATATGACTGAGAGCGGCGCCAGCATCGGCCTTTTGCGTTCCGGTATTCAACAACGCCGCTGTCAGTGCAGCGGCTTGAGCGGGTGTCAGGCCTGCCGCCGTAGCAGCACCGCCGTCACGCTGCAAGACGCCACCGATGTCGGCCGCCGTGGCATCCCCGGGGCTCTTGCCCAAATGGTTGATGGCGTCCGCCAGATCAAAGGACGCCTCACTCGTGAGCTTCATGGAGTTTCGCCAACCGACCATCATCTCTGCGACTTCCATGGCCGGCACTTTGAACGCCGTTGCGGTGACCGCAGCATCACTGGCGAAACTATGCAGTACAAGTTGACGGTCCGAGGCATTGGGCAGAGTACTGACAATCCCTGCCTTGGCAGCCAGGCTCTCAATCTTCAGCAGATCAACCAGACTCGTCCCGCCGGCTGCCACCAGCGGAGCGGTGCTCATGATCAGAGTTGATTGCAGCACCTCCTTGCTCTGGTTCGGGTTGAACCGGGCGGCTTGCCTCAGATCGGCCATGGCCGAGTCAATCTCTATCATCGGTTTGAGCAGATCCGGCGGTTCAATACGGCCACCAGGCTTGTCTGGATCCGCTTGCTCACTGACCGACTCATTTTTGGCATCGGCACCAGGAGATTGCGACAACGAATGCTGAGATGACAGTTTCAGTCTCAATGACTCGATAGCCGTCGTCAGCAGGCTGATTTTTTGCCCAAGCGCTTCCAGCGTCAGACCAAAAGTGGACATTTGTTGCGCAGCAAACACGCCCATGACTTGCACTGGCGAAAGACTCGCCTCTACGGCTGCATCCAGGCTGATATCACCGAACGCCAGCCCCCCTGGATTGATGGCCGCGTTTCTTAGCGAATACTTTTCGTCCGCCATCCCGCTCTACTCCTGTTTCACGCCAAGGCGAGTGATCGCGATGTCGTAGCGGCGTAATGCCTTGCCAGCGTCCCACTCCAGAATCTCCGCCTCACTTACCGGGTAAATGAGCGGCACCACATCGAGGATTACTTCGATGTCGCGCTCCGAAAGAAGTCCGCCGGTTTGTTTAAAAAATCGTCGATGCGCACCTGCAGCTGGGTCCAGTCGGGCACGGTCAGCGAGGCCAGGTCGGGAAGCATCAGGCCGGTGCAGTGGGCAGTGATGAACTCGGCGCGTTCTTTGGCCGTCTTGAGTTTCTTCATCGCCTTGGTCGCGCGCAGCACCGGCATTTCCAGGGTCAATGAAGCCAGCGTGCGCCCCGCTGCCGCGAGGGGTTGCAGCAGGGTCACTTCATCGGGGGAGGTCGACGGTTTTGCCGCGTCTTCGCCTTGTGCCAGGAAGTGCGAGGACGGCAAGGTCGACATTTGATGAACGTATTGCGCGATGCTCACGTAGTCCGGGCGTTTGAGTTGGTCGAGTTCCTTGGCCGACAGCCCGGTGGCCAGCAATGCCAGCTCGAAGAACTGGTCGTCCTCATCATCACCGGCACGGGCCAGGGCTTCTTTTTGCGCGGCGTAGTACAACGGCTTGAGCTGGATTTGCGCGATCTGCGCACCCTCGTCACCGGTGATCGGCGACAACAGGATATGTTTGGGGGGTGTCCATGACATGGCATGAATTCCTTGAAGAATCAGGAAAGCCGCCCGCAGCAGGTCGGCGAACCGACGGGTGAAGGCGGCATGGGGGAAGTTCAGCGAGGTGTTACGGCAGCAATACCGCCCGACGGGCGTCGCCCAGGATGTCGAGGCCGTTGAGCATGAACTTCTGGGTGCGCACATCGATGTCGATCACCGGAATGCCGTTTTCCAGACGGGTATAGGTGCGGCAGGACAAATCCAGCGTGGTGAGGGGTTTTTCGCCCATCTTCAGCTTGCCTTCTTCCAGGGACTTCAGCTTGCCGCCGACCGTGTGGTAGGTGAACCAGGTATTGCCGTCCTGGTCCTGACCGGCTTCACGCACATTCAGCAGGATGTCTTCGCCCATCTTCACGCCCAGTGCCAGCATGATTTCCGGCCCGGCACCTTGCAGGACCAGTTTGGCACCCAGCACTTTGCCGCCCCTGACCATTTCCTCGACGATAAAGCGGCCGCCTGCCATCGGCTCCACTTCGAACTCGATCTTCGGCGGGGTGAACTCCTCCACAGTCGCCGACAACGGCAAGCCTTGCAGGGTGGCCGCGATGGCCTGTCTTACGCGGTTGGTAAACATTAGAGAACGTCCTCCAGGAACTGCTCGATGATTTCATCGCGGGCATTGAGTTGATAAACCATGTGTTCGTTCGGCGCGTAGCGGCCGTAGTCGATGACCACGTACCAGGTGCCGTTCTTGTACTTCTCGACGCTGTTCAATTCCGGGTGCAGGTAGACACTGCCGCCTGGAATGGTTTCGTCGGCGACCAGGGTTTGCAGCCAGTCATTGATGCGCTTGACCTCCTGATCCATGAACGACTTGGTCAGGTTTTTCGCCATGGCCTTCTGGCCGGCTGCCACCAGCTTGCGGCTGATCGCATCTTCGAGGCCGACATAGCTGATGAACTTGCCGGTGATGGAGCGGTTACCCAGCAGCGAGAAGCCACCGAGGACCGTGCGGGCGTAGTAGCTGATGCCATAGCGGTTGAGCAGATCGCCTTCGGTGGAGTTGTCGAGGATGTTGTATTCCACGACCCGGGAAACGTCCTCGGCGAAGGTCACCTGGTTGCCCGGACTTTCCCATTGCTTGACCTTGGCCAGTGCAGCGATGGCCAGGCTCGAAGGCGACAGGAACACGTTTTTCTTCGCCGCCTTGGAGTACACCGATGGCATGTTGTGCACCAGCAGGCATCGATCGAAACCAAGTTCCGCACCGCCCAGTTCCTGGCTGTAAGTCACCTGATCGGCAACGGCGGCATCCTTGCCGTCGAGCACCACACGAGCCTTGATGCGCTTGCCGAATGAGGCAAACTCACTGGCGACCGCCTTGGTACTGGTAAAACCCGGTGCACCGATGATGGTCAGGTCTTCTGGCACGCCGCTGAGTGCAGCGAGACCGAGCTTGCGGCCCGTCAGCGGATCGACGCCGCCGATCACGTTGTTCAGCGTGTCGGCCGGGGTTGTGCCCTCGTCGACGATGACCACGTAGACTGGCACCTTGACCACTTTCAGGATCTGGAAAACCGCATGGAACAGCGTGCCTTCTTCGGCTCCGGTTGGGTCGAGCAGTGCCTGGGTGGTGAAGCTGTTGATGCGAAATGGCGCATTGCGCGGAATCAGCGGATCGGCCTTCGGCGCGGTGCCGATCAGACCGATGACGTTATCACCCAGGCCACCCATGGCCTCGGGGGACTCGGTGGCATTGACGCTAATGCCG
This sequence comes from Pseudomonas sp. GW821-FHT07G06, assembly GCF_058986625.1. Taxonomy (NCBI): domain Bacteria; kingdom Pseudomonadati; phylum Pseudomonadota; class Gammaproteobacteria; order Pseudomonadales; family Pseudomonadaceae; genus Pseudomonas; species Pseudomonas sp. GW821-FHT07G06. The sequence continues at coordinate 686,323 of NZ_JBYSVW010000001.1, forward strand.
TTGTGTTCGAAGTTCAGAACCTCAGCCATATTATTCAGCCTTCTTGGTGGCGGCCTTTTTGGCCGGGTTGGATTCGGCGGTCGATTCGTCCGCCTCGTTTTTCTTCCGTTCAAGGCGACCGGCGCTGCGCAACGCGCTGGCCTCCACATCGAGCAATTTCATTTCCTGGCCGATGCTTGACCAGTGCCCACCCCCAATGGGGAATGGACGGAGCACGGTGTACGTTTGGCGTTCTGTCATTTGCGTTTCTCCATAAACGAAAAAGCCCCTTGGGAAAGGGGCTGTTGGGTGTTGTTTGCCGGAATAGAAAACGCCCCGGCGGTGCGGGGCGTCATATGAGTTTTTCAGCCAGCCAATCCGGTGGTAGCGGACGGTGATCGAGCATCGGAAACTGGCCCGCCTCCGGCCATTTACGCATTGCCTGACGGTATTGCTGCAACCCGCTGTATTGCTCAAGGGTCAGCGTGGTAGCAGACCCGCCTTCCAGTTCGTCGCGGTGCCGCGACACGAAACCATCGGTCGCCAGCAAACGCTCATCGCGCCACTGCCTCTCAACAGCCGCCAACACCTCAGGCGAAGCTGGCGGCGAGTCGACCAGCACAGGCGGCTCAACATCAAAGTCAATTATCTGGCCTGCGACTTGCCCTTCAAGAAGACTGGCATGCAGATCGTGCGAGATCTCAACAGCATCGTCAGGAAGAGCAAGGCTGATGGCATTGTCGAAAAAACTGCGAGTCGATTTGCTCGAAAAAATGGTCATACGTTGCCTCTCAATGGGCAGTTATAAACAAAATCACACATCGGGCAGTCGGACTAGTTGCCAATGGCAATGTATTGACAGCTATTCCCAGGAAGACTGCCGCGCCACACGAAGGAACCTTGCGTCAAAAAGCCTGCACATGCGTAACCAACATTGTTGCTCCCCGCTGTATATCCCTGGCTGATCAGTACCTTTCTGAAAGCATTCGGGAACGCAATAGGCAAGATATTCACCAGGTCCCCAGTCGTGGCCGGCGCAGTTTCGCCCCACTGGATAATCAACCCGCTCGGCAGCTTCTGGTAACCGCTATAACCAGGATTGACGGCGAAAGCTTCTGCGCCAAGCCCTCCACCTCCCAAGTACCACGCATTATTTCGCTTAACTATGCTGACCTTTTCTCCGATCAACGGGGAATACAGATTCCCGCCCGTAAGGCCTTGGATAATCTCAGAGCCATTCCCTTTTATCAGGGCGCCGTTTGAGGTGAACAGAAAATGGAACACCGCCCCATTGGGCGTTGCTGTCAGGGCAGGAAGGGTTGATTGCCAGGCTCCACCAACGATGAATAGCCCTCCAGCCTGTGAGGCAGTTAGCACTGTATGTCCAGCGATCAAGGTCGGATCGCCAGGCAAATTGCCAAGTGCCTGCTGGACAAACGCAGTAGTGGCCAACAACTTGCTGTTGTCGAATTGATCCGGGGTATAGCCGAATACTCGCCCGTACTGCATTTGAGCCGATCCATCCGCCCACCAGGCCGTCGCGCCGTTACTGACCACTTCCAGGGTCGCACCCGGCTGCACAGCAATGCTCGCGACCTGCGCGCCATTACCGGCATTGATCGCGTCAGCCCCGGCACAAACCACGTTGACCACCCCGCTGCCAATGTTGCGAAAGTTGATCGCGCCGCCAGCCGGAAGCGCATTGGCCGCAGGCAGCGTGACCTGGAACGCCCCGATCACCGTTACGATCGTCCCGACCGCCGCGGTGGTTAGCGTCGTGGCTGCGGTCAGGCTGGTAAAGCCGCGATAGTTACCCTGGCTGCGCCGGGTAAACTCTGTCGTGGCGATCGCTTTGGAGTCGTCGAACAACGATTGCGTTGTCCAGTTCGGACCCGACATGATGCCGGCATACTTGAGTGAGACAGAGCCGCCAATCAAACGCCACAAATTGCCAACCCGGACAAACTCCGCCGTATCTCCTTGCACGAGCGAAATGTTCCCCAGATAGTTCACCGCATCGATGATCTCGCCAGGGCCCGAAGTGACGGTGAGGGCTCCCTGCCCGCACACGAGGTAGACAATCGCACCTCGCGGAACGACACCTCCGCCGACAGGAAGGGTCACTGTCGCCGTTCCAACAACCGCAAAGGACGCAACTTTACCGATGTCCGCCAGGGTCATGACCGTGGACGTGGAGTAGTTGGTGTATTCGCCAAACTCCACGCCGCGACGTCTCAGATAGGCCGAGTTGATCAGCAACTGCGAGTTGTCGAATTGCGCCGGCGTATTCGCTGTAGGGCTGATCAGCGCTGGCGAGTCGATCGGTGCAAACCCTTGGGTCACGTTCTGAAAGGTCAGGGCCGTGGTGCCGAGAACAATCACGCCATCGGTGACCAGTTGCCAGATCGTATCGGCATTGCTGCTCCCCTGCTCAACAGAGACCGTCAGCCCTGACGTTACTTCAGCACTTGAATCGGCGTCCTTTGCACGGGTCCAGCCCGCCACAGCCGCGACCCAAATGCCATTGTCCTTTGCCAGGGTCTGACTCTTGACCAGGACACGATCGCCCGCGACAACAGCCACACCATCGATCATTTGAGCACCAGTCAAAGCGATGTTGGCTGTGGTTGCTACTCGTACCGATTGTTTGGCATCAAGCTTGTTCAGCTCTGCCGCTACATAGTCCGCGACCCAGGCTCGCGTCGCTTTAACCACTGTATCGTCAATCAACAGCGTCACCAGCGAAGCATTGCTGGTCTCGAAAATCGAGCGAATGTAAAACTCTTTCCCTGAACCTGAGGTCGCCAGAATAGGCTTGAACGACTCCGGGTATTTGACGATCGCGTAAAGAATGCCGGTGTCCGTCCACAGCCCCGCTTCCCGCACATACCAGCCACCCACCTCCGACGGGATGGTCACCTCGGCCAGCAACCAGCTCGGATTTTTTTCGTCCTGGAACAATGCATTGAGTGGTCCGCGCCACACTTCACGTTTGAGTGCCGTGGCGGTCGCCGCCGGGTTGTAGACCGTGCCGCCGCCGTCACCGACCGATATCTGCGACAGCCTGATAGGAACGCCCGCGGCCTTGCAGGCGGTTTCGTAAGCAATCCCTGCATTGGTGAGCAGGGTGTAATAGTCAGCCATTCAGGCCCCCTGAGGATAAATAGTGGATGTTTCAACGGTGTAGAGGCCGGCGGCCATAAAGGCTTCACCTGATGCCTCCAGCCCTTCGATGACAATCGGATAAACCGTCGCCAGCTCCCCGCAGACGGTCGTCGCGCCGATGACGTGGCTGCCAAAGGCACTCAAGCCGACCGATACCGACACGCTGTCGCGTTCGCTTTTGGCGTCCGCCAGGCGTCGATCCAGACGTGCGTCGATCTCTTCGCTGTAGGGTTGATCGGTAAAAGCCCTGACGGAAAAGCTGTAGGGCGTACCCGGTGGCGTCTGTTCGTACCAGGCACGCACCTCAGGCATCAAGCGCAAGCCCTTGGCGGCGTTTTCCAGCGCCTGCCGCGTGCCGGCCTGCCGGGCGGTGGGCCAGGCAAGACCCACCGTCAAACGTTTTTCCAGCTCTACTGCCTCAGCGTTCCACTCGCTGACACCCCGGTCCGCCGCGAGGTAAGGCAAAAACGCCAAGGGCGTCGCAGCAGGGTTCATCAATTCGGGGAACGGCGGTGCAATGCGTTCAAGCAAAACACTGAAGCCGAGATCGAGGGCTCTTTCCAACGGTGAACTGTTGGCCGGCAACAGGCTCATACGAGGCGTTGGATCACTCATAGGGTGAGTACCTCCACCTCGACACCCGTGCAATAAGGCGCCTCAAAGGCCGTCGTCGCAATCGACTCGAGGGGTTCCAGAATCTCCAGCTGAACCGCCCCGGCGTTATGCAGCGTGTAGTCGATCCAGCTCGGATCGACCCGTCCTTCGAGGCGATGGCAACTGTCGGCATAAACTTGCAACTGCTGCTGTGCAGCGGCTTTCGTCAGCCCCGAATCAGGGCCGGCGTTGATCCTGGCAACCACGCGGATTTTGTAGTTCCGGACACGGGCGCTCTGGACGGTGACCCGATCGGTCTCCGGTCGCACATCAGGGCGGGAAAAATGCTGGCGTACACCCTCGAGCAAATCGTCACTGGCCGTACCATCGCCCTCCCGCGAAAGCACCGTGACCATTACTTCGCCGGGAGCAGTGCGTCGTCCATTACCGTCCTTGATCTGCGCGGCATAGCCGTCCGGGGTGAAGCTATACGTGACAGTGACCTCACCAGCGGTTGCCGTTTCCACCTTCACTGCTGGCCGCTCGCCGAGGGTGAACACTTCCCGGCGATACTGCATCCGCGAACCGGCGGCCGGTGCGTGGGGTGCCAGGTAGTAACGCAACCGGGCATCGTCGTCGCTCTCATACACTGGGGCCACCGGCGGAAACGCCACCGGGTCGCCCGGATCCAGCAATTGGCGTTCAAGGCCCATGTCTGCGAGGCGGGCATCGAGATTGCTGCCGGTAGCCCACCACGCCAGCATCTGCTTGATCCGTGCGTTGTATTTGCGTTCGTGAAGTTGCAAACGCACACAAAACGCCTCTAACGCCAACGTCAGCAGTTCGCTTTCATTCTCAAGGCTGAGCTTGAGCGTTGCCGCACTCTCGGGGGAGCGGGCCCCCACGTACTCGACGACAAACGTCTTGAACTCTGCGAGCAGATCCTCAAAAGCGTCGACGGCGACGATTGCCGGCTCCGACAACTGGTTCTGCCCCGGTATCAACATGCTCATGTCACCACCTCGAAGGTTTGATTACGGTTTTTCCAAGTGCCAGAGAAACGCAGCATCAACCCCGCCCCCTGGCGACTGGCGACAATGACATCTGGCTGGAAATCTCCGATGCCGTTCTGATGGTTGTAAAACGCTTGCGCGGCATGGCTCTGGGCCAGGATCAACAAGTCGTCACCGAGGTTCTGCCCCAATAAATCCGGGATGGCGCAGCCATACAAAGGGCGCTTCTGACGTGTACCCAACGGCGTAGTCAGCGCGCGGGTTGCGCGCTGCACAAATTGAGGCCAGTCGTCGACCGCCGTGCCTGTATTACGATCGATTCCAATCATGGGAAAACTCTTTATGCAGTGCTGATGACACGACCCTGGTGATCTACCAAGGGGCCGCTCAGGTGCACACCGGAAGCGTCGAGTCGCATCCCAGTCGCACCCAGTTGCAGTTCAATGGATTCAGAAGTCATCGCCATTCGCGCCGAGCCGATTTCCAACTCGAGCACTTCGCGAGAGGCGGTCAGCAGCGCCAGGCCGTTTTTCCAGTACAGGGTATGACTGACGTCGTCGTAGCTGCTTTCAGCGCCGTCCCGATAGAGGCGACGCGTCAGCGATGCCTGTGTCGAGACGGGGGGAAACTGATTGCTGTTCAGCCCGAATAACGCAACGGATTGAGCGCTGCTTTCACCACCGCCGTGGTTGAGTAACAGGCATTGCTCGCCAACGGACGGTATTCGCGTCTCACTTTGCCCCCCCGCACTGGGGTTGAAAAAGCGGATGGCCGGCGTCAGCAGTTCACCGTGCCTGACTCTGCAAGTGTTGCCGACCGGATCGACCTCCTGGCACACACCAACGCGACACAGACTGTCAGTACGCCGGTAAAGATCCTCAAAGTCGGTCTCCATCTCAGCCAGACGCTCAATGATCGGGCCAAGCTGTAGACGTAAAAGCGCATCGAACATGGCTCAGCCCTCCAGTTCCTTGTATTGGTCCGGGTCGTCGATGTTCGGGACTTCCCAGGTACGGGCAAACTTCGGAGTGCCCAGCGGGTCATCCAGCAGAAGCGGACCGAGGTATAGCGCCTGGCTAAAGGACAGGGTCCAGGTCGGGTATTGCCGTGTTTCGCTGATGAGGATTGAAGGAATGGCGTCGAGGTTCAGCGGCAGGTCGCATTGATCCTTCGGCAGCCCCCAGCGGTTATCCGTGGCCAGATCCTTGAGTGCACTGGCCAAATCACAAGCGGCCAATCCGGAGCCAGCCTGCATGGCTTGCGCAATCACTTGCAGCGAGATCGTCAATACATGAGCGATACGCCCATCACTGGCAGGGCAGCCAGGTGCGTCACGCTCAATGGTGATCAGGACCCACGGTCGTTCGCCGACTTCCGTGAAGTCCTCATGACTTCCGACGTTTATACCGAGTGCCGAGTTGCTCAGCGCCAAGGCAATGGCAGCCAGAAACTGTGAAGGTTTTTCGATGATGGAGGGCATATTGGACGTCCTGTTCTTATTTCGGCGAGCTCGATCAGCCGGCCATTTCACTGTTGGTCGGGACGAGAATCACGGGCTGGCACTTCACAGACGCCTATTCGCCTGGCCGCCCAACGCTCATAAAGCCCGATGGCCACATCCGCCCCGGCCATCGCCGTCAGGCAACCAAAAGCCCCCGCCGCCCAGATCGACACGCCGGCGGCATACAGCAGCATGATTGCCGAGACCCCGCAGATCATGCAGGCCCCGGAGCGCAAGGCCAGGCGTCGCAGCAATGACCAGCCGCGGGCGCCCTCCTTGTCGGCGCGCCACATTTCGCCGGACACCCCGCCCAGCAAGGCGAGGACGATGACGAGCCAGATCGGCATGTCCAGCAACGCTTGTTGCTCGTTTGTCATGTCACGCCTCCCGGGGTGATTGATGAATGTTGTGTAAGGGTCAAACGCTTTCCTTTTCAGGTAGGCATTCCAAAAAGCCCGGTGTGAGCCGGGCTTTTCAGTAATGCGGTCCTTCGCGTTGATCTTTCGGCACTACTGGCGCGGTACGGATCGATTCAAATTGTTCCTCCGACCGCGGTCCCTGCCCGCCGGATAACTGCTTCTGGTGCTTTACGCTGCACACCCGGGTCAGTTGCCAACCCTCTGAACCGTTAAGGCCGGTTCATCGCTGCCTGTGTGGTGGAACTAAAGAGCTTCGTTTCGAGCTGCTTTGTCGAGCGGCTTGAGACAAAGAATATGCATGGATGCATATACAGTCAATGCACAAATGCATTTATTTATGCATTTGTTTTGCACCAGCGCATGAAAGCCCCGGCCACACAGGTCATGACGCGTTTTTGGCAGGCGAAAAAAAACCCGCTCGTGAGCGGGTTTTATCGAGTAGAGCGGTTGTCAGCGGGCGTACATGCCCCACCAGAAGACATGACCGAGGATGACGATCTGCTCTTCCTGGATTTCCTGGAAGCTGTAGTCCTCGTCCGGATGTTCGTCGCGGTTGAAGCTGCGCAGGCGAATCCCGGTCGGCAGGCGATACAGCTGCTTCACCCGAAGTTGTCCGTTGTGATTGATTGCATAAAGGTCGCCATCAACGATATCGCCGATGCCGCACTTGCCGGCATTGACCCCGACCGTCGCCCCGTCACGCAGTACCGGCAACATGCTGTTGCCCCGCACTGTCACGCACTTGGCCTGGTCGAACTGTACGCCGTTATGGCGCAGGCTACGTTTGCCGAAGCGCAGGCTAGAGCGCTCGCTTTCTTCGATGACGAATCTTCCCGATCCTGCGGCCAATTCAACCTCGCGAAGAAAGGGGACCGACACCTCGTCGTCATCGACAGGGGTATCGTCGTCCCACAGGCTTATATCCTTGAGTTCCGAATGCACAGGAGCGCGCCCGGCATTGGCGGCAGGCGCGACGTCCGCGCGACCTCGCAATTGGTCGGTGCTCACGGAGAAGTACTCGGCGATCTTCGAAATATGTTTATCCGAAGGATCGACGATCTTCCCGCTGAGAATGCGCGAAAGCGTGGATTGAGGCACGCCGGTACGACGGTGAAGCTCCGTGGGGGAGATCCCGTGTTGATCGAGCAATGCTCTTAAGACAGTAGATACGTTGCGTTTGTGCATAACGCGCATAGTGCTGGTTATTTTCGCAGAAGACAAATGCCGAATTGCATGATCGATGCATAACCTGTTTTTTGCATCGTAAAAGATGTCACCCGGCCGCGATGCCTGCGTCGGGCAGAGCGCCCATGGTAACCTTGCGCCCATCGCGGAAAAGCCCGGCCATTGCCCCGCTTTTGCCCCACCTCTTTCAACGAGCTTCCTGACAATCCGATGAATAAAGCCGTCTCCGACCTGTCCTCCCACACCCCCATGATGCAGCAGTACTGGCGCCTGAAAAACCAGCACCCGGACCAGCTGATGTTCTACCGCATGGGCGACTTCTACGAGATCTTCTATGAAGACGCGAAGAAGGCCGCCAAGTTGCTGGACATCACCCTGACCGCCCGCGGGCAGTCGGCGGGGCAGGCGATTCCGATGTGCGGGATTCCTTACCACGCCGCCGAGGGTTACCTGGCGAAACTGGTGAAGCTTGGCGAGTCGGTGGTGATCTGCGAGCAGGTCGGCGACCCGGCCACCAGCAAAGGGCCGGTGGAGCGGCAGGTCGTGCGCATCATCACGCCGGGGACGGTGAGTGACGAGGCCCTGCTCGACGAGCGTCGGGACAACCTGATCGCTGCCGTTCTGGGTGATGAGCGCCTGTTCGGCCTGGCGGTGCTGGACATCACCAGTGGCAACTTCAGCGTGCTGGAAATCAAGGGGTGGGAAAACCTGCTGGCGGAGCTGGAGCGGGTCAACCCGGTGGAACTGCTGATCCCGGATGACTGGCCCAAGGATTTGCCAGCGGAAAAACGCCGTGGTGTGCGTCGCCGTGCGCCGTGGGATTTCGAGCGTGATTCGGCGCTCAAAAGCCTGTGCCAGCAATTCTCGACCCAGGACCTCAAAGGCTTTGGCTGCGAAAACCTGACGCTGGCCATCGGCGCCGCCGGTTGCCTGCTGGCCTACGCCAAGGAAACCCAGCGCACCGCCCTGCCCCACTTGCGCAGCTTGCGTCATGAACGCCTGGACGACACCGTGGTGCTCGATGGCGCCAGCCGTCGCAACCTGGAGCTCGACACCAACCTGGCCGGCGGCCGCGACAACACCCTGCAATCGGTGGTGGACCGTTGCCAGACTGCCATGGGCAGCCGCCTGTTGACCCGCTGGCTGAATCGCCCGTTACGCGATCTGACAGTGCTGTTGGCGCGCCAGACCTCGATCACCTGCCTGCTCGACGGTTACCGCTTCGAAAGACTGCAACCGCAGCTCAAGGAAATCGGTGACATCGAGCGAATTCTTGCGCGGATCGGCCTGCGCAACGCTCGCCCGCGCGACCTCGCCCGCTTGCGTGACGCCCTCGGCGCACTGCCCGAACTGCAAGTGGCAATGACGGAGCTCGAAGCCCCGCACCTGCAGCAACTCGCCAGCATCACCAGCACTTACCCGGAACTGGCGGCACTGCTGGAGAAGGCCATCATCGACAACCCGCCAGCGGTCATTCGGGACGGCGGCGTACTGAAAACCGGCTACGACAGCGAACTCGACGAACTGCAATCGCTCAGCGAAAACGCCGGACAATTCCTGATCGACCTCGAAGCACGGGAAAAGGCACGCACCGGCCTGTCGCACCTGAAGGTCGGTTACAACCGCATTCACGGTTACTTCATCGAGCTGCCAAGCAAGCAGGCGGAATCGGCACCGGCCGACTATATTCGCCGCCAGACGCTCAAAGGCGCCGAGCGTTTCATTACGCCGGAACTCAAGGCGTTCGAAGACAAGGCATTGTCAGCCAAGAGCCGCGCCCTGGCCCGCGAGAAGATGCTGTACGAAGCCCTGCTCGAAGACCTGATCGCCCAGCTTCCACCCTTGCAGGACACCGCCGGTGCCCTGGCCGAACTGGATGTCTTGAGCAACCTGGCCGAGCGTGCACTGAACCTCGATCTGAACTGCCCGCGCTTCGTCAGCGAACCGTGCATGCGCATCAGCCAGGGCCGCCATCCGGTGGTCGAGCAAGTACTCACAACGCCGTTCGTGGCCAACGACCTGAGCCTGGACGACAACACGCGCATGCTGGTGATCACCGGCCCGAACATGGGCGGTAAATCGACCTACATGCGTCAGACCGCTTTGATTGTGCTGCTGGCGCACATCGGCAGCTTCGTGCCGGCGGCCAGTTGCGAATTGTCGCTGGTCGACCGCATCTTCACCCGGATCGGTTCCAGCGATGACCTGGCCGGCGGGCGCTCGACCTTCATGGTTGAAATGAGCGAAACCGCGAACATTCTGCACAACGCCACCGAGCGCAGCCTGGTGCTGATGGACGAAGTCGGGCGCGGCACCAGCACCTTCGACGGCCTGTCCCTGGCCTGGGCGGCGGCCGAACGCCTGGCGCATCTGCGTGCCTACACGCTGTTCGCCACCCACTACTTTGAACTGACCGTCCTGCCGGAGGCACAGCCGCTGGTGGCCAACGTGCACCTCAATGCCACCGAGCACAATGAACGCATCGTGTTCCTGCACCACGTGCTGCCGGGACCGGCCAGCCAGAGTTATGGCCTGGCCGTGGCACAGCTGGCAGGCGTACCGACTGAAGTCATTACCCGCGCCCGCGAGCATTTGAGCCGCCTGGAAGACACCGCCCTGCCCCACGAGTCGCCAGCACCTGCCAAAGGTAAACCGGCGGCTCCACAGCAAAGCGATATGTTCGCCAGTCTGCCGCACCCGGTGCTGGATGACCTGGCCAAGCTTGATCTGGACGACATGACACCACGCCGTGCGCTCGAATTGCTCTATACACTAAAGACACGGATCTAACGCAGCGGCTTGCAAGCTGTTAGAATCTCGCGCGGTTTGGGATGCTGCTGGCTAATAGCCTGGCCAGCAGACTATCGCTCCCGAACCTGGCGACCCCTACGAGAAGGGGCGCAGCAAGCCGCGCCTGAGGAGAAAATTAGAAATGACCTTCGTCGTCACCGACAACTGCATCAAGTGCAAGTACACCGACTGCGTAGAAGTCTGTCCGGTGGACTGCTTTTACGAAGGCCCGAATTTCCTGGTGATTCACCCGGATGAGTGCATCGATTGCGCGCTGTGCGAACCTGAATGCCCTGCCGTGGCTATCTTCTCCGAAGATGAGGTTCCGGCCGGCATGGAGAACTTCATCGAGCTGAACGCTGAGTTGGCCGATATCTGGCCAAACATCACCGAACGCAAGGATCCAATGCCCGATTCCGCAGAATGGGATGGCAAGCCAGGCAAGATCGCAGACCTCGAACGCTGATTACCCCCGCGTTCGCGAAAAAGGCCCCACAAGGGCCTTTTTGCTTTTCTGCGGGCAAAAAAAGGTTGTTCACGCAATGCCGGGGAACACCGATAACTGTATGAGCCGGTTTTCTGGCGATGGCGGCCTCATGCCTGGCGGATTTTGTTGGTGGTGTGCCTATCCATTTCTGCTGGTAAAGGCCGCTTATGCTTCCGCCTTTACGGCGGGGAGCCTGCAGGAGCGAGCCTGCTCGCGATGGAGGTCAACGATGATTCGGGGAGCCTGACACCCCGCGGCGCTCTCAGGTTTTTCGTCGGAACGCCGCCCGGAGCAAGCTCGCTCCTACAAAGCCCGCCGCGATCGGCCTCTCGAGGGGGACGTGCACCGCAATAGCACCGCGAGGCGAGCTAACGCTCGGCCTCGTTGTTTGGTGGTGCACGTGTTCCCCTGTAGGAGCTGCCGAAGGCTGCGATCTTTTGATCTTGATCTTCAGCAATCTCCAGATCGCAAAAGCAAAAGCAAAATCAAAAGATCGCAGCCTTCGGCAGCTCCTACAGGTGCCCCGGGATTCCGTGAAGTCCCATAAAAAAAGCCCCGCTGGTTCAGCGGGGCTTGATGAGTTCGTTACCAGCGGCCGTGTGGCGGGCCGTAGTAGCCGCGTGGCGGGCCGTAGTAGCCACGGGGTGGCCCGTAGTACACCGGGGCCGGGCGGTAGTAGATCGGTTGCTGCACGTAGACCGGGGCCGGCTGGTAGTAAACCGGGGGCGGTGGCGCGTAATAAACCGGAGGCGGTGGGGCGTAGACCGGTTGCGGCGCGACATAGACCGGGCGGTTGGCGTTGATCAGAGCCGAACCTACGATGGCAGTACCGACGATCGCGCCAAACACCGCCGGACCCTGCCAGTAATTACCACCACCATGGGCTTGCGCCTGTCCCGCGATAGCGAGGGCGCCGATCAGCAAGGCTACTGTGGGGATTTTACGGATCATGATAGTTCCTCGGTTCTTCAGCCCGGCGCCTGTGTCTGCAATAGACCCAGGGATTGTCGCGGGGATACTTCTAAGACAGCTTTTTTTCGAAAAACAGCACGGCCGCCAGGTAAATTTTGTGTAAGGTCTGTACCGACTTTCTTACCGACCTGTTCAAGCCTGTGCGTCCAGGCTTTCATGATCGATCAGATCCCGATGGACGGCTAATCCCGTCCATCCGAAAAGTGCATTTGAAGGAGCTTTGCCATGCAGATGAACCCCAACAAAGACACCCAGCTGTGCATGTCCCTTTCAGGGCGCCCCGGGAACTTTGGCCTGCGTTTTCATAATCATCTGTATGAACAACTGGGCCTGAACTTCTACTACAAGGCCTTTGCCAGCCAGGACCTGCCGGGCGCCGTCGCCGGCATTCGCGCCCTGCGCATTCGTGGTTGTGGGGTGTCGATGCCGTTCAAGGAAGCCTGCATTGCCCTGGTGGATGAACTCGACGCCTCTGCCGCCGCCATTCAATCGATCAACACCATCGTCAACACCGACGGTCATCTCAAGGCCTATAACACCGATTACATCGCCGTGGCCCAGTTGCTGGAAAAACACCAGGTGCCCAAGGACTCGACCTTTGCCCTGCGCGGCAGCGGCGGCATGGCCAAGGCCGTGGCGAGTGCCTTGCGCGATGGCGGCTATGAGAACGGCCTGATCGTGGCCCGCAACGAGCGCGCCGGGCAGGCGCTGGCGCAGTCGTTGGGCTATGAGTGGCAGGCAGAGCTGGGCAGTCGTCGCCCGCAGATGCTGGTCAATGTCACCCCGATCGGCATGACGGGAGGGCCGGAGGCCGAGCAACTGGCCTTTGAGGGCGATGTGATCGAAAAAGCAGACACCGTCTTCGATGTGGTGGCGATCCCCTCGGAAACACCGTTGATCGTGCGTGCCCGTGCCGAAGGCAAGCGGGTCATCACCGGGCTGGAAGTGATCGCGATCCAGGCGCTGGAGCAATTTGTGCTCTATACCGGTGTACGGCCGACGGATGAGCAATTCCAGAAGGCCGTGGCGTTTGCCCGCAGCTAGGAGGTGTCCATGCATCCCCCCATTCTCAATTTGAACACCGTCGAGCTTGAACCGCTGCCCGAAGCGTTTGCACCGACCGGTGAAACCGCCGGTCGCTATCAGCAGCGTCTGGCCCGTGTCGGTCAGCAACTGGGGGCGCAAAAGCTGGGATATCGCCTGTATGTGCTGGAACCGGGCATGCGCGGCAGTCCGTTTCACAGCCATCGGGTCAATGAGGAAATGTTCTATGTCGTGGCCGGGGAAGGGCAGGTCCGCCTGGGAGACGAGCGTTTTCCAATCCGCGCCGGCGATGTGATCGCCTGTCCACCGGGGGGGCCTGAAAAGGCCCATCAGATCATCAATACCAGCAACGGCGAGTTGCGGTATCTGGCCGTCAGCACCCAGCAATCGCCGGAGATCTGCGAATACCCGGATTCCGGCAAATATGCCGTGATGGATGACTTCAATGTCGATGCCGAGGGCAATGCATCGGGATTTGTCGCGGTGGCCCGGCAGGCGGATGGGGTGGATTACTGGGACGGGGAGTAACTCAAAGCCTGCTCCCACAGGTTCTGTGTCAATCACACATATCAGCCAGTCCACCGATCCCTGTGGGAGCGGGCTTGCCCGCGAAAGCGTCGGCTCATCCAGCATTGATGTGGCTGACAAACCGCTTTCGCGAGCAGGCTCGCTCCCACAGGTTCTGTGTCAATCACACATGCCAGCCAGCTCACAGGTTTTGTGCCTGGCAAACCTCCCAGCTATTCGAGCCGAGCCAGTCTTTCTTCCAGCGCCGCAATCCGCGCTTCCAGTTCTTCGATCCGTTCTACCGAAACCCCGCTGCTGCCACGTTCGGCCGGGTTCTGCCGGGCCGCCATGATCGCCTCGATATCCGCCGGATCACCCAGGGCGTGGGTATAGCGGTCTTCGCGCTGGCCGGCTTGACGCGGTATCAGTACGGCCAGGCCCCGGGCAATCAGGCGTTCGAGTTGATGCACGACCTGTTCGGCGTCTTCGAATTCATGCATGCGGCCGCTACGGGTCAGCAGTTCATTGACGGTCTGCGGGCCGCGCAGAAACATCAGCCCGGTCAGGATCACCTGCGCCGGCACCAGCTCCAGGGCCTTGTCGACCTTGTGTTCCCAACGGTCGGCACGGCTGCCCATCACCAGCCTGGCGAAGCCGCGCCCTTCGAGCGCGCGCAGGCTCTGGCCGACCTGGCCCGGCGTCAGATTCATCACCGGCTCGCGGCTGGTTTTCTGGTTGCAGGCGATCACCAGGGCATTGAGGGTCAGGGGATAGGTTTCCGGGCTGGTGGCCTTTTTCTCGATCAACGAACCCAGAATGCGAATTTCCGTACTGTTGAGCCGCGGTTCGTCGAAAGTCGTCTCTTGCTCAGTGCTCATGGTTCTGCATCCTTAGCTGATTCATGTTTTTCACTTGCGTGGGTGCACTTTAGATGGGCAGGCGCCAATGGCAACAGAATTCGCTGTGTCGTCAGGGCAATGATGACAAAAAGTGCATGGAATATTGACGCGATTTTTACAAAAGGCCGGGCACCGTGTGCGAGGTCGCGCGAGTGTGTCCACAGGACGGGGCACTGTTGGCGTCATCGCCGTGAAAAGCTGAGTACTGCATCGAGTCGGCCGGTCTACGACACCTTGATTCGCCTCTGATAAAAGAAATCCAATAAAGGCGAGAGTGATTCCATGAGCCATGACATTTTTGTATCCGTACTGATTCCCGCCAAGAACGAAGCGAACAACCTCAAGCCGCTCATTGAGGAAATCTGCGTGGCGCTGGCCGATGAATCGTACGAAATCATCGTCGTCGACGACGGCAGCACCGATGCGACCCTGCAGGAGCTGCGGCAGATCCGCCACGACGGCTTGAACACCCTGCGCATCCTCCATCACGAGCGGTCGCTGGGGCAGAGCACTTCGCTGTACCACGCTGCCCGCGAGGCGCGCGGACAATGGCTGGCGACCCTCGATGGCGACGGCCAGAACGACCCGGCGGACATCCCTGGCATGCTGGCGCTGGTGCGCGGCGAACCGGGCAAGGTCGATGTGCAACTGGTCGCCGGGCACCGGGTCAATCGCCGTGACACCGCGAGCAAACGCTACGCCTCGCGGTTCGCCAACAACCTGCGCCGCCGCTTGCTCAAGGACGCCACCCCGGACACCGGATGCGGCCTGAAACTGATCGAGCGCGCGGCGTTCCTGCGCCTGCCGTACTTCGACCACATGCACCGCTTCATTCCGGCGCTGATCCAGCGTCACAACGGGCGCATGATCGTGCACCCGGTCAACCACCGGCCGCGCACGGCCGGGGTGTCGAACTACGGCAACCTCGACCGCGCGCTGGTGGGGATTCTTGACCTGATCGGCGTCTGGTGGCTGATCAAGCGCACGCGGCTGAACACCATTGCCCAGGAGATAGAAGGATGAATCTCTCCCGCGAAGCCCTTTGGCTGACCGTCGGTTTTGTCGGCCAGATCGCCTTTACCGGGCGGTTTATCCTGCAGTGGCTGTACAGCGAGTACAAGAAATGCAGCGTGATCCCGGTGAGCTTCTGGTACCTGAGCATCGTCGGCAGCACCTTGTTGCTGGCCTATGCCATTTACCGCGAGGACCCGGTGTTCATCGCCGGACAGGCCTTCGGCTCCCTTGTCTATTTTCGCAACCTGCAGTTGATCGCCAAAAGTAAAAGCCTGAAGGAGTAGGTCATGCGCGGATCGTTATCGACCCGAAATATTACGTGGCTTGTCGCTATTGCCATTGCGTTGCTGTTTTTATGGGGGCTGGGCAGCGTGCCGTTCCTCAGTGTCAACGAGGCCCGCCGCGCCGTTACCGTGCGCGAAATGCGCGAGGCGGGTAGCTGGCTGCTGCCTTACATGAACGGCGACTTGTATCTCTCCAAGCCGCCGTTTTTCTATTGGGCGGGCCTGGTTTCAACGGCGGTGCTGGGCAGCCTGTCCGAGTGGAGCGTGCGCCTGCCTTCAGCGCTGGCCGCCGCCTTGTGCTGTGTTGGCACCTATCTGTACGGCGTCCGGCAGGCGGGGCGGCAGGTCGGATTGTTCGCCGTGGTGTTCCTGGCCGCGAACGGTGCGTTCAGCCTGTTCGCACGGCGCTCGGAAATCGAGATGCTGTTGACCCTGCTGTGTTTCGGCGCGCTGCTGGCGGCCTGGCAGTTCATCTTCCTGCAGGGGCGGGCCTTGTGGAGTCGATTGAGCTACATACTGCTGGGTTGCGCACTGCTGACCAAAGGGCCGGTCTGCCTGTTGTGGGTGACGGCACCGGTCCTGGCCTATGCCTTGATCTACCGCGATGCCCGGGCCAAGGCTTATCTGTGTGACAGTTGGGGCTGGCTGATTGCCCTGGTGCTGGGCAGTTCCTGGTACGTGGCGGTGTCGGTGAGCCAGGGCTGGGGCATCTGGGCCTCGATCATCAGCGAAGACATCGTGAAGAAGATCGACGGGCAGGGCGCCGAGGCCTGGTATGCCTATCTGCTGTACCTGGCCGGTGATTTCTTCCCGTTCTGGCTGATCGTGTTTGTACAGCCGCGCAAGTTCTGGGCAATGATCCGCGCGCGCCGCGAGACCGGCATGTTGCTGTGCTGCGGTCTGTTGCCGCTGCTGGTGTTTTCCCTGTTCACCGAGAAGCATGGCAAGTACCTGTTGCCGGTCTATCCGTCCATGGCGTTGCTGCTGGCGATGCACTGGTCGGCGCTGCTCGACGAACTGAAGGGGCGCTGGCGCACGACCCTGGCCGTTGTGCCCTACGTGATGCTGGCCGGGTTTGTGGTGTTCTACATGTTCGTCGAAGCGCGGGTGTTGTCGCACCGGGTCGGCGGTCTTGAGCAGGTTGCCACGCTGGCCGACCGGCAGCCGGGGCAGAAGGCTTATGCCCTGGGTGAGCCGGATATCCGCCTGGTCTATTACATGGGCCGGCCGGTGGCGCCGCTGACGGTGGCACAGTTGCAGCCCGGGTCCCGTCCGGCGGGGCTGCTGTTCCTGCAAGAGCCTCTCGCGGCTGAATTGCAGAACCTGGCGTCGTGCCAGGTCGGTGAAATCAACCCGTATCTCAAGCCGCACCGTTCAGCGCTGCTCGTGCGCATGGGGGGCGACTGCCGCTGATCGGCTTCCCGGCTGAGCAGTCACCGCAGCACATCACCCGTTCGGACTAGGCAGGGCTAACGATTCTGCCGCGCCCGGCTGGCGCCAGACTTCATGCTCAAAGGGGTGTTGCGCCACGCGCGCCCCGCCAAACGAGCAGAAGGCGCCGCGATGGAGTTTGCATTCAGCGACGAACAGGAAATGATCCGCGCATCGGCCGAGGGTTTCCTCGCCGATGTCTCGGATTCTGCCGCCGTGCGGGCGGCAATGGTCAGTGAACGGGGTTTCGACGAAGCCCTCTGGCAGCGGTTGTGCCAGGAAATGTACTGGCCCGCCATTCATATCCCCGAAACCTACGGCGGCCTTGGCCTCGGCTTTGTCGAGCTGACGATCCTGCTCGAGCAGATGGGCCGGCGTTTGCTGTGCTCGCCGTTTTTCGCCACCGCCTGCATGGCCACACCCGCGCTGTTGCTGGCCGCCAATGATGAACAGAAACAGCGCTGGTTGCCGTCGATTGCCGATGGCAGCGTGACGGCGACCCTGGCGTTCAGCAGTGCCAACGGCTGGTCGGCCGACGATGTCCAGGCAACGGTGGTGGCCGAAGGCGACGGCTTCGTCCTCGACGGCACCCTCAAGCATGTGCTCGACGGCCATGGCGCTGATCTGTTGATCGTTGCCGCACGACAACCCGGAACCACTGGCGAAAAGGGCATCAGCCTGTTTGCCGTGAACGCGGCACAGGCGGGCATCGAACGGCAAATGCTGCCGACCATGGACCAGACCCGGCGCCAGGCGCGGATCCAGCTCAAGGGCCTGTACCTTGAAGCTGACGCGCTGCTGGGTGAGTTCGGTCACGGCTGGCCGCACCTTGAGCGCGTCCTGCAACTGGCCTGCATCGGCCTGGCTGCCGAGCAGACCGGTGGCGCGCAGCAGGTGCTCGACCTCAGCGTGGCCTACATGCAGGAGCGCCAGCAGTTCGGGCGCCCGATTGCCAGTTTCCAGGCCCTCAAACACCGCGCCGCCGACATGATGCTGCAAGTCGAATGCGCGCGTTCGGCCAGCTACTACGCCGCGTGCGTGGCCCAGGAGGTTCTCGACCCGCAGGGTGATCCGCAGGTCGCGGCCGAACTGCCGCTGGCGGCGGCGCTGGCCAAGGCGCAGTGCTCCGAGACCTATTTCCACTGCGCGTCCGAGTCGATCCAGTTGCACGGCGGCGTCGGTTTCACCTGGGAATACGACCCGCACCTCTACTTCAAGCGCGCCCGCGCCAGCGAGAGCTTCCTCGGGCTACCGGCCTGGCATCGCGAGCACATTGCCGCGGTGATTCTTGGAGAGCAGCCATGAAAATCAGTTTCAGCGAACAGGACGAACGCTTCCGCCAGGAAGTGGCCGACTGGATGAGCGCCAACCTTTGCGGTGAGTTCGAGGCCCTGCGTTTTCGCGGCGGTCCGGGCGACGAGCACATGTTTCCCGAAGAGCGCAAAGCCTGGGAACGCAAACTCGCCGAGGGTGGCTGGACCTGCGTCGGCTGGGCGTCGGAGCATGGCGGGCGTGGCTTGTCGATCACCCGGCAAGTGATTTTCCACGAAGAATACGCCCGCGCCGGTGGCCCCGGCCGCATGGGGCATATCGGCGAAGGGCTGGCCGGGCCGACCATTGCCGCGTTCGGCACGGTTGAACAGCAACAGCGCTTTTTGCCGGGAATCGTCAGCGGCACGTCGTTTTGGTGCCAAGGCTATTCGGAGCCGGGCGCCGGTTCCGACCTGGCCAACGTCAAGACCCGCGCCACGCTGGATGAGGCGAGCGGCCAATGGGTGATCAATGGCCAGAAAGTCTGGACCTCCCTGGCCCACGAATCGGACTGGTGCTTTGTCATCGCCCGTACCGAACCTGGCAGCGTTGGCCATCGCGGCCTGTCATTCCTGCTGGTGCCGATGGCCCAGGCGGATATCACCGTGCGGCCGATCGAGCAACTGACCGGCACCTCGGAGTTCAACGAAGTGTTCTTCGACGATGCCCGCACCGACGCCGCCAACATCATCGGCGCGCCGGGCGACGGCTGGAAGATCGCCATGGCGCTGCTGGGTTTCGAGCGCGGTGTGTCGACCCTCGGCCAGCAGATGCAGTTTCAGAACGAACTCAACGAAATCATCGCCATCGCTAAAGCCAACGGTGCCGACCGTGATCCGATCCTGCGCCAGCGTCTGGCCGAAGCCTGGAGCGGGCTGCGGATCATGCGCTACAACTCGCTGCGCATGCTTTCGGGTAGCCAGGACGGTTCGCTGCGCAAAGAGGCGACCATCTACAAGCTGTTCTGGTCGACCTGGCACGCCAGCCTCGGCAAGTTGGCGATGGACGTGCTCGGCGCCGAAGCGGAATTGCTCGAAGCGGCGCCTTACCAACTGACCCGTTTGCAGTCGCTGTACCTGTTCAGCCGCGCCGACACCCTGTACGGCGGCAGCAACGAAATCCAGCGCAACATCATCGCCGAGCGTGCCTTGGGCATGCCCAAAGAGCCGCGTCCGCGCGCCTGAAAGGAGAGAGTTCATGTCTGTACCTCAATATGTTGAAGGTCGCGGCCTGCTGCGCGGCAAGTCGGTGCTGATCACCGCGGCGGCGGGTGCCGGGATCGGTTTTTCCGCCGCCGTGCGTGCTGCCGAGGAAGGTTGCCGGGCGCTGATGATCAGCGATATCCATGAAGGCCGGTTGGCCGAAGCGGTGCTGAAAATTCGCGAAACCACCGGGCTGCAGCAGGTTTTCGGCCAGGTCTGCAACGTCGCCGACGAAACCCAGGTGCAGCAGCTGATTGCCTGCGCCGAGCGCGACCTGCAAGGCGTCGACGTGCTGATCAACAACGCCGGCCTCGGCGGCTCGCGCCTGCTGGTGGACATGGGCGACGAAGAGTGGAACCGGGTGCTGGATGTGACGCTCACCGGCACCATGCGCATGACCCGCGCCATGCTGCCGAAAATGATGGAGCGGCGTGCCGGGGTCATCGTCAACAACGCCTCGGTACTGGGCTGGCGCGCGCAGAAAGAACAGTCGCACTACGCCGCGGCCAAGGCCGGCGTCATGGCGCTGACTCGCTGTGCAGCGGTCGAAGCCGCCGACTACGGCATCCGCATCAACGCGGTCAGCCCGAGCATCGCCCTGCACGATTTCCTGCGCAAATCCGCGCCTCAGGCGGTACTCGATCAACTCGCCGCCAACGAAGCCTTCGGCCGTGCCGCCGAAGTCTGGGAAGTGGCCAACGTGATGATGTTCCTGGCCAGCGACTACAGCTCCTACATGACCGGCGAAGTGTTGTCGGTATCCAGCCAGAGGGCGTGACCATGCCACGTATTTTCGACACGCCGATGGCGCTGTTCGACGCTGTGGGCGAATCACTCGGCGTCAGCGACTGGCTGCTGCTGGAGCAGGACCGCATCGACCGGTTCGCCGACGCCACCGGCGATCACCAGTGGATTCACGTCGATCCGCTCAAGGCCGCCGATGGCCCGTTTGGTGTTTGCATCGCCCATGGCTACCTGAGCCTGTCGCTGGTCAATCTGTTCCTGCCGCAGATCGTCGAAGTCCGTGGCCTGGCCATGGGCGTCAACTACGGTTGCGAGCGGGTGCGCTTCCCCTCGGTGGTGCGCGTCGGGTCGCGGGTACGCGGCAGTGCGCAATTGATATCGGTCGAGGAAGTGAAGGGCGGCGTGCAGGCGACCATCCGCGTCAGCGTCGACATCGACGGCGAGGAACGTCCCGGCTGTGTGGTCGACACCATCAGTCGCTATTACCCGGCCTGACCTTCAACAGCATTTTCGAGGAATCCAGCATGAAAGAAGCCGTCATCGTTTCGACCGCCCGTACTCCGATCGGCAAGGCCTTTCGCGGTGCGTTCAATGACACCGAGGCGCCGCAACTGGGTGGCCACGTGGTGCGCGAAGCCGTGCGCCGCGCCGGCATCGAGCCGGGTGAAGTGGACGACGTGATTATTGGCGCCGCCGCGCAGCAGGGTACGCAGTCCTACAACCTGGGGCGCCTGTGCGCGATTGCCGGCGGTTTGCCGGCATCGGTTGCCGGGATGGCCGTCGAGCGCCAGTGCTCGTCGGGCCTGATGAGCATCGCCATGGCCGCCAAAGGCATCATGTGCGACGAAATCGACATCGCCGTGGCCGGTGGCCTGGAGTCGATTTCCCTGGTGCAGAACAAGCACAAGAACCTCTATCGCAACCAGTCGGCTTCGGTGATCGAACTGGACCCGCACGCCTACATCCCGATGATCGAAACCGCCGAGATCGTCTCTGCGCGCTATGGCATCTCCCGCGACGAGCAGGACGAGTACAGCTACCAGAGCCAGCTGCGTACCGCACAGGCCCAGAGCGCCGGGCGATTCGACCGGGAACTCGCGCCGCTGGCCAGCCGCAAGGCACTGTTCGACAAGGCCACCGGCGAAACCAGTTATGAATCCGTCACCTTGCTGCGTGACGAATGCAACCGTATCGACACAACCCTGCAAAGCCTGAAAGCGCTGGAGCCGGTATGGCCGGGCGGTCAGTGGAGCGACAAGGGGCGTTTCATCACCGCCGGCAATGCCTCGCAGTTGTCCGACGGCGCCTCGGCCTCGGTGTTGATGAGCGCGAAAATGGCCGAGAAGCGTGGCCTGGAACCGCTGGGGATCTATCGTGGCATGGCGGTCGCCGGCTGCAATTCCGACGAGATGGGCATCGGCCCGGTCTACGCCATTCCCAAGCTGCTCAAGCGCCACGGCCTGACCATGGACCACATCGGCCTCTGGGAGCTGAACGAAGCGTTCGCCTGTCAGGTGCTGTACTGCCGCGACACCCTGGGTATTCCCGCCGAGCGCCTGAACGTCAACGGCGGGGCGATTTCCGTCGGCCATCCGTTCGGCATGTCCGGGGCACGGATGGTCGGCCATGCGTTGGTTGAAGGCCAGCGTCGCGGTTTGCGTTATGTGGTGGTGAGCATGTGCATCGGTGGCGGCATGGGCGCCGCCGCCCTGTTCGAGGTGGTCTGAATGAACAGCGCACAGCAGATCCAGGCGACCATGGCGCGTTATGTGGAGCTGGTGGATGCCGGCGACATCGAAGGCATCCTCGCGCTCTACGCCAAAGACGCCACCGTTGAAGACCCGGTCGGCCAGGCGCCGTTGCAGGGCATCGACGCCATCGCGCGTTTTTATCGTGAAGGACTGGGGGCGATGAAGGTCTCGGCAACCCGGACCGGCCCGGTGCGCGCGACGCTCAACGGTTGCGGGGCGATGCCGTTCCGGGTCGACATGGAGTGGGGCGGGCAACCGTGCTCGCTGCATGTGATCGACATGATGGAGTTCAATGCCGACGGCCAGATCCGCTCGATGAAAGCCTTCTGGAGCGAGGTCAACGTGACGGCGCGAGGTGCGGCATGAATCTGGAACAGCGGATCGCGCGCCTGGAAGCGCTGGAGGACATCCGCCAGCTCAAGCATCGCTACCTCAATGCCTGCGACCTCAAGCAGGTCGAGGTGATTGCCGATTGCTTTGCCGACGGTGAAGTGCTGATCGATTACGGTCCGTTGGGGATCTTTCGTGAGCGCGACAGTTTTGTCGCGCTGTACCGCGAACTGGCCTGCCATGAGCGGGTGATCGACCTGCATCATGGCGCCAACCCGGAAATCGAGGTGCTGGACGAGGATCAGGCTCAGGGCCGTTGGGCCCTGTGGTATTTCAACCTGGATGGCGAGAGCGGGGCGACGCGGCAGTTGGGCGGCTTCTATCAGGACCGTTACCAGCGTATCGCCGGCCAATGGAAGATCGTCGCCACCCGTTTTACCGCTCACTCGGAAGTGGCGCGTTCCTGAGGTGGCCCCTGTGGGAGCGAGCCTGCTCGCGATGGCGGTGTGTCAGACGGCATTAATGTTGGATGTGCCGACCTCATCGCGAGCAGGCTCGCTCCCACAGTTTTTGTGGTGAACCTGGCATTAGCGTACAACCCCACCCCCCTGTGGGAGCGGGCTTGCCCGCGAAGGCGGCGTGTCAGGCGACATCAATGTTGGATGTGCTCAATGTCATATCCGGATTCTGTGTCCGGCCGGTTTCGTAGTACGCCTTGAGGTTCTCGGCAATCTGCCTCACTACCTTGTTGAAGGCCTTGGCCAGCAACCACTCTGCCAACCTGCCACCGCGCAGGCTGTAACGCATTTGCAGGGTGATGCACGTCGTGTCGCCTTCGGCTTGCAGGGCATAACTGAAACTCGCCTCGCGAAACGGAAAGGGCGAGTCATTGCCGCCCTTGTGCAACCGCAGCACGAACCCCGTGCCTTCCTGCCACTGCACCACGCTTTCATCCAGATACTGACCACCCTTGCGCAACACCCGGCGACTGGTGCCGAGGCCTTCCGTTGGCCCAGGGTGAAACTGGCAGCCGGTAAGCCCCGGTACGTAGTGCGGGGCGAGGCTCAGGTCGCGCAGTTTGGTCCAGGCGGCTTGTGGCGGGAGATCGAGAAAAACACTGTGGCTGGCGATTGCGGGCATGTCGAAATTCTCTTGTTCAATGGAATGGTTAAAAGATCGCAGCCTGCGGCAGCTCCTACAGGTACGGCATTACCTTGTGTAGGAGCTGCCGCAGGCTGCGATCTTTTCAGGATTGCGCCGCGTCGAGAAACGCCGGTCGCTCGCCGGCACCGTGCACCGCGATGTCCGCGCCGCTGACATAACGGGCCAAAGACGACGCCAGGTACAGGCAGGTATCGCCAATGTCCTCCGGGGTCGCCAGGCGTTGCAATGGAATGGTCGCCGCCACCCGGGCAATGCCCGCGTCGTCACCATAATGCAGGGCCGCCTGCTCGGTGAGAATCAGCCCGGCGGTGACCGCATTGACCCGCACCTTCGGCGCCCATTCCACCGCCAGCGAGGTGGTCAGGTTCAGCAGACCGGCCTTGGCCGCGCCATAGGCGGCGGTGCCGGGGGAAGGGCGGGTGGCGCTGACGCTGCAGATGTTGATGATCGCGCCGCCGTCGGCCTGGGCCTGCATCACCTGGTTGGCCTGCTGGCACAGGTTCAGTGGTGCGATCAGGTTCAAGCGAATGATCGCTTCGCTGAAACGGGGAGACGCGGTGGCAGCGTCGGCATTCGGTGAGCCGCCGGCGTTGTTGACCAGCACATCGAGGCGGCCGAAACGCTCGACGATCTGTGCGATCAGGCGCCCGGATTGTTCGACATCACGCAGGTCGCAGGGCACGAACAGCGCCTCGCGCCCGCCGCTGGCAGGCAAGGATGGCGGGGCTTCGCGACCGCAGATCACCACCTCGGCGCCGCAGTCGAGGAAGCGCTGGCTGATGCCGCGACCCACACCTTTGCCACCGCCGGTGACCAGTACCACTTTGCCGTGAAAGTCCATTGGATCAAGCATGGGAATTCTCTTTTTTGCCGCTCGGGAATGCCGTCGATGCTAGGTCTGTGGTCCCGGTAGTCCAACGTCCGATGAGACTAGAGCCTTCTGTGGGAGCGAGCCTGCTCGCGATGGACGTCAACGATAACGCGTAAAACCTGATGCCCCACGGTGTCCTGGCGTTTTTCGCGAGCAGGCTCGCTCCTACAAGGGCGTAGTCCTGTCGGACGATGTTGCGCACCCGGCCCGTCTGAATAATCCGACTACAACAACAGGCCGGGAGGACACCTTATGGGCGCTTCAGCGCAAGGGCACTTCGTTACGCTGCCGGATGGTTTGCAGCTGCGCTATGTGGATACAAGCGGGAAGGATGGCGGCAACGGCGAGCCGGTGATTTTCATCCATGGCAGCGGGCCGGGCGCCAGCGGTCACAGCAACTTCAAGCAGAACTACCCGGTGTTTGCCGAAGCCGGTTACCGGGTCATCGTTCCCGACCTGCCGGGCTACGGCGCCTCGGACAAGCCCGACACCCTCTACACCCTGGATTTCTTTGTCGCAGCCCTGAGCGGTTTGCTCGATGCCCTCGACATCCAGCGTTGTGTGCTGATCGGTAACTCGTTGGGCGGCGCGATCGCGATCAAACTGGCCCTCGACCAACCGCAGCGTGTCAGCCGGCTGGTGCTGATGGCACCCGGTGGCCTGATGGAAAAGGAACAGTATTACCTGCAGATGGAAGGTATCCAGAAAATGGGCGCGGCCTTCGCCAAGGGTGAACTGAACGATGCGGCGGGCATGCGTCGCCTGCTGGCCCTGCAGCTGTTCGATGAAAGCCTGATCAGCGACGAGACGGTCAACGAGCGCGTGGTGGTGGTGCAACAGCAGCCGGTGTGCGTGCTGTCGACCATGCAGGTGCCGAACATGACGTCGCGCCTGGGTCAGTTGCAGTGCCCGATCCTCGGTTTCTGGGGCATGAACGACAAGTTCTGCCCGTCCTCCGGCGCCCGGACCATGCTCGAAAACTGTTCCAGAATCCGGTTCGTGATGCTCAGCGAGTGCGGGCATTGGGTTCAGGTCGAGCACCGTGACTTTTTCAACCGCCAGTGCCTGGCGTTTCTTCAGGAGGCCCGCGGATGAGCGTGCAATTGCGCCGTGAGTTCGGCGAAGAGCTTTATCAGGCGCTGCTCAGCGGCTCCACCCTGGCGCCGCTGACCGAGCGCTGGCCGTCGATCAGCATCGAAGACGCCTATCACATTTCCCTGTACGCCATTGAGCGTCGGGTGGCGGCCGGTGACCAGATCGTCGGCAAGAAGATCGGGGTGACCTCGGCGGCGGTGCAGCAGATGCTCAACGTGCATCAACCGGATTTCGGTTTTATCACCCGGCAGATGTCGTTCGATGACGATGCCCGCATTTCCCTGTCCGCCAACAAACTGATCCAGCCCCGCGCCGAGGGCGAAATCGCCTTCAAGCTCAAGCACGACCTGGTCGGCCCCGGCATCACCGAGGCCGATGTTCTGGCCGCGACCGAATACGTGATGCCGTGCTTCGAGATCGTCGACTCGCGGATTCACGACTGGCGCATCCGCATCCAGGACACGGTCGCTGACAACGCTTCCTGCGGCGTATTCGTACTGGGCGACAGCAAGATCGATCCCCGCGAGCTGGACCTGCCGAACTTGCGCATGCGTGTGTTCAAGAACGGTGAACCCCTGAGCGAAGGCCTGGGTTCGGCGGTGCAGGGCAATCCATTGACGGCGGTGGCCTGGCTGGCCAACACCCTGGGCGCCTTCGGCATTCCGTTCAAGGCCGGGGAAATCATCTTGTCCGGCTCCCTGGTGCCACTGGAACCGGCGCGAGCCGGCGACCGTTTTTCTCTGACCATCGATGGCCTGGGCAGTGCCCGGGTGTCTTTCTGCGCCTGACTTTTGGAGTTTGACCCCATGAGCAAAAAACTCAGAGCGGCCATTATCGGCCCGGGCAATATCGGCACCGATCTGCTGATGAAAATGTGCCGATCGGAATGGATCGAGCCGGTATGGATGGTTGGCGTCGACCCTGAATCCGAAGGCCTGAAACGTGCCCGGGAAATGGGCATCAAAACCACCGCCGGCGGAGTCGACGGCTTGCTGCCGCACGTGCTCGACGATGATATTCGCATCGCTTTCGACGCTACCTCGGCCTACGTGCACGCAGAAAACAGCCGCAAGCTCAACGAACTCGGGGTGATCATGATCGACCTCACGCCGGCGGCCATCGGCCCGTTCTGCGTGCCACCGGTCAACCTCAAGGAGCACGCGTCGAGCCTGGCGATGAACGTCAACATGGTCACTTGCGGTGGCCAGGCGACCATCCCGATGGTGGCGGCGGTGTCTCGGGTGCAACCGGTGAGCTACGGCGAAATCGTTGCCACCGTGTCGTCCGGTTCGGTCGGCCCGGGCACTCGGCAGAACATCGACGAATTCACCCGCACTACGGCCGGTGCGGTGGAGAAGATCGGCGGCGCCCGACGCGGCAAGGCGATCATCGTGATCAACCCGGCCGAGCCGCCGCTGATGATGCGCGACACCATCCACTGCCTGACCGATGACGAGCCGAACCAGGATGCGATCCGCACCTCGGTGCTGGACATGGTTCGCGAGGTGCAGCGCTATGTGCCCGGCTACAAGCTGATCAACGGGCCGGTGTTCGACGGGCGCAAGGTGTCGATCTTCATCGAGGTCGAAGGCCTCGGCGATTTCCTGCCCAAGTCTGCCGGCAATCTCGACATCATGACCGCCGCCGGATTGCGCACGGCCGAGATGTTCGCCGAAGAAGCCCACAAGGGCACCCTGCAACTGCCCGTCCGTTGAGTGGAGAATTGCCATGAATTTGCAAGGTAAGAGCGTCCGTCTGCATGACATGAGCCTGCGCGACGGCATGCACGCCAAACAGCATCAAATCAGCATTGAACAAATGGTCTCGGTGGCCACCGGCCTCGATGCGGCCGGTGTGCCGCTGATCGAAATCACCCACGGCGATGGCCTGGGCGGTGCGTCGCTGAACTACGGCTTCCCGGCCCACAGCGACGAAGAGTACTTCGCTGCGGTGATCCCGCAGATGAAACAGGCCAGGGTTTCGGCCCTGTTGTTGCCGGGGATCGGTACGCTTGATCATCTGAAAATGGCCCATGAGCATGGGGTCTCGACCATTCGCGTGGCGACCCATTGCACCGAAGCGGACGTGTCCGGCCAGCACATCGGCATGTCGGCGAAGATGGGCCTGGACACCGTCGGCTTCCTGATGATGGCGCACATGGTCAGCCCGGAGAAACTGCTGGAGCAGGCGCGACTGATGGAAAGCTACGGTGCCAATTGCATCTACTGCACCGACTCGGCTGGCTACATGCTGCCTGATGAAGTGACGCAAAAGATCGGTGCCTTGCGCGCCGGCCTGAATGCCGGGACTGAAGTCGGCTTCCACGGCCACCACAACATGGGCATGGCCATCGCCAACTCCCTGGCCGCCATCGAGGCCGGTGCTGCGCGCATCGACGGGTCTGTTGCGGGCCTTGGCGCGGGGGCGGGCAATACGCCGCTGGAAGTGTTCGTCGCGGTGCTGGAGCGCATGGGGGTCAACAGCGGCGTGGATCTGTACAAGATCATGGACGTGGCCGAAGACCTGGTGGTGCCGATGATGGACCAGCCGATCCGCCTCGACCGCGATGCGCTGACGTTGGGTTATGCCGGGGTCTACAGCTCGTTCCTGCTGTTCGCCAAGCGTGCCGAGCAGAAGTACGGGATTGCGGCGCGGGAGCTGCTGGTGGAATTGGGCCGACGCGGGACGGTGGGGGGGCAGGAGGACATGATTGAAGACCTGGCGTTGACCTTGTCGCGGGCCCGTGGGGTATTGCCAACCTGATCCATGCAGCAACGAAAAAACCACCGATGATTCGGTGGTTTTTTTATGGCCGGTGAAATCCTGCGCTCAAGGCAACAGATTACGTACCAGCGGTGGATAGCAATTGATCGCCGTGCTCGCACAGCTGAAATACGCCGTGGTCGGTCGATAGGCTTCGTTTTTGAATAGCTGGCACAGACTGGTGGACGCGCCTGCACAGACGATGATGAATAGAGCACAAGTGGATTTGCGCATGGTGGGTCTCGACACGGTTTTATTGTTGTAGAGACAGGTTAGGGCGGCGGATGGTGAGCGGCTTCGTCCGAATGGACTAGCCGATCAATTTGAAGCTGCCCCGTCCCATTGTGGGAGCGAGCTTGCTCGCGATGGCGGCGTGTCAGGCACCATGGATGTTGGCTGTGCCGGCCTCTTCGCGGGCAAG